>JBJMVW010000137.1:0-37765 GCA_045810465.1 Massilia sp. | reverse complement strand
GCAGCATACGACGAGGAGGCCAGCAGGGTCAGTGCTGCAGCAGCGGTGATTTTCTTAAACATGAGACTATTTCCTATCAATTATTAAAGCTAAATTGCTTCCACAATCCGCAAAGTGGCGAATTGCTAACTAGAAATTATACAAGGTTCATATGCAGGCTGCATGGAGCGGGTTGATTTTATGAAACGGCGTGCCGGTGCTTCGGCGCCCGAATGCAGCGGAGGATGTGGGAAACGGGCCGGCGACGCGGCCCGCGGGACAGCAGGATTAGTAGACGACGACCGAGCGGATCGATTCGCCGGACTTCATCAGGTTGAAGCCTTCGTTGATACGGTCGAGCGTCAGGTGGTGGGTGATCAGGTCGTCGATATTGATCTTGCCGTCCATGTACCAGTCGACGATCTTCGGCACGTCGGTCCGGCCACGGGCGCCGCCGAAGGCCGAACCCTTCCATACGCGCCCGGTCACCAGCTGGAACGGCCGGGTTGAGATCTCCTTCCCGGCCTCGGCCACGCCGATGATGATCGACTGGCCCCAGCCCTTGTGGCAGCACTCGAGCGACTGGCGCATGGTCTGGACGTTGCCGATGCACTCGAAGCTGTAGTCGGCGCCACCATCGGTCAGCTGGACGATGGTGTCGACCACGTTCTCGACCTTGGTCGGGTTGACGAAGTGGGTCATGCCGAACTTGCGCGCCATCTCCTCGCGCCCCGGGTTGATGTCGACGCCGATGATCTTGTCGGCGCCTACCATGCGCGCCGCCTGGATCACGTTCAGGCCGATGCCGCCGAGGCCGAACACGACCACGTTGGCGCCCGCCTCCACCTTGGCCGTGAAGATCACCGCGCCGATGCCGGTAGTGACGCCGCAGCCGATGTAGCAGATCTTGTCGAACGGGGCGTCGGAGCGGACCTTGGCCAGCGCGATTTCCGGAACCACGATGTAGTTCGAGAAGGTCGAGGTGCCCATGTAGTGGTGGATCGGCTTGCCGTCGAGCTTGAAGCGGCTGGTGCCGTCGGGCATCACGCCGCGGCCCTGGGTCGAGCGGATCGCCTGGCACAGGTTGGTCTTCTGCGACAGGCAGAACTTGCACTGGCGGCACTCCGGCGTGTACAGCGGAATGACATGGTCATCCTTGCGCAGGCTGGTCACGCCAGGGCCGACGTCGACCACGACGCCCGCTCCCTCGTGGCCCAGGATCGCCGGGAAGATGCCTTCCGGGTCAGCGCCGGACAGGGTGTAGTAATCGGTATGGCAAATCCCGGTCGCCTTGACCTCGACCAGTACCTCGCCCGCTTTCGGGCCTTCGAGCTCGACCTCTTCGATCGTCAGCGGCTGTCCCGCTTTCCATGCAATCGCTGCCTTGGTTTTCATATTCGTTTCCTGTCACGTCAAATCAGTCATTCGCGGGCGCTGCCGCGACGGTTTGCCATGATATCAAGACGGCCGAATCCGCGCCGCGGCGGCGCAGCGGGCGATCCAGGACGCGAACTGGAGGGGCAACGGTTGCTGCTTGGAAAGGGTTGGCGCACCGGCACTACCGCGCGCTTGCGGCCCCGCAAAAATATAGCACGGCGCCGAGAAATCACGGCGGTTGTAACGTGCGCACGGACGAGAACGCAACAGTTAGCGAACACACCAAAGTTATCGATTGCTTGCTTAAAAGTTTTGGAAATACACTCGATGAGCTGCCTCTGCGGCAGCTCACCAGACTGCGGACCCAAGAGCCCGCGGCGATAACGATAGGCAGTATTTGACACGGAGAAAGAAATGGCTCAGAAGAAGAATCGCGCACCAAAAATCGTTCCTGCCCTCTGCTTTGCGGCAATTGCCGCCGCCTTCGCCGGCGAGGCCCTGGCCGCGCCCGACACCACCCGCGTAATCGTATCGTTCAAGCCGGGCACCGCAGCCAATATCAAGGCTGTGGTCGCCGCCGCGAGCGGCAAGGTCAAGCTCGAAATCTTCAAGATGAACGCAATGGCGGTCGAGGTGCCGACCGCTGCCCTGAAAGGACTGGAGAACAATCCGAACGTCGAGTACATCGAGGAAGACGTGGTGCGCAAGCCGTTTTCGCTGACCACGCCGTCGACCGGCACCCCGTACGCAACCGGCCAGTTGGTGCCGTACGGTATCAAACTGGTGCAGGCGGACCAGCTGTCCGACGCCAACGTCGGCAACCGCAAGGTCTGCATCATCGACTCCGGCGTCGATTTCACCCACGAAGACCTGGCTGCCAACGGTAGCAACGTCACCGGCGAATACGACTCCGGTACCGGCTGGTGGAACACCGACGAAACCCACCATGGCACGCACGTGTTCGGCACTATCGCGGCGGTCAACCAGAGTGGCACCGGCGTCGTTGGCGTGAACCCGAACAAGCTGCTCAAGCTGCACATCGTCAAGGTGTTCGGCAAGGACGGCGCCTGGACCTATTCGTCGACGCTGGCAAGTGCCGCCAACAAGTGCGGCACGGCAGGCGCTAACATCATCACCATGTCCCTGGGCGGCGGCGCCAGGAGCATCACCGAACAGCGCGCTTTCGACGACCTGCAGACCAAGGGCGTGCTGAGCATTGCCGCTGCCGGTAACGACGGCAATTCGACCACCTCGTATCCGGCCGGCTATACCAGCGTGATGTCGGTCGCCGCGCTTGACGAGAACAAGGCGTGGGCTACCTTCTCGCAATACAACAAGGACGTCGAGATCGCCGGCCCGGGTGTGAGCGTGCTGTCGACCGTTCCGATGGGCACTGGCATCGACTCGACGCTGTCGGTCGGTTCGACCAGCTACGCCTCTGGCGCGATGGAAGGCTCGCCGATCAAGAGCGCCACCGCAGCCCTGGCCGACTTCGGGATTGGCGACGCCGTCAACACGGCGGTGTCGGGCAAGGTCTGCCTGATCCAGCGCGGCACGGTCGATTTCGCGACCAAGGTCAGCAACTGCCAGAACAGCGGCGGCGTCGGCGCGATCGTCTACAACAACGTGGCCGGCGGATTCGGCGGCACGCTGGGCACCACGGTCACCTCGATCCCGTCGGTGACGGCGTCCGACACCGACGGCGCGGCAATGAAGGCGCAGCTGGGCCAGAGCGCGACGGTGACGGTGAAGGCTTCGAACTACGCCTACTTCGACGGCACCTCGATGGCGACGCCGCACGTGTCGGCCGTGGCGGCGCTGGTCTGGAGCTACTTCCCGACCTGCACCGGCAGCCAGATCCGCACCTCGCTGAACAACAGCGCGCTCGACCTGGGCGCCGCCGGCCGCGACACCAAGTTCGGCTACGGCCTGGTGCAGGCGAAAGCCGCCTACGACCGCATCACTTCGCTGGGCTGCGGCAAGTAACCCGCGCTGCGCGCCTCGGCGCAAGCTGGAAAGGACGCTTCGGCGTCCTTTTTCGTTTCCGGACGGCGGCGCATGGAACAGTGCGCCGGGTCCGCGCGGCGGCGCGGCGCCAGCCGAACCCATCTGATGAAATAAGCTTAGGCGGACCCAGCTTTCGGCTGTATATTGGCTGGCGGCGCTCCGTCAAAACGTGTCATTGTCGGTCTTCCCCTCGAGCCTTCGCTCGCCCCGGCGAACCCTTCCTGTGTGAATCCCCTCTGGTCATACCCCGATCGCGCTGCAGTCCCGGCACGTGCCCGACTTCACCCTCCCTCACAAGGCGTTAATGCACACGACGACGAACGTACGACTTTCCGATTTCATACTCGACAACATGGAACCGATCCTGCAGGCATGGGAAGACTTTGCCCGCACCATCGAACCGCCAGCGTTGACGATGGACGACACTGCGCTGCGCGACCACGCCAAGCTGATGCTCACGGCGATCGCCACGGATCTCACGGCTCCGCAAACGGCGCTGGAACAGGCGGAGAAATCGAAGGGAAATGGCCCCCAGAGCGAAAACGATACCGCGGCGGAAACCCACGCGGAAGCGCGCCTGCTGTCCGGTTACAGCATTGAGCAGCTGGTGTCGGAATACCGTGCACTGCGCTCGAGCGTGCTGCACCTGTGGACCTCCGGAACGAAAACCGGCCTGGTCACCGACATGGAGGACGTCACCCGCTTTAACGAAGCCATCGACCAGGCCCTGGCGGAATCGGTCGCACGCTACGCACAGATGGTCAAGCAATCGGAAAACATGTTCCTGGCCATCCTTGGGCACGACTTGCGCAACCCGCTTGGCACCGTCATCACCGGCGCTACCTTCATCATGCGCGCGACCGATGTACCCAGCAAATACGTGCTCGCGGCAACGCGGATCTTCAATAGCGGCCAGCGGATGAGCAAACTGATCAATGACCTGATCGACTTTACCCGCACGCACCTGGGTTCCGGCATTCCGATCAAGCCGAAGAAAATGAACCTCGCCGAGGTTTGCCTGAACGTGGTGGACGAACTGCGCACCTCCCATCCCGAATGCACCATCAATTTCGATACCCGCACACGGGAAGACCTGTATGGCGACGAAGACCGGATTGCGCAGGTGCTGTCTAACCTGATCGGCAACGCATTGCAGTACGGGGCGCGCCACGAGCCGGTCAACTTGCGCCTGTCGTCGACTGAACAGGAGGTGACAGTCGCCGTGAACAACAAGGGTCCGATCATTCCCGCCAACAAGATCGCCACCGTGTTCGATCCGCTGGTACGGCTCGCTGCGCAGGATACCTTGGTCGACGCACGCGACACCAGCCTGGGAATCGGCATGTTCATTGCACGCGAAATCATCTGTGCGCACAGCGGCACGATTGCTGTCGAGTCGAACGAGACCGAAGGCACGACATTCAGCGTGACGCTCCCGCGCCGTTTGCCGCCGCGCTCGCGTGCAGGCGACCTGTGAAGGAGACTATCGTTTATGGATGACGCGAAAATCATTGACTCGTGGGGCAAGAATGCCGCGCCGTGGGTCACCGCAGTCCGCGATGGCGAGATCGAGAGCCGGACGCTGGCCACCAACCGCGCCATTGTGGAGGCCGTCCTCAGCCGCACACCGGCGACCGGCATCGACATCGGCTGCGGCGAGGGCTGGCTGGTGCGCGCGCTCGACAGCGTCGCGATGCTTGGGGTCGACGTCGTGCCGGGCCTGATCGATGCGGCGCGCAAGGCCGGTGGCGGCGAGTTCCGGGTGATGTCGTACGAGGACATCGCGCGCGGCCAGTTGAAGCTGGCCGTAGATGTCGCCATCTGCAACTTCTCCCTGATCGGCAAGGAATCCGTCGAAGGCTTGTTCCGCGCCGCGCCATCGTTCCTCCGGCCGGGCGGCGCACTGATCGTGCAGACCATGCACCCGCTGATGGCTTGCGGCGACGCGCCCTACGCCGACGGCTGGCGCGAGGGAAGCTGGACCGGGTTCAATGCCGGCTTTACCGATCCCCCGCCCTGGTATTTCCGTACCATTGGCAGCTGGACCAGGCTTTTCACCGACAATGGACTGCGCTTGCAGGAAGTGCGCGAGCCCTTGCATCCGGCAACGGGAAAGCCGGCGTCCATCATCCTGGTTGGCGAATATCCAGCTTGACCACCGGCCGGCCCGCACGGCGCTACTAAAATACGCACATGGCGTCGGCGCGGGCCCTGCGCCGGTCATCTATAATGGTTCTTTTCGCCAAATTTTGACGCCAAATCATGGAATTAGCCAAGTCTTTCGAGCCAGCCGACATTGAACAGTTCTGGCGCACCGAATGGGAAAAGCGCGGGTACTTCACCGCCAGCACCGACCCAGGCAAGCCATCGTTCAGCATCCAGCTGCCGCCACCGAACGTGACGGGCACCCTGCACATGGGCCACGCGTTCAACCAGACCATCATGGACGGCCTGACCCGCTACTACCGGATGCGCGGCTACAACACCGCGTGGATCCCGGGCACCGACCACGCCGGCATCGCGACCCAGATCGTGGTCGAACGCCAGCTCGACGCCCAGAAAATCTCGCGCCACGACCTCGGCCGCGAGACCTTCGTCGAGAAGGTTTGGGAGTGGAAGGAAAAGTCGGGCAATACCATTACCGGACAGATGCGCCGCCTGGGCGCCTCGGCCGACTGGCAGCGCGAATACTTCACGATGGACGACCAGCGCTCGAAGACGGTGGCCGAAGTGTTCGTGCGCCTGTACGAGCAGGGCCTGATCTACCGCGGCAAGCGGCTGGTCAACTGGGACCCGGTGCTGGGCACCGCCGTTTCAGACCTGGAAGTGGTGTCGGAAGAAGAAGACGGCTCGATGTGGTACATCAAGTACCCGCTGGCCGACGGCAGCGGCCACCTGACGGTCGCGACCACCCGTCCTGAAACCATGCTGGGCGACGTTGCCGTTGCGGTCGACCCGACCGACGAGCGCTACACGGCGCTGGTCGGCAAGATGCTCACGCTGCCGCTGACCGGCCGTGAAATCCCGGTCATCGCCGACTCGTACGTGGACAAGGAATTCGGCACCGGCTGCGTGAAAATCACGCCCGCGCACGACTTCAACGACTACGCGGTCGGCCAGCGCCACAAGCTCGAACAGATCACGATCCTGACGCTGGACGCGAAGATCAACGACAACGCGCCCGCACAATACCGCGGCCTCGACCGCTTTGCGGCGCGCAAGCAGATCGTCGCCGACCTCGACGCGCAGGGCTTCCTCGACCAGGTCAAGCCGCACAAGCTGATGGTGCCGCGCGGCGACCGCACCGGCGTCGTGATCGAGCCGATGCTGACCGACCAGTGGTTTGTCGCGATGAGCAAGCCGGCGCCGGAAGGCACTTTCAACCCGGGCAAGTCGATCGCCGAAGTGGCGCTTGAAAAAGTCGCCGACGGCGAAATCAAGTTCGTGCCGGAAAACTGGAGCACCACCTACAACCAGTGGCTGGTCAACATCCAGGACTGGTGCATCTCGCGCCAGCTGTGGTGGGGCCACCGGATCCCGGCCTGGTACGACGACGCCGGCCGCATCGTCGTTGCGCGGACCGAAGACGAAGCGAAGTCGAAGGCGGCGGCGGCCGGCATCACCGGCGAACTGAAGCGCGACGAGGACGTGCTCGACACCTGGTTCTCGTCCGCGCTGGTGCCGTTCTCGACCATGGGCTGGCCGGAAAAAACCGCGGACATGGACATGTTCCTGCCGTCGTCGGTGCTGGTGACCGGCTTCGACATCATCTTCTTCTGGGTGGCGCGCATGGTCATGATGACCGCGCATTTCACCGGCCGCGTGCCGTTCGAGACCGTGTACGTGCACGGCCTGGTGCGCGACTCGAGCGGCCAGAAGATGTCCAAATCGAAGGGCAACACGCTCGACCCGATCGACCTGATCGACGGCATCGACGTCGAGTCGCTGGTCGGCAAGCGCACCACCGGCCTGATGAACCCGAAGGACGCGGACAAGATCGCCAAGGCCACGCGCAAGGAATTCCCGGAGGGGATCCCGGCGTTCGGCACCGATGCCGTGCGCTTCACCATGGCAAGCTACGCTTCGCTGGGCCGCAACATCAATTTCGACCTCGGGCGCGCCGAAGGCTACCGCAACTTCTGCAACAAGCTGTGGAACGCGACCCGCTTCGTGCTGATGAACACCGAAGGCAAGGATTGCGGCCAGCCGAACGAAGACGACCTGTCGCAGGCCGACCGCTGGATCATCTCGCTGCTGAACCGCACCGAGCAGGAAGTGGCGAAAGGCTTCGAGGACTACCGCTTCGACAACATCGCGTCGAGCATCTACAAGTTCGTGTGGGACGAGTACTGCGACTGGTACCTCGAAGTGGCCAAGGTCCAGGTCCAGCAAGGCAGCGAAGCGCAGCAGCGCGCGACCCGCCACACCCTGCTGCGCGTGCTGGAAGTGATCCTGCGCATGGCGCACCCGGTCATCCCGTTCGTCACCGAAGCACTGTGGCAGAGCGTGGCGCCGCTGGCCGGCAAGACAGGCGACAGCATCATGCTGCAGCCCTACCCGCTGGTCGACACCGCGCGCTTCGACGAGAACGCGGAAAGCTGGATGGCGCAGCTGAAGGAACTGACCGACGCTACCCGCAACCTGCGCGGCGAAATGCAGCTGGCGCCTTCGGTGCGCGTGCCGCTGATCGTCGAGCCGGGCAACGCCGCGGACAAGGCGCGCATGGAAGGCTTCGCGCCGTACGTGCAATCGCTGGGCAAGCTGTCGGAAGTGCAGATTGTCGACGCGCTGCCGGAATCGCCGGCCGCGGTGTCGATCGTCGGCACCACCAAGCTGATGCTGAAGGTCGAGATCGACGTCGCCGCCGAGCGCGAGCGCCTGTCGAAGGAGATCGCGCGCATCGAGGCCGAGATTGCCAAGGCCAACGGCAAGCTGTCGAACGAAAGCTTCGTCGCGCGCGCCCCGGCGGCCGTGGTGGCTCAGGAACAAGAGCGCCTGGCAAACTTCTCGGCGACGATCGCCAAGCTGCGCGAACAGTTCGCCAAACTGCCTGCGGCCTGACCGGCCAACGCCAGTCCAGCCGGGGGCGCCCTGCCCTCCGGCTGTCGTGACCCTCATCCGCCTCGCCAGTGCCGCCTTCGAGCGGCACTGTTTCCATCTGCATATCCGTCCCGCATATCCCTGGCGCAAATCTGACCATGGGAGTTGCCAAATATTCTGAACAGTTTGCTACACTGTGCTTGCCTGATAACCGGTGGCGCGCAGTGGCCGCCGTCCCCGCGCGGGCGGGGATCCAATAACTTCATAAAGGAGACACGAAGATGCGTACCTTGATTCAAGCCAGCCTGATTGCTGCAGTACTCGCTGTTCCGGCCGCCTGGGCCCAGGACGATTCGCCAGTGGGCGTGTGGAAAACCATTGACGACCATACCGGCAAGACCAAATCGCTGGTACGCATTACCGAAAACCAGGGCGAGCTGACGGGCCGGATCGAAAAGCTGTTCCGCGAGCCAGGCGAGGAACAGAATCCGAAATGCGACAAGTGCGAAGGCGCGGCCAAGGACCAGCCGATCCTCGGCCTGACCATCCTGCAAGGCCTGAAGAAGGATGGCGACAGCTACAGCGGCGGCACCGTGATGGATCCGGCGAACGGCAAGGTCTACAGGGCCAAGGTCACTGTCAAAGAAGGCGGCAAGAAACTCGACATGCGCGGCTATATCGGCGCGCCGTTGTTCGGCCGTAGCCAGACCTGGGTGCGCGAGCAGTAAGCCCTGGCTTCGCCATGGCGACAACAAAAACCCGGGCGCGCCCGGGTTTTTATTTGGTTTTTCTCCGATTTCGGGACACGTCATTCCCGCGAAGGCGGGAATCTCAGTCCGGGCCGCAGCCGCACATGCGAACTGGGGTTCCCGCCTTCGCGGGAACGACGAATTTCACGCCAATCCGGGAAGGACCTTTATTTACCTGGCTTCGCGTAACGCGCGAGGTGCCGGTCCAGCGCGTTCGCGAAATTCTGGCGGTCGCCCTGGCCGAATGGGGCCGGGCCGCCGGTGTCGACGCCGCCGCTACGCAATTCTTCCATGAACGCACGCATCGACAGCTGCTGCGCGATGTTGTTGTTGGTGTAGAACTCGCCGCGCGGATTGAGCGCAAAGCCACCCTTTTCCAGCACCAGCGATGCCAGCGGGATGTCGCCTGTGACGACGAGGTCGCCAGGCGCGAGCCGTTCCACAATCTCGGCGTCGGCCACGTCCGCCCCGGCCGGCACTTGAAGCGCGCGGATGAAACGCGAACCCGGCACCCGCATCAACTGGTTCGCGACCAGCGTCACGTTCAGCTGCAGCCGCTCGGCGACCCGGAACAGGATTTCCTTGATTGCGCCCGGACAGGCATCCGCATCCACCCATATCTGCATCGTCATCCCGGTTTGCTCGCTCGATCGCAAAAGGCGCTATTTTACAATGCAGCTCCGGCCGACGTGCCGGAACAAAAGGTCGAGGCAACAGGCGCCGCTGCCATCAGTTGGCCTGACATTTGTCATGTGCAACAATGCTGCCGAAATGTTGCGCACAAACGTCAGTTGCGAAAATCGCGACAATTGCCTTTGTGCTATCGTCAACCGCGATACTGAACAATACGTGGAGCACGGCCTGCCGCGCACCGCAAATTGGATACGACTTGCACACCCTGCCTGTTGCAGAAGGAACCACCATGATCCTGTTACGTTTTCTGTCGATTCTTGCCGGCGCCGTTGTGCTGGTGGCGCCACCGATCTTCATGTTCGCCGGCGCGACCGGCCCGCATTTTTTCGATGGCAGCACGGTGCTGGCGGCAATGGCCGGCCTGGTGCTGGTTGCGGCGAGTTTTTTCTTCGTTGGCGTGGCCGGCGACCGGATGCGCAAGTCGGCGCAGCTTCGCGTGGTCGGCGGGCTGCTGCTTGGGGTGCCGCTGGCTGCCGGCTGTGCAGTGCTGTGGCGCGGCAACGATGAGCTCCAGCTGTGGCTGGGTGCGCTGGCGTTCTGCTTTGCAGCCGTCCTGTTCGTGGCCTTCGTGTTCCCCGCAGTGAACGCGCGCAAGTATCGTCCCCTGCGCGCGCGCGAGTCGCGCGAGCCGCGCCTCACTCCCCTCGGCCGCCGCTGATCAGGGCAAGTTGTCCCACAGGTCGCCGCTCGGGCTGATGCGCGGGGCGGCGACGCCGAAGTGCTGGTAAGCCAGCGGCGTGGCGATCCGTCCGCGCGGCGTACGCTGCAGGTAGCCCTGCTGGATCAGGTAGGGTTCAAGCACGTCTTCGATGGTGTCGGCCGCTTCGCCGATCGCGGCGGCCAGGTTGCCGATGCCAACCGGTCCGCCATTAAACTTGAACAGCACCGCTTCCAGCAGCTTGCGGTCCATCACGTCAAAGCCGACCGAGTCGACGTCGAGCATGCGCAGCGCGGCATCGGCGATCGGCTTGGTGATCTGGCCGTCGCCCTTCACCTGTGCATAGTCGCGCACCCGGCGCAGCAACCGGTTGGCGATGCGCGGCGTGCCGCGCGCGCGCATTGCCACTTCGCGCGCGCCGTCGTCGCTGGTCGGCGCCTCCAGCAGCGCGGCGCTGCGGGTGACGATCTTGGTCAGCTCGTCGACGTTGTAGAACTCGAGCCGCGCAACGATGCCGAAACGGTCGCGCAGCGGATTGGTCAGCATGCCGGCGCGGGTGGTGGCGCCGACCAGCGTGAACGGCTGCAGGTCGAGCTTGACCGAGCGCGCGGCCGGCCCCTCGCCGATCATGATGTCGATCTGGTAGTCCTCGAGCGCCGGGTACAGGATTTCCTCGACCACCGGCGACAGCCGGTGGATCTCGTCGATGAACAGCACGTCGTTCGGTTCGAGGTTGGTCAGGATCGCGGCCAGGTCGCCCGGGCGCTCGAGCACCGGGCCGGAGGTCTGGCGCAGGTTGACGCCCATCTCGCGCGCAATGATGTGCGCCAGCGTGGTCTTGCCCAGGCCCGGCGGGCCGAACAGCAGCGTGTGGTCGAGCGCTTCGCGGCGCTTGCGCGCGGCGTGGATGAAGATCTCGAGCTGGCCGCGGATTTTCTCCTGGCCGACATAGTCGTCGAGCTGCTTCGGCCGTAGCGCGCGCTCGATCGCCTCCTCGTTGGGCGACGCGGGCGCGGCGTCGATCACGCGCTGCTCGGTGAAATTGTCGGTCTGGATGCTCATCGATTAACTCTTGGACAGCGCCTTCAGCGCCAGCTTGATGCCGTCGGAAACCCCGGTCCCGGCCGGCATGTTCTTGATCGCCGCCAGCGCCTCCTTGTCAGAATACCCCAAAGCGAGCAGTGCGTTCAGCACGTCCGATTGGGCGTCGTCACGCGCGCTGCCGGCGACCGCGCCGATGTCGGCGCCGAGCTTGCCCTTCAGCTCGAGCAGCAGGCGCTCGGCGGTCTTCTTGCCGATGCCCGGCACCTTGACCAGGCGCCCGGCTTCCTGCAGCGTGACGGCCTGCGCCAGGTCGGCGATGGTCATGCCCGACAGGATCGACAGCGCGGTGCGCGCGCCGACGCCGGAAATCTTGATCAGCTGGCGGAACACGGCACGCTCGTTCGGGCTGCCGAAACCGAACAGCAGGTGGGCGTCCTCGCGGATCGCCTGGTGGGTGAACAGCGTGACCTTGTCGCCCAGCTGCGGCAGGTTGTAGTAGGTGCTCATCGGCACGTCGACTTCGTAGCCCACGCCCTGGCAATCGACCAGCAGTTGCGGCGGATTTTTTTCCAGCAGGATGCCGGAGATACGACCTATCATCGGTGACCTTGTATGTAATTAGACGAGGCGGCCGCCCTTCATGCGCAGGCCCTGCAGCGAGGGCGCGAGCGAGCCGATCAGTGCCAGCGCATCATGGCTGTTGGCGTGGCAGATTGCAACCCCGAGCGCGTCGGCGGCGTCGCTACCGGGCAGGCCGGGCAACTGCAGCAGGCGCGACACCATGTCCTGCACCTGTGGCTTGGCCGCCTTGCCGCTACCCACCACCGCCTGCTTGACCTGCAGCGCGGTGTATTCGGCGACCTCGAGGTCGGCGCCGACCAGCGCCGTGATCGCGGCGCCGCGGGCCTGGCCGAGCAGCAGCGTCGACTGCGGGTTGACGTTGACGAACACCTTTTCGATTGCCGCGCAGGTGGGGCGGTAGGCGGACACGACTTCGCCGATGCCGTCCAAAATCACCTTCAGCCGCGGCGGCAATGCGGCCGCGCCGCCGGTCTTGATGGTGCCCGACGCGATGTAGCGCAACTTGCTGCCGTGCTTTTCGATGACGCCAAAGCCGGTGGTGCGCAGGCCGGGGTCGATGCCGAGAATAATCATTCTCGAATGTTATACCGGCCAGCAAGGTCCGTGGGGAAAATACTGTTTATAAACACAGGTGGCGCCGCGCTTCTCTGGCTAGCACAGGGAAATGTTGTGCGAACGTAACGCGTAGCGTGGGCAGGTCTCCTGCCCACGCGTTCAACGGGCGCGAGCACAAACTGGCACCGCGGTCGAGCCGCCCGGGTTTGAACGCGTGGGCGACAGAGCCGCCCACCCTACGGGATGCGTTACCTGCTTAATGCCGGAAGTGGCGCGTCCCCGTGTACAGCATCACCACGCCGCGCTCGTCGGCGGCGTCGATCACTTCCTGGTCGCGCATCGAGCCGCCCGGGTGGATCACGCAGGTCGCGCCGGCGTCGACCACCACGTCGAGGCCGTCACGGAACGGGAAGAATGCATCCGACGCCACCGCCGAACCGGCCAGCGACAGTCCGGCGTTCTGCGCCTTGATCGAGGCGATCCGCGCCGAGTCGATGCGGCTCATCTGTCCTGCCCCGACACCCAGCGTCATGCCGTTGGCGCAGAATACGATCGCGTTCGACTTGACGAACTTGGCCACGCGCCACGCGAACAGCAGGTCCTGCAGTTGCTGCTGGGTCGGCTGCTTCCTGGTCACCACGCGCAGTTCCGGCAGCCCCACGTTCTTGGCGTCCGGCGATTGCAGCAGCAGGCCGCCGCCGACACGCTTCAGGTCGAACTGGTTGTGACCGCTGCCCAGGGCGATTTCGAGCAGGCGCACGTTCTGCTTGGCCGCCATGACCTGGCGCGCTTCCGGGGTGAACGAGGGCGCGATCAGCACTTCGACGAACAGCTTCGACAGCGCCTCGGCCGCCTTGCCGTCGACTTCCACGTTGAAGGCGATGATGCCGCCGAAGGCCGAGGTCGGGTCGGTCTGCAGCGCGCGCGAATAGGCGTCGAGCGCGTCGGCGCCGATCGCCACGCCGCACGGGTTGGCGTGCTTGACGATCACGCAGGCGGCTGGCTGCGCGAAGCCACCGAGCGACTTGACGCATTCCCACGCCGCGTCGGCGTCGGCGATGTTGTTGTACGAGAGCTCCTTGCCCCGCAGCTGGCGGTAGTTGGCCAGCGCGCCGTCGACCGGCGCGAGGTCGCGGTAGAACGCCGCGGTCTGGTGCGGGTTCTCGCCGTAGCGCATGTCCTGCACCTTGTTGAACTGCATATTCAGCGTCTGCGGGTAGCTGTCGCGGGTCGCGTGCTGCCTGTCCGGGCCTAGGCTGGTCAGGTAGTTGGCAATCGCGCCGTCGTAGGCCGCCGTGTGCGCGAAGACTTTTTTGGCGAGGTTGAATTTGGTGTCGTAGCTGATCGGGCCGGCCGCGGCGCCGGTGCCCTTCATCTCGGCCAGCACCAGGCCGTAGTCGGACGGGTCGCAGATGACCACCACGTCACGGTGGTTCTTGGCGGCCGAACGCAGCATGGCCGGGCCGCCGATGTCAATGTTTTCAATCGCGTCTTCCAGCGTGCAGTTGTCTTTGGCGACCGTCTGCTGGAACGGGTACAGGTTGACCACCACCATGTCGATCTGCGGGATGCCGTGCTCGTCCAGCTTGGCAATGTGCTCGGGAAAGTCGCGCCGGGCCAGGATGCCGCCGTGGACCTTCGGGTGCAGGGTCTTCACGCGGCCGTCGAGCATCTCGGGGAAGCCGGTGTAGTCGGCAACCTCGGTCACCTTGACGCCGTTTTCCTGCAGCAGTTTGGCGGTACCGCCAGTGGACAGGATGTTGACGCCGAACGCGGACAGTGCGCGCGCGAAATCGAGCACGCCGGTCTTGTCGGAAACGGAAATGAGGGCTTGTTTGATCATGGGAGTGGCCTGTTGATGAGGATGGATTCGTGCCTGCGGTGGCCGAACCCATCGCCCGGCCACTGGTGGGGCGGACTTACAGCAGCCCGTGTTCCTGCAGTTTCTTGCGCAAGGTATTCCGGTTGATGCCCAGCATCTGGGCAGCGTGCGACTGGTTGCCTTCGGCGCGGTGCATGACGACTTCGAGGATCGGTTTTTCGACAGTCAGGACCATCATGTCGTAAATATTCGTCGGTTTCTGCTCGCCCAGGTCATTGAAATAGTCCTCTAGGCTTTTCTGGACGACTTCCTGGATACTTTCTTTGCTCATGGTTGGTGCTTCATCCTGGTTAGTGTTTGCTCGCTGCTGCTTCCGGCAGCGTTTGTCCCTGTTTCGTTCTTATGGTTTTATTAATGTCTTATGCCGCCAGCGCTTCATCCGCAGGACGCGCGGGCCGGTATTGTAACCGCTCGCCATACCGATGTTGTGATTCAAAAAAATTATCGACAGCCGCCAGTTGATCGGCGGTCGATTCGAGCAGGTTCATGCGCTGGCGGAACTCTTCCCCGCCCGGCAAATCCTGCACGTACCAGCCAATGTGCTTGCGGGCGGTGCGCACCCCGAGGTAGTCGCCATAGAACGCGTAGTGCGCCGGCAGGTGTTCCTGCATCAGCGCGCGCACTTCCTCGACCAGCGGCTCCGGCATGCGGGTGCCGGTGCGCAGGTAATGGTCGATTTCGCGGCAGATCCACGGCCGGCCCTGGGCCGCGCGGCCGATCATCACCGCGTCGGCGCCCGTGTAGTCGAGCACGTACCGGGCCTTCTCGGGCGTGGTGATGTCGCCGTTGGCGACCACCGGAATGCCGACGGCGGCCTTCACCGCGCGGATCGTATCGTATTCGGCGTCGCCCTTGTAGCCGTCGGCGCGGGTGCGGCCGTGCAAGGTCAGCATCTGGATGCCGGCCTGTTCGGCGATGCGCGCGATGGCCAGCGCGTTCTTGTTCTCGCGGTCCCAGCCGGTGCGGAACTTGAGCGTGACCGGCACGTCGACCGCCCGGACCACGGCATGCAGGATGCGCTCGACCAGATCCTCGTGCTGCAGCAGCGCGGAACCGCACCAGTTGTTGCACACCTTCTTGACCGGGCAGCCCATGTTGATGTCGATGATCTGCGCGCCGCGCTCGACGTTGAATTTGGCGCACTCGGCCAGCTCTTCGGGCACCGCGCCCGCGATCTGGACCGCCTTCGGTTCCATCTCGCCGGCGTGGTCGGTGCGGCGCGCGCTTTTTTCACTGGCCCACAGCCGCGGGTTGGACGCCGCCATCTCGGATACCGCATAGCCGGCGCCGAGTTGCTTGCACAACTGGCGGAACGGCCGGTCGGTCACGCCCGCCATGGGTGCGACGAAAACATTATTACGCAGTGAGTAAGGACCGATATGCACAGAGGGAAGATTCACGAGAGTTTGCCGGAACCTTCTATTTTACCCCAAGCCCTGCTCAATTTATAAGCACTATTTCTTGATTGTGGCGGACACGACAGTTGCAATCTGGCGCGGCAGGCGAACAGCACCGTGCACGCGGAAGTTCGGCCCGTGTTTGCCGCGTCGCACCAGTGCCCACGCCACGCGGTTACAGATCGTCCAGCGCCGGCTGGCGCAAATGCTCGACCTCGCCCCAGCTCTGCAGCGCCAGCACGCCATTGCTGGCAGTGAAGCGGTTGATGCTGGCGTTGTGCACCTTGAAGTCGCGCGGCGTCTCGAGCGCGAGGCCGAGCGCGGCCCGGTACGCGCACTCGAGCACGCCACCGTGCGCCACCAGCGCCAGCGTCTTGCCGGCATGCGCCGCCGCCAGGCCAAGGATGGCGCCGGTCGCGCGCGCGTAGAACTGGCGGAAGGTCTCGCCGCAATTGGCGCCGAGCGGCAGCGCGGCGTCGATGTCGCGCTGCTGCCATGCCGTGAACTCGGCCGGAAAACGCTGTTCGATTTCAGCGTACAGCAGCCCCTCGAAGCCGCCGTAGCAGCGTTCGCGCAGCGCGCTGTCGAGCTGGACCGGCTTGCGCTGCAGGCGCGCGACCGCGTCGGCGGTCTGGCGCGCGCGCCGCAGGTCGCTCGAGACGATCGCGTCGATGCGCTCGCCCTCCAGCGCTTTCGCCAGCGCGCCGGCCTGGCGCTCCCCTTCCGGGTTCAGCGCAATGTCGAGATGCCCTTGCAGGCGGCGTTCCGCGTTCCAGGCGGTTTCGCCGTGGCGGATCAGGAGGATGGTGGTGGTGTGGCTGGAAGAACTGGACATGAGGTTCAATGACGCCCGAACCTCGGGGCGCATGGTTATTTGAGTGTGGCGGCGATTTCAGGATTGAGGGAATAGACGCCGAAAATCTGCGCCTCGTCGAGGATGTGGCCCATGATCGCGAGGCGCACCTCGGGGCCGGTAAAGCGGCCGGCGAGCGGCAGCCGCGGGATGTCGAGCGCGTACAGCGTGAACACATAGGTGTGCACGCGCTGGTCGTTCCAGGGCGGGCACGGGCCGTCGTAGCCGTAGTATTCGCCGGCCATGTCGGGATCGCTGGCGAACCAGCCGGTGTAGTCGTTGAGCCCATGGCGCAGCTGGTGCTCGGTGCCGTTCTTGATCATGAACGGGACCAGCGGGCCGGATTTGCCATGCGGGGTCACCATGTCCGAGAACATCCCTTCGCCGATCGACTTCAGGACCACCGGGATATCGACCAGCGCCCAATGGTAGAAATCGACCCGCGCCAGCGTCTCGGGGACCACCCGCCCCTCCTTGTTGACGTCCGTGCCCTCGCTCGGCACGTCGGTGTCGTGCGCCAGCAGGACCAGCGACTGGGTGCCGGCCGGTACCTCGTCCCAGGCGAAGTGGGGATTGCGGTTGGTCGACAGCCGGATGTGCGTGGCCGGGTCGATCACCGCGAACGCGCACTCGGGCGGTATCAGCCCGCCCTCGGTAAAGGAATCGCTCCAGATTTTCATCGCCATCCTCCCTCCCCGCCTAATAAGTATTGACCGTGGCCTGCCGCACTGGTTTCAACGCGAAACTCCGACCGGATCAATCCGGAGCCAGAATGTGACGGGGCCGTCGTTGGTGAGCGAGACTTTCATGTCCGCGCCAAACCTGCCGGTCTCAACCTTAGCGTGCCGCGCGCGCGCCTGGCGCACGACATGGTCGTACAGCCGCTGCCCAACGTCGGGCGCGGCGGCCGGGGTGAACGAGGGACGCTTGCCGGAACGGGTATCGGCGGCCAGCGTGAACTGCGGCACCAGCAGCAGGCCGCCGGCGACATCGAGCACACTGCGGTTCATCTTGCCGGCGTCGTCGGCGAACACGCGGTAGCCCAGCAGCTTGTCCAGCAAGGCGTCGGCCTCGCGCTCGGTGTCGCCCTTTTCGGCGCACACCAGCACCATCAGGCCGGCGCCGATCGCGCCGACGGTCTCGCCGTCGACCACCACGCTGGCCTGGCTCACGCGCTGCAGCAGTCCGATCATGCCGACAGCGTCACGCGCGCGAACTTGCGCTTGCCGACCTGCAGCACGAAGGTGCCGGGCTGGAGTTGCAGGGCCTTGTCGGACACCACGTTGCCGTCGACGCGCACGCCGCCCTGGTCGACCATCCGCATCGCCTCCGAGGTCGAGGCGCACAGCCCGACCTGCTTGAGCAGGTGGGCCACGCCGACCGGGGCGCCGCTCGCCGCCACTTCCGGCACGTCATCCGGGATGCCGCCCTTGGAACGGTTGACGAAATCGGCCAGCGCCTCCGCGGCCGCCTGGGCCGAGTGGAAGCGGGTCACGATTTCCTGCGCCAGCGCGACCTTGGCGTCGCGCGGGTTCTTGCCGGCCTCGACTTCGGCCTTCAGCTGGGCCAGGTCGGCCAGCGAGCGGAACGACAGCAGCTCGTAGTAACGCCACATCATCACGTCGGAAATGCTCATCAGTTTGCCAAACATCATGTTCGGCGCCTCGGTGATGCCGATATAGTTGTTTTTGGACTTGGACATCTTCTCGACGCCATCCAGGCCCTCGAGCAAAGGCATGGTCAGGATGCACTGCGGCTCCTGGCCGTAGTCCTTCTGCAGCTCCCGGCCAACAAGCAAGTTAAATTTTTGGTCTGTCCCACCTAGCTCAAGGTCCGACTTCAAAGCGACCGAATCGTAGCCTTGCATCAACGGATAAAGGAACTCGTGGACAGCGATCGGAGTCCCACTCCTGTAGCGCTTGGTGAAGTCGTCGCGCTCCATCATCCGCGCTACCGTGTAACGGGAGGCAAGCTGGATCATGCCGCGCGCGCCAAGCGGGTCCGACCATTCGGAGTTGTAGCGGATTTCAGTGCGCTCGGCGTCGAGCACCATCGAGGCCTGGCGGAAGTAGGTCATCGCATTCGCTTCGACCTGTTCGCGGGTCAGGGGTGGCCGGGTGACATTGCGGCCCGAGGGATCGCCGATCATCGACGTGAAGTCGCCGATCAAAAAGATCACCTGGTGGCCGAGGTTTTGCAGTTGACGCAGTTTGTTCAGCACCACGGTGTGGCCGAGGTGCAGGTCGGGGGCGGTCGGGTCGAGCCCAAGCTTTACCCGCAGCGGCTTGCCGGCCTGCTCGGCGCGCGCCAGTTTTTGCGCAAATTCGCTCTCGATCAGCAGTTCGTCGACGCCGCGTTTGGTAATTGCCAGCGCCTCCTGGACGGAATCGGTGAGCGGCAAGGCGGGACGGCGGGCGTCAGGCGCTCCGGTCACCGCCGTGGCGTTACCAGAAAGTTCTGAATTGGTCATAAAATTCTTGTAGGAAAATGTCTAAAGCGGTTGTAGGACCAAGGAGTTTGGTATAATTCTCGATCCCATCAATCTTGCCGCAAGAAAAGTTTTAAAGAAGACAACAAGAAAAATAAGCAGTCATCGCGGGATGTTTCAGCGGCAAATTTTAACTGATTGCATGAGCCCTATACAGAAAATCGCCAGCAAACGCTGGTTCGGCCTGGCGGAAACAAGCCGCAAAACCCGCATCGTGGGTGGCGCCGCCGTGTTCCTGGCAGTTTGTGCGTTTGGCGCTACCGCGGTTGCCCCAATCGCCCCGGACGCCTCCGACCTGCCAGTCAGGTCGATCGCCCAGGACCTGCAACTGCCGAACCTCGCCGACCAGATCGCCGCGCTGCAGCAGGACCAGCAGCAATTCGTCCACGAAGAGCGCGTGCGGCCGGGTGATTCCCTCGGCTCGCTGTTCACCCGCCTTGGCATCGACGACGCCCAGGCCCAAAACTTCATCCGCGCCGACAAGCTTGCCCGCCGCATCCTGGCGCTCAAGACCGGCAAGCGGATCCAGGCCCGCACCGACGAGAACGGCCTGCTGCTGTCGCTGCAGGCGACGGTAGCCGACGGCAAGGATAACGCAGCGAAGACCATCACGCTGACCCGCAACGGCGACAAGTTCGGCGCCAGCGAAGCGCCGGCCCAGCTCGAGCGCCGCGTCGAAATGCGCTCGCGCCAGATCAGCTCCTCGCTGTACGCGGCGACCGACGCGAACGTCGACGGCGGCAAGCTGCCCGACAGCATCGTTTCCGAACTGGTCCAGATGTTCTCCACCAGCATCGACTTCCGCTCCGACCTGAAGCGCGGCGACCGTTTCTCGGTCGTCTACGAAACCTTCTGGCAGGACGGCGAAATGGTGCGCACCGGCCGCATCCTGGCCGGCGAGTTCGTCAACCGCGGCGTGGCCTACCAGTCGGTCTGGTACGAAGACCCGGCCACCCACCAGGGCGGCTACTACAGCCTGGACGGCAAGTCGCTCAAGCAGGGCTTCCTCAAGTCGCCGATCGAATTCTCGCGTATCTCGTCGGGTTTCTCGATGCGCGTGCACCCGATCTCCGGCGTCTGGAAACAGCACAAGGGCGTCGACTTCGCTGCGGCGCAAGGCACCCCGGTGCGCGCCTCGGGCGACGGCGTGGTCGATTTCGTCGGCGCCTCCACCGGCGGCTACGGCAACATGATCGTGCTCAAGCACTGGGCCAACTACAGCACCGCCTACGGCCACCTGAGCCGCTTCGCGTCCAGCCTGCGCCGCGGCCAGAAGGTACGCCAGGGCGAGGTGATCGGCTACGTCGGCTCGACCGGCTGGTCGACCGGCCCGCACCTGCATTACGAATTCCGTGTCGCCAACGATGCGCGCGACCCGATGTCGGTCAAGGTGGTGGCCCAGGCCCCGTTGTCGTCGGGCGAGATGGCGCGCTTCAAGATGGCGGCGGCCGACATGAACCACCGGTTCACGCTGCTGTCGCCGAATGGCGCCGGCGTCCCGATGGCAGCCCGCTAAGCCTTCACCTCACCGGCGACGAACCAGCGCGCCTTCCGCGGCATACGCAGCGGAAGGCGTTTTTGTTTGTGCCGCCCCCCCTGATCGGACCATGATGAACCCTAGCTCCACCCTGTATATCGGCCTGATGTCGGGCACCAGCCTGGACGGCGTCGATGGCGTGCTGGCCGACTTCGGCGGCGGTGCGATCCGCACCGTCGAAGCCGCTTTCGTGCCGTTCGCCCCAGGGCTGCGCGCCGAGCTGATGGCGCTGCAGGCCAGCAGCGACAACGAACTGGAGCGCGAAGCGCTTGCCGCCAACGGCCTGGCTGCCAGTTACGCCGAATGCGTGCAGGCGCTGCTGCCGGCCGCCCACGGTCCGGTCGCGGCGGTCGCGGTGCACGGCCAGACCATCCGCCACCGTCCCGAGCTTGGATTCACGCGCCAGACCAACAACCCTGCCCTGCTGGCCGAACTGGCCGGCATCGACGTGATCGCGGACTTCCGCAGCCGCGACGTCGCCGCCGGCGGCCAGGGCGCGCCGCTGGTGCCGGCCTTCCACGCGGCCGCGTTCGGCAAGCCGGGCGTGGCGCGGGTGGTGGTCAACATTGGCGGCATCGGCAACATCAGCGTGCTGCACGGCGACGGCAGGGTCACCGGCTACGACACCGGGCCGGGCAATGTGCTGCTCGACCTGTGGATCGCGCGGCGCCAGGGCAAGGCTTACGACGAGGATGGCGCGTGGGCGGCCACCGGTTCGGCCGACCAGCGCCTGCTGGACGTGCTGCTCGACGAGCCGTACTTCCGCCAGCCGGCGCCGAAGAGCACCGGGCGCGACCTGTTCCACGCCGGATGGCTCGACGCCAGGTTGGCGCAGTGCCCGGGCCTGGCGCCGGCCGACGTGCAGGCGACCTTGACCCGGCTGACGGCCGTGACGATCGCGCGCGCGATCGAAGACGAGAGCGGCGCGGTGGAGGCGGTGTATGTGTGCGGGGGCGGCGCCTACAACGGCGCGCTGCTGCGCGAACTGGCGGCGGCGCTGGGCGGCAAGGCGACGGTGGAATCGACGGCGGTGCTGGGCGTGGCGCCCAACCGGGTCGAGGCGCTGGCGTTCGCGTGGCTGGGGTACCGGTTTGCGGAGCGCAAGCCGGGGAATTTGCCGGCGGTGACCGGCGCCAGGGGCTTGCGCATCCTGGGCGCGCTGTACCCCGCCTGAACCGGATCGTTAACGAAAAAACCGTCGTTCCCGCGCAGGCGGGAACCTATGCTGACTTATCGAAGCTGCGCTGCGGAGATACCACAGCGCTTGTTCAGCATGGGTTCCCGCTTGCACGGGAACGACGGTCTTGAACTAACTAATTAGTTAGGCCGAGAACGACGACCCGCAGCCGCAGGTCGAGGTGGCGTTCGGGTTCTTGATCACGAACTGGGCGCCTTCGAGGTCGTCCTTGTAGTCGATCTCGGCGCCGACCAGGTACTGGTAGCTCATCGAGTCGACCAGCAGCTGGACGCCGTTCTTGACCATGGTCGTGTCGTCTTCGTTCACGATCTCGTCGAACGTGAAACCGTACTGGAAGCCCGAGCAGCCGCCGCCCTGCACGAACACGCGCAGTTTCAGGTCGGGATTGCCCTCTTCCTCGATCAGCTGAGCAACCTTCTGCGCAGCGCTGTCGGTGAAAACGATCGGCGTCGGAATGGTGTCTTGCGCTTCGGCGACTGCATTCATTTGGATACTCCTGATTGGATTCGAATTTCATCCATTATAGTCGCTTGGCGGCAGTCATGCTTCGGAACCCGCTTCGGACACGGCCAGGTGAAACACCGGCTCGCCACTCTGCTGGTGGGTCAGCTTGCCGGTCACCAACGCCCCGCCGTGCATCTCAAGCAGCTTGTAATGGACATCTCCATGTATGCGGCCTTTTGGCTGCAATTCAAGAAGTTCCGATGAATAAACCGAACCGGCGATGTAGCCGTTGACCACCAGGTTGGCGCAGCGCACCTCGCCTTCGATGCGCGCATGCTCGGACACGATCAACAGGCTGTCGGGCCCCTCGCTCGCAATCACGTTGCCGTGCACCTCGCCATCGATGCGCAGGCCGCCGCTGAAGCACAGGTCGCCCTCGATGCGGGCTGCAATCCCGACCAGGCTGTCTATTTCGCTTTTCGCATTTCGACCGAACATGATGGCACCCCTGTTGAAAAATTGCCTCGCGGAACATTTTTCGCTCGCAAAATGAACCAGTGCATCAGCCAATTTACCGCGCTCAACAGTTGTCGCTTTGATCTATATCGTGTCCGCCCTGCTCCTGGCGGCCGCGCGCCAGGGTTCAGCGTGCTTTACGGCAATAGCGCGATCTGCTGCAGGCCGGTCGTCTCCGGCAGTCCGAACATCAGGTTCATGCACTGGACCGCCTGGCCCGAAGCGCCCTTGACCAGGTTGTCCTGCACCACCAGGATCACCACCGTATCGGCGCCGTCCGGGCGGTGCACCGCCAGGCGCAACATGTTCGAGCCGCGCGTGGAGCGGGTTTCAGGATGCGAGCCGAACGGCATCACGTCGACGAACGGGCTGTCCTTGTACTCGTCCTCGAACAGCGCCTGCAGCGCCGCGTTGTCGATGTCGCTGGTCAGGCGCGCGTACAGCGTCGAATGCATGCCGCGGATCATCGGCACCAGGTGCGGCGTGAAGATCAGGCCGACTTTCTGGCTGGTATAGCGCTGCAGCTGCGCCCAGGTTTCCGGCGTGTGCCGATGGCTCGACACGCCGTAGGCCTTGAAATTGTCGCTCGCCTCCGAGAACAGCGTGCCGATCTCGGCCTTGCGGCCGGCGCCCGATACGCCCGACTTGGCATCCGCGATCAGGTGGCCGGCATCGATCACGCCGGCCTTGAGCAGCGGATAGAAACCGAGCTGCATCGTGGTCGGGTAGCAGCCCGGATTCGCGACCAGGCGCGCGCCCTTGATGGCGTCGCGGTTCAGCTCGGGCAGGCCATACACCGCCTCTTCCAGTAATTGCGGCGCGGTGTGCTCGATCTTGTACCACTTCTCGAAGCTGGCGCGGTCCTTCAAGCGGAAGTCGGCGGCCAGGTCGATCACCTTGACGCCGGCGGCCAGTAGTGCCGGCGCCTGCGCCATCGCGACCCCGTGCGGGGTGGCAAAGAACACCACGTCGCATTTGGAAAGGTCGGCCTTGTCCGGCGCCGTGAACGCCAGCCCGACACGGCCGCGCAGCGACGGAAACATGTCGGCGACCGGCAAGCCGTCTTCCTTGCGGGAGGTAATCGCGGTGAGTTGCACATCGGGATGGGCGGCTAACAGCCGCAGCAATTCCACGCCCGTATATCCGGTTCCGCCAACGATGCCAACTTTGATCATGTTCTTTCCTCAGAGATAAATAGGAGTCCCAGCCAGGACGAGCCTGCAATTTTAACAGCCTGCCTCGCGCCGCGTTGCGCACCGCTCCAGGTCCAGGCGCAAAAAAAGCCGCCGGCTGGAGAGCGGGCGGCTTCTTGCAGCAGCGCACGGGGCGCTGCGGGATACCAATTAACGCTTCGAGAATTGCTTTGCGCGACGTGCTTTGCGCAGACCAACTTTCTTACGCTCGACTTCGCGGGCGTCGCGGGTGACGAAACCGGCACGCGCCAGGTCAGGCTTCAGGCCTGCGTCGTAGTCGATCAGTGCGCGGGTGATGCCGTGACGGACAGCACCTGCCTGGCCGGACTCGCCGCCGCCATGCACGTTGACCTTGATGTCGAAACGCTCGACGTTGCCGGTCAGTTCCAGCGGCTGGCGGATCACCATCAGGCCGGTTTCACGGGAGAAGTATTCCGCTGCAGGCTTGCCGTTCACGATGATTTGGCCGGTGCCGACCTTGATGAACACGCGGGCCACTGCACTCTTGCGACGGCCGGTGCCGTAGTTGTAATTACCGATCATGACAGATCCTTAGAGAACGAGTGCTTTAGGTTGCTGCGCAGCGTGCGGATGGGTGCCTTCCGCGTACACTTTGAGCTTCTTGATCATCGCGTAGCCGAGCGGGCCCTTAGGCAGCATGCCCTTGACCGCTTTTTCGAGCGCGCGACCCGGAAAACGCTGTTGCATTTTCAGGAAATTGGTTTCGTAGATACCGCCCGGGTAGCCCGAGTGACGGTAGTAGGTCTTCTGGGTGGCCTTGGTGCCGGTCACACGCAGCTTGCCTGCGTTGACGACGACGATAAAGTCACCGGTATCGACGTGAGGAGTGAATTCTGGCTTGTGTTTGCCGCGCAGTCGGAGTGCCACTTCGCTGGCAACACGTCCGAGGACCAAGTCCGTCGCGTCAATCACGAACCAATCGCGCTGGACTTCGTGGCCCTTAGCGGAAAAAGTTTTCATGTTGACTTCCTAAATAGGTAAATTGCTCAAATGGTGGTTCCGCCTTCGCAAGCGCGGACTCTGCCTTGTTGTCTTTTCCTGAGCAGAAGGAAAGCCGACGATGATAGCGCAGATGGGCCTGCAGCGTCAACCGCCCCACCGCCCGGTGTCGCATCCGCGCCCGCATCGCGCCGCCGCCCGGCAGCACGCGCGGTCCGGCCCCGGCATCCGGCCTTGATCCGCCTGTAACCAAGACTCGTGCATTGGTGAAACAATTAGTTGACCGGCGAAACGCGACCCAACTAATATGGTTAAGCCAATCAAGGAGTGTTTGTGAAAACCAGTCTGATTCTCTCCGCTTGCCTTGCGCTGCTGCCGGCGGCCGGCGCCCTGGCCGCGCCGGCCAAGACCGAACGCAGCTGCCACCTGCCGGGCGCCGAAGATGCGCTGCGCTGCATCACCGTCCCGGTGGCGCTCGACTACGCCAGCCCCGCAGGCGCAAGCCTGGCGCTGCACGTGACGGTGGCGCCGGCCTTCCGCGAGGCGGCCCGGCCGGACCCGCTGTTCGTGCTGGCCGGCGGGCCGGGCGAAGCCGGCAGCGACGTGCTGGTGATGCTGCGCACCGCATTCAAGCGCGTGCGCGCCACCCGCGACATCGTGTTCATCGACCAGCGCGGCACCGGCCTGTCGGGCAAGCTCGATTGCGCCAGCCGGCCCGGCGACGACAACATGAGCGAGGCGCAGGCCGAGGCCGCGGTGCGCGCCTGCATCGCCGCCAGCAAGGCGCCGTTCGCGGCCTACACCACCGCGGCGGCCGCGCGCGACATCGAACAGGTGCGCCTGGCGCTCGGCTACGGCAAGATCAACGTCTTCGGCGGCTCGTACGGCACGCGCCTGGCCCAGGTCTACGCGCGCGCCTTCCCGGCCAGCGTGCGCAGCCTGGTGCTCGACGGCGTCGCGGCGCCGGAGCAGGTCATACCGGCCGGTGGGCGCGACAGCCAGGCCGCCCTCGACAAGCTATTCGACCAGTGCGCGCGCAACGCCGCCTGCCACAAGGCCTTCCCGGCCCTGAAGACCGAGTTCGCGGCGCTCACCGACAAGGTCGGCGCCAGCAGCATCAAGGTCGCGATGGCCGATCCGCGCACCGCCCAGCAGGTCGTGGTCAACCTGACCAGCGCGCGCTTCCTCGGCACGGTCCACAACATGCTGTATTCGCCGGCCGACGCGCGCCGCCTGCCGTACCTGATCCACAGCGCTTCGCAGGGCCGCTGGGAGCCGTTCATCGCGCGCCACAACGTCGGCGGCGACCTCTCGGCCGACGGCTCGATCGCCCAGCTGCTGCATTTCGCGGTGGTGTGCGCGGAAGACGTGCCGCGCCTGACCCCGCAGCTGCTGGCGGCCGACAGCGCGCCGCTGACGCGTGCGGTGGCCGAGCGCATGCCGGCCGTGTGCGCGGCGATGCGCGTGCCGCCCGTGCCGTACCGCGAACCGGCCACCATCGCGGCGCCGGCGCTGCTGCTGTCCGGCGCGCTCGACCCGGTCACGCCGCCGCACCGCGCCGCCTCGGCCGCGCGCCGCATGCCGCAGGCCCAGCAAGTGGTGGTCACCAACGCCGGCCACGGCATCGCGCAGCTTGGCTGTGCGCCGCGCCTGCTGCGCGAATTCCTCGACCAGCCGGCGCAGCGGCTCGACGCGCGCTGCCTGGCCGACCTCCCCGCCCCGACCTTCCAGCTCGGCAGCGCCGGGCCGCAACCCTGAACGGCCTCCACATGATCGAAGTCCACGACGTACGCAAACAATTCGGCGCGGTCCAGGCCCTGGGCGGGGTCAGCTTCGGCGCGCGCGATGGCCAGATCACCGCCCTGCTCGGGCCCAACGGCGCCGGCAAGACCACCCTGCTGCGCACCCTGGTGGGGCTGCTCAAGCGCGACCACGGCACGATTTCGGTCGACGGCGTCGACCCCGCCAAGGACCCGATGACGGTGCGCACCAACATCGGCTTCCTGACCGACCAGTTCGGCCTGTACGAGCGCCTGACGACGCGCGAATTCCTGACCTATTTCGGTGAGCTCAATGGCATGGGCGGGACCGCGCTGCGCCAGCGCATCGACGAAGTCGCCGCCCTGCTGGCGATGGACGACATCCTCGAACGCCGCACCAAGGGCTTCTCGCAGGGCCAGCGGATCAAGGTCGCGCTGGCGCGCACGCTGCTGCACCGGCCGCGCAACCTGCTGCTCGATGAGCCCAGCCGCGGTCTCGACGTGATGAGCACGCGCGCCTTGCGCGACGCCCTGGCGGCGCTGCGCCGCGACGGCTGCTGCGTGCTGATGGCGACCCACGTGATGCAGGAAGTGACGCACCTGTGCGACGACGTGATCGTGATCGCGAAGGGCCACACGGTGGCGCAGGGCTCGCCGCAGGAATTGTGCCGCCGCACCGGCATCGCCAACCTCGAGGATGCGTTCGTCAGCCTGGTCGGCACCGAAGAAGGGATCGTCGCATGAAGTCCAAGTTCCTGGTCGTGTTCCTGAAGGAGTTCCGCGAAACGCTGCGCGACAAGCGCACGCTGGGCATGCTGGCCATGCTCGCGCTGATGTATCCGATCATGCTGGGCTATATGCTGAACCAGATGGTCGAGCGCGCGACCAAGCCCGAGCGCGAAGGGGTCGAGGTGGCCGTGATCGGCGCGGCCCAGGCGCCGACGCTGATGGCCCAGCTCAAGGAAAAGAACATCACGGTGCACCCGCTCGGACCGATGGACGAGCGCGCGATCGACGAGCAGCTGCGCTCGCGCAAGGTGGTCGCGCTGCTGCGCCTGTCCGACAAATTCGCCGACAATTACCAGGCCATGCGGCCGGCGCGCATCGAACTCTGGTACGACTCGGCCGCCGACGTCGGCCCGCGCGTGCGCGAGATCGAAGACGTGCTGCAGGCCTACGGCGCGAATGTCGCCAGCGCGCGCCTGCTGGCGCACGGGGTGTCGCCGGCCACGCTGGCGCCGATCCAGCTGCAGCGCTACGACACCGGCACCAACGCCTCGCGCTCGGCCGGCTTGATCGGCAGCATGCTGGCCATGCTGTTCTTCCCCGCTTTCTTCTGCGGCATGTCGACGGCGATCGACATCACCGCCGGCGAGCGCGAGCGGCGTTCGCTGGAAGTGCTGATGGCGCAGCCGCTGCACGCGTGGCAGCTGGTGGCCGGCAAGTGGATGACGTCCGCGCTCCTCGCGGCGATCGGCATCACGCTCGAACTGACCCTGTCGCACGTGGTGCTGGCCTGGCTGCCGCTGGAGGAGATCGGCCTGTCGTGGAGTTTGACCTGGGGCGACCTTGCGCTGCTGTGCCTGGCCTCGCTGCCGTTGTCGCTGTTCGCCGCCGCGCTGCAGATCGCGCTGGCGATGAACGCCAGGTCGTTCAAGGAAGCGCAAACCGTGCTGACCTTCCTGATGCTCGTGCCGCTGGTGCCCGGGGTCGTGGTGTCGATGCTGGAGCTGAAGACGGCCACCTGGATGTACACGGTGCCGATGCTGGCGAACCAGACGCTGTTGCGCGAAATGGCCAAGGGGGTCGACCTCGGCGCGCTGCCGTTCCTGCTCACCTTTGCCAGCTCGGCGCTGCCGGCGCTGGCGGCGGTCGCCTTCGCCAGCTGGCGCATGAAGAGCGAACGCTACGTGCTGGCGGTGTAAGGGCGGCGCCGGCATGCTTGCCAGCGGTTCTGCGCGCAGTCCCTTACAATATGCACAGCACAATAAGCGGAGAAACGCGATGGAAGTAAAAGTCAGCTGGAACGGCCCGTCGGGCATGGATTTCCGGGCCCAGACCGGCTCCGGCCACCTGGTCACGATGGACGGCGCGCCGGAAGCCGGCGGCCACAACCTGGCGCCACGGCCGATGGAGATGGTATTGCTGGGAACCGGCGGCTGCACCGCGTTCGACGTGGTGCTGATCCTGCAGCGCGGGCGCGAGGACGTGCGCGGCTGCGACGTGACGCTCAAGGCCGAACGCGCCGAGACCGATCCGAAGGTATTCACCAGGATTCACTTCCACTTCACGGTCACCGGGCGCGAGCTGAAACCGGCGGCGGTCGAACGCGCGATCAAGCTGTCGCACGAGAAGTACTGCTCGGCCTCGATCATGCTGGCCAGGACGGCCGAGATCACGCATTCGTTCGATATCGTCGAAGGCTGATTCCCGGCCCGCACACCATGAACGTCATTCCCGCGAAAGCGGGAATGACGTTTCGTAGTTCGCAGGGTGCGCTTCAGATGTAATACGCCGTGGTGGTCATCACCTTCGACATCGCGCGCATCGCGGCCCGGACCGGCAACGGCGTTTCGGCCGCACCCAACCCCTGCGCCGCCGCGCCGTGCGCCGCTTCGTCGACCCGCATCTGCTCGACGATCGCACGCGACCTGGCGTCCTTCGGCGGCAGCTGCTCGAGGTGGCTGTCCAGGTGCGCCTCGACCTGGCGCTCGGTCTCCACCACGAAGCCGAGGCTGTTGGCGTCGCCCAGCCGCGCCGCGATCGCGCCCAGCGTGTAGGCGCCGGCATACCAGAACGGATTGAACAGGCTCGGTTGCGAGCCCAGCTCGGACAGCCGCTGCGCGGTCCAGGCCAGGTGATCCTCTTCCTCGCGCCCGGCCTGCTGGAACTGCGCCCGCATCGCCGGGCTCTGGGCATAGCGCGCCTGCGCGTCGTACAGCGCCTGCGCGCACACTTCGCCGACATGGTTCACGCGCATCAGGCCCGCGCTGTGGCGCTGCTCCTGTTCGCTCAGTTCGCAGTCGGCGGCATGCGCGGCAGGGTTCGGACGCGACGATGAGGCCACGCCGCCAACCACCCGCAGCGCCTTGTCGAAGCCGACGATCAGCTGGTCGAGGGGGGAAATAAAACGGTTCGCTGACATAGGATTATTCAAACAATACGCCTGGAAAACGCCATTATAGGCCTTGCGGTTGCGCACCAAGGTCCCGTACGGGCAAATGCCGCATGGAAACGGCGACTTTGCCGCGACGGCAGCGGTAACGACTGCGCACCGTACCTGTCAAAGAGGGCACCGGAGATTTCTTTGGACGAGGTGCGCGATGGACATGGCTACTCCTGACAGCCCCAATTCAGCTGAGCAAGCGCGCAGGAAATTCCTGCTGGTGTCGACCGCCGGCGTCGGCGCGGTCGGCCTGGTGGCGGCCGCGATCCCGTTCGTCGAATCGATGTCGCCCAGCGAGCGCGCGCGCGCTGCCGGGGCGCCAACCGAGGTCGACTTCAGCAAAATCGCGCCCGGCGCGCTCAGCACCGTCGACTGGCGCGGCAAGCCGATCTGGGTGCTGCACCGCACGCCCGAGATGCTTGCCAACCTGGGCAAGCACGACGCCCTGCTGGCCGACCCATTCTCCAAGGTCGAGCAGCAGCCCGACTACGCAAAAAACCCGACCCGCTCGCGCCGCCCGGAGTTTTTGGTCGTCACCGCCGTGTGCACCCACCTGGGCTGCATTCCCGTGTTCCGCCCCGAGCCTGGCGCGCCCGACCTCGGCGCGGACTGGCCGGGCGGCTTTTACTGCCCCTGCCACGGCTCGAAATACGACCTGGCCGGGCGCGTGTTCCTGAACGTCCCGGCCCCGATCAACCTCGAGGTGCCGCCGTACGCGTTCCAGGGCGACAAGCTGGTGATCGGCGTGGAACGCCAGGGCCCGGCCACCGCTACCTGAGTGCCGGCACGCCCTGCGCCGCCAAATATGCAATCTGGGGCGGGCAAAGTACCGTGCGTCGCACGGCGCTGGCCCGCACGCGCCGTTATTTAATACAATGCAACTGTCCAACAGGCCGCCCGCAGCCGGCGCCGCCTTGCCCAGTCCTAAGCATCAGGAGTTTTCATGGAGTTACGCATTCGCAATTTGTCCAAGACCTACGCCAACGGCGTGGTGGCCCTGGACAAGGTCACGCTGAGCATCCCGACCGGGATGTTCGGTTTGCTCGGCCCGAACGGGGCCGGCAAGTCGACCCTGATGCGGATCCTGGCCACGCTGCAGGAATGCGACTCCGGCTCGGTGTTCCTGGACGACATCGACGTGCTCGACGAAAAGGACGAAGTGCGGCGCCGCCTCGGCTACCTGCCGCAGGACTTCGGGGTCTATCCCAAGGTGACCGCTTACGAGCTGCTCGACCATTTCGCGATGCTCAAGGGCCTGTCGCACAAGGGCCGGCGGCGCGAGGTGGTCGACGGCCTGCTGCAGCAGACCAACTTGTTCGAGGTGCGCCACCAGCGCCTCGGCGGCTTCTCGGGCGGCATGCGCCAGCGCTTCGGCATCGCCCAGGCCCTGCTCGGCGACCCGCAACTGATCATCGTCGACGAACCGACCGCCGGCCTCGACCCGCAGGAGCGGGTGCGCTTCCATAACCTGCTGTCGGACATCGGCGCCGACAAGACCGTGCTGCTGTCGACCCACATCGTGTCGGATGTGGCCGACCTGTGCGCCAACATGGCGATCATCAACAAGGGCCACGTGCTGCTGTGCGGCGAGCCGCCAAAGCTGATCGACGACATCGCCGACAAGATCTGGGCGCGCTTCGTCACCAAGCAGGAGCTGCCGCTGTTCCAGAAGCAGCACGCGGTGATCTCGACCCGCCTGCTGACCGGGCGCACGCTGATCCACGTGTACGCCGAACACGACCCCGGCGACGGCTTCGAGGAAGCCCAGGCCACCCTCGAGGATGTCTACTTCGCGACCATCGCCGGCCGCCACCAGGCGCAGGCGGGGAACTGCTGACGATGACGCGGATGCTGGCAATCGCCCGGTTCGAAGCCCGGCAGCGGCTCAAGCTGCTCTCGACCTGGGTCTACTTCATGCTGTTCTTCGCGCTGGCCATGCTGTGGATGGCGGCGGCGGGCGGCGTATTCAAGGAAGCCACGGTGTCGTTCGGCGGACGGGTGCTGATCAACGCGCCGCGCTCGGTGGCGCTGACCACGTCCTTCCTCGGCTGCTTGGGGGTGGTGGTGATGGCGGCGCTGATGGGACGCTCGGTGCAGCAGGACTTCGAACACGAGACCCACCACTTCTTTTTCAGCGCCCCGATCCACAAGCACGACTACGTGTTCGGGCGCTTCCTCGGCGGCTTCGCCACGCTGGCCCTGATCTTCGCGAGCATCACGCTCGGCGCCTGGCTGGGCAGCTACCTGCCCGGCCTCGATCCCGACCGCGTGGGCCCCGCGCGCGCGCTGGCCTACCTGCTGCCCTATGCCTTCACGCTGCTGCCCAACCTGTTCATCTTCGGCGCCATCTTCTTCGTGCTGGCGGCGCTGACCCGGCGCATGCTGCCGGTGTACGTCGGCAGCGTGGTGATGATGATCGGGTATATCGTGGCGCCGTCGCTGGCGCGCGACCTCGACTACAAGACGCTGGCCGCGCTGATGGACCCGTTCGGCACCACCGCGCTGATCCGCATGACCGAATACTGGACCATCGCCGAGCGCAACACCAGGCTGGTGCCGTTCGAAGGCGTGTACCTCATCAACCGCCTGATCTGGCTGGGCTTCGGGCTGGTCGTCCTGCTGCTTGGCTACTGGCGCTTCCAGTTCAGCGCCGGCGCCGACGCCGGCCGCGCCGACCCGGCGCGCGCCGAACAGCCGCCGCCGCAGCTGTCGCAGGCCGCCGCCAACACGCGCGAGGCGCCCGACTTCGCCGCACGCAGCCTGGGACTGCTGCTGGCCAAATCGGCCTGGTTCAACCTGCGCGAATCGGTCAAGAACATCTACTTCGTGGTGATCGCGCTGGCCGGCGTACTGGCGCTGGTGGCGGGCTCGCTCAACCTCGGCGCGATCTACGGCACCAATACCTACCCGGTGACCTACCAGGTGCTCGAACTGATCCGCGACGTGTACTCGCTGTTCATGGTCGTGGTGACCATTTTCTACGCCGGCGAACTGGTATGGCGCGAGCGCGAGGCGCGCATCGCCCAGATGATGGATGCGCTGCCGGTGCCGTCCTGGCTGCCGCTGCTGGGCAAGACCCTCGGCCTGGTCGGGCTGCAGGCGCTGATGCTGGCGCTCGCGATGGTGGCCGGGATGCTGATCCAGCTGTCCAAGGGTTACTTCGCGCTCGAGCCGGGGCTGTACCTGCGCGCGCTGTTCACCGTCATGCTGCCGCTGTACGCGCTGGTGGCGGTGCTGGCAATCGCGGCGCAGGTGGCCATCAACCACAAGTACCTGGCCTACTTTGCGATGATCCTGTACTACGCTGCCACGGTGACCTTCGCCGGCCTGGGCCTGGACCATCCGCTGCTGCTGTACGCGGTCACGCCGGAATTCGTGTACTCGGCGATGAACGGGACCGGCCACTACCTGGCGCGCGAGCGCGCGTTCGAGCTGTACTGGGCCGGCGCGGCGCTGATGCTGCTGGCGGTCGCGTACGTGCTGTGGCCGCGCGGCGTGAATGACGATTTTGCCAGCCGCCTGCGGCTGGCGCGGCGCAACCTGGCGCGGCCGGCCATCGCCACGTTCGGCGCCGGCCTGGTGCTGTTCGCCGGCACCGGCGCGGTCCTGTGGTACAACCTGGGCCTCGATGGCGGCTACCAGACCGCCTGGCGCCAGGAACAGGCGCGCGCCGACTACGAACTGCGCTACCAGCGCTACGCGGCCCTGCCGCAGCCGCACATCAGCGACGTCAACCTGGTGGTCGACATCATGCCCGAGAGCCGGACGCTCAAGGCCAGGGGCGCCTACCAGATGGAGAACCGCAGCGGCAGGCCGCTGGCCGACATCGTGCTGTACCAGCAGCGCGGCGCCACGCTGCGGCCACGCTTTTCGCAGCCGGCGCGGCTGGTGCGCGCCGATCCCGAACTCGGCTTCTACCACTACCGCCTGGCGGCGCCGCTGCAGCCACGCGCGCGCCTCGCGCTCGAATTCACGCTCGAGTACACCCCGGGCGGCATCCTCGGCCTGGGGCGCGACACGCCGGTGGTAGCGAACGGCACCTTCTTCAGCAACGCGGTGCTGCCGCACGTCGGCTATCAAAGCAGCGTCGAACTGCGCGACGCGCGCGACCGCAAGCGCCATGGGCTGGCGCCGAAAGAGCGGATCGCGGCGCGCGACGACCCGGCGGCGCTGATGACCAACCCGTTCGGATCCGACGCCGACTGGATCAAGTTCGACGCCGTGGTCGGCACCAGCGCCGACCAGGTCGCGATCGCGCCTGGCACGCTGGAGCGGGAATGGATCGACAAGGGGCGGCGCTACTTCCACTACCGGATGGACAAGCCGATCCTGAACTTCTACGCGTTCCAGTCGGCGCGCTACGCGGTGCGCCACGACCGCTGGCAGGACGTCGCGATCGACGTCTACTACCACCCGGGCCACGAGTTCAATGTCGACCGCATCGTCAAGGGCGCCAAGGCCGCGCTCGAATACGGCACCAGGAACTTCAGCCCGTACCAGCAGCGCGAACTGCGCATTGTCGAGTTCCCGCGTTACGCCACCTACGCGCAGTCGTTCCCGGGCACCATCGCATTTTCCGAAAGCCTCGGCTTCATCGCCAAGGTCGACCCGGGCTCGCGCAAGGACATCGACTACCCGTTCTACGTCACTGCCCACGAAGTCGCGCACCAGTGGTGGGGCCACCAGCTGGTGGCGGCCAACACGCGCGGCGGCACGGTGCTGTCGGAGAGCCTGTCCGAATACACCGCGCTGATGGTGATGAAGCAGGTTGCCGGGGCGGCGCGCATGCGGCGCTTCCTGCGCTACGACCTCGACGCCTACCTGATGGGCCGCGCCGGCGAACGCCGCAAGGAGCTGGCGCTGGCGCAGAACGAGGACCAGGACTACATCCACTACCGCAAGGGCAGCCTGGCGCTGTACCTGCTGCAGGACCTGCTGGGCGAGGACCTGGTGAATGGTGTGCTGCACCAGCTGCTGACCGCGCACGCGTTCCAGGGCGGCCCCTACCCGAACGTGCTGGTGCTGGTCGATGCGCTGCGCAAGGTGACGCCGCCGGACAAGGCCTACCTGGTCGACGATCTGTTCGAGTCCATCGTGCTGTACGAGAACCGGGCCGACAGCGCCAGCGCGGTACGCCGCGCGGACGGCAAGTACGAGGTGACGCTGCACGCGAGCGCGAGCAAGCTGCGCGCCGGCGAACTGGGCGACGAGAAGGACGTGCCGCTCAAGGACTATATCGAATTCGGCGTCGACGACCGCGACGGCAACCCGCTACTGCGCGAGCGCCGGCTGGTGCAGCGGCGCGACCAGCTGGTGACGCTGGTGGTCGACGCGCGCCCGGGGCGCGCCGGGATCGACCCCGACAACAAGCTGATCGACCGGAAACCGGCCGACAACATGGTTTCTGTCGACATGCCGTGAACTTCCAGTTATTATTTATGCACTTTTTCCCGGAAGGAGCGTCACCAATGTCGAACGTCGCCGAGATCGCCAAAAAAATCGAAACGCTCAGCTCGGCCGAGAAAAACGAGTTGCTGCGCTTGCTGCTGCAGGACCTGGACGGCGCCGACCAGGACGCCGACGAGGCCTGGCGCGCCGAGGTGGTGCGCCGGGTGAAGGCGATCCGCAACGGCGAGGCCGCGATCAGCGCGCTGCGCGAGGAATGGCAGGAATAAGCGCCGGCGAGATCGCCGCGTTATAAAAAAAACCGCGACCTGGTGAGGTTCGCGGTTTTTTTTGCGTAGGGTGGGCGGGTTCCCCGCCCACGCGTTCAAACGGTGCACGCCAAGCGCCGCAGACAGGCGGAGTCGGGTTGAACGCGTGGGCGGGAGACCCGCCCACCCTACCAAATGGCCTACTTCTTCGCTGCCGCCGCCGCGCGCTTGGCCGGCGCCTTCTTCGGCGGCGCCTTGGCGGCGGTCTTGGTGGCCGTCGCCTTCTTCTTCGTCGCCTTCACCGCCACCGCGCCGACCGCCGCGCCATCGGCTCCGTCGGCGCCGCTGTCAGCGGCCGCCTTGCCCTTGCCCTTGGCGGCCGGCTTGGCCTTGCGTTCCTCGAACTCGAAGCTGATCTTGCCGTCCTTGCCGCGTGCGAGGAAAGCCTTGAACGGCCGCCGCGTGCGCTGCGAGACGAAGCCCGGCAGCAGGTCGGTCTTGCCCTCGTTGAGCAGCTTGGCCATCTGCTCCGGCAGGATTTCCTGCTGCAGGATGATGCGTCCGCTGCGGAAGTCGCAGGTCTTCGGCTTGGCCACGCTGTGCTCGCACACGTAGGCCAGGCCCATCTCGTAGACGCCGCCGTTGCACTTCGGGCAAGGCCCGAGCGGGGTCTGGCCGGTGAAGTCGACACCCTCGCCCTCTTCGCCCTCGGCCTGGTCCTGGCCGAAATCGAACTCGAGCTTGAAGTTGTTGATGTCCTCGTCGCGCACGATGCGCAGGATCGCCGCGAACGGCCGTCCCATCTTCGAGCGGAAGCCCTGCAGCGGGCCGATGGTGCGGTTCTTCAGCAGTTCCTCGACTTCCTCGATTTCGAACTGGCGCCCGCCCGGCACCTTGCTCATCGAGAAATCGCACTTGGTGCAGGCGAAGCGGCGGTAGTTTTCCTTGACCACGCCGCCGCAGTTCGGGCACGGCGTCTTCAGGGTCGCGTAGTCGCCCGGGATTGTCTCGTTGTTGTATTCCTTGGCGCGCTTGACGATGATCTGGGTCATCTGCGCAATCTCGCGCATGAACTCCTCGCGCGAAATCTTGCCCTTTTCCATCTGCGACAGCTTGTATTCCCACTCGCCGGTCAGTTCCGGCGCCGTCAGTTCGTTCACGCCGAGGCCGCGCAGCAAGGTCATCAGCTGGAACGCCTTGGCGGTCGGGATCAGTTCGCGCCCTTCGCGGATCAGGTATTTCTCGGTCAGCAGGCCCTCGATGATGGCCGCGCGCGTGGCCGGCGTGCCGAGGCCCTTGCCCGCCATCGCGTCGCGCAGTTCATCCGAGTCGACCAGCTTGCCGGCGCCTTCCATGGCCGACAGCAGCGTTGCTTCGCTGTAGCGCGCAGGCGGCTTGGTGACCAGGCCGTTCGCGCTCAGTTTGTCGGCCAGCACCTTCTCGCCCTGGGCCACCGGCACCAGCGTGGCGGCGTCCTTGTCGTCGCCAGCCGCCGCCTCCTTGCCGTACACCGCCAGCCAGCCGGGGTTGGTCATCACCTTGCCCTCGGTCTTGAACTGGTGGCCCGTCACCTCGGTGAAGCGGGTGGTGACCAGGAACTCGGCGGCCGGGAAGAACACCGCCATGAAGCGGCGCGTTACCAGGTCGTACAGTTTCTGTTCCGGCTCCGACAGGTTTTTCGGCACGACGCCGGTCGGGATGATCGCGAAGTGGTCCGAGATCTTGGTGTTGTCGAAGATGCGCTTGTTCGGCTTGACCCAGCCCTTGTCGAGGATCTGCTTGGCGAACTGGTGATAATTCGAGTTGTCCTTGAGAACCCCGAGCGTGTCCTTGACGGTGTCGATGTAGTCTTCCGGCAGCGCCCGCGCATCGGTACGCGGGTAGGTCAGCACCTTGTGTTTTTCGTACAGCGCCTGCGCCAGGCCGAGCGTGTTCTTGGCCGAAAAGCCGAAGCGGCCGTTGGCTTCGCGCTGCAGGCTGGTCAGGTCGAACAGGGCCGGCGCCATCGAGGTCGTCGGCTTGCTTTCCTCGGT
>JBJMVW010000136.1:0-6288 GCA_045810465.1 Massilia sp. | reverse complement strand
GCTGTTCGGGTCGAAGTCGTAGTGCAGGTGCATGTCGATCAGCGAGAACTCGACCTGGCGCAGCGTCTGCATGCCGGACTGGAAGTTCTTCGCGGCCAGCATCTTCTCGTACAGTGCGCGCGGCAGCGGTTCGCCGGTCTTCACGTGCGCCGTCAGGTGCTGCAGCACGTCCCATTCCCAGCAGAAGTTTTCCATGAACTGCGACGGCAGTTCCACCGCGTCCCATTCGACCCCGGAGATGCCCGACACCGACAGCTCGTCCACCTCGGTCAGCATGTGGTGCAGGCCGTGGCCGAACTCGTGGAACAGCGTGGTTACTTCGTCGTGCGTGAACAGCGAGGGCTGCAGCTGGCCGTCGACCGTCGCGGGCGGCGTGAAGTTGCAGGTCAGGTAGGCGATCGGGGTCTGCAGGATGCCGCCGGTGGTCAGGCGGCGTCCGCGCGCGTCGTCCATCCATGCGCCCTGGCCCTTGCCCTCGCGCGCGTACAGGTCGAGGTAGAACTGGCCGACCAGCTGGCCGTTGCGCTCGATACGGAAGAAACGCACGTCCGGATGCCAGACCGGCGCCTCGTCCGGCTTGATCTGCACGCCGAACAGGTTCGACACCAGCTTGAACAGGCCGTCGACGACCTTGTGCTCCGGGAAGTATTGCTTCACTTCCTGGGCCGAGAACGCGTAGCGCTTTTCACGCAGTTTTTCCGAGGCGTAGGCCACGTCCCAGGCCTGCATGTCGGCGATGCCCAGCTCGTCCTTGGCGAAGGCGCGCAGTTCAGCCAGGTCTTTCTCGGCGTACGGACGGGCGCGCCGCGCCAGGTCCTCGAGGAACTCGATCACGTGCTCGGGCGTCTGCGCCATCTTCGGCACCAGCGACACCTCGGCAAAGTTGCGGTAGTCGAGCAGCTTGGCTTCCTCGTCGCGCAGCTTGAGCAGCTGCGCGATGTTGCTGGTGTTGTCCCATTTTTCGAGCTCGCTGAACACGATGCCCATTTCCGAGGCCTTGGTCGCGTTGGCGCGGTAAATGGTTTCGCGCAGCTGGCGGTGGTCGGCGAATTGCAGCACCGGGTAATACGAGGGGAAGTGCAGCGAGAACTGCCAGCCCGCCTTGCCGTCCTTCTCGGCCGCGGCGCGCGCTGCCTGCTTCACGTCGTCGGGCAGGCCGGCCAGTTCGGCCTCGTCCTCGACCACCAGCTTGTAGTCGCTGGTGGCGTCGAGCACGTTCTCGGAAAAGCGGGTCGAGATGGCGGCGTGCTGTTCCTGGATTTCGGCAAAGCGCTCCTTTTTCTCGGGCGGCAATTCGGCGCCGCCGAGGCGGAAGTCGCGCAGCGCGTTTTCGACGATGCGCTTGCGGGCCAGGTTCAGGTTCACGAACTCCGGGCTGGCGCGCAGTGCCTTGTACTTGTCGAACAGCGCTTCGTTCTGGCTCAGCGCGGTCCAGAATTCGGTGACCTTCGGCTGGTTCTCGTTGTAGGTGGCGCGCAGCTCGGGCGAATCCATCACGTGGTTCAGGTGGTTGACCACGCCCCAGGCACGGCCGAGGCGCTCGGTGGCTTCCTCGAGCGGCACCACGAAGGTATCCCAGCTGACGGTCTCGCTCGGCGCTTCGAGCTGCTGCACCACGGCCGCGGCATCCCGGATCAGCTGGTCGATCGCCGGGGTCACGTGCTCGGGCCGGACCTGGTCGAAGCGGGTCAGGCCGGAAAAGTCGAGGAGGGGATTGCTGGTGGTGTCGGTAGTCATAAGTTTCCTTCCATGTTCAATCGCAGCCATCCCCGAAGGTGGCGCGGGTATCAGCGTTCGGAGAGGCGGCGCTCGGCCGCTTCCACTGTATTCATCAGCAGCATCGTGATCGTCATCGGGCCCACGCCGCCAGGCACTGGCGTGATGTAGGACGCCACTTCGCGCACGCCGGCGAAGTCGACGTCGCCGCAGAGCTTGCCTTCATCGTTGCGGTTCATGCCGACGTCGATCACGATCGCGCCCGGCTTGACCATGTCTGCCGTGACGGTGTCGCGGCGGCCGACGGCAGCGACGATGACGTCCGCCTGCCGCGTGTGATAGCCCAGGTCCGGGGTCGCGCTATGGCATATGGTCACGCTTGCGTTGGCTTGCAAGAGCAGCAGCGCCATTGGTTTGCCGACCGTGTTGCTGCGCCCGATCACGACCGCGTGCTTGCCGCGCAGGTCGACGCCGGTGCTCTCGATCAGCTTCATGCAGCCATACGGCGTGCACGGGCGCAGGCCAGGCAGGCCGGTCAGCAGTTCGCCGGCCGACAGCACCGAGTAGCCATCGACGTCTTTCGCCGTCGAAATCGCCTCGATCACCTTTTGCGGGTTGATGTGGCGCGGCAGCGGCATCTGGACCAGGATGCCGTGGATGGCGGGGTCGGCGTTCAGCGCATCGATGCGCGCCAGCAGGGCGGCTTCGGTCAGGTCGGCGTCATACTTCTCGAGCACCGAATGGAAGCCGACGTCGGCGCAGGCCTTGACCTTGTTGCGCACGTACACCTGGCTCGCCGGGTCTTCGCCGACCAGGATCACGGCCAGGCCGGGCTTCTGGCCACGGGCGGTGAGGGCGGCTGCGCGCTGGGCGATTTCGGCGCGCAATTGGTGGGAAAGTTGGACTCCGTCGATCAGTTGGGCGGACATGGCAGGACTCATCACTGGGCAAAAATGAAATTATAAAGCCGCGGGGGCTATCGCGCGCCGCATTGGCACATTCGTCGTCATATTTACAGTCGCAGCAGGATGAGTGGCTGTAACGCTTGCACGTTGTTCCCACGAAGGCGGGAACCCTGCTTGTACGTCGTCCCCCCGCAGGCGGGAACCCCATTTCGCGCGCGCTTGCCAACGAAGGCGGCGCCACCGGCCACGCGAGAAAAATGGGGTTCCCCCTGCGCGGGAACGACGTGCGCGTGCGCGCCTGCGCTTGTGCGCGCTCACTGGCCCGGCAGTGCAGAACACCAATAAAAATGTGCGCTCGCAGCATAGGTTTTCATATTATGAAATTGAATATCGTAATTTGAAAAATGCAAACGCGACTGGTAGAATCCGGACGTTTGATTTCAATATTTGAGATTTCATTAATTACGCCGCAGCGATCCGGGATCGGGTGGGGCGCCAAAACTTAAGGAGACGCATCAATGTCAGCTCAACTCGACCAGTTGACGGCGCAAGCCGCCAACGACCCGGATACGCTTGAGACCAAGGAATGGCTCGACGCCCTGGAAGCGGTCATCGAAAACGAAGGAACCGAGCGCGCCCACTACCTGATGGAGCGCCTGGTCGACCTGGCGCGCCGCCGTGGCGCCCACGTGCCGTTCTCGAGCAACACCGCTTACGTCAACACCATCCCGGCGCACCTGGAAGAGCACTGCCCCGGTAACCTCGAATACGAAGAGCGCCTGCGCTCGTGGATGCGCTGGAACGCGATGGCGATGGTGGTCAAGGCCAACCGCGTCGACGGCGACCTCGGCGGCCACCTGGCCAGCTTCGCGTCGCTCGCGAACATGCTCGGCATCGGCTTTAACCACTTCTGGCGCGCCCCGAGCGAAGACCACGGCGGCGACCTGCTGTACATCCAGGGCCACAGCTCGCCGGGCATCTACGCGCGCGCCTTCCTCGAAGGCCGGATCTCCGAAGAGCAGATGCTCAACTTCCGCCGTGAAGTCGACGGCAAGGGCCTGTCGTCCTACCCGCACCCGAAACTGATGCCGAAGTTCTGGCAGTTCCCGACCGTGTCGATGGGCCTCGGGCCGCTGATGGCAATCTACCAGGCGCGCTTCCTGAAGTACCTGCACGCGCGCGGCATCGCAGACACCGAAAACCGCAAGGTGTGGGTGTTCTGCGGCGACGGCGAGATGGACGAGCCGGAATCGATGGGCGCGATCGGCATGGCCTCGCGCGAGCGCCTCGACAACCTGGTCATGGTCGTCAACTGCAACCTGCAGCGCCTGGACGGCCCGGTGCGCGGCAACGGCAAGATCATCCAGGAACTGGAAGCCGATTTCCGCGGCGCCGGCTGGAACGTCATCAAGGTCATCTGGGGCCCGGGCTGGGACACCCTGCTGTCCAAGGACAAGGACGGCATCCTGCAGCGCGTGATGATGGAAACCGTCGACGGCGAGTACCAGAACTACAAGGCGAAAGATGGCGCCTACGTGCGCAAGCACTTCTTCGGCAAGCATCCCGAGCTGCTGAAGATGGTTGCCAACATGACCGACGACGACATCTGGCGCCTGACCCGCGGCGGTCACGACCCGCACAAGATCTATGCCGCGTTCAAGCAGGCGCAGGAAAACAAGGGCACCCCGACCGTGCTGCTGGTGAAGACCGTCAAGGGCTTCGGCATGGGCAAGTCGGGCGAGGCGCGCAACACCGCGCACCAGACCAAGAAGCTCGACGACGAGGCGATCCGCGAAATGCGCGACCGCTTCGCGATCCCGATCCCGGACGACAAGCTGGCCGACATCCCGTTCTTCAAGCCGGCCGACGATGCGCCTGAAATGCAGTACCTGCACGAGCGCCGCAAGGCTCTCGGCGGCTACCTGCCGCAGCGCCGTACGCAAGCCGACGAGAAGCTGGCCGTGCCGCCGCTGTCGACCTTCAAGGCCGTGACCGACCCGACCGCGGCGGGCCGCGAAATCTCGACCACGCAAAGCTACGTGCGCGTCATCACCAGCCTGCTGAAAGACCCGAACCTGGGCCAGCGCATCGTGCCGATCCTGGTCGACGAATCGCGCACCTTCGGCATGGAAGGCCTGTTCCGCCAGATCGGCATCTTCAGCCAGCAGGGCCAGTTGTACGAGCCGGTCGACAAGGACCAGGTGATGTACTACCGCGAGGACAAGGCGGGCCAGATCCTGCAGGAAGGCATCAACGAAGCGGGCGGCATGAGCTCGTGGCTTGCCGCCGCGACCTCGTACTCGACCAACAACCGGGTCATGATCCCGTTCTACACGTTCTACTCGATGTTCGGGATGCAGCGCGTGGGCGACCTGGTCTGGCTGGCCGGCGACATGCGCGCGCGCGGCTTCCTGATGGGCGGCACCGCCGGCCGCACGACGCTGAACGGCGAAGGCCTGCAGCACGAAGATGGGCACAGCCACGTCATCGCCGCCACGGTCCCGAACTGCATGCCGTACGACCCGACCTTCGCCCATGAAGTGGCGGTGATCATCCAGGATGGCTTGCGCCGCATGGTGGAACAGCAGGAAGACGTGTTCTACTACATCACCATCATGAACGAGAACTACGAGCAGCCGGGCCTCAAGCCGGGGACCGAAGAGGGCATCCTGTAGGGCATGTACCTGCTCTCGGGCGGTGACGCCAAGGCCAAGAACCGGGTCCAGCTGATCGGCTGCGGCACGATCCTGCGCGAGTCGATCTTCGCCGCCGAGCTGCTCAAGAACGACTGGGGCGTGGCGGCCGACATCTGGTCCGCACCGTCGCTGACGCTGCTGGCGCGCGAGGGCCAGGACGCCGACCGCTGGAACCTCGTCAACCCGGGCGCCGAACAGCGCGTGCCGTACGTGACCCAGCTGCTGCAGGACACCAGCGGCCCGATCGTCGCCACCACCGACTACATGCGCCTGTTCGCCGAGCAGATCCGTGCCTACATGCCGAAGGATCGCACCTACAAGGTGCTGGGCACCGACGGCTTCGGCCGTTCGGACACCCGCGCCAAGCTGCGCGAGTTCTTCGAGGTGAACCGTTACTACATCACGGTCGCGGCACTGAAGGCGCTGGCTGACGAAGGCAAGGTGCCGGTCAAGACCGTGGCCGAAGCAATCGCGAAGTACGGCATCGATCCGAACAAGCCGAACCCTGTGACCCAGTAAATGCTCCCGTCATCCTCGCGAAAGCGGGGACCCATGCTGAGCGTGGTCATTGCCTCAGTATGGGTTCCCGCCTCCGCGGGAACGACGTGCGCTAACTCAAATAAGAATACGGAGCTAACACTATGAGCATTGTGGAAGTCAAAGTCCCGGACATCGGCGACTTCAAGGAAGTCGAAGTGATCGAACTGATGGTCAAGCCGGGCGACACGATCAAGGTCGACCAGTCGCTGGTCACCGTGGAATCGGACAAGGCCAGCATGGAGATCCCGTCCAGCCATGCCGGCGTCGTCAAGGAATTGAAGGTCAAGGTCGGCGACAAGGTCGGCGAAGGCTCGCTGCTGCTGTTGCTGGAAGAGGCGGCAGGCGCTCCGGCAGCCAATACCGCTGCGCCGGCCGCTGCCGCACCTGCTGCTGCTTCGGCCGCTGCTCCTGCTGCTGCTCCGGCCGCACCG
>JBJMVW010000135.1:0-1561 GCA_045810465.1 Massilia sp. | reverse complement strand
CGGATGGCAGCCGACGGACGAAGAGATCCAGGCGGCACGCGCGCGCGGCAGCCTTCCGGCAGTGGCCGCGGCGCCGGTGGGTTCTTCCGGGCAGGCATCGCCGGAAGAAGTCCAGGCAGCGGCGTTGGACTATCTGACGCGCCATTTCGGAGGCTACGGCTACAAGGCCGAGAACGTCAGCAGCCAGAAGCTCGGCTACGACATCGAGGTGTCCGACAAGAAGGGCAACACCTTGCTCAAGCTTGCGGTCAAGGGCACCGTGCCGGGCATGACCAGCTTCCAGCTGACGAGCGAAGAGCGCGCAGGCGCGAAGCGGGGCGACCCGTGGCGCCTGGTCGTGGTCACCGACGCCACGAGCCCCGCAGCGCAGCACAAGCTCTACAAGCCTTCCGAGATCGACAGCGCGCCCGGGCTCGAGCCCCTGCTCGAATAGGTCACCGGGCTGCTGGCGGCCAGACTGCCGATGCCGACCAGCGTAGCTTCGACCGCCTGGTCGAGCGGTGTATGCGGCTCGCGGCCGAGCGCCGCGACGAGCCGCGCGTTGTCCATTCGCACGGGCGTGCGCCACAGGTAGCGCATCTCGCGCATTTCCCGGAAGGTGGTCACGAATGGCGACGCCAAGGTCAGCAGCCACCAGGGAAATGCTGAGACGCGCGGCGTCCTGCCGGTGCGCCGCATGACCACGCGCCGGATGGCGCCGCTCATCTGCGTGCCGTCCACATCCCAGTGACCGGCCATGTGAAAGCAGGCGAAGGCATCGAGCGCATGGCGAATCGTCAGCAGTTCGACCATGGCTCGCGCCACGTCCGGCAGGTACGACCATTGATGCCCGACGCCACCCCCGCCGGGGTCGCTCACGGTCTTGACCGGCTGCCCCGGCTTGACGAGGCCCTGCGAGAACCAGTTGTTCGCCGCCTTCGGCCCGAAGAAATCACCGGCGCGAACGATCAGCACGCGCGCGCCCTCCTGGCTCGCCTTGCGCAGGCGCTGTTCCATTTCCACGCGGATCGCGCCCTTGCGAGTCGACGGATGCTGCGGCGAATCTTCACGCACCTCCGGGAATGCATCGGGCCCGAAGTTGTAGACCGTACCCGGCAGCACGATCGTCGCGCCTTCCGCGGTGGCCGCCGCGATGGTGTTCTCCAGCATCGGCAAGACCCATTCCGACCATCGGCGGTAGCCCGGCGGGTTGACCGCATGCACGATGACCGCACAGCCCTTCGCGGCGCGAGCGACGTCCTGGGGATTCAGGGCATCGCCCCGCAGCCATGTGAAGCCATCCTTGTGCTCCAAGGCTGGTTCGGCGCCGCGCTTGAGTGCGCGAACCTGCCAGCCCTCTTCCTTCAGTTGACGGGCAAGCTCGCCGCCAATACCGCCGGTGGCGCCGAGAACCAGAACCGTCTTGCTGCTGTCGCTCATTGGATTCACTCCGTTTGTTGCCGATGCCTCAATTCTTGGTTTTTTTCCACTCTATTGAAATTGGCGAGAACGGATGCGCCGCTATACATTTCTGTATGACTCAAGAAATCGGATGGGAGCTTTATCGGTCGTTCCTCGGCGT
>JBJMVW010000134.1:0-11494 GCA_045810465.1 Massilia sp. | reverse complement strand
GACCCGATCGCACTGCAGCGCATCAAGGCTTCGGCCGAGCGCGCCAAGATCGAGCTGTCCTCGGCTGCCCAGACCGAAATCAACGAGCCGTACATCGCCATGGCCAACGGCGCGCCGGTGCACCTGAACATGAAGATCACCCGCGCCAAGCTGGAAGCGCTGGTCGAGGAACTGATCGAGCGCACCATCGAGCCGTGCCGCATCGCGATCAAGGACGCCGGCGTCAAGGTTTCCGACATCGACGACATCATCCTGGTCGGCGGCATGACCCGCATGCCGAAGGTGCAGGAGAAGGTCAAGGCGTACTTCGGCAAGGATCCGCGCAAGGACGTGAACCCGGACGAGGCAGTGGCGGTCGGCGCCGCGATCCAGGGCTCGGTGCTGTCGGGCGAGCGCAAGGACCTGCTGCTGCTGGACGTGACCCCGCTGTCGCTGGGTATCGAAACCCTGGGCGGCGTGATGACCAAGATGATCCACAAGAACACCACGATCCCGACCAAGTTCTCGCAGGTGTTCTCGACCGCCGACGACAACCAGCCGGCCGTGACGATCAAGGTGTACCAGGGCGAGCGTGAAATCGCAGCGGGCAACAAGACGCTGGGCGAGTTCAACCTCGAAGGCATCCCGCCGTCACCGCGCGGCACCCCGCAGATCGAAGTGACCTTCGACATCGACGCCAACGGCATCCTGCACGTGAACGCGAAGGACAAGGCCACCGGCAAGGAAAACAAGATCACCATCAAGGCGAACTCCGGCCTGTCCGAGGAAGAAATCCAGAAGATGGTCAAGGATGCCGAGGTGAACGCGGCGGAAGACCACCGGATGAAGGAACTTGCCGAATCGCGCAACCAGGGCGACGCGCTGGTGCACTCGACCCGCAAGTCGCTGACCGAATACGGCGACAAGCTGGACGCGGGCGAGAAGGAAAAGATCGACGCCGCGATCGCCGACCTCGAAGGCTCGCTCAAGAGCGGCGACAAGGCCGACATCGATGCCAAGGTGGCAGCCCTGTCGAGCGCCGCGCAAAAGCTGGGCGAGAAGATGTACGCCGACATGCAGGCGCAGCAGCAGGGTGGTGGCGACGCCGGCGCCCAGCAGCAAAGCGCGGGCGCCGAGTCCTCGGCCAAACAGGACGACGTGGTCGATGCCGACTTCAAGGAAGTCAAAGACGCGAAGTAAGCTGTAAAATCGCGGAAACCTGCCGAGCCGATGCGACCAAGAAATGGTTTCCCGGCTCGGTTCTTTTTGCACAAACAGTTTCATTAGTAGATAAACAGCAAGGTGCCGACAAATGGCAAAGCGTGATTTTTACGAGATCCTCGGGGTCGCGAAGAGTGCTTCGGAAGAAGACATCAAGAAGGCCTATCGCAAGCTTGCGATGAAATACCATCCGGACCGCAATCCCGACAACAAGGAAGCGGAAGAGAAGTTCAAGGAGGTCAAGGAAGCCTACGAGATGCTGACCAATCCGGAAAAGCGCGAGGCCTACGACCGCTACGGACATGCCGGTGTCGACCCCAACATGGGCGCGGGCGCTGGTGGCTTTGGCGCGGGTGGTTTCGGCGACGCGTTTGGCGACATCTTCGGCGACATTTTCGGCGGCGGCCGGGCGCGCAGCTCGGGCCCGCAGGTGTACCGCGGCGCCGACTTGCGCTACAACCTGGAGATCACGCTCGAGCAGGCCGCCAACGGCTTCGACACCACGATCCGGGTGCCGAGCTGGGACAAGTGCGACACCTGCCACGGCAGCGGCGCCAAGCCGGGCACGGCGCCGGTCACCTGCTCGACCTGCCATGGCCACGGCCAGGTACGGATGCAGCAAGGCTTCTTCTCGATCCAGCAGACCTGTCCCAAGTGCCACGGCAGCGGCAAGGTGATTCCGGAGCCGTGCGCGGCGTGCGGCGGCGCCGGGCGCATCAAGCGTAACAAGACGCTGGAAGTGAAGATCCCGGCCGGTATCGACAACGGCATGCGGATCCGCTCGACCGGCAACGGCGAGCCGGGCACCAACGGCGGACCGTCGGGCGACCTGTACGTGGAGATCCACATCAAGCCGCACGCCGTCTTCCAGCGCGAAGGCGACGACCTGCACTGCGAAATGCCGATCTCGTTCACCAAGGCGACCCTGGGCGGCGAGATCGAGGTGCCGACGCTGTCGGGCAAGGTGTCGTTCACGGTGCCGGAAGGTACCCAGACCGGCAAGACCTTCCGCCTGAAGGGCAAGGGCATCAAGGGCGTGCGCTCCGGCTACGCGGGCGACCTGTTCTGCCATGTGGTGGTGGAGACCCCGGTCAAGCTGACCGACAAGCAGAAGGACCTGCTGCGCGAATTCGACCGCCTGACCAAAGAGGGCGGCGCGAAGCACAGCCCGCAAAGCAAGGGCTGGATGGATAAGGTGAAGGACTTCTTCGAGTAAGGAGCCATACCGACCGCTGAGTGGCGCGAGCCCTCGGCGGTTTTTTTACACGTTCAAGTGAAACATTCGTCAACGTCGTTCCCGTGAAGACGGGAACCCATACTGAGTTTCCGAAGTCCGCTGGCAAAGCTGCCCAGACCTTTATCGGAGCCTCCGCATGGGCCCCCGCTTGCACGAGGGCGACGGTTCGCCGGCTCGTAGGCGAACCGCACAAAGAACAGGAATCACATGCCAAACACAAAACCCATTACCAAGGAGCTGTTCGCGCGCAACCGTGAATGGGCGGCTTCAGTGGTCTCGCAAGACCCCGGATTCTTTAAATCGCTGGCGGCACAGCAGGCCCCCGAATACATGTGGATCGGCTGCTCGGACAGCCGGGTTCCCGCGAATGAGCTGCTGGGTATGCTGCCGGGCGAAATGTTCGTCCACCGCAACATCGCCAACGTGGTGGTGCACTCCGACCTGAACTGCCTGAGCGTGTTGCAGTTCGCGATTGACGTGATCAAGGTCAAACACATTATCATCTGCGGCCACTACGGCTGTTCCGGCGTGGGGGCGGCGCTGACCAACCGCCGCGTGGGCCTGGCCGACAACTGGCTGCGCCACGTGCAGGACGTCAAGCACAAACACGAGAAATACCTGGGCGAGGTGGTCGGCCCGTCCGAGCGCAACGACCGCATGGTCGAACTGAACGTGGCCGAGCAGGTGATCAACTGCGCCCAGACCACGATCGTGCAGGACGCGTGGGAACGCGGCCAGCCACTGACCATCCACAGCTGGGTCTATGGCGTGAAGGACGGCCTGTTGCGCGACCTCGGCATGACCGTGTCCAGCCCCGAAGAGATCGGGCCGAAATTCGATAAGCTGCTCGCGCGCTACACAGATGGGTGGACCCCGGCATGAGCGACCTGGCCCGGCTGCGCGAGATCGTGCGCCTGTTCGTGGACGAGCGCGACTGGGACCAGTTCCACACGCCGAAGAACCTGTCGTCGGCGCTGTCGGTCGAGGCCGCCGAGCTGCTCGAACACTTCCAGTGGCTGCAGAGCGGCCGTGCGGAGGAACTGGGCGAGGACAAACTGCGCGAAGTGCGCCACGAAATGGCCGACGTGCTGGTCTACCTGGTGCGCCTCGCCGACAAGCTCGACGTCGACCTGATGGCGGCGGTGCAAGAAAAGATGGTCCTGAACCGCGCCAAGTACCCCGCCGACCTGGTGCGGGGTGACGCGCGCAAGTACAGCGAGTACAAGCGCGGCTGAAACGCCAGGGCTGCTAACTCAGGCGAGCGCGAGCGACCGTCCCGGCTGCGCGCCCGCTGCGCGCGGCGCCAGCGAGGCCGGGTTGCCCGCGCCTTCCAGCTGGAACACGCCGACCACCGTTTCCATCTGCTGCGCCTGCTGACGCATTGCCTCGCTGGCGGCCGATGCTTCCTCGACCAGCGCCGCATTCTGCTGGGTGACGGCGTCCATCTCGCTGATCGCCTGGTTGATCTGTTCGATACCGGCTTCCTGCTCGTGGCTGGCGAGCGCAATGTCGCGGATGATCGCGTTGACCCGGCCCACGCTGCCGACGATGTCTTCCATCGTCGCGCCGGCCTTGCCGACCAGCTGGGCGCCGGCGCCGACATCGCGCACCGACTCCTCGATCAGGGCCTTGATTTCCCTGGCTGCGCTGGCCGAGCGTTGGGCCAGGTTGCGCACCTCGGAGGCGACGACCGCAAAACCGCGGCCCTGCTCGCCGGCGCGCGCCGCTTCGACCGCGGCATTGAGCGCAAGGATGTTGGTCTGGAAGGCAATGCCGTCGATGACGCCGATAATGTCGGTGATCTTGCCTGCCGACGCGCTGATCGAATCCATCGTCGTCACCACCTGCGTCACCACGTCCCCGCCTTGCTGCGCCACCCGCGACGCGGCTTCGGCCAGCTGATTGGCCTGGCGTGCGTGCTCGGCGTTCTGCTTCACGGTCGAGGTCAGTTCCTCTATGGCCGACGCGGTCTCTTCCAGCGAGCCCGCCTGCTGTTCGGTGCGGGCCGACAGGTCCAGGTTGCCGCTGGCGATCTGGTTGGACGCCGATGCGATCGCCGCACTGCTGTCGCGCACCGAGCCCACGATCCGGTACAGGTCGCGGTTCATGCGGTTCAGCGCGTCGAGCAACTGCCCGGTTTCGTCGAGCGAGCAGGCCTCGTCCCGCTGGCGCAGGCGTCCCTGGGCCACGGCCTGGGCGACTTCCATTGCACGCTGCAGGGGCCGGGTAATCGAGCGGGCGACCACGACTGTGCAGGCTACCGCGGCTGCCGTCGCGATCGCCCACAGCACACCGAGCGCCAGCTGCCCCGTTTTGCCCTGTGCATCGACTTCATGCGCCAGCCCTGCCGCCAGTGTTTTCTGGTGGTCGGCCAGCACCCTGATGCTGTCCAGGTATTCCCGCAGGGCCGCTTCCATCGGACCGCCGGCGATCCGGGCAGCCTCTTGATCGTCTCCCTTTGCCTTGGCATCGAATGCGGCGGCGCGGACCTTGGTGTACGCGGCGCGCCTGTCCTGCGCGCTTGTGTACAACGCCTTGCCGCGCTCGCCGGAAATCAGGACGTCCAATTGCCGCTGCAATTCGGTGACGCGGGCGCTGGTCTTGCCGATCTGCTCCTGCAGCGATTTGCGCTCTGCTTCTACCACGCTGTTGACCACGATGGCGGTCCGCAAGCCGTTCAGCTCGGTGGCACTGCCCCATTCGGTGACCAGTCGCTCCTTCATGATCGCGTCGTTGACGATGCTGTCGGTACTGGCCCCGAAATCGCGCAGCAGCCACAGGCCGACTGCAGTGAGCAGTGTCATCAGCAGCAAAAGGAAACCAAAGCTCGCGCCCAGGCGCGTGCCAATCTTTAAGTCAACAATCTTCATTCTGTCCGTCTAAGGTGTCATTCAAAGGCCGCGCGCCCTCATCGGCACCTGGCCGATAAGTTGACGAGCGTAGAGGGGGGCTCAGGCGATCAGCCGGCCCACGGTCGGGTCGGCGCGCGGAGTTGCCGGCACCGCTATTCAGCAGTGCCGGGGTTAGGCGTGCATACTAACAATTGATGTTAATAAACGGCAAGAATTAATTCGTCTGAGCACTCAATGGCCCGGCGCGCCCCTGGGCGGCCCGCAAGCGACACGGACCCAGCCAGGCAGCGGTGGATCAGAAGGTTTCCCATTCCGCCTCGGCCGGCGCCGCGCCCCGGCTGGCCCGCCGGGCGGGCGCGGAGAGGGCCGGCTTGACGGCTGCCGCCGCGGCCTTGCGCGCCACGGCCGCCGGGCGCGCTGCCTGGGCCGCCGCATCGAGGTGGAACACGCCGACGACCTGTGCCAGCTTGCCCGATTGTTCTTGCAGCGATTGCGCGGCCGCCGCCGCTTCCTCCACCAGCGCGGCGTTTTGCTGCGTCGTGGTATCCATCTCCGCGATCGCCTGGTTGATCTGCTCGATGCCGGCTTCCTGTTCCCGGCTGGCCATCGTGATTTCGCCCATGATGTCGGTCACGCGCTTGACGCTGGTGACGATCTCGTCCATCGTGGCGCCGGCCTGGTTGACCAGGCGACTGCCTTCGCCGACCTTGTCGACCGAGTCCCCGATCAGCGCCTTGATCTCCTTGGCCGCGCTGGCCGAACGCTGCGCCAGGTTGCGCACTTCCGACGCCACCACCGCGAAGCCACGGCCTTGCTCGCCCGCGCGCGCCGCCTCGACGGCCGCATTGAGCGCCAGGATATTGGTCTGGAACGCGATGCCGTCGATCACGCCGATGATGTCGACGATCTTGCCGGCCGAATCGTTGATCGAGCCCATGGTCGCCACCACGTCGGCCACCACCGCGCCGCCGCGTAGCGCCACTTCCGACGCCGACTGCGCCAACTGGTTGGCCTGGCGGGCGTTGTCGGCGTTCTGCTTGACGGTCGAGGTCAGCTCTTCCATCGACGACGCCGTCTCCTCCAGCGCGCTGGCCTGCTCCTCGGTGCGTGAGGACAGGTCAAGGTTACCGCTGGCAATTTCGGTCGATGCGGTGGCGATCGTGTCGGTCCCGCCGCGCACCTGGCTGACGATGTCCTGCAGGCTGGCGTTCATTTCCTTCAGCGCGAGCAGCAGTTGGCCGGTCTCGTCCTTCGAGTCGACCTCGATGCGGCTGGTCAAGTCGCCCGCGGCGACGGTTTGCGCGATCTGCACGGCCTGCTTCATGGGGCGCGTGATCGAGCGCGTAATCAGCCAGCCGACCAGGACTGCGACCAGCAGCGCCGAGGCGCCGACGCCAAGCAGCACCAGGCGCGCGGTTTCGTACTGCTTCACGCTCTTGGCCTGGTCCTCCTTATTGCGCAGCGCCTGGCCGTCGATCATCTCGTTCAGCGCGGCCTGCCATGCCCGCACCGCCGGGACCACGCTGGTGCGCAGCAGGCGGTTGGCTTCCTCCAGGTTGTTGGCGTGGACCAGCTCCTGGGCCTTCGCGATCAGCGGTGCGGCGGCTGCGCGCGCGGCAGCGACTTTCGCCAGCCGCGCCCGCGTTTCCGCAAACTTGGACATCTTGTCCAAAATGGCTTCGGCGCGGTCGTACTCCTTCCACGCGGCCGCGATCGACTTGGTCACCGCGTCGCTTTCCGCAGGGTCGGTGACCAGGATGACGTCGCGCACGCCGATGACGGCCAGCCTGGCCGCATCGCGCATGTCGGTGGCGGCGTCGAGCCGCACGTTGTTGCCGTCGACCACCTTCTGCAGCAGCCCGTTGGTGGTTTCCATGCTACTGAATCCGGTCTGGATCACCGCGACAAGTAGCATCAATACCACGCCAAAGCCGAGCGCGAGGCGCTGGCCAATTTTCATGTCTCTGATTTTCATTCTAGTTCTCTGTATTTGAAATTGATGCGGCCAGCTGGTCGGGCATGACGAGCTCGTGGGGAATGGCGGCTGGCTGGGTGGCGATGCGGGAAACGGGTTGCTCGCCGGTGGGAACAGCGACAAGTCGGTGCGGACGCGTGCCGGAGGCGGCAGCGGGTGCTTCGGAAACGCCTGACATGGTTTGCCTTTTACAAACCGCTGCCGAAACGATTGGCATGTGCAATTCCAGCGCCACGCGTGAAGGCCACGCGATCTCGGCAAAACGGGATGAATCCACGAACTGGTGCAGCGACGAATGCCGGAGCGAAATGCAGCGCCCGGGGCACTACGTTATGGCGGGCTAAAAACCCGGCATGGGTGGATTTTAGTCAGAGTGTTGCCGCTAAGCAATCATATTTGGCGCAATGTGGAAATCGGGCAACGCCCGCCTGGCCGGGTGGCCGCGGACGGGCGTTGCGAGCGCAGGCTACGGGCCGGTCAGATGCCGCCCATGCAGATGTACTTGATAACCAGGTAATCGTCCATGCCGTACTGGGAACCTTCGCGCCCCAGCCCCGACTGCTTGACCCCGCCGAACGGCGCCACCTCGGTCGAGATCAGCCCGGTATTTACGCCGACCATGCCGGTCTCGATCGCTTCGGCCACGCGCCAGACGCGCCCGATGTCGCGGGAATAAAAATAGGACGCCAGCCCGAACTCGGTGTTGTTGACCATGCCGATCACTTCCTCTTCGGTCCGGAAGCGGAACAGCGGCGCCAGCGGCCCGAAGGTCTCCTCGTGCGCGACCTGCATGTCGGTGGTCACGTCGGCCAGCACGGTCGGCTCGAAGAAGCTGTGCCCCAGGTCGTGGCGCTTGCCGCCGGCCATCACGCGCGCGCCCTTCGACAGCGCATCGGCAATGTGCTGCTCGACCTTCAGCACTGCCTTTTCCTCGATCAGCGGGCCCTGGGTCACGCCATCGTCGGCGCCGTTGCCGACCTTGAGCTTGCCGACGGCGGCCACCAGCTTTTGCGCGAACTGCGCGTACACGCCGTCCTGCACATAGATCCGGTTCGCACACACGCAGGTCTGCCCGGCATTGCGGTACTTCGAGGCAAGCGCGCCTTCGACCGCGGCGTCGATGTCGGCGTCGTCGAACACCACAAACGCGGCGTTGCCACCCAGCTCCAGCGACAGCTTCTTGACCGTCGGCGCGCTCTGTTCCATCAGCAGGCGGCCAACCGCGGTCGAGCCGGTGAAGCTCAGCTTGCGCACGGTCGGGTTGCTGGTCATCTCGCCACCGATCGCCTTGGCATCGCCGGTGACGACGCTGAACACGCCCTTCGGCACCCCGGCGCGCTCGGCCAGCACGGCCAGCGCCAGCGCCGAGAACGGCGTCAGTTCGGCAGGTTTCAGGACCAGCGGGCAGCCGGCCGCCAGGGCCGGCGCCACCTTGCGCGTGATCATCGCGGACGGGAAGTTCCACGGCGTGATTGCGGCGCACACGCCGATCGGCTCCTTGGTCACCACGATGCGCCGATCCGGCCACGGCGACTGCAAGGTCTCGCCGGCGACGCGCTTGCCTTCCTCCGCAAACCATTCCAGGAACGAGGCGGCATAGCCGATCTCGCCCTTCGATTCGGCCAGCGGCTTGCCCTGTTCGGCGGTCATGATGCGCGCCAGGTCGTCGGCGTTTTCCAGCATCAGGTCGTTCCACTTGCGCAGGATCGCACTGCGCTCCTTCGCGCTCTTCTTGCGCCAGGCCGGCCAGGCGGCGTTGGCGGCGTCGATCGCGCGCCGCGTCTCGCGCGCGCCCATGCGCGGGACTGTGCCCAGCGTCTCGCCGGTGGCCGGATTGTGCACGGTAATCAGGTCGCCTTCGTTGGCGTCGCACCACTCGCCGTCGATGTAGGCCTGTTGCCGCAGCAGGGAAGGGTCTTTCAGGTTGAGCATGGTGTCCTCGTTCGTGTTCGGTAACGGTTGCGATCCCTAATAGTAGACCTTTTTGGCAACCCCTGTTCCCAGGCGGTCCCGCTCCGCGCGGCCGGGTTAGCCGTTCGTGTTGGCATGCTTTCTCACTTGCCGTTATGCTTTTGTTACGGAATTGAAATCCCAGCGTTCCGTTTCACTAGCAGATTCCAGCGATGCGCGCTGGGTAGCGCGCGCGTCTTTGATCTGGATTAATGGCCACTCGCGTTCGGACCGGTTTGCAATTATCATGGTCCACGTGCGGCTCGATTAAGGTAGAGACCATGCGCCCCATCGTTTTCATCCCGGCATGCACGCGTGACTTCGGCGAACATCCGTACCACGCGGTGCAGCACAAGTATGTCGACGCCGTCGTCCTCGGCGCCGACTGCGCGCCCATGATCATGCCGTCGCTCGGCGCGGCGCTCGACCTCGAGACCATGCTGGCGCTGTGCGACGGCATCATGCTGACCGGTTCGGCCTCCAACGTCCATCCCAGCTACTACTCCGAAGAAGTGCTCGACCCGTCGCTGCCGCAGGACCCGGCGCGCGACGAGACCACGCTGCCCCTGATCCGCGCGGCGGTCAGGCGCGGCGTCCCGATCATCGCGATCTGCCGCGGCTACCAGGAGATGAACGTGGCGCTCGGCGGCACCCTGCACCAGGCCGTGCACACGGTCGCCGGAAAAATGGACCACCGCGAGAACCCCGAGCTCGGCATGGACGAGCAGTACGGCGACGCCCACAAGGTCGCGATCTGCCCCGGCGGCCTGCTCGAGCGCATGCTTGGGGTGGCCGAAATCCCGGTCAATTCGCTGCACGGGCAGGGCGTCAACGAACTGGCGCCCGGCCTGCGCGCCGAGGCGACTGCCGAGGACGGGCTGGTCGAGGCCTTCTCGGTCGAATCGGCGCCCGGCTTCACGCTTGCGGTGCAGTGGCATCCCGAATGGCGCATCACCCACAACCCGTATTCGATGAAGATGTTCGGCGCCTTCGGCCAGGCCTGCCGCGACTACCGGGCCACGCGCCGGAGCTGCGCATGACCGCCTGCCAGAAATGGGCGGCACTGCCCGTCCCCTAGCTTTCGCCTCGTTTCCCTTTAGCGGCGTTTCGGCTGCGCGCCTCCGCGCGCCCGCGCTTTGAACAAGACAGACAGAGAGGCACATATGGCAATCCGAGAAAATTTCAGCTACACCGACATGGACGAGTGGCTCAACGCGAAACGAGTCACCGAAATCGAATGCCTGGTCCCCGACCTGACCGGCGTTGCACGCGGCAAGATCCTGCCGCGCGCCAAGTTCACCGAGGAGCGCGGCATGCGCATCCCCGAGGTGGTGCTGGGCATGACCGTGACCGGCAACTATCCGCTCAAGGACGAGGCTTACGACCGCGCGATCTCGAGCACCGACCGCGACATGATCCTGAAGGCCGACCCGACCACCATCACGATGGTGCCGTGGGCAGTGGACCCGACCGCGCAGGTGATCCACGACTGCTATTTCGCCGACGGCAAACTGGTCGACTTCGCGCCGCGCACGGTGCTGCGCCGGGTGCTCAAGCTATACGAGCAGCAGGGCTGGAAGCCGGTGGTGGCGCCGGAACTGGAGTTCTACCTGACCGCCAAGAACACCGACCCCGACCTGCCGCTGTGCGCCCCGATCGGCCGCAGCGGCCGCGCTGAAACCAGCCGCCAGGTCTACAGCATCGACGCGGTCAACGAGTTCGACCCGCTGTTCGAGGACATCTACGATTACTGCGACCTGATGAACCTCGACGTCGACACCCTGATCCACGAGATCGGCGCCGGCCAGATGGAGATCAACTTCCTGCACGGCGACCCGCTCGGCCTGGCCGACAAGGTGTTCTACTTCAAGCGCACGCTGCGCGAGGCCGCGCTCAAGCACGACATGTATGCGACCTTCATGGCCAAGCCGATGGCCGGCGAGCCGGGGTCGGCGATGCACGTGCACCAGAGCGTGGTCGAGGCCGAGACCGGGCGCAACATCTTCAGCACCGACAAGGGCGGGCCGGCGCCGATCTTCCGCCATTACATCGGCGGGCTGCAGCGCTACATGCCGTCGGCGATGGCGATCGTCGCCCCGTACGTGAATTCGTACCGCCGCATCGTGCGCCATACCGCCGCGCCGATCAACATCCAGTGGGGCGTCGACAACCGCACGGTCGGCTTCCGGGTGCCGGTGTCGGGCGCGCAGGACCGGCGCGTCGAGAACCGCATCATCGGCGCCGACGCCAACCCCTACCTGGCGCTGGCGGTGACGCTGG
>JBJMVW010000133.1:0-99616 GCA_045810465.1 Massilia sp. | reverse complement strand
GATGGTGGCGGAGAACTTTCTGATTGGGCTGTACCACCCCGAGAAGCACGAGTTCACGATTCCCTATTTCGTGGACAGCAAGGACCAGGAGGTGCCGGTCAAGCGCTTCCCGTTTGGCAAGGCAATGTGCTCGTACGTGCTGCTGACCAAGCAGGCGCAGCTCCATGACGCGGACAGCTTCGCGCAACTGGTTGCCGATGGCAAAGTGCTCGAGCCGCTCGGCAACCTGGAGATCGCGAGCTGGATGGGGGCGCCGATGCTGGTCAACGACGAGCCCTACGGCGTGATCATCGTGCAGAGCTATGACCCGGCCATCGTCTACACCCGGGCCGACCTCGACCTGCTGGCGTTCATGGCCAGCCACGTTGCGGTGGCGATTGCGCGGATGCAGGCCGACCGCGCGATCCGCAAGGCCAAGGAGCGGCTGGAGCAGCAGAACACCGCGCTCAACGCCGCGCTGACCGCGCTGCAGGAAGCGCAGTCGGAGCTGGTGCGCCAGGAAAAGCTGGCATCGCTGGGACGGCTGGTGGCCGGCGTCGCGCACGAGATCAACACGCCGCTCGGCATCTGCGTGACCGCGACCAGCCACCTGGTGCAGGAACTCAAGCTGACGCGCGAGGAACTCGACGCCGGCGAGATGACCGAGGACAGCCTTAATTCCTTCCTCGAAATCGTCGACCAGTCGCTGCGCATCATGACCACCAACACCCAGCGCGCGGCGGCGCTGGTGCGCAGCTTCAAGCAGGTGGCGGTGGACCAGTCGTCGGGCGACATCCGCAGCTTCAACCTGGGCGCCTACCTGAACGAAGTGCTGCTGTCACTGCAGCCGAAGCTGAAGGGGCGGCCGGTCAAGGTGGAGGTCGACTGCGGCAAGGACATGACGCTCGACAGCTATCCGGGCGCGGTGTCGCAGATATTGACCAACATGGTCATGAATTCGCTGGTGCACGGTTTCGAGGATGGCCAGGCGGGCCGCATCGACATCCGCGCGGCACTGGACGAGGGCATGGTCACGCTCGAGTATTCAGACGACGGGATGGGGATGGACGAGGACACGCTGGGCAAGCTGTTCGACCCGTTCTTTACCACCAAGCGCGGCAACGGCGGCAGCGGGCTCGGCGCGCACATCCTGTACAACCTGGTGACCGGTGCGCTGGGCGGGACGGTGCGGGTGGAAAGCGCGCCGGGCAAGGGGCTGCAGTATTACCTGAAGTTCCCCCGCAGTTTGCGGCCGGAGAAGGTGGCGGCGTAGTCACCACGCCGTCGTCCCCGTGCCAGCACCACGTCGTTCCCGCGAAGGCGGGAACCCCAGTTAGCACTGCAGCCGCTACTCTTGCCACTCCTATGCCGGGCAAACCTCGCGATTGCGGCGGCTACCCCATGCTCGGCCAGCACACCAGTGCTTTCATGGGAGCGCTCCGGTCTCGTTGCGACTGACGGGATTTTAGCTGCCGGAGGCGAGAACCAGCGCGCGCGGCGGTTTCAACTCAGCATGGGTTCCCGCGTGCGCGGGAACGACGTGCAGGTGGCGTCAGTCCGGCAACTCAGCATGGGTTCCCGCGTGCGCGGGAACGCCGTGCGGGGGGGGGGCGTCAGTCCGGCCACTTGCGGTTGATCTCGACCGCCTTGTCCATGTTCTTGATGAGCAGGTTCACGTACTTCGGATCGAGGTGGTGGCCGGCGACCTCGCGCATGTACTCCGACACTTTTTCGACCGGCCACGCTTCCTTGTAGCAGCGTTCGTGGCTGAGCGCGTCGAACACGTCGGCGACCGCCACGATCCGCGCATACGGGTGGATGTTTTCGCCCTTCAGGCCTTGCGGATACCCGCTGCCGTCGAATTTTTCGTGGTGCTGGTGCGCGATCACGGCCGCGGCCTTCAGGATCGGGCGCGACGAGCCGTCCAGGATCTGCAGTCCCACCGTCGGGTGCTGCTTCATGATTTCCCACTCTTCCGGGGTCAGCTTGCCCGGCTTGAGCAGCACCGCGTCCGGGGTCGCGATCTTGCCGATGTCGTGCATCGGCGCGGCGTGCATCAGCACCGCCGTTTCGTCGTCCGACATGCCCGATTCCTGGGCCAGCAGGTGGCAGATCTGCGACATCCGGCGCACGTGGTTGCCGGCTTCGTTCGAGCGCGATTCGACCACGTCGCCCAGGCGCAGGATCAGCTCGGCCTGGGTGTCGGTGATTTCCTGGTTCAGCAAAATGTTGTCGAAGGCGATCGCCACGCCCGAGCAGAATACTTCGAGCATCTTGGCGTCGATTTCCGAGATTTCGTCGACGCCCTTCAAGACCAGCAGCGAGGCTTTGCCGCCCCTGTTGGGGAAGTAGCCGATGTAGGTGTCGCCTTGAAGCTTGGAAATCCGGTTGCTGCGCGCCTCGTCCAGTTGCGCCAGCAGGTCGGCGGAGATCACGTCGCCGCCGATGTCGCCGATCTGGGCCAGGATCTCGTACTGGCTCTCGCCGGCGATCACGCTTGCCGCTTTCAGGCGCAGCAGCATGCTTTGCTCGAGGCGCAGCAGTGCGACGACTTGCTGCAGCAGGCCGCTGGCGAAGTCCTTCAGGTTGCGCTGCTGGAAAATGTGGGCCGAGGCTTCGATCACCCGCTCCAGGCCCTCGCGGTAGCTGTGCTGCACGCGCCGCGCTTCCTCGACCTTCATGATGTCGCGGTAGGCGCGCAGTGCGGCGAAGGTGGTGGTGAACAGCTTGGTGCGGTCGAGCTCGGTCTTTTCCTTGTAGTCGTTGATGTCGTAGTCGACGATCACGCGTTCTTCCGGCGCCTGGCCCGGCTGGCCGGTGCGCAGCACGATGCGGCTGAACTGGTTGTCGAGGTCCTGGCGCATCCAGCGCGCCACTTCGAGGCCGCTGTCTTCCCTTTCCATCACCACGTCGAGGAACACCAGCGCGATGTCTTTTTCGCGCGACAGCACTTCCTTGGCTTCGGCGCCGTTGTACGCGTGCAGGAAGGCGAGGGGGCGGCCGTCCAGCCTGAAGCGCGACAGCGTGAGCTTGGTGATGTCATGGATGTCCGGTTCGTCGTCGACGAGCAAGACTTTCCAGGGAGCGAGCTTGGGGGCGGCAGAAGACAGAAAGGACATGGTACGTTCCGATTTCGTTAGTGGTCGCTACGAGCCGGCAGCGATGCAGCACCCCAGCGGAGGCTGTTCAAAAATGATTGTAGTATGAGTACCTTGCATTAACAACAGGCAATATTACACATATGCGCAAAATGTAACGGTGGGGCAGGCGGAAGGCGCTGCCGCGATGGCAGCGGCAAGGTTCAGCCGTAGCGTTTCTGGCAGCGCTCGCAGAAGAAGCTGCGGCGGTTGCTGCGGCCGAGGTGGGCCTTTTTGAAGGGGATGTTGCAGCGCGGGCAGATAGTTTTGGCATGCGCCAGCCAGTGCTGCTTGAGCACGTATTCCTTTTTCCACGCCAGGAAGTCGAAACTGTACTGGCGCGCTTCCTGCACCAGCGCCCGCAGCTTGGCCGGCGGCAGCGCGCCGACGGTCGACAGCGGGTGCACGCGGATGCGGAACAGCACCTCGTTCTTGATGATGTTGCCGACGCCGGAGAAGATGGCCTGGTCGAGCAGGGCGTCGCAGGCGAGCATGCCAGGCGCGGCGCGCAGTTTCTTGAGCGCCTTGCGCGGGCTCCACTGGTCGGACATCACATCCGCGCTCCAGTCGTACAGCGCGTCGAGGTCGCCCTCGAGTTCCTTGACCGAGCAGGCGTAAAAGTTGAGTTCGCCGCCGTCGGCCATGCCCAGCGCCAGCCGCGGCGGACGGTCGCGCCGCTCGTCGACGCGGTAACTGCCGAACAGCAAAAAGTGGATGCGAAGTACCAGGCCGGGTAATTCGATCAGGAAATGCTTGCCCCAGGTGCGGAGCGAGACGATCGGCTGGCCGACCAGCCTTGCGGTGTCGACGGCATAGGTGTTGCCCTCGGCGTGGACGATTTCCTGGCCGACGAAACGGGCAGATTCCTCTTTCAGGATGACGAGCGATGGTCCTTCCGGCACAGTGTTCCCCCTTCAGCTCGATTCTGGCGTGAAAGCGAACAAAGGCGTGTGCGGGGACTAACATTTCGATACAAACCAGTACAAACGGAAGGCGGACGTTAGCGCGAAAACGGGCGTATATTAATTTGTGTTCGAAATCCCAAGGAAAAGGCGAAAGGAACGAGAATGAAACCGAAAATTCGGCAGTTGGCCCTCGCGGGCATGTTCCTGCTGTCGGCCGGCGCCGCCTCGGCCGCAGTGAAGGTCGTCTATGTCCAACCCGAGAATTTTGCCGACATCCCGTTCACGACGTGGGAGCGGGACGATGTCCTCAAAGAGCTGACCAGGCATTTCACCAAGCTGGGCGAGGCGCTGCCGCCCGGCCAGGACCTCAACATCGAGGTGCTCGACATCGACCTCGCCGGGCGCGCGCACCCGGGCCGCGGCACCGCGCGCGACATCCGCATCCTGCGCGGTGGCGCCGACTGGCCGCGCATGCACTTGCGCTATACGCTGGAATCGAACGGCAACGTGATCAAGCGCGGTGACGACCAGCTGTCGGACATGATGTACCTGGACCACATCAGCCAGTATCGGGACGGCGACACGCTGCGGTACGAAAAACAGATGATCGACGACTGGTTCGAGAAAAACATCGGGCCGCGCAAACCGAAAAAGTAACCGGGCCGGCGCCTAGTCGATCCAGTTGACGCGCTCGAACTTGGCGCGGAATTCTTCGGGCATCGCCACGACCTCGCTGGTCTTGTAGTTGAAGAAGACGAAGCCGGACTTGGCCATCGCGATCAGCTTCCTGTCGCGCGGACGGGTGATGCGGAAGGTGATGTCGCCGCCGTATTTGTTGAAGTCCATGACGCCGACTTCGAACAGCAGCTGGTCGCGCGCGTGGGCTTCGGCGCGGTAGGTGGTGGCCAGGTCGGTGACGATGATGCCCATGCCGCCGCGCTCGGTTTCGGGGACGCCGAATTCGAACAGGAAGCGCGCCCGCGCCTCGGAGATCATCGAGATCATCGAGTCGTTGCCCAGGTGGTTGGCGGCATTGATGTCGGTGACGCGCACGGTCAGCGGGGTCGAGTAATAGAACTGGTCTTCGGGGAAGTTAAGTTGTAAGCGTGCCATGCCCCGATTTTACCCTCACTGCCCGGTTCCCCGGACGATTTTCCAGATGCTGCCGCTCGAGCCGAGCAGGTACAGTTCGCCCTGGCCGTCCTGGCCGAACGAGACCACGCTGCCGACGCCGGCGACGCCCCAGTCGCGCTGCTCGGCAATCCCGGCGCCGGTCGCGAGGAAGCTTTTCAGGAAACCGCGGCAGAAGTCGGAGTAGAAATAGCGCCCGGCCAGTTCGGGCAGCGCGCGGCCGCGGTAGACGTAGCCGCCGATAATGGCGCAGCCCGCGGCGTTGGCCGTGCCGTGATCGTATTCGAAGACGGGCAGGGTGAGGCCGCTACGGTTGCAGGTGGCCGTGTTGAAGCAGAGGCTGGCTTCCATCGTGTTCCAGCCGTAGTTCAGGCCGCCCTGCGTGACGCCGGCCAGGTCGACTTCCTCGCGCCGGTCCTGGCCGACGTCGGCAATGTACAGCTGGGCGCCGTCGAACGCATAGCGCCACGGATTGCGCAGGCCCCAGGCCCAGATCTCGCCGCGCCGCCCGGCCTGGTTGGCGAATGGGTTCGACGCCGGGATCGCGTACGGCCGGCCGGTGGCGGCCGCGCTGACGTCGATGCGCAGCAGCTTGCCGGGCAGCGTGTCCAGGTTCTGCCCGTTGCCGAGCGGGTCGCCCTCGCCGCCGCCGTCGCCCAGGCCAAGGTACAGGAAGCCGTCCGGCCCGAACGCGGCCAGGCCACCGTAGTGGTTGGTGTACACCGGGTGCGCGACGCTGATGATCGGCAGGCCCGAGGCCGGGTCCGCCACGCCGGGATTCGCCCCGACCGTGTAGCGCTCGATGACGATGTCCTGGGACGGTACGGTGAACACCACGTAAAAATGGCCGTTGCTGGCAAAGTTTGGATCGAAGGCAAGCGACAGCATGCCGCCTTCGCCGATCAGCGCGACGCGGGCGCTGAGGTCGAGGAAGGGCTGGGGCTGCATCGCGCCGGCCTGCATGATGCGGATACGCCCGGCACGCTCGACGATGAACAGGCGCGGGTCGCCGGGCGGCGCGGTGAGGAATGTCGGGCGGTCCAGCCCGCTGGCTACCTCGGTGACGGCCAGCGACAGGGGCGTGCTGGGTATGGCGGGGGGCAACGCTCCGGTGATGCCCGGGCTGCCGCCGCCGCCGCCGCAGCTGGCGAGCAGGCCCACCAACAGGGACGGCAGGAAGATCCGGGCGCGATCGATCAGCATGGCAGCCTCCACGGTGCAACACCGCTTCGGATCGATTGTGCCAGCGAGTCGCTGGGGTGTGCGCACGGGACCGGGGTCCAACTAGAAAAACCACGTCGTTCCCGCGGAGGCGGGAACCCATGCTGAGCGAGCGCCGTGGTTACTCCGCAGCGCGGCTCCGGCAACCCTCGTTCCCGCGGAGGCGGGAACCCATGCTGAGCGAGCGGCGTGGTTACTCCGCGGCGCGGCTCCGGTAATTCGGCATGGGTTCCCGCCTTCGCGGGAACGACGGTTCGCCCGCTTTACCGCGTCAGCCGATAGATCAGGATCGCCGTACGAATGGCGGCCCGCTCGATCGACGCCAGTTCCACCTCCTCGTTCGGCGAATGCGCGCCGGCGCCGCTCGCGCCCAGCCCGTCCAGGCTGTCCAGGTAGGGCGCCACGAACTGGATATCGCCCGCGCCCCGCGCCGTGGCCGGCAGCGCGCCGATCGTGCCCAGTCCCGCGTCCTGGCTGGCCTGCGAATACAGTTCCAGCACCTTCAGGTTACCGGGCGTCACCGCCATCGGCGGGTACGAGTCGCGGAACGTGATCGTGGCGCTCGCGCCCGGCAGGCTTTGCGCGGCGATCTCGCGCATGCGCGCCTGCGCGCGGTCGCGCTGGGCGTAGTCGAGGTAGCGCAGGTCGCCTTTCACGGTCACGGTATTCGCAATCACGTTGGTCTTGCCGAACGCGCTGCCCTTCGAATTGGCGTCGTCGAAGGCGACGTCGGTGCCGCCGAGGATCACCCCCGGGTTGAAGGTGAGGCCCGGCTCGACCACCTGCTGGCGAAAGCCGTCGAGGATGCGCGCCGCTTCGTACACCGCACCGTAGCCGCCAGTGCCGAACACGCCCTGCGAATGGCCCTGGCGCCCCTTCACCGCCAGTTCGAAGAAGGCGGTCGCGCGCCGGCCCACGGTGGCGGTGGCCTGGCCGTCCTTGTCGAGCACGGTGCCTTCGAAGCCGAGCGCGATGTCGCTGCGCCGCGCCAGCTCGACCATGTCGCCGCGCGAGAGGCTTTTCGGGTTGCCGGCTTCTTCTTCGTCGCCGGTGAGCATCACGGCGATGCTGGTGTTGTCGAGCGCCCCGACGCGGTGCAGTGCACGCAGCGCTTCCACCACGACCACGTCGCCGCCTTTCATGTCCGACACGCCCTGGCCGCGCACGCGCTCGCCCTGGCGCTCCCATGCCGGCACTTTGCTGTCGGCCTCGAACACGGTGTCGAGGTGGCCGAGCAGCAACAGACGCTTGCCCTGCTTGCCTTCGCGGATGGCGACCAGGTGGCCGGCGCGCTGGACTTCCGGCGGCAGTTCGATCCAGCGGGTCGTGAAGCCGAGCTGGTCGAACTGTTGGCGGAACAGCTTGCCCACCGCGCGCACGCCCTGCAGGTTCATGGTGCCGCTGTTGATGTTCGCGCTCTCCTCGAGCAGCGCGATGGCTTCGCCCGAATGCGCCTTGACCTCGTCCACGATGCGCTGCTCGATCGGCGCCAGCTCGGCCGCCGCCGCCAGGTTCGTCCCGCATACCGCCGCCAGCGCGAGCGCCAGCCCAATCGTCCGATCCATGTGCAATTCCTTCTTGGCAACAATGAGAGCTGCCACTGTACTACGGATCGGTTCGCCTGGAGCTTACTGGGGTAGGGCTGGTGCGCCGCGGCGTGTCTTGCGCACCACGCCGGATGGATCGAGCAGGATCACGAATTCCGAGAAGCGCCCGCCGCCGGCCGGCGACTGGTAGACCCAGGTTTCGTAGCCGCTGTCGAACACGACATGTTTGGTGGGCCCGAAGGCGGCCAGCAGTTCGGCCCGGGTAGTGCGGCCGGGGACCACGGTTTGCGCGAGCCGGTCGGCGGGCGCCTGCGCGCCGGGAGGGGCCGGCGTGGCGGCGCAGCCGGCCAGCGCCGCGAGCAGGCAGAGGCAGGCGAGCGGCTTCATTGCGCCTGCCCCGGTGGGTCGTCCATGTATTCGAACTCGAGCAGCGTATCGTCGGGCCAGTGCTTGTCCCAGATCGGCGCGTAATACGTGCGGTCGAGCATGACCTGGCAGTCGCAGTATTTGAGCATGTCGCCGGTGCGGTCGCCGCCGGCGTAAAGCATCCTGAACGGCAATACTTCAGTGCGGGCGCCAGCGCGCAGCGTCACGCTAAATAACGGCCGCTCGGTGAAGAACAGGTAGTTGCCGCGCGGGCTGTTGCAGACCTGGTCGGCCGTGGTCAGCGCGTCGGCGATCCAGCCGAACAGCGGCGTCGAGTTCGACACCAGCCCGGCTTCCATGCCGACCAGGCACTCGAGCCGCAGGTCGCCCAGCCGGCGCGTGCCTGGCGGCAGGCCCGGCGTGACGATCGAGGCGCGCCAGGTCATGCTGGTGGTCTTGCGGTTGGCCACGACGGCGGCGTCTTCGCGTAGCGCTTGTTCACTGCGCGGCAGCACGAAGCTGTTGTCTTCGGCCACTGGAACGGGAATCGACATGTTGTCGCCCACCACGCGCAAGGTGATGCCGGTCATCCTGACGGTGGGCGAGCGCGGCAACACGCGAAAGCGCAGGCTCGCGCCCGGCGCAAGCGCATGGTCGCGCTCGAAACGGTCCATGCCATTGATCATCTTGCGGTAGGACTTGTCGACCGGATCGCGCGTGTAGGGGACGGTGACGGTTGCAACCGGCCCCTCCGGAGGCGGGGCGGCGGGGGGCGTTTGCGCGGCGGCCGTTGCCGCCAGGCCCGGCGCGGCAAGCAGCCACAGCAGCGTGCGAACCCGGCGCATCGTTACCAGTAACGTACCCGGCCGGTATCCATGTGCACGAACTGCGAGTCGGCGTAGTAGCCCACGCCGCCACCGCGCGCAGCCATCGCCGCCTTGTGCAGGTTGCGCAGGTCGGTGCCCGGCAGCCGGATGTCGATCGCCTTGCCCTCGATGTGCAGGCTGTGCTTGGCGACGCCGCTGCTGTTCTCGTGCAGCTTGGCATTCGATTCGGGAGAGCGGTAGCCGGAGATGACGTGCAGCACGTGTTCATCGCCGAACTGCGCGCTGACCTTGTCGAGCAGGACCAGCAACTGCGGATCCATTTGGGAAATCTTGTTGTTGCGGTGGTCGCGCAGCAGTTTGTTGATGTCCTGCAGCGCGTCCGGCACAAACTGGCCTTCGGCCCAGAAAACGCTGCGCAGGCTTTCGCCGGTGTGCGTGTTGTACAGGCGCAGCGAGCGCTCGGCGGGCGACTGCGCCGCGGCCGCTTTGGACAGCGCCGGAAGGCTGAGCGCGGAAGCCAGTACGACCGAACTCTTGAGAAAGGAGCGGCGATGGTTCATCGTGAAATCCTTACGCTTGTTCACTGTCCCCAATGATACGCGCGGCAGGCAAATTCTGCAGGGGCTGCACACGTTTCCTTACAAAATTGACTGAACGAAAAAGAGCGGCCGTCGTGGCGTAACGCCTGTCGGGACGGAGCTTTGTCGCGCGTTCGCCGTCAAAACACCTCGGCTTGATGTACCTCGCGAATTCGGCTTATCGGGGCCTCCATGATGAGCCATGCCCGCGCCCGGACCCCCGGTGCGCGTGAGGGAATCGCGAGCGGGAGGGGTGGATGCTGCGCAAGCTACTGTCATGGGCAGTCTCGGCATCGCACCGGCGGCGTGCGCGCAATGGCGCCACGCTGGCGGTGGCGCGGGCGCGGGCGCCCACAAGCTTGCCGGCTGCCGGCTTGCGCGCGGGCACGCTGTACGCCCTTGTCGCGCTGCTGGTGCCCTCATTCTTTTTCCTGTACGGGCTCGGCGCCTTCCCGCTGCGCGACAACAACGAGGGCCTGTATGCCGAGATCGGGCGCGAAATGCTGGCCAGCGGGCAGTATCTCGTGCCGCACCTGAACGGCGTGCCCTACATCGAAAAGCCGCCGCTGCTGTACTGGCTGGTCAGCCTGTCGATGTCGGTGCTCGGGCCGACGCCGGTGGCGGCGCGGCTGGTCTCGGCCTTGCCGATGCTGGCCCTGTGCGCGGCGCTGTTCCAGTTCTGCCGGGTCCACGTGGGGGCGCGCGCCGGCTGCATCGCCAGCGCCGGCCTGGCCAGCGCGCTGCCGGTGGCGCTGCTGTCGCACGTGGTGCTGTTCGATCCGCTGCTCACCGCGCTGCTCGGCGCCAGCCTGCTGTGTTTCCTGCACAGCTACCTGGCGCGCAGCGTGCGCGCGTACCGCGCCGCGGCCTTGCTGCTTGCGCTGGCGGTGCTCGAGAAAGGCGCGGTGGCGCTGATGCTGGCCGGTGGCACGGTGGCGCTGTTCCTGCTGCTGATGCGCGACCGGGCCGGCTGGCGGCGCCTGCTCGACCCCGCCGCGCTGGCGATCCTGCTGGCGGTGGCCGCGCCATGGCACGTCGCGGCCGCGCTCCGCCAGGACGGTTTCAGCTGGTTCTACTTCGTGAACGAACACCTGCTGCGTTTCCTCGGCCGGCGCCTGCCCGACGACTACCATCACGGCCCTGCCTGGTTCTACCTGCCGCGCCTGCCGCTGATGCTGCTGCCGTGGACGCCGTTCCTGCTGCTGCTCGCGCGCCCGCGCCAACGCACGGGGCCGGAACGCACCATCGTCAGGTTCTGCCAGGCCGCCACGCTGTTCCCGCTGCTGTTTTTTTCGCTGTCGCAAGCCAAGGCCGATTACTACATGCTGGTGGTGGCGCCGGCGCTCGCGTTATGGCTGGCGCTCGAGACCGTGGCGCGCCTGGACCGGCACGACCGCGGGCTGGCGCTGTGCTGGGGCGGCGCGGCGGCGCTGGCGGTCGTGGTGCTGGTCGCCACCCCAAACGGCGAGGCGCGCGAATGGTCGATGCTGTCGGCCGGCTTGCTGGCGCTCGGCTGGGTCGCGCTGGCACTGGCCGGCGCGCGCTTCTTCCGGCAGTTGCCGGCGCCGGGTGCGCGCGAGGCCGCGCTGCTGGCCGTCGCGCTGCTGGCCGCGCCGTCGCTGGCGCTGGTTTGCCGGGTCGCCGCCGAACGCGGCGCCCGCGACAGCAGCGCGTATGTCGCCCGCATCGTGCAGCAGCAGGCGCGGCCCGGCATGGCGGTGTTCATCTATCGCGACTTCGAGGACGTGTTCTCGACGCTGCCGTTCTACCTCGGGCGGCCCGTGCCCGTGGTCGACAGCGCCAGCCGCGACCTGCAGTTCGGCTGCCGGACCGCGCCCGCCAGCTATTGCATCCCGGCCAGCGAATTCCTGGGCATGCTGGCCGGCCGGCCGGTGGCGGTCGCCGTGCAGGCACGCCGCGCCGACGAATTTCGCGCCCTGGCCGGGTCGCGCCGCTGGCATGTGGAATGGGTGGGTGACAAGATGGTCTTCTTCGACGCACAATAGTCGGCCCCGCCGGTGTCCGCGTATTTGTTGCTTTCCTTCGACGGAAATGCAGCTGGCAAATATTTGGTTGATGGCGTTGAAATTACTGCAATACAATCGCCTGATCGGCTGCCGCGCGGCCGAACCTGTCAGTCCCCGTCGATTTCAATCACCCTGCATAGGCGTGATGTTCAGGAGGAGCCCTATGACTTTCTTTGCCTGCCGCAGCAAGTTGCTGGCGGCCCTGCTTGCGGTCGCTTCGCTCGGGATGCTGGTCCCGCCGGCGCAGGCGGCCGCTCCCGCCGCCCGCACCGCGAACGATATCCCGATCCCCGATATTCCCTACACCAGGCTGGTGCTGAAGAACGGGCTGACCGTGCTGGTGCACGAGGACCACAAGTCGCCGGTGGTGGCGGTCAACACCTGGTATCACGTCGGGTCGAAGAACGAAAAGCTCGGCAAGACCGGTTTCGCGCACCTGTTCGAGCACCTGATGTTTTCCGGTAGCGACAACTTCAACAAGACCTACATCACGGCGATGGAGCGCATCGGCGCTACCGACCTGAACGGCACCACGAACAACGACCGCACCAATTATTTTGAAAACGTGCCGACCTCGATGCTCGACTTCGCGCTGTTTGCCGAGAGCGACCGCATGGGGCACCTGCTGGGCGTGCTCGACCAGAAGAAGCTCGACCTGCAGCGCGGCGTGGTGCAGAACGAAAAGCGCCAGCGTGAAAACCAGCCGTATGGCGTCGCCTACGAACTGCTGACCCAGAACACCTACCCGGCCGGCCATCCGTATTCGTGGACCGTGATCGGCTCGATGGCCGACCTCGATGCGGCCTCGATGACCGACGTCACCGACTGGTTCAAGACCAACTACGGCCCCAACAACGTGGTACTGGTGCTGGCCGGCGACATCACGCCCGAGGTGGCGCGCCAGAAGGCCGAGAAATACTTTGGCGACATTCCCCCCGGCCCGCCGATCGCCCGCCACGAGGCCTGGGTGGCCAAGCGTAGCGGTACCCACCGCAGCGCGGTGCAGGACCGCGTGCCGCAGGCGCGCATCTATCGTGTCTGGAACGTTCCCGGCGCCAACACGCCGGAGGAGCCCTTGCTCGACCTGGCCGCGCGCGTGCTCGGCGGCGGCAAGACCTCGCGCCTGTACAAGCGCCTCGTCTACAAGGACCAGTTGGCCACCTCGGCCGACGCCAGCGACGATTCGAACGAGATCGCCGGCCAGTTCGACATGACACTGACCGCGCGTCCCGGCGCCGACGTGCGCAAGATGGAGCTGGCGGCCGACGAGGAATTGCGCGCGCTGATGAAGGGCGGCCCCAGCGAGGCGGAACTGCAACTGGCCAAGACGACCATCCTGGCCCAGTTCACGCGCGCGGTCGAACGCATCGGCGGCTTCGGCGGCAAGAGCGACTTGCTGGCCAGCTGCACCACCTATACCGGCAATCCGGACTGCTACAAGATTTACCTGCAGCGGCTCAAGGCCGCCACCCCTGCGAGCGTGAAGAAGGCCATGAACGACTGGCTCAGCGACGGCGACTTCGTGCTGCAGGTCGACCCGTTCCCGACCAGCCTTAGCGCCACCGCCGGACTCGACCGCAGCCAGCCGCCGCCGCTGGGCCGGCCGGAATCGCTGAACCTGCCGCCGATGCAAAAAACCACGCTGTCGAACGGCCTGAAGGTGGTGCTGGCCGAGCGCCACGCGGCGCCGGTGGTCAATTTCTCGCTGCTGGTCGACAGCGGTTACGCATCCGATTCGCCGGAGTTGCCGGGCGTGGCCAGCTTTGCGCTGCGCATGCTCGAAGAGGGCACGCCAAGCCGGGGCTCGCTCAAGATCAGTGAAGAGCTCGAAGCGCTGGGCGCAAACTTCGCCACCAGCACCAACCTCGACGGCGCCTTCGTCAACCTGAACGTGCTCAAGGCAACCATGCCCAGGGCACTCGACCTGTATTCCGACCTGCTGCTGCATCCCGCCTTCCCGCAGAACGAGTTCGCGCGCCTGCAGCAGGACCGCATCGCCACGATCCAGCGCGAGAAATCGGTGCCGCAACTGATGGCGTTGCGTGTGCTGCCGAGCCTGCTGTACGGCAAGGGCCACGCCTATGCGCTACCGTTCACCGGCAGCGGTACCGAAGAGGCCGTCAAGCGCATGACGCGCGAGGACCTGGTCAAGTACCACCACACCTGGTTCAAGCCGAACAACGCGACCTTGCTGGTGGTCGGCGACACCAGCCTGGCCGAGATCAAGCCGCTGCTCGAAAAAGCGCTCGCGGGCTGGAAGCCGGGCGACGTGCCGAAGAAGAACGTGGTCCAGGTCAACCAGCCCGAGAAAACGGTCGTGTACCTGATGGACCGTCCCGGCGCGCTGCAAAGCGTGATCTACGGCGCCCAGCTGGCGCCGCCGCGCAACACGCCGGAAGCGGTGCCGCTGCAGGTCGTCAACAATATCTTCGGCGGCACCTTCAGCTCGCGCATCAACATGAACCTGCGCGAGGACAAGCACTGGTCGTACGGCGTGTCGACCCAGCTGACGTCGGCGGTGGGACAGCGCCCCTTCCTGAGCGCGTCGCCGGTGCAGACCGACAAGACGCCGGACGCGCTGCGCGAGCTGGTCAAGGAATACGTCAACATGGCGGGCGGCAAGCCGATCACCGCGAGCGAGCTCAAGGACGCGCAGGACAATGCCACGCTCGGCCTGCCAGGCGCATTCGAGACCGCGAGCCAGCTGAGCAGCGCCTACTCGACCATCCTGCAGTACCAGCTGCCGGAGAATTATTACAACACCTTCACCGAAAAAGCGCTGGCGCTGACGCCGGAACAGGCCAACGCGCTGGCTGCGCGCACCATCATGCCGAACAAGCTGATCTGGGTGGTGGTGGGCGACATGAGCAAGATCGAGCCTGGCATCCGCGCGTTGAACCTGGGTGAAGTGCACAAAATCGACGTCGACGGCAATCCGGTGAAGTAGGCTTCGGCGCTGCAACCAAAAAGCCCCGCTAGCAATGCCGCGGGGCTTTTTTTATTGGAAGGTGGCGCGGTATTCCTGCGGAATCTCGACCCGGTAAAACGCCCCGCTGAACGCCGCCAGGATCAGGCTCGCCAGGACAATGCCGCCCGCCACGCTGGAGTAGCCGATACGGTCGCGAATGCTTTGCCCGATACGCGCGCGGCTCAGGTAATGGAATGCGCAGCCGACATGCATCATCAGCGCAACCACCGCCATGCCGTAATAGGGAATGAAGAAGAGCTGGAACGGCGAGATGTGAAGCCCGGCGGCAGCGAAATAGAAATTGGTATCGAGCCCGAGCGCGCTGCGGCCATACAGCACCGATGCGACGTGGACCAGCAGGAAAAACGCCAGGTAGGCGCCGGAGACCGCTTGCAGCCGATCGAACAATTCACGCCGTTCGCGCCAGCGCCGGGCAACGAAATACAGGCCCGACCCAACCTGGCAAGCCACGCACGCCAACAGCACCGCTTCCACAGCCGGTATCCGCGAAATGTGCCGGACGTTTTCCATGAAACCGATATGGCTGGCGACGCTGCGCAACGCCATCAGATGGTTGAGAAGGTGAATCAGTGCGTAGACGCCGATAATGCTTGCTGCAAGCCGATGTATCCGATGAAGCACATTGTTCTCCGGTCGATGGATGGAAGGCGCCTGCTGCCGCGCCATGGCAGGTCACAGCGCATCATTGTAGTAGTTTCATCGGTGCAATATAGAAACTTTGCGACATGCCGTTCCGAACGGCGTAAGCGCGGATCGCGGCCTGCCGCTAGAATCCTCCCTGCTTAAACATTTGGGAGGAACAGCAATGGAAGATTTTTCGATTGACCTGGCGCGCACCGCACTCGTGCTGATCGACCTGCAGCACGGCACCCTGGGGCACCAGCTGGCGCCGTACTCGCGCGAGCAGGTACTGGGCAATTGCGTGCTGCTGTCGCAGGAAATGCGCGACCGCAAATCGACGGTGATCTTCGTGCGCGTGCTGTTGGACGAACTGCTGCCGATGCCGGTCGACGAGCCCCTGATCAAGCGCGGCAACGCGGTGCCGCCGGAGGCCTCGCACCTGGTGCCCGAAGCGCTGGTGGAAGCAACCGACGTCGTGATCACCAAGCGCCAGTGGGGCGCGTTCTACGGCACCGAGCTGGACCAGCTGCTGCGCCGTAACCACATCAAGACCCTCATTCTCGCCGGCGTCCAGACCAACTACGGGGTCGAGTCGACCGCACGCGAGGCCTTCGACCGTGGTTACGAGCTGGTCTTCGCGGAGGACGCGATGAGCAGCAACGCCGCCGCGCACAAGTTTGCCTGCGAAAACGTGTTTCGCAACATGGGCCGGGTGCGCTCGACCCGGCACCTGCTGCAGCTGATGAAAGCAGGCACCGGCGAAGCGTAAAGCGGGTCAGCCGGCGCGCTGGATGCCGGCTGTGATTTCGTACGAACGCAGGCGCGCGGCGTGGTCGAACACTTGTGACGTGATCATCAGTTCGTCCGCGCCCGTGCGCTCGATGAACGCCTTCAGCTGCTGGGCCACCGTGTCGGGCGAACCGATCGCCGAGCACGACAGCACCTGGTCGAGCATCGCGCGCTCCTGCGGGCCGATCTGTTCGAGGTAACCCTTGACCGGCGGCTGCAGGCGCGTCGGCCGGCCGCTGCGCAGGTTGACGAAGGCCTGCTGCATCGAGGTGGCGCGGAACTGCGCTTCCTCGTCGCTGTCGGCGGCAAACACATTAAAGCCGAGCATCACGTACGGCTTGTCGAGCTGGGCCGAGGGACGGAAGGTCGAACGGTACAGTGCAATCGCCTGCATCATCATCTGCGGCGCGAAGTGCGACGCGAATGCGTACGGCAGGCCGAGCGCGGCGGCGAGCTGGGCGCCGAACAGGCTCGAGCCGAGGATCCACAGCGGCACCTTGAGCCCGGCGCCGGGCACGGCGCGCACCTGGCGCCGCGGCGAATCGGCAAAATAGTCCATCAACTCCACCACGTCCTGCGGAAACTCGTCGGCGTCCGACGCCAGGTTGCGCCGCAGCGCGCGCGCCGTGATGTGGTCCGAGCCCGGCGCGCGGCCAAGCCCGAGCTCGATGCGGCCCGGGTACAGCGACTCGAGCGTGCCGAACTGTTCGGCGATCACGAGCGGCGAATGGTTGGGCAGCATGATGCCGCCGGCGCCCACCTTGATGCGCGAGGTGCCGCCGGCCACGTACCCGATCAGGACCGAGGTTGCGGCGCTGGCGATGCCCGGCATGCCGTGGTGTTCGGCCAGCCAGAAACGGTTGTAGCCCAAGCGCTCGCCATGCTGCGCAAGGTCGAGCGAGTTGTGGAAGGACTGCGTTGCATCGCCGCCTTCGACGATGGGGGAGAGGTCGAGTATGGAAAGAGGAATCATGGCGGAATAATACGCCGATGACCGTTTTCGCGTGCGCGCGCACCCCGAAAGCGCTCTCGTCTTTACGTGGCTGGGTGCTTGACCGGCCGTAGCGGGGCTGCTTATGATTGCTTGGAATAAATGCCTGGCAAGCCCAGCCGAAAAACATTCCGACGAGCGATCGACCCCATGCGCAATTCCACCATCAGTGCGCTCGTGCAGCGCACGAGTTTTGCCGCGGCTGCCTGTGCGGCGCTGCTTGCCGCCGGTTGCGCCCAGTTGCCGGACGGCGCCCCGCCCCTCGCGAAGGCCAGCGGCCAGCTCGACAGCGCCCGCCTGGCCGAGATCGACACCGCGATCGATGGCGCGATTGCCGAGCGCAAACTGCCAGGCGCCGTGTTCCGTCTCGAACGCAACGGCGCCGCCTACGAGAAGGCTTACGGCCGCCTCAGCTACGAACCGGGCGCGGCAAGCGTCAGCCCAGGCACGCTGTTCGACGCCGCTTCGCTGACCAAGGTGCTGGCCACCGCGCCGTCGGTGATGCTGCTGGCGCAGGACGGAAAAATCGACCTCGACGCCAGGCTGGCCGACTACTTCCCCGAGTGCGCGAACGGCGGCAAGGAAGCGATCACGATCCGGCACCTGCTGACGCACACGTCGGGCCTGCCGGCGGGCCTGCCGGGCAGGCCGGCGTGGAGCGGCGACGCAACCGCGCATGCGCTGGCCTGTTCGCAAGTGGTGACCAACGCGCCGGGCACCTTCTTCCGCTATTCCGATATCAACTACGTGCTGCTCGGCCAGCTGGTGGCGCGCGTTTCCGGCATGCCGCTCGACCAGTTCGCCCGCCAGCGCATCTGCGATCCGGGCTCGCGCACCTTCTACGTGTTCCTGTCGAACCGCGTCTATCCCGACGACAAGAGCAACGTGCTGCCGCTGTACACGCGCCTGGGCACGCTCGCGGCCGGGCCCGCACCGCGTGTCGGCCCGGCCAAAGCGAAGGCCGAAAGCCGGGACCCCGCTGGCTGAGATCGCTGCTTGCGCGCCCGTTCCACAAGCGCCGGTTCGCTATGGACCGGCGTCTTTTTTGGGTGCCGTTTTTTCTGTTCTTTGCGTTTTTGCTGCTTGCCTGTCGGCTATCGCGCGCTGTCTTAATCACGACCGCCCTACACTCTGCCACCTCACTTATCTGATTGATATTGTTGAGATTTTTTGCCCCCAGACTATTAGGAGATAGACATGAAAATGAATAAGGTATTGAAGGGACTGTTGGGTGCTTCCGTCGTTGCGGCAATGTGCAGCGCCGTGACCGTTCAGGCGCAGTCGAGCAGCACTGCGGGCGGCTCCACGGCCGGCCAGAGCGGCGCATCTTCGGGCTCCACCTCGGGCGGCACCTCGGGCAGCGGCATGCAATCGGGCGACCAGAGCAGCGGCAGCTCGACCAGCGGCCAGACCAGCTCCGGCACCCACAAAAAGAAATCCAAGAAGCACAGCACGTCGAGCTCGTCCGGCGGCGGCACTAGCGGTAGCAGCGGCATGAGCGGCAGCGGCATGAGCGGCGGCGGGACCAGCGGCAGCAGCGGCATGAGCAGCGGCGGGACCAGCGGCGGGACCAGCGGCGGGACCAGCGGCGGGACCAGCGGCGGGACCAGCGGCGGGACCAGCGGCGGGACCAGCGGCGGGACCAGCGGCAGCAGCGGCATGAGCGGCAGCAGCGGCGCCGGTGGCACCAGCGGCTCGAGCGGCATGAGCGGCAGCAGCGGCGCCGGCGGCGCCAGCGGCACCGGCGGCACCGGCGGCACCAGCGGCATGAGCGGCAGCAGTGGCTCGAGCGGCATGAGCGGCAGCAGCGGCGCCGGCGGCACCACCGGTGGCGGCTCGAGCGGCATGAGCGGCAGCAGCGGTGCCGGCGGCACCACCGGTAGCGGCGCCAGCGGCAGCAGTGGCGCGGGCGGCACCACCGGTAGCGGCACCGGCGCGAGCGGCACGAGCGGGACGAGCGGCACGAGCGGCGCCGGCGGCACCGGCACCAGCAGTGGCAGCGGCGGCGGCACCGGCGGTCGCGGATACTAAGCAGCCAGGCCCGCGGCGCGTTGCCGCGGGTAGCCAGCCTGAGGCAATATCAACACCAGCCCGTGCGGCTGGTGTTTTTTCGCCAGCCACCGTTCACAGGGCGGTGGGGATATTGTGGTTGTGGCGGAACAGGTTGCCGGGGTCGTAACGCCGCTTGATCTCGACCAGCCGCTCGTAATTGCCGCCGTAGGCTTGCCGGATGCGGGCGGCTTCGTCCTCTGTGATGAAGTTGATGTACACGCTGCCCGCGGCGAACGGCGCCATCGCCGTGAAAAACTCGCGTGCCCAGGCCACGCACCGGGCGTCCTCGGCCGGATCGGTCCAGCGCGCGTGGACGTTCATTACATACATCACGTCGCGGTGCGGGTACGCGGTAACGTCGGATGGCAACTCGTTCGCTTTCCCGCCCAGCAGGCCCAGGAAGATTTCGGTTTGCGGCGTCGGCAGCTTGCCGGCGTAGGCGGTCACGGTGCCGATCGCCTCGTCGCTCAGGGCCGTGAAGTTGTGCGACTTCCAGTAGTTGCGCGCACCAAACGCCAGCAACGGGTCGAAGATCTGTTGCCACGCGGTGTAAGGCATGCTGCCCACGTGCTCGCCCAGCACCTGGCCGAAACCGCGCAGCTGGTCGATCCACGGCGCGGCCGCATCGGGCTCGAGCGGCGAGAACACGGCCAGCGCGAGGATTTCCTGCCCATGCACCTCGGCCGGCAGGAACGGCAGCGGCGGCGCCTTGCGCAGCACCGCCCACACGCTCAGGTCATCAGGCAGCGTGCCGACCAGGTCGCGATACTGGCTCATCACCTCGCGCGCCTGCGCGAACGGGAACACGATCAGCCCGGCCGTCACTTGCGGCCCGACCGGATGCAGGGCGAACTCGAATTGCGTGACTACCCCAAAATTGCCGCCGCCCCCGCGCAGCGCCCAGAACAGGTCGGGCTCCTGCTGTGCCGAGGTGTAGCGGCGCTGCCCGTCGGCGGTCACGATTTCGGCGCCGACCAGGCAGTCGACGGTCAGGCCCAGCATCCGGCTCAGCCAGCCGAAACCGCCGCCCAGGGTCAGCCCGGCGACGCCGGTGGTCGAGTTGATCCCGAGCGGCACCGCCAGCCCGTAAGCCTGCGCTTCATGGTCGAAGTCGGCCAGCGTGGCGCCGCCGTCGACCCGCGCCACGCGCGCCTCCGGGTCGACGTGCACCTCGCGCAGGCCGGACAGGTCGATCACCAGCCCGCCGTCGCACAAGGCGCTGCCCGCGATGTTATGGCCGCCGCCGCGCACCGCCAGCTCCAGAGCGTTGTCGCGCGCAAACGCAACCGCGGCGCGCACGTCGGCAGTGCCCGCGCAGCGCACGATCAGCGCCGGGCGGCGGTCGATCATCGCGTTCCACAGCGTACGCGCGTCGTCGTAGCCGGGGTCGCCCGGCTGCAGCACTGGGCCCCTCAACGTGGTTTTGAAACGATCGACCGCGTCGCTGTCGATGTTCGCCATGGCACACCTCCGCATCAATCCATCGGTTACGGGATCACGGCCACGCGGCTGGTCACCCGGCTGGCGTTGCAGTGCTTCGTTTCAGGATAGGAGGCATGCGCCCACGTACAAGCGTACGCGGCAGGTTTAGCCGACCGATATTGGCGCCGGTCAGACCTTCCTGACGAATTCCGATTTCAGGCTCATCGCGCCGAAACCTTCGATCTTGCAGTCGATGTCGTGATCGCTGTCGACCAGGCGGATGTTCTTGACCTTGGTGCCTTGCTTGATCACGCCGCCCGAACCCTTCGGCTTCAGGTCCTTGATCACGGTGACCGTATCGCCGTCCTGCAGCAGGTTGCCCGCGGCGTCGCGGTAGACGCGCGCCGTGTCGGCGCCAGCCTGCGCCGGCTGCGCACTCCACTCGTGGCCGCACTCGGGGCAAACCAGCTGGCTGCCGTCCTCATAAGTGTAGCTGGACTGGCATTCGGGGCAGGGAGGAAGCGTGCTCATGGTAGGTGTCGCGGAAAGGAAACGGCCAGTATACCCGGTGCCTTGGCTGCGGCAAATGCACGGCCCGGGGCAACAAGCTGCACGATGCGGCACTTATGTCACCCGTAAGTTGCCGTAAGTAAATATAATAGCGGGCTTCCTGCCGCTGGCGGGAGCACCGGTAACAACCAGAGTAAAGACGATGGCAGGTCGAATTCGCACGAATCGCCGCGGCGCGGCAGCACTCGCACAGCAGCTGGCGCGGGCCCGGCAACGAACGCGCGCGGCGGAACACGAAGCCGCGCTGCTGCGCGCCGACAATGCACGCCTGGCCGCGCGCTTCGACCTGGTCAGCCAGGCCACCAGCGACGGGCTGTGGGACATGGAACCGGCCGACTCGCTGACCGATCCCGCCACCCCGTTCTGGTACTCCGACCAGGTGCGGCGCTTGCTGGGCTATGGCTCGGTGGAGGATTTTCCGAACCGGCTGGACTCCTGGTCGAGCCGCTTGCATCCCGACGACGTGGCGCGCACGCTGGCCGCGTTCGAGGCGCACTTGTGCGACTCCAGCGGCGCCACGCCGTACGACGTCACCTATCGGCTGCGCTGCCGCGATGGCGAATACCGCTGGTTCAGGGCGCTCGGCCACACCAGGCGCGCCCCCGACGGCACGGCACTGCGCGTCGCCGGCGCGCTGACCGACATCACCGACCGCAACGCAATCCTGAGCCTGCAGCGCTACGCCGAAGGCATCATCGCCAGCCTGCCGGCCGGGCTGCTGGTGCTCGACGCATCGTTGCGCGTGCTCAGCGCCAACCGCGCCTTCCTCGACATCTGCGAAGCCTGCGCGGCCGAGGGCACCCTCGGGCGCGACATCGAACAGGTGTTGGCGGTGCCCGGCCTTCGCGCCCAGGCGCAGGCGATCCTGGACGGCCACGCGCCGCGCCGCGGGATCGAAGTCGCGCGCGGCGACAAGCAGCTGCGGGTGGCGATCGCCGCCATCGAACCGGCCGAGGGCGAACGCCGCCTGCTGGTGGTCGCCGAAGACGTCACCGAGGAACAGCGCCTGCGCGAGGAGGCGCGCGCGCACGCGGCGCGCCACCGCGACCAGGCCTCGCTGCTCGACAAGGCGCGCGACGCCATCATCGTGCGCGGCATCGACGGCCGGCTGCAGTTCTGGAACAAGGGCGCCGAGCGCATGTACGGCTGGCGCGCCGACGAGGTGCTGGGCCAGCCGGCCGACCAGTTGCTCTATCCGGTCACCACGCCGGAGCTCGACGCGGCCGGCGCCACGCTGGCCGCCGGCGAATGGAGCGGCGAACTGGTCCAGCGCCGCAAGGACGGCGCCGAGCTGATCGTCGAGGGCCACTGGACCCTGGTCCGCGATGAGGCCGAGCGCCCGAAAGCGATCCTGGTCATCAACACCGACATCACGGCGCGCAAGGCAGCCGACGACAAGATCCGCCACCTGGCGCTGTACGACACGCTGACCGGCTTGCCGAACCGGGCCCTGTTCGCGCAACGGCTCGAACACTCGCTCGCCAGCGCGCGCGCCGGCGGCAAGGAGCTGGCGGTCCTGTTCATGGACCTGAACCGCTTCAAGGAAATCAACGACACCCAGGGCCACGGCGTCGGCGACAATGTGCTGGTCAAGGTCGCGCGCCGCTTCCAGGGCGTGCTGCGCCAGTCCGAGATGCTGGCGCGGCTGGCGGGCGACGAATTCGTGGTCGTGGCCGACGGCGCCGACCGCCGCGCCGCCGCGCTGATCGCGGAGCGGCTGCAGCAGGCGCTGGCCGATCCGATCGCCACCGGCGGCCACACCTTCTCGGTCGGGCTGTCGATCGGGATCGCCACCTTCCCCACCGACGGCGAGAGCATCGACGACCTGCTCAAGCGCGCCGACATCGCGATGTACCGGGCCAAGGCGGCTGGCGGCGGGCATGTGTTCTACCGTCCCGAGATGAGCGTCGGCCTGGCCGACCGCATGGAACTGGCGCGCGACCTCGGGCACGCGCTCAACGACGGCCGCCTGCTGCTGTACTACCAGCCGCAGGTGTGCCTTGCCACCGGCGCCCTGATCGGCGCCGAAGTGCTGCTGCGCTGGTTCGACCCGACGCGCGGCTGGGTCAGCCCGGCCAGGTTCATCCCGATTGCCGAGAGCCGCGGCATGATCGGCCCGATCGGCAAATGGGTGCTGGAGGGCGCGTGCGCCCAGCTGCAGGCGTGGCGCGGCGCGGGGCTGCACTTCCCGGGCCGGCTGTCGGTCAACCTCGCGGCGCAGCAGCTCGAGCAGGCCGGCGTTGCCGACAGCGTGCAGCGGATCGTCGGCGCGGCCGGCCTTAAGCCGGACTGCATCGAACTGGAGCTGACCGAGAGCGGCCTGATGGCCAATGTCGAGCGCGCGATCGGGGTGATGGCGACGCTGAAGGACGCCGGCTTCTCGATCGCGATCGACGATTTCGGCACCGGCTATTCGTCGCTCGCCTACCTCAAGCGGCTACCGGCCGACAAGCTGAAGATCGACATCTCGTTCGTGCGCGACATGCTGACCGACCACCACGACTACACGATCGTCACCACCATCATCGGCATGGCGCGCAACCTGGGGCTGCAGGTGATAGCGGAGGGAGTCGAGCAGGCGGAGCAGGCCGAGGCCCTGCTGGCGCTGGGCTGCGAGAAGGCGCAAGGCTACCACTTCGGCAGGCCGGAGCCGGCCGCTGCGTTTGCCGCGAGGTGGCTGGCAGCGGCGTGACAAGTAGGGTGGGCGGGTCTCCCGCCCACGCGTTCAACGTTGCGCGAACCGTTCGCGATGCAGGCGGCGTTCGAATGGCCCGTAGGGTGGGCGGTCCCCGCCCACGCGGAAGTCGGCACTGTGCCGGCATTCGCGTGGGCACGGGGCGCCCACCCTACAGCAAGCGCCGCCGGCTTATTCGGCCAGCATGCTGCCCGTTTCGCGATAGCGCTGATGCCACGCGAACGCCTGCTCCAGCAGGTGCGGCGTGTGCCCGCCGCGCGCCTTCGCATCGCGCACGTAAGCGCGCAGCATCGATTGGTATGGGTCGGGCACGCAGTTGGCGATGATGACCTCGGCCCGTTCGCGCGGCGCCAGCCCGCGCAAATCGGCCAGCCCGCACTCGGTGACGATGATGTCGACGTCATGCTCGGTATGGTCGACGTGCGACACCATCGGTACGATCGACGATACCTTGCCGCCCTTGGCCACCGACTTGGTCGCAAAAATCGACAGGTACGCGTTGCGCGCGAAGTCGCCCGAGCCGCCGATCCCGTTCATCATGTGCGTGCCCGACACGTGGGTCGAGTTGACGTTGCCATAGATGTCGGCCTCGAGCGCGGTGTTGATCGCGATGATGCCGAGCCGCCGGATCACTTCCGGATGGTTCGACACTTCCTGCGGCCGCAGCACCAGGCGGTCCTTGTAGCGCCCGAATTCGCCGAACACCTGGCGGCTCTTTTCCGGCGACAGCGTGATCGAGGAACCCGACGCGAAATCGAGCTTGCCGGCGTCGAACAGGTCGAAGGTGGAGTCCTGCAGCACCTCGGAATACATGGTCAGGTGCTCGAACGGGCTGTCGGCAAAGCCGGCCATCACGGCGTTGGCGATGGTGCCGATACCGGCCTGCAGCGGCAGCAGGCGCCGCGTGAGGCGCCCGGCATCGATCTCGTGTTCGAAGAAGTTCACCAGGTGGCCGGCAATGGCCGCGGTCTCGGCGTCGGGCGGCTGGACCGACGAAGTGCTGTCGGCCTGGTCGCTGATGACGACCGCGACGATCTTCTCGAACGGGATCTCGATCGCGGCGCCGCCCACGCGCTGGTCGACCGACATGATCGGGATCGGCTCGCGCAGCGGGCGCTGTTTCGGGATCCAGATATCGTGCAGGCCTTCCAGTTCGCGCGCCTGCGACAGGTTGATCTCGACGATGACCTTGTCGGCCAGGATCGCGAAACTGGCGCTGTTGCCGACCGACGTGGTGGGGATGATCGCGCCGCTCTCGGTGATCGCGACCGCCTCGATGATCGCGACGTCGACCGGCTTGATCTGGCGCGTGCGCAGCATCTCGACGGTTTCGGACAAGTGCTGGTCGACGTACATCACTTCGCCGCGGTTGATCGCGCCGCGCAGCACCGGGTCGACCTGGAACGGCATGCGGCGCGCCAGCGCGCCCGCTTCGGTCAGCAGCTTGTCGGTGTCGTTGCCGAGCGAGGCGCCGGTCAGCAGCGTGATTTTGAGGGGTTCGCGGCGCGCGCGTTCGGCCAGCGCGGCCGGCACGACTTTGACGTCGCCGGCGCGGGTGAACCCGCTCATGCCGACGGTCATGCCGTCGCGGATCCAGCCAGCGGCGTCGTGGGGGCTGGTGACGCGCTGGCGCAGTTGCGGGCAGCGGATGCGTTCCTGGTAGTTTTGGTTCGTCATGCTCTTGTGGTTGTGAGGGTCAGTCAAATGGCCAAGATCAGCTCAGCCAGTAGTTCACCGGGGACAGGGGAGCGGGAATATCCTCGTCGCCGAGCGACTCGCGCAGGTCGATCTCGATGGTGCGGCACATCGCATCGAGCGGCAGGTCGTTGTTGGCGCTGCCGAACGGCTCCTCGATCTCGTCGCCGAGCGCGTCGAGGCCGAAGAAGGTGTAGGCGACGATCGCCACCACGAACGGGGTCAGGAGGCCGATCGTGTCGACCAGGCCAAAGGGCAGCAGGAAGCAGTACAGGTAGGCGGTGCGGTGCAGCAGCAGCGTGTACGAGAAGGGGATCGGGGTGGTCTTGATGCGCTCGCAGGCGGTGGCGGCGCCGATCATGGCCGAGATCGAGGCGTCCACCGCTGGCGTCAGCGCCGCCTCGATACGCCCCTGCTGCAGGCAGCGCGCCAGGTCGGCGCCCATCTCGAGCATCAGCGCATGCGGCAGGTTGGTACGTTCCCGCACGCGCGCCCATTCCGCGCTCGCCAGCCAGCGCCCCACGTCGGCCCCATCCTCGGCGCCGCGCAGGTGGTGCTTGACCGCGTAACAGAATGCGATGGTGCGGTAGACCATGCGGGTGCGGATGTCGCCCGGCTCGCGCGCGTAGGGGCGGCCCGGATCGACCAGGGTCAGGCACTGGCGCGCCAGGTTGCGCGCGCGCAGCACCAGTTCGCCCCATTGTTTGCGGCCTTCCCAGTAGCGGTCGTAAGCGGAATTGTTGCGGAAGCCGAGGAAGATCGCCAGCGGCAATCCCATCAGCGTGAAGGGGGTGGTGGTGAGGCTAATCTTGTACGGCCCGAACTGGCCGTCGGTCCAGGTCACGATCACCGCGAGCAGCGTGGTGACCGTCAGGCTCTGCCAGATGCTGGCGAGGACCGAGCCGCGCATCACCAGGAACAGCCTGAGCCCCGAGGGCCGGTCGCGGACAATCATGCGCTACCTCGCATGCTGTCCGCGTGCGAGGTAAATAGAACTCCACTTTGGTTCATGTGCTGCGGCAATGGAATAACCAAAACATTGTGTACTTGCCAGAGGCGAAACTCCTAATTCACATTTCCAATGTCTGATATCGGTCGGGTGAATGCTTATCGGTTCATAAACGCGCGCAGCCTCATATCTCGATCTGCACGCCGGACAGCGGGCCTTGCCCAAGGGTCGGGTAATCGATGTAGCCCTCGGGGCCGCCGCCATAAAAGGTTTGCTTGTCGGGCATGTTCAGGCTGGCGTTCTGGCGGAAGCGTTCCGGCAGGTCGGGGTTGGCGATGAACAGCTGGCCGAACCCGACCAGGTCGGCGTCGCCCGTTTTCAGCACCGCATTGGCGCGCTCGAAGGTGTAGCCGCCGGCCACGATGATCGTGCCGGGATACAGCGGCCGGAAGAAGTGCGCGGTCAGGTCCGGGTTCGGGTGTTCGCCCTGGGTCTGGGCCGGCTCGATCAGGTGCAGGTAAGCCAGGTTCCTGGTGGCGAGCTGCTTCACGACATGGCCGAAGGTCCGCTCCGGATGGCAGTCGAACATGTCGTTGAAACTGCCGCCCGGCGACAGCCGCACGCCCACCAGCTCGCTGCCCCAGACCCCGGCCACCGCGTCGATCACCTCGAACAGCAGGCGCGCCCGGTTCTCGACGCTGCCGCCGTACTGGTCAGTGCGCTGGTTGGTGCCGTCTTCGAGGAACTGGTCGAGCAGGTAGCCGTTGGCGCCGTGCACCTCGACGCCGTCGAAGCCGGCCGTTTTCGCGTTCTGCGCGCCCTGGCGGAATTGCTCGACGATGGCGGGGATTTCGCTGGTTTCGAGCGCGCGTGGCGTCGGGATATCCTGCAGTCCGCCGGCCGTGTAGGTCTGCACGCCGCGCGGCGCGATCGCCGACGGCGCGACCGGCAGCTCGCCATTGAGGAAGTCCGGATGCGAGATGCGCCCCACGTGCCACAGCTGCATGAAGATGAGGCCGCCCTGGGCGTGTACCGCGTCGGTCACCTTTTTCCAGCCAGCCACCTGCTCGTCGCTGTGGATGCCCGGCGTCGCGATGTAGCCCTGGCCGCCCGGCGCCGTCTGGGTCGCCTCGGTGATGATCAGCCCGGCTCCGGCGCGCTGGCTGTAGTACTCCGGCGCCATGTTCGACGGCACGTTGCCCTGTTCGGCGCGGCTGCGCGTGAGCGGCGGCATCACGATCCGGTTCTTGAGGCGCAACGGGCCGAGCTGGTAGGGCGAGAACAAGTCAATCTGTTGGGCAGGATCAGTCATCGTCGGCTCCGTGTCAGGTCACTGCATGCCAGTCTAGAAAAAGGCGCCACCAGCGTCAAACGGGCGCGCAACGGTGCGCGTGGAAGTGCAGATGATGCCGCTGCGCCACAGCTCGATACGGTTTGTTAGCGTTCGCAAGCAACCGGCGGTAATATGTAGGATATTTCCTACGAGAAATTCACTTTACTCGTCGGCAAGCTCAACATTCGTCATCAGGAGGTTTTATCGTGAGTGCAGAAGCAACGGCGCCGCTGGAAGTCCTGGCCTTCCGGCTGGGTAGCGAAGAGTACGGGCTGGACATCCTGCGGGTCCAGGAGATCCGCGGCTACGAGTCGGTCACGCGCATTGCCAGCGCGCCCGAGTACATCAAGGGCGTGGTCAACCTGCGTGGCCTGATCGTGCCGATCGTCGACATGCGCATCCGCTTCAAGCTCGGCACGCCGGTCTACGACCAGTTCACGGTCGTGATCATCCTGAACATTGCCGGGCGCGTGCTGGGGATGGTGGTCGACAGCGTTTCGGACGTGGTCAGCCTGGCCGGCGACCAGATCAAGCCGGCCCCCGACATGGGCGCCGCGCTCAAGACCGACCACCTGGTTGGCCTCGGCACCATCGACGACCGCATGCTGATCCTGCTCGACATCGACAAGCTGCTGTCGGGCGCCGAACTCGGCCTCATCACCGAGGCCGTCGCCGCCTAGTATCCCTTTCACGCCGGCAGCGGCAAGCGGAGGTAGCATGAATCTGAACGACATGAAAATCGGCACCCGTATGGGCGCTGCCTTCACCGTGGTGCTGGTGCTGACCCTGCTGCTGGCGGTCGTGGGCATCCAGCGCCTGCAACATGTGGCGGCGGCGACTGACGGGATGGACGTGGCAGCAGAGAAGGCGCAGCTGGCCGACAAGTGGTACGGCGCCATCATGACCAACAATGCGATGACCGAGGCCAGGCTGCGCGCGCTTGACGCGGCCGACGCCAAGGCCATCAAGGACCGGATGACCGCGGCCAGCGCCGGGATCACTATTATCCAGGAACAGCTTAGCCCGCGGATCGGCAATGCCGAGGGCAAGGCGCTGCTGGCCACCATTGCGGCCACGCGCAAGGACTATGTCGACGTCCGTAACCGGGTGTTCGCGCTGCGCGACAGCGGCAGCGCCGACCCCGCTGCGCTGAAGGACATGGTCGAGTCGAAGCTGCAACCACTGCTGGCGAACTACAACCAGGCGGTGCTGGCCCTGGCCGAGCGCCAGCGGCAAGAGTTCGAGCAAGCCCAAAGCGTCGTCAACGCGACGGTCGAGTCGGGCAAGATGCTGCTGGCGGCGGTCGGCGCCGTGGCGCTGGCGCTGGGCGCGCTGCTGGCCTGGCTGCTCACGCGCAGCATCACCCGGCCGCTGCGCCAGGCCGTCGAGGTGGCGCGCGCGGTCGCCGACGGCGACCTGGGCGCCCAGGTGCAGGTGTCCTCGCGCGACGAGACCGGCCAGCTGATGGCGGCCCTCAACACCATGACCGGCAACCTGAACCAGCTGGTGGCGCGCGTGCGTACCGGTACCGAGACGATTGCCACCGCCGCCACTCAGGTTGCGGCGGGCAACCAGGACCTGTCGTCGCGTACCGAGGAACAGGCCAGCTCGCTGGAAGAGACCGCGTCGTCGATGGAACAGCTGACCAGCGCCGTGCAGCAGAACGCCGAGAACGCGCAACTGGGCAACCGGCTGGCGGTGTCGGCGTCCGACATCGCGCAAAAGGGTGGCGCGGTGGTGGCCCAGGTGGTCGACACCATGGGCGCGATCGACGAATCGGCGCGCAAGATCGTGGACATCATCGCCGTCATCGACGGCATCGCGTTCCAGACCAATATCCTCGCCCTGAACGCGGCCGTCGAAGCGGCGCGCGCGGGCGAGCAGGGCCGCGGCTTTGCGGTGGTGGCGGGCGAGGTGCGCACGCTGGCGCAGCGGTCGGCCGCGGCGGCGAAGGAAATCAAGGGCCTGATCGACGACTCGGTCGACAAGGTCGGCGCCGGTACCCGCCTGGTCGAGCAGGCCGGCACGACCATGAAGGACGTGGTCGACAGCGTCAGGCAGGTCACCGGCATCATGGCCGAAATCGCGGCCGCGTCGCAAGAGCAGGGCGACGGCATCGAGCAGGTCAACCAGGCGGTCAGCCAGATGGACCAGGTCACGCAGCAGAACGCCGCGCTGGTCGAGCAAGCGGCCGCCGCCACCGAATCGATGCAGGACCAGGCGCGCAGCCTGGCCGAGGTCATCAGCGTGTTCAGGCTCGACAGCCTCAGGGCGCGCTCTTGAGCCTCGCCGGCCGCGCGACACCCTGCCTTTTCTATGCCGGCACCGCCTGCTGCGCCGGTCGCCGCCTGCGCACCCGCTCGACCGCCTTCAGCAACGTGAGGTTCAGTACGTCCCGCTGCGCATGGCTGCCGCCAAGGCGGTGCGCCTGCGCCGGCAGGCTGGCCAGCAGTGTGATCGCAAGCGTGTAATCGCCGCGCCCGAACGCCATCATCGCGCGGCAGGCCGGCAGGCCGAGCAGCCGGGTGGTGGCGCCGTGGCGGGTCGGCAGCGCCTGGGATTCGGCCAGCTTGCGTTCGAGCCGTTGCGCCAGTCCCCACTCGGCGCCGCCGACGAAAGCCAGCACCGCATGCAGGTCGTTAAAGCTGCAGAAACCGTCGTCGATGCGCGGCGCCCAGGCGGCCGCCAGCTCGGCCCAGCGCGTGCCAGTGTCGGCGCCCGCCAGCGCGATCCGCCACAACAGTGCCGAGGCGTCGATCAGGTCGGCGATGGCCAGGCTGCGGGTGGCGCGAATGCGCTGGTCGTAGCACTCCAGTGCGGGCGCCAGCCGGCCCTCGGCCAGGTGGAACAGGCCCAGGTGCCACCAGCAGTGGGTCGCCACCACCGTGTCCGTCGCCCAGCCGGCGGCATGCTCCTCCATCCAGCGCACGCCGGCCTCGCCGCGCCCGGTCATCTCGAACACGTGCGCCATCGCGTGGTGCGCACGGGCGTTCAGCGGGTCCAGCGCCAGCACTTGCGCCGCCCTGTCTTCGGCGCGTTCGTAGTCGCCGCATTCCTCGAGGCTGAACGCATGCATCGCAAGCACCGCGGCGTAGCCGGGCAGGGTGGGCGACCAGGCCGGCAGAACCGCCTCGACCCGCTCGCGCATGCGTTCGGCGTCGCCGGTCACGTAATCGAACACGTGCGCGACCTGCAGCGCGAGCGCATCGCGCGGGTACCATTGCAGCAGCTCGCCGAGCCTGGCCTTCGCCTCGTTGAAGTTGTCGGCCAGCGCAGCGCCGATCGTGGCCAGGTGCATGCGCTCGCGCTCGTTGGCCGGCAGCGCCGCGGCGCGCTCGAACACCGGCAAGGCCATGCGCGCGCGCTGCGGGTCGCGGTTGCACAGCAACAGGTAGGCCTGCAGCACGTGCGCCATGACAAAGCCGGGCGCTTCGCGCAGCGCCAGCTCGAGCGGTGCATCGGCCCCGGTGCGCCACGATTGGTTCGCCGCGAACGCGCGCTCGTAGGCACCGAGCGCCGCGCTTGTTGCGCCCGACACGCTGCAGCCGCGCGCGTCGGCCAGGTGCGCCGGCCTGGCCGCGCGTGGCGGAACGCCGGGCCGGCGCGTTTGCTGGAGGACTTTGTCCAGCGTAGGATAAGTCATTGCCTGCATGTGATGCTCCCGAGGTGAATGTGTTGACGAAGAGCCTGCCGTGGTGCGGTAGCGGGGTACGGACTGATTCTCGTGGCTTGCCGCTTCCGCAACCTGATCGCGCGTCGCCGCGGCTTGATCGCGCGTCCGCCGTCGCTCCCCGCCACGATGAGAAGGAGGCGCGATGAGCGCCGACACCCTGTCCGACGTGCTGCGCGGCGTGCGCTTGCGCGGCGCGGTGTTCTTCCACGTCAGCGGCAACAGCGAATGGGCGGCGGAGGCGCCGGACGGAGCCGTCATCGCGCCGCTGCTGATGCAGGGCGTCGAGCATGTGATCGAATACCACGCGGTGGCGCAGGGCAGCTGCTGGGCCGGGATTCCGGGCGGCCCGCAGGTGCACCTGTCGGCCGGCGACGTGGTGATGTTCCCGCATGGTGACGCGCACGTGGTCTCGAGCGCCCCGGGACTGCGCGCCGTGCTCGACATGGAACCGTTTTCCAGCCCGGTCGAGCAGCTGCCGCTGAGGGTCGTGTTCGCCGGCCCCACGGTGCTGCACGCGATGCCGGCCGGGTTCACGCCGGACGCAACGCTCGTCTGCGGCTTCCTCGGTTGCGACCTGCATCCCTTCAATCCGCTGATTGCGGCGCTGCCGCGCCTGCTGCACCTGCGCGCAACCAACGACGATGCGTGGATCGCGCAGTTCACGCGCCAGGCGGTGGCCGAGTCAGGCGCGGGACGGCCGGGTGGCGAGGCGCTGCTGGCGCGGATGAGCGAGACGATGTTCGTGCACGCGGTGCGGCGCTATGCGGAGCAGTTGCCGCCCGATGGCGCCGGCTGGCTGGCCGGGCTGCACGACCGTTTTGTCGGCCGCACGCTGGCGCTGATGCACGAGCAGCCGGCGCGCGACTGGACCATCGACGAACTGGGACGGCGGGTGGGCTTGTCGCGCTCGGCGCTGCACGAGCGTTTCGTCCAGCTGCTCGGGGTGCCGCCGATGCAGTACCTGGCGCAATGGCGCATGCAGGCCGCCTCGCGCTTGCTGCTCGAAACGCGCGGGAGCGTCGCCTCCGTCGCGCTCGACGTCGGCTACGATTCGGAAGCCGCGTTCAACCGCGCCTTCAAGCGCCTGGTCGGCAAGCCGCCCGCGGCCTGGCGCCGCGAACATGCGGCCGCACTGGCGTGAAGCGCGGTCCTAGCGCACCCCGACCATGCCGCGCACCGAGGCGTTCAGCTTGGCCGGGTCGTAACCGACGCCGTCCTTGAATACGATCTCGACGTTCTCGACGTCGGCGATGCGGCGCGACGGGTCGCCCTTGAGCACGACCAGGTCGGCCTGCTTGCCGGCCTCGATGGTGCCGATGCGGTCAAGCCTGCCCAGGTAGCGCGCGCCGTTCGCGGTCGCGACGCGGATTGCCTCGACCGGCGTGAAGCCGGCTTCGACCAGCAGCTCGAGCTCGCGCTGGTCGCCAAAGCCGGGCAGGGTGCCGCCGTTGCCGGTCGGGTCGGGGCCGGCCAGCAGCAGCCCGCCGGCGCGCACAAAAGCCAGCTCGAACGCCATCTCCTTCTTCAGCGCCGCCTCCAGTTTGGCGGCCCGTGCCGGCGCGGCCGCGGCGGCGGCGCGCGCTTCGAGGTGGCTGCGCAGCGACTCGGTCGACATCATCGCCTTCTGCCGGTCCGACAGCAGCGGACGGGTCGCGACCATCGCCTCGAACACCGGCAGCGTCGAGGTAATCGCCACCTTGCGCGCCACCAGCTCGCGGATCAGCGCCTGCACCGGCGCGCTGTCGACCTCCAGCTTCTCCCACGACGCGGCGATCTCGGCGCCCGATGGGCAGCTGTCCTTTTTGCGGCCGGGGACGAATTCGCTGTCGGTGAATACCGGCCCGTGTTCGAGGTCGTCGATGCCGAGCGCCGCCGCCTGCCGGTAGTCGACCGAGCACAGGTGGCCGGTCAGCTTCATTCCGCGCTTGTGCGCGGCTTCGATCGCGGCGCCCAGCACCGCCTCCGAAATCTTCATGTAGGCCTTGAACGAGGTCGCGCCTTCGCCGGCCCAGAAGTCGACGGTGCGGCGCGCATGCTCGCGCGCGTCGATCGCCGCCATCTGCGGGAACAGGCTGTCCTTGCCTTCGAGGTAGGGGCCGGTCACGTCGAGGTGCGGGCCGGGGATCTGCCCGGCGTCGATCAGGCGCCGGATATTCAGGTCGGTGTACGGCTCGATGCTGCCGGTGGTGCGCATCGTGGTCACGCCCGCGGCCAGGTACAGGCGCGGCGCGCTGAACGCGATCTCGGTGACGAAAAAGCCGGGCGGCGGCAGCTTGCCGTCCTCGTCGTGGTGCAGCGAGGCGGTATACATCAGGTGGTTGTGCATGCCGACCAGCCCGGGCATCACGCTGTGGCCGTCGAGCGCGATCACCTGCGCGCCCGCGGGCGGCGCCTGGGCGGCGTCGGTGACGGCCTCGATGCGGCCATTGCGCACGATGACCGTCCGGTTTTCCTGGGCCGGCGCGCCGGTGCCGTCGATCACGCGCACGTGCGTGAGGGCGATCAACGGGCTGTCGGCCTTGATGAACTTGCGTACCTCGGCCGACGGCGTTTGCGCCAGCGCCGCGCCGCAGGCGAACCAGGCCAGGCCGGCCAGCATTCCTTTCCAACCCATTGTCTTCTCCTCAGGAAATGGGGCAATGCTGACATGGAAACAAGTTGGCGGCAACTCCCGCGCGAACGCGGCTGGCGGCGCAGTTTGCCCTTGCGTTCCTGGCCCCGCCAGCTATGCTTGAGTCTCAACCCAACCGTTCCACCTTACTTTAAGAGGAGACTGCAGATGGCGTACATCGATGGTTTTGTGACCCCGGTCCCGAAAGACAAGATTGACGCGTACCGCGACCAGTCGCGCCGCGCGGGAGCGGTATGGCGCGAGCACGGCGCGTTGAGTTTTCGCGAATGCATGGCGGATGACGTCAAGCCGGGCAAGACCACCTCGTTCCCGCAAAGCGTCAAGCTCGAGGACAACGAAGTGGTGTTCTTTTCCTGGATCGAGTACCGCTCGCGCGCCGAGCGCGACGCGATCGTCGACAAGGTCATGAAAGACCCGCGCCTGGCCGACCTGATGAAGCCCGAGACGATGCCGTTCGACGGCAAGCGCATGATTTACGGCGGCTTCGAAACCGTGGTCGACCTGTAGCGGCCCCCCGGCCCGGTCGTTGTTTGTCGGCCATATTTCGTTGGCACAAGACAGTTTTTGATTTAGCATCTCCGGGTTGCTACCAAGCCCATCCGGAGATGACGAATGAAAGCCAGCTTCTGCAGTATCACGATCGCCGGGTTGTTTGCCGGCATGGCCCACGCGGGCACGCCGGATGCACCGGCGAGCGCCGCCCCGGCGGCCGCTACCGCCGCCAGCGCCCGCTCGGGCGTCGACCAGGCCGCCATCGACAGCACGGTCCGCGCGCAGGACGATTTCTTCCGCTACTCCCAAGGCAAATGGCTGAACGACGTGGACATCCCGTCGGACCGCGCGAGCTGGGGTGCTTTCAATGTCGCCCAGGACAAGGTGGAACAGCAGATCCGGACCCTGATCGAGCAGGCCGCGCAGGACAAGCGCAAGAAGGCCGGTTCGGACGGCCAGAAAATGGGCGACTTCTATACCAGCTACGTGGACGAGAAAAGGCGCAACCAGCTGGGTCTTGCGCCTTTGAAAACTGAACTGGCGCGCATCGCCGCGCTCGGCGACAAGCAGGGGCTGGCCGCGCTGGCGGCGCGCTTCGAGCGGATCGGCGCCGGCGCCCCGGTCAACATGTCGGTGCGCCAGGATAACAAGGAGTCGACCCGTTATATCGTCGGGATCGATCAGTCGGGCCTCGGCATGCCCAATCGCGACTATTACATTGCGCTCAACGACGCCAAGCTGGCCGACATCCGCGCCAAATACCAGCTCCACGTCGAAAAAATGCTGGCGCTGGCCGGCCATCCGGATGCCGCCGCCCAGGCCGCGCAGGTCGTGGCGCTCGAGACCGGCATCGCGAAGGCGCAGTGGACGGCAGTGGAGAACCGCGATCCGGTCAAGCGCTACAACAAGATGACGATCGGCGAGGTGAAGGCGCTGATGCCCGCTTTCGACTGGACCACCTACCTGAAGGACACCGGCGTGGCCGGCAAGATCGATGCGCTGATCGTCGGCCAGCCGAGCTACCTGGCCGGCCTGGACAAGATCATCCAGGCGACGCCGCTGCCGGTGTGGAAGTCGTATTTCGAGTTCCGCCTGCTGAGCGCCTACGCGCCGTATCTGTCGCAGCCCTTCGTCGACGAGAGCTTCGCGTTCCGCGGCGCGGTGCTGGCTGGCACCAAGGTCAACCGGACGCTGCCGCAGCTGGCGGTGGCGGAAGTCAATCGCTCGCTGGGTGAAGTCGTCGGCAAGGCCTACGTGAAGGCCTATTTCCCGGCCGAGCGCAAGCAGCAGGTGCAGGCAATGGTCAGGAACTTCCTTGCCGCGTTCAAGGAAAGGATCGATACGCTCGACTGGATGACCGACGAAACCAAAAAGCAGGCCCAGGTCAAGCTGTCGAAGATCAGCGTCAAGGTCGGCTACCCGGACAAGTGGCGCGACTACTCGTCGCTGGCGATCGCGCCGAACGACCTGGCCGGCAACGTGATGCGCACCCGCGAATTTGGCCATCGCTACCAGGTCGCCAAGCTGGGCAAGCCGGTCGACCGCAACGAATGGGGCATGACGCCGCAAACCGTCAACGCGTATTACAGCCCGGGGATGAACGAGGTGGTGTTCCCGGCCGCGCGCCTGCAGTACCCGCTGTACGACGCGAACGCCGAGCCGGCCGTCAACTACGGCGCGGTCGGCATTTCGATCGGCCACGAGATCAGCCATGCGTTCGACGACAAGGGCTCGCAGTTCGACGGCGACGGCAACCTGCGCAACTGGTGGACCGCGGAAGACAGCGCCAAATTCGCCGCCCGCGGCAAGCTGCTGGTGGCCCAGTACGGCGGGTACAGCCCGGTGCCGGGCTACAACCTGAACGGCGAGCTGACGCTGGGTGAAAATATCGCCGACAACGCGGGTGCAATCATGGCCAGCCGCGCCTACCAGATCTCGCTCGGCGGCACGCCGGCGCCGGTGATCGACGGCTTCAGCGCCGAACAGCGCCTGTTCATGGGCCTGGCCCAGGCGCGGCGCGGCAAGGCGCGCGAGGCCGCCCTGATCGCGCAGGTCAAGTCCGATCCGCACTCGCCGTCGGAATTCCGCGTCAACGGCAGCCTGCGCAACCACCCTGGCTTCTACGAGGCGTACGACGTCAAGCCGGGCGACAAGATGTACCTGGCGCCGGAGCAGCGGGTCATTTTCTGGTAAATCACCGGCGGAAATGACGCGCTGACAATCGGAGGGCCGCCTAAAGCAAGGAAAGCTCGGGCCCGCCTTGCTTCCCCAGCCAGGTGGTGTCGAAGCGTTTGCGGGCGGCCGCGAGCGCTTGCGCATCGCCGCGCTTGCGGTAGACCTCGATCAGCCCGCGCAGCGCCCACCCATTGCTCGGCGTACGCGCAAGCGAGGTGCGGAACACCTGTTCGGCCTCGTCCAGCTGGCCGGTCCGCAGCAAGGCCGCGCCCAGCGACTGGCGCACCGGGTAATACCAGTGCGGCGGTTCCATGTACGGGAGCCGGTCCTGCAGCGCCACCGCGTGCCGGTAGGCCCGGATGGCGGCGAGCCGCTCGCCGCGGGCGTCGGCAAGGCGGCCGCTTGCGACCAGGCCTGCGGTTTCGACAATTTCGCGCGCCGGCACGCCCGAGTTGGCAATCGGCTTGAAGTCGGCGGTGCGCTCGATGGCAGCGAGCGCCGCGATTTCCTTGCGGCTCTTGGCGAACGCGCCGTTGCGGGCAAAGCCGACGGCGCGGGCGTAATGCCACATGGCCTTGACCAGCACGAACTCCGGTCCGGGATCGGGCAGGGCCAACCGCACATCGGGGCTACTGAATTGCACATGCGAGAAATAGGGCGCGGCCTTGACCGGCTGCAATCCACTGAATTCGCGCACCAGTTCAGGGCTGAGCGCGTCGTCCAGCTTGGCCGCAGCGTGCAGCGCGGTGTCGCCATCGCCTCCCATCAGCGCGGACACCATCACGAAGTGGATGTTGTGCGGGTAATAGGCGCTCTTGTACACCGGGTCGCTATTCGAGCGGCGGAAGTAGGTTTCGTCCGCCGCGATCGCGTCGAGGTTCGATTGCAGCGCCTCCCTGTACATGCCGGTGCGATAGTAGATGTGCGAGGGCATGTGAACGATGTGGCCGGCTCCGGGAATTTGCTGCGCCAGCACGCGGGCCGCAGGCAGCGCTTTCTCGGGCTGGGATGACGCTTCCATCGTGTGGATGTAGTAATGGGCCGCGCCCGGATGCGTGGGATTGCGCGCCAGCACCCGTTCGAGCGCGCCGACGATGTCTGGCGTTCGCTGCTTCGGCCTGGTGCCGCCCGCCTCCCAGTAGTCCCATGGCGACAAGTCCATCAGCGACTCCGCGAACAGGACCTGGATCGTATCGTTGGCCGGAAAGGCACGGGCGGCCTCGGCCATGGCGTCGGCGTAGGCCTTGTCCAGCGGAGCGCGGTCGGCGGGGGGAGCGGCGGCATAGCGCAGCGCCACCGCCCGGATCAGGGCCTGTTCGGCCGGCGTGGCCTGCCGCGCATGTCGCGCCGCGCTCGCCGCCGCCGCCGCTGCTGGCCCGACCGCCGCCGGGAGCATCGGCGCGTTGATGTTCGGGCCAAGGACCAGCGCTTCGCCCCAGTAGCACATGGCGCACCCGGGATCGAGCTGCTGTGCGGCGCGAAACGCACGCGCTGCTTCGGCATGGTTGAAGCCGAAGGCAAGGCGCATGCCCTGGTCGAAAAAGGCTTGCGCGTGCGGGCTCACGGTACTGATCGCGACGTGCAAGGTGCCCAGGTTGTCGTACAGCTGAGGGGGTGGGCCGCCGGCTTGGCCGGGTCGCTGCTGCCCGGGTTTGAAGGGGGCGGTTTCGGCCTGGGCCAGGACCAGTTGATCCAGCAGCGGCGGACGTCCGCCTTTGGTTGGTGCACAATTGGCGCCGCTGGCGAACAGGGGATCGAAGCTCGCGCCCGCGCCCGCTCCCGGCCGTTCGGCCAGGCCAGGCGCGAGGGTGCCCAGGGCGACGAGGCCGACGCCGGCGAGCGCAGCCAGGACTCTTTTGTGCCTCATGCGACCCCCTTCGACTCGAATGGTCCAGCAATTTTGCTTTGGAGTCGGATCGGCTTCGACCGTTCCTAACGCGGGCTGCCCAATACCTGGGTCCAATACACGACGCCGCGCTCCCGGCCGGGATTGACGGCGTAGGCCGCGCCCATCTCGCTGAAGTCGCGGTTCATGATATTCGCGCAGTGGCCCGGACTGCTTAGCCAGCCGGCGACCGCCTCTTCCGCGTAATCCTGTCCCGATGCGATATTTTCGCCAATCCGCCGCCACGCGTAGCCGGCGCGCCGGGCACGATCGGCGGCCACGCTGCCATCCGTTCCCTGATGCTGGAAATACCGGTGCGTTGCCATGTCGCGGCTGTGTTCAAGGGCGGCATCGCCGAGTGCCGCGTTCCAGCGCAGCGGCGGCACGGCGGCATACTCCTGGCCGCCACAGCGCCGCGCCGTCGCCCGCGCGCCGTTCACGGCTGCGAGGATGATTTTTCCCGTTTCCTGCAAGTCCGCTAGCTGGCGGGTTGGCAATGGCTGGGCGAACACGACTTGCCAGTCGTTCCCATGGCGTGTGGCGCCGACGGCGGTGAATTGCGCGCTCAACAGGGTGGCGCAATATTTTTGCTGCATCACGGCCATCGCGGCCTTCGCATCCGGCGGGCCGGATACCGAGATCGCTTGCGCGCGCTGCGATCGATAACCGGCCAGCTCGAGCGCCGGTTGAAGGAAAGTACCGGTAGCGACTTGCACCCGGGCCAGGGCCGGGTGCGCCGCCAGTGCCTCGACCGGATCGGCCGGCCGCCCCTCACAGGTTCCCGGCGCCGCCCGATAGTCGTTGATCAGCTCGACGAGCCTGCCGGCGTCGTCCGCGCGCGCCGGGGCCACAGCCAGCAGGGCGATGCACATTGCCGCCCGCGGCAGCCAGACAGGTAAGCGCGGCCGCGTGTCAGAAATATGCGACAGCTTCGCCCGGTAGCAAGATTTGACAAACATAGCCATAAATATAACGCGACAATTCGGGCCAACGAAGACGAGAGGCGCATGAGCGTCCACCGAATTCGACACTGGAGGTTGACGGTAATCGAACCGGTCAGCGCGCCCAACCGGGCGCGACGGCCACCAAACAGTTTGGGAGAGTACATGAACCAGTTGATGGCACGGCAAAATTACCCGCGCACGGCGATCGCGGCCGCGGTGACGATCCTGGCGATGGGGGCGGCAGTCCAGGCCCGTGCGCAGCAGGAACCGGTGGGCGAGCCGCAGACCGTGGTGGTCACCGGTGTGCGCGCCGCGCTGGAACAGTCGCTGCGGCAGAAGCGCAATGCCGATTCGGTAGTCGAAGTGGTCACCGCCGAGGACATCGGCAAGATGCCGGACAAGAACGTTGCCGATGCCATCCAGCGCCTGCCGGGCGTCAACACCCAGTCGTCGGCGGGCGGCGAGGGTGGCTTCGGCGAGAACGACCGGGTCAGCCTGCGCGGCACCAGCCCCAGCCTGCAGCAGACGCTGTTCAACGGCCACGCCATCAGCACCGGCGACTGGTTCGTGCTCAACCAGATTGGCGGCAACGTCGGCCGTTCCAGCAGTTTCTCGCTGCTGCCTTCCGAGCTGGTCGGTTCGATCGTGGTGCGGAAAAGCCCGACCGCCGATCTGGTCGAAGGCGGGGTGTCGGGCGCCATCAATGTGGTCACGCGCCGTCCGCTCGAGTTCCGCCAGCAGCTGACCGTCGAGGGCGCGGTGCAGGCCAACTACAACGACCTGTCCAGCAAGACCGAGCCGCAGCTGTCGGGGTTGGTGAGCTGGAAGAACGCCGATAACACGGTTGGCATCCTGGTGCAGGCGTTCTCGGAAAAAGCGCAGGTTCGCCGCGACGGCCAGGAAATCCTCGGCTACACGCCGGTCAGCGCCACCAGTGCCGCCGCGCTCGCCAATCCGTCGCTGGCCGGCGTCCAGGTGCCCACCTTCATCGGCGCCAGCCTGTTCGAGCAAACCAAGAAACGCAGCGGCGGGGCCTTCGATCTCGAAGCCCGGCCGGCGCAGGGACTCGCGCTCGACCTGAACGGTTTCTATTCCAAACTGGAAGCGCCGCACCAGAACACCAACTGGCTGGCTGCGCCGGCCAACTCGATTAACGGCAGCAACCTGGTGCCGGCCAACGCCACCGTGCGCAACAATACGCTGGTGGCGGCGTCGTTCGCCAGCAATGCGGGCGAGGTCGACAATATCTACCGTCCCGAAGCCGGCGGCGAATCCTGGTACGTCGACTTCAATGGAAAGTTCCGCGCCAGCGAGAACCTGGTCGTGAGCGGCAAGATCGGCAAGACGCACGGGGTCGGCTACGACCGCAAGGACGTGTACTACCAGAACAACGTCGACGGCGGCATGGTCTACGCGCTCAACGGCTTGTCGCCGGCATCCGTCAGCTACCCCGGCGGCAACACCACCTCGCCCGGCTCGACCGCCTGGGCCGGCGGCGGCGAGGCGCAGTCGGTCGACCAGGAAAAATACGCCCAGGTCGACGCCGACTGGCGCGTGAATTATTCGATGATCGAGTCGGTCCGGTTCGGCGCCCGCTTTACCGACCACAAGCGCACGGCCGAGCACCCGCTCGAAACGCGGCCCGGATCGCTCGGCTTCAGCAACCCCGGACCGGCCTGGAACGGCCAGATGTATCCGTCCGATTTCGCCTCCAACCTGGGCGGCAACCTGTCGTCCAGCTACTTCAAGTATGACGGCGCGGCGCTGGGCGCCTGGGGGGCGGTGCCGGGCAACCGCCTGCTCGACTACACGGTCCGGCATAACTGGACCGATGAATTCCGTGTCGGCGAGAAAACCACGGCGCTGTACGCGCTGGCCGATTTCGGCGGCGGCGGCTGGAGCGGCAATGTTGGCCTGCGCGCCATCGAGACCAGCCAGAGCACGGTGGTCAACCTGGCCGGCGGCCCCAGCCCGGTCACCGGTTCGGCCTTCGGCCCATACACGCCGACCACGTTCACGCGCACCTATCGCGACTACCTGCCCAGCATGAACCTGAAGTTCGACCTGCGCCCTGACCTGGTGGTGCGCACCGCGCTGGCGAAGACCATCGCGCGGCCGGACTACAGCGCGCTGGGCGGCTCGGTATCGCTGAACGACGATGCGCTTAGCGGCAGCGGCGGCAACGTCAACCTCGATCCGGTGCGCTCGACCAACTTCGACCTGTCGGCCGAGTGGTATTTCGCGCCCAAGGCCTTGCTGTCGGCCGGCCTGTTCTACATGGACCTGCGCTCGGTCGTGGCGCAGGGCACCTCGACCAGCACCTACTACAACAACAAGCGCGGGACCCAGACCGCGTACCAGATCACGTCCCCGTTCAATACCAGCGGCAGCAACAAGGGCGTCGAGCTGAGCTACCAGCAACCACTGTGGAGCAACTTCGGCTTCCTGAGCAACTATACGTATGCGGACGGCAAGCTCGACGATGGCGGCGAGTTGCTCAATTCGTCGAAGAACACCTGGAACCTGACCGGGTACTTCGAGGACGAGCGTTTCAGTGCGCGGCTGGCCTACAACTACCGCTCCGCGTACAAGGCCGGGGTCGACCGCGGCGCCAGCCAGCACGTCGATGCCATGCCATCGCTGGCGGCCTCGGTCAACGTCAAGCTGACCGAAGCGCTGACGCTGACCTTCGATGCGCTGAACCTGACCAACGAGACCATCAAGATGTATGCGGAGAACAAGGACCGGCCGCGCGCGTTCTACTCGAACGGTCGCACGTTCTACTTCGGGCTGCGCGCCAAGCTGTAGCCGCGGCCGACGGGTGGTGAGGGCAGGGTCAGCTGCGGCCCTGCCTTTTTTATTTATGTGCGGGACCAAGGAGCGCAATGCCGACAACAAATCCGATCGCGATCGCCTGGGAGTGCCTGTCCAATTGCGCGGGCGACGGTGTGTTCACGTCGCGGCTGGCGCTGCGCAATGCGTCGGGCGCGCCGCTTGCGCCTGGCTGGGCCGTGTATTTCAATACCTGCCGCAAGATCCTGCCGGCGACCGTCAGCGCGGGGTACGCGATCGCGCACGTGAACGGCGACCTGTTTCGCCTGACCGCGCAAAAGGGTGATCCGTGGCTGCCCGGACAAAAGCACGAGCTTGGCTATGAAGCGAAGTTCTGGGCGATCAGCGTCACCGACGCGCCGCTCGGCTTCTACCTGGTGCCTGGCGATGGCGGCCCGGTGGTCGACCTGGGCGATCCGCACATCGTCCCGTTTGCGCGGCCGGAGCAGCAGCACCGGCGGCGCGATGACCTGGTGCCGGTGGCCGACGCGGCTGCGCGCTTCCGACAAAACGCCAGCCTGCGCCTGCTGCCGGCCGGCATGGTCGGGCGCATCACGCCGCAGCCGGTGTCGGCCCGATTTTCCCTTGATGCCTGCTTGCTGACGCAAAATGCCGGGATTCTCAACGACCCCGGGCTGGCCGGCGAAGCGGCGCTGTTGCGCGCGATGCTGGCCGGCTTGCCCGTGCGCCCGACGGGCGATGCGGCCTCGATCGTGCTCGAAGTGGCGCCGGTCGAGGTGGAGGGCGCGCCATCACCGGCCGACGAAGCCTACCTGCTCGACATCGCTGAACACCGCGTGCTCGTGCGCGGCGCCGGCCCGCACGGTGTATTCAACGGCATCCAGACCCTGGGCCAGCTTCTGGCGCGCGACACCGGCAGCGTGCCGGTGGGCCGTGTGCTCGACGCGCCGCGCTTCGGCTACCGTGGCGTGATGCTCGACGTGGCGCGCCATTTCGCCAGCGTCGACACCGTAATGCGCCTGCTCGACTGCATGGCGCTCTACAAACTGAACCGCTTCCATTTCCACCTGACCGATGACGAAGGCTGGCGCCTCGCGATCGATACTTTGCCCGAGCTGACCGAGGTTGGCGCCCGGCGCGGCGTGGCGGCTGATGGCCGTCCGTGCCTGCCGCCGTCGTTCGGCTCCGGCGCCGACATCGATGCCTCGGCCGGCAGCGGCCATTACAGCGCCGAGGATTTCATTGCCATTCTGCGTTACGCGCATGCCCGCCATATCGAGGTCGTGCCGGAATTTAATATGCCTGGCCATGCGCGCGCCGCCGTGGTGGCGATGCGCGCGCGCCATGACAGGCTGCTCGCCGCCGGTGACCGCGCGGGCGCCGAACAGTACCTGCTGAGCGACCCGGACGACGCCTCCGTCTACGAGTCGGTGCAGCTGTGGCGCGACAATGTGATCTGCATCGCGCTGCCTTCGGTGGACCGGTTCATCGAGACGGTTGTCGCCCGGGTGTGCGCGCTGTACCGCGCGGCCGGCGCGCCGCTGCGCGTGATCCACACGGGTGGCGACGAGGTGCCGGCGGGGGCCTGGCTTGGCTCGCCGCGCTGCCGGGCGCACATGGCGGCGCACGGCTGGACCGACGTCACCCAGCTGCGTGACGACTTCGTGCAGCGCTGCCGCGCGATCCTGGCGCGCCACGGCGTGGCCTTTGCCGGCTGGGATGAGACGGCGCTGGTGCATGCCGACGGGCAGCATGGGGCGCTGCCCAACCCGCGCTTCGCCGGCCCCGATTTCCACGTGTACGCCTGGAACAATGCGTGGGGATCGGGACAGGAAGACTGCGCCTACCGGCTCGTCAATGCGGGTTACAAGGTGGTGCTGGCGAACGCGGCCAGCCTGTACTTCGATATGGCGTACGCCAAGGACCCCGGGGAACCGGGCTATTACTGGGCCGGCTTCGTCGACACCCGCCAGGCATTTTTGTTCTGTCCGCTGGACGCGACGGTGACCGCCGGCAGCAATCCAATGGGCCAGCCGGTCACGGCCCAGGCGTTGGCGGGGATGCACCCGCTTGACCCGTCCGCCAGCGGTCGCATCGAAGGCGTGCAGGGGCAGTTGTGGGGCGAGAACATGCGTTCGCCCGAGCGCGTCGAGTACTTTGCGGCGCCGCGGCTGATCGCGCTGGCCGAACGCGCGTGGAGCCTCGATCCCGGCTGGCAGCTGATCGCCGACCCGCAGGAACGCGCCGCGTGCATCGAGCGCGCCTGGAACGAATTCGCGAACCGGCTTGGCCAGCGCGAGTTGGCGCGGCTCGACCGCGCGCTCGCCTACGGCTACCGGTTGCCACCACCAGGCGTATTGCTCGATGCCGGCGTGGTCCGCGCCAATGTCGCACTGCCGGGGCTGGCGCTGCATTACACTGTCGACGGAACCGAGCCCGGCGGTGAGAGCCCGCGCTACCAGGCGCCGTTAGCGGCCGGGCCCGGCATCGACCGTTTCAAGATCGCGACTGTCGACACGCGCGGCCGCAAAAGCAGCACGGTCACCCTCAACCTGGACGACGCCCGCCATGAATGACGCCACCGCTGTCGCCTTGCCGCTGCCCACCCGCCATCCGCTGGCCTGGGTGCCGTCGCTGTACCTGGCGCAAGGCCTGCCGTTCTACGCGGTGGCGCTGGTGGCCGGCCTGATGTTCAAGAGCATGGGCGTGCCGAACGAGCAGATTGCGCGCTGGACCGGGGTGCTGGGACTGGCCTGGGTGTTCAAGGCGCTGTGGAGCCCGTTCCTGGAACTGGCGCCGAGCAAGAAGGCGGTGGTGGTAGCTTTCCAGCTGATCGGCGGCGCCAGCCTGGCCGCCGTGGCACTGGCGCTGCAGCTGCCGGCCTGGTTCGCGCTGTGCATCGCGTTGTTCGCGGTGGTGTCGCTGGCGTCGGCCACGCACGACATCGCCGCCGACGGGCTGTATATCACCAACCTGTCCTCGCGCGAGCAGGCGGCGTACGCGGGCTGGCAAGGGGCGTTCTTCAACGCCGCCAAATTCCTCTCGCTCGGCGGACTGGTGATCCTGGCGGGCCACCTCGAACAGCGCATCGGCACGGTGCCGGCCTGGACCAGCGTGTTCATCCTGCTCGGGGCCGCGATGGCGGGTCTCGGCCTGTACCATGCGTGGGCCTTGCCGGGTTCAGGCATACGAGTCGGCAGCGCCGCGGCGTTGCGCGGCGTCGCCGCCACGCTGGTCGACGTGGTGCGCGCGTTCTTCGCCAAGCCCGGCATCTGGATCGGCATCCTGTTCATCATCCTGTTCCGTGCCGGCGAAGGGCAGGTGCAGACGCTGGGGCCGCTGTTCCTGCGCGACGCCAGGGCGGCCGGCGGCCTCGGCCTGTCGACTGGTGAAGTCGGGGCGGTCTACGGCACCGTCGGCACCGTCGCCTTCCTGGCCGGCAGCATTGCCGGTGGCTATTTCACCTCCTGGCTCGGCCTGAAGCGCGCAATGCCGTTCCTGATCCTGGCGATGAACCTGCCGAACGCGGCGTTCTATTACCTGAGCGTTGCGCAGCCCGCTTCCCTGGGCCTGATCGCGACCGCGCTGGGCGCCGAGATGTTCGGCTACGGTTTCGGGTTCGTCGGCATCATCCTGTTTATCATGCAGGTGATCGCCAGCGGACGCTACCAGGCCGCGCACTATGCCTTGGGAACCGGCTTCATGCAGCTCGGGTTTGTGCTGTCGAAGATGATCAGCGGCGACATCCAGCAGGCGCTGGGGTACCGCCACTTCTTCCTGTGGGTATTGCTGGCCGCCTTGCCGGTGCTGTTGCTGTCGCGCTTTGTCCGGCTCGAGCCCGGCGCTAGCGCTTCTTGACCGGCAGGGCCAGCCAACCCTGCCACTGGCCGGCGTCGTCGCGCTCGACCTTTTCGATGTGCGGGCGGGTGCTGTCCAGGCGCCAGGCGGCTTGCTTGTCGAGCCAGTCCTCGTACATCGAGCGAAAGCGCGGCCACTCGCCGTGGAAGTCGAGGCAGGCGTAGCTGCCGGCCGGCAGGATGCGCATCCCGAGATTTGGATCGGCGGCCTTAGCGCTGGCGATGCCGAAGTCGTAGCAGTATTCGCGTTCGCCGGTGAAGCCCGGGTCCTCGTCGAACACGCCATACCAGGCGGCCCCGGCCGCGGCTCCGTCGAGCTGTTCACGCTCGCGGATGAAGGCGTTGCACGCGATCGAGAGTGCCGCGCCCGACTGGCCGAAGAAGCGCTGGTAGCGCAAGGTCACCGGCGGCAGCTCGCGCACGCGGATGCGGGCGGCAATGCTGCCCGGCTCGGGCGGGCAATAGGGCGCCAGGATCACGGCCAGGTTGTCGGGCTCGGCCACGAAAAAGCTGACGTCGCTCTCGCGCCCGACCTGCTGGTCCATGTAGGTGCGCCAGCCACCTTCGCGCCAGGCCTTGGCCGACATCGCGAACTGTTGCTTGAACGCCTTGGCGAATGCGGCGTTGGAAGGGAAACCGCAATCCTGCGCGATATGTACGATCGCGACGTCCGGCTCGTGGCGCAGCAGGTGGGCGGCGCGCCGCAGGCGGCGTTTGCGCTGGTATTCGACGGCGGAAAAGCCGGTCAGCTCGCGGAAGATACGGTCGAAGTGGAACGAGGAATAGCTGGCCGAGGCCGCCAGGCTTTTCAACGCCAGCGGATCGCCGACCGAGTCCAGCATCAGGTCCATCACTTCGAACAGGCGTGAGACGCGCGAGGCGGGCTTCACCGGGCTGGCCCGACATTGCGCGAGCTGGCGCCGGCGCATGGCGCGCCCGGGCCCGGGATGCTCAGCGGTTCTGGACGAAGGCAACTTTGCATTGGAGCAAGCAGTTTTGAGGTTGCGGTGATTATCACCCAAATAAGGACCGGTGGCGCAATTCGGCAATACGCCGGCCGTCGGCCGCCGGTCCGGGCCCACTGTTACGCCATGCGCAACAAACAATCCGATTTCTCGCTATTTTTCTATTCCCCTCCAAGCTCTACCATATTTCCAGTCGTAAAAATCGACTGAGCATCAACTGGCGCGGCCCTGTGCAGGCATGCGCCGCTTCAAAGAACAACCTTGCCGTGGACGCACCCGCGCGCACATCGAACCGGAACTCATCATGAAAACCAAACTGCTTCTCTCTGTACTGATTGCGTCAACCATGGCGGCCGCGAGCGTGGCCAGCCAGGCTGCCACTCCCCAGCCGGCCAGCTTCCTCGGTGCTGCGGCCCCGGCCAGCGCCGCGGTCGACAAGGTCGTCGTGATCACCGACGCCACCCGCCACGTCAACGTCACTGGCGGCACGACCGTGCGGTTTGTCGCTGGCGAGCGCTCGTTCACCTGGACCTTCGAGAATGGCAACGTGCACGTCATGCCGTTCGACCTGGCGCGCGTCGCACCGGCCGGCCTGCTCGCGCACCCGGTCATGACTTACGTGTCGGACAATCCGCTCTACCAGGGCAGCTGACTGGAATCGTGACCGCCGTCTCGTATAAGATGTCGGCTCCTGAAACAGGACATGCATGACGGCGATAACGAATAGCGGAGAACGGAGCGGCGCCCACGCGCCGGTGTAATGCGCAAGGATCTGGACTACGGCCTGCTGCACGCGATGGATGCGTTCGTCCACGTCGTGGACGCCGGCAGTTTCACGGCTGCGGCCGAGCAGATGGCCCTCACCAAGGCGCAGATTTCGCGCCTGGTGGTGGTGCTCGAAAACCGCCTGCAGACCAAGCTGTTGCAACGCACCACGCGGCGCATCGCCGTGACCAGTGTCGGGCAACGCTATGCGCAGCAATGCAAAGCCATCCTCGACATGGTGACCCAGGCCGAAGGCGAGGCGGTGGGCGCCGCGGTGCAGCCGTCCGGCCGGCTGCGCGTGATGAGCATGTCCGGTTTCGGCAACCGCTATGTGACGCCGCTGGTCTTCGACTATTGCCGGGACCATCCGCTGGTGACCATGGAATACAGCTCGTCCCAGTACGCGCCCGACCTGCTGGCGGAAGGCATTGACGTCAGCATCTACCTGGCGCAGCGCCTGCCCGATTCGGCGCTGGTGGCGCTCAATCTCGGAACCATGTTTTCAGTGCTGTGCGCGGCGCCGGACTATTTAGCACGGCACGGCGCGCCAGCGCACCCGCGCGACCTGGCCAGCCATGCCTGCTTGCGGCTGGTGAATTCTTCCGTCACCTCGTATTGGGAGCTCGACTGCGGCCGGGAACACTTCACGCTGGACCCGCAAGGCCCGCTGATCGGCAACGCCGCCGAGGTGCTGCTCGATAGCGCGCTGCGCGGCCTCGGCATTGCCATGCTGCCGATCTACAGCGTTGTCGACGACTTGCGCCGTGGGACCCTGGTGCAGGTTTTACCCAAATGGCGTTCACCCGAGATCGGCATTTTCGCGCTGCTGCCGTCACGCCGCTTCGTCGATGCGAAAACCCGCGCGTGGATCGATTTGCTGAAGACGGAGCTGCCGGCGGCAGTAGCACGCGACACGGCTTTTTTCGCAGAGTCGGCGCCGCGGAAAGCCCGATCGCCGAGGGGCAGGGGAGGGACTCGACCGGACGAGCCGGGGCGAGTGGCAGCCATGACGAAAGCGCCAACCTGAGTGGGTTGGCGTTTTGTTTGAGGCACTGATCCAGGACTAGCTGTAGCGGAAACAAAAGCGCCACCGGAAGGTGACGGTCTCACTTTTAACCACGCATCGGCTACACAGCCACGCCCCCGGTCCGCTGCCAGGCGCGCAGCTTGCGGATCGCTTCTTCCTTCGACTTGGCCTCGATCTCGATCCAGGGGGCCTGTTGGTACGATGAAGGCATGGACTCGATCAGGTCCGAGTGCTGGCGGTCGTTGAACCCGCTTTTGCCGTTTGAAATATGCACCAGCTGGTGCTCCGGCACTGCCCAGGTCGCGCGGGCCTTCAGGAGCATCTCGCCCACGCTCGGATGTTCATAGCTCGGCAGCTTGTCATGCACCACGTGGTGATGAGCGTCGAACACCATCGGCAAGCCGCTGCGGGTGCAAATGTCACTGATTTCGTCGGCGCCGTAGGCGTACTCGTCATTTTCCAGGCCGAGCCGGCAGCGGATCGGCTCGGGCAGCGATGCGATGCGTTCGACCAGCGTGTCGGCGCGCCCGGACTTGCCGCCATGTATTTCCAGCAAGGCCCACGACGAACGTGGCTGCCCGAGCAAATCCATGATGTCGGCGTGCATCTGCAAGATCTTGACGCTGTTCGCGATGACATCCGCGGAATCGGAGCTGAGTACCACGAACTGATCCGGGTGCATCACCAGCCGGATATTTTTTGCCGCCGCCCGTGCGCCCGAGCGTGACAGCGCCGCCGAGAGCGACTCAAGGAGCTCCCTCCCGATATCCTCGTCGGCAAACGGGAAAATGGAGGAGGGGATGCGGTACAGCGAAATGCCTTCGCGCTCGCAGAAACGTAGCGCCGCGTCGAAAGTCTGGATATTGTCGCGGTAAATGTCGTCCAGCAGCTTGCGCTGGGACTCGACCGATTGCGCGAGCAGGCGCTTGCGCGTGACCGTGCGGTAGCGAATTTCCTTGGATGCGGTGATGCACACCAGGCCGAGACGGGGTGACATGGTCGCTCGCGGGGCGGGTTGACGCCCGGTATAGGGGTTTGCTGGCCCGCAGACTTCAGATCCATAAACAAGAACGCCAACCTGCGATGGTTGGCGTTTTTACGCGGTGCCGCCCGGCATTACTCCGGCTTGGCCTGTTGCGCCTGCAGTTGTTCGCGCAGTTGCTGCCCATTGGAATGCGTATAGTCCTTGTTGATCTCGAGCTTGATCATCTGCTTGATATGCGGGTCCATGAATGAGCGCAGCGCGCCCAGGAACTGGGGCGAGGCGGATATGACCAAGTGCTGGAAGCGGCCGGCCTGGTGAGCCTCCATCAGATAGTTCGAAATGTCCTTCGCAAACTGCTCAGCCTCCTGCTCGGCAGGCGTATGGGCCGGTTGGTACAGCTTGTTCGGCGCCCCGACCTTGCCATTGTGAGCGAATCCAACCCCTTGGGTCCCGCCAATGTTGTGACCGCTGTTGGTCGCAGCTGTCGGGCCGATCTTGTCCGATTCCGTTTCCAGTACGCGCAGGCGCACGGCGTCGTTGACCATGTCCTCGATTTCTTGCAGTGGCTCAGCTGGATCGGACTCCGAAAAGAACCTTGCGCGGCCCGCATTGGCCGAGATAATCCAAGTTGTTTGCATGCTACCCCCTGTCAATCTGTTAATCGGAATTGTGCGGTCCAGCACCGCTGTGGACCGCGATCGCCTGCAGCCTGGTGCCGTGGAAAGCCAGATGAGGCCGACCAAAAAACAGCGCGCGTTCGATCAGCGCTGCCAGGTCCTGCTGCATGCCGATCATGCTTGTAAATCAGTATAGCCCGGGTGCTGAATACCCGGCGCACCGGCGCCTTCGAGCGTGCGCGTTGCGCAGCACGGCCCCCATGCTCGCCCACAAGCTGCGACACTGCCACTAGTAAATTCGCTTTAAAGGGAACGCGATGGAGATACGGCAGTTGCGATATTTCGCCAGCGTCGTCGAACACGGCAGCATCGGCAAGGCGGCGCTCGAACTCGGCTTGGTCACTTCGGCGCTGAGCCAGCAGATCACCCGCCTGGAAAGCGATCGACGAGCGGCTGTTCTTGATCGCAGCTGCCGGCCTCGGCGGCCTGCCGCCAGCGACGCAGGCGCGGCTCGGAAAACTCGGCGACCTGCCGCTGGTCCTGCCGAGCAGCAAACACGGGCTGCGGTTCCTGCTCGATGCCGCGTTCGAGCAGGCTCGGTGCGAGCCGCTCTTTATTGCAAGAGTCGGGCTGGACAGCTCTCCAAGGCGGCCGAAGCGGTTGCGCTGGCAAGCCGGACAAGCGTGCGCTGACTCGACCGGCAACGCGGTCTGCTGCTAGAAACAAGAACGCCAACCTGCATGGGTTGGCGTTTTTTTTGGCGGGCGCGGAATCGAACCACCGACAAAAGGATTTTCAAAACGAAGCAATAAGAACGATTGCCTGCCTGCCGTACCTGGCAAAGGGTGTTGCACTTGGTTTCAGAGGCTGCCCGCTTATATCAAGGCGCTTATTCCGAGGGGTTTTACGAAAGGTCTGACCGACATTCAAGCCAGTGATATTTGATATAACCACGAGGCTGGGTCGCGCTCCTTGCTCGAGCCCTCCGTCAAGATTACTTGTATTCTGTTATCATAAAAATGGCACTGCTTTGGTTATGAACCAGGCGCCAGATTGTGATTTTTCGTCGCAATCGCTTGCATACTTAAGAAAGCAACTCAATGAAAGTGGAAAATATGTCATCTCAATTCAGGGTGGCGTCGGCAGTTTTCAATTTACTGAACCCGATACCTTTTGGTTTTTTTGTGGCTGTGCTGATTTTTGATGTCATTTATGTCAATAGCCCCGATGTACTTTGGGTGAAAGGCTCGGCCTGGCTCGTCAGCATGGGTTTGGTGTTCGCTATCGTGCCCCGGCTTATCAACCTCTGCTATGTGTGGTTTGGGAAGAATCGGTCCACGCTGGCCGTGAAGGTTGATTTCTGGCTGAACCTGTTTGGAATTGTAGCTGCGCTTGTTAATGCGTTTGTGCACAGCAGGGACGCTTATGCGGTGATTCCGGATGGTGTATGGCTTTCTGTTGCGACGGTTGTCTCGATGGCAATAGGGAGAATCGTACTGGCTTGGCAAAATATCAGTTTCAAGGAGTTCGGCCATGAATAAGAATAAACATGGTTTGTGGAGTGCGATGGGAGTAGCGGTTGTTTCATCGCTGGTGTTAAGTGGTTGCGGTGATAAGGCGGCGGTGGATCTTTCCGAGCAAATAGGCTCCAATCCCTCACTGCCCAAAGCGCAGAACTTCCTGATGCCGCCGATGCAGGTTCCTGGCGGTGTCGGATGGAAGGGCGATCAGGCTCCCAAAGTCGTTTCCGGTTTGAGTATAGAAAAAATCGCCTCTGGACTTCTGCATCCACGTCAGCTCCTTGTCTTGCCCAATCACGACATCTTGGTCGTGGAAGCAAATGGCCCAGGAATGGAAGCTGTAACCACGCCGAAACAGGTTATTGCCGGCATTGTCAAAGGTCGTTCCGGCAAGGGTGGCAAGGGTGGCAACCGAATTACCCTGCTGCGCAAAAAGGACGGTATTTCCGGTGAATGGGAAAAGCACGTCTTCCTCGAAAATCTCCACTCTCCTTTTGGCGTTCAGTTAATCGGTGATACGTTATATGTTGCTAATACCAACAATATCATGAAGTATCACTACACCCTTGGGGAGACAAAAATATCCGATCCGGGGTCCGAGCTCGCCGACCTGCCCAATACAATCAACCATCATTGGACAAAAGCGCTATTGGCAAGTCCGGATGGCAAGAAGCTCTACGTTGGCATCGGCTCTAACAGCAACATCACAGAAAACGGTGTGGCTGTGGAATATAGGCGCGCTGCCGTGTTGGAAGTGGATACTGCCAGCGGTGCAAGCCGTGTCTATGCATCGGGCCTGCGAAATCCGACAGGCCTGCAGTGGGAACCGAAGACCGGAAAACTTTGGACCATCGTAAATGAGCGCGATGAAATTGGCGCGAATTTGGTTCCGGATTACATGACGTCTGTTCAAGAAAACGGTTTTTATGGTTGGCCTTACAGCTATTACGGCCAGAACGTCGATCAGCGCGTCATGCCCCAGCGGCCGGATCTGGTCGCGAAAGCCATCAAGCCGGATTACGCTTTGGGTTCGCATGTTGCTGCATTGGGGCTGCTCTTCTACAACGGAACTAACCTGCCGGAGAAATACCGGGGAGGCGCATTCATCAGCGAACACGGTAGTTGGGATCGCTCCCCGTTAAGTGGTTATCAGGTAGTTTATGTTGCCTTTGAAAATGGCAAGCCTAAGGGTACTGTTCAGCCTGTCGTAACTGGTTTCCATTCATCTGATGAAAAAGACCTGTACGGCGCCCCGGTGGGATTGGCTCAGGACGCAGAGGGAGCCTTGCTGATCGCTGATGATGTGGGTAATGTGATCTGGCGGGTGACAGGTGGCAAGCAGTAATGGTCTCTTACAGCAAATAGCCTGATCAAACTGCATTTGTTAAAGGCAAAGAGGAGCGCCCGGCATATCGCCGATGATGTCGGGTGCTCACTTGCGGAGCTTTGCAAGCTAGTTGTCGCCCCCAGGTGAGACAGGGGATTTCGATCGGCAGGTCGCTTAGCCGCAAGTTATTGCTTAGTGCTCTGTCAGACCTGCTCGCAAACCGACCGAACCCGGCAACACACACCTGTTGGGAAACACCATGAAGCACCATCCATTTCGGCTCAATGCCATCGCCGCCCTGTTCGCTGCCGGCGGCGCACTGGCGGCCCCGGCCATGGCATCGGCCGACGCAAGCGCGGACGGCGATGCTGCACAGATCGTCCCGGTCGACACCGTGGTCGTCAGCGGCACCCGGGTCGGCCGCGCCAGTTTCGACCTGCCGGCCGCCATCGACGTGGTCGACGCGGCGCGCATGCAGGACAGCCAGCCGCGCGTGAACGCCTCCGAGGCGCTGGCCGCCGTGCCCGGCGTGGTGGTGGGGAACCGCCAGAATTACGCGCAGGACTTGCAGATCTCCGCGCGCGGCTTCGGCGCCCGCTCGACCTTCGGTGTGCGCGGTCTGCGCCTGATTGCCGACGGCATCCCGGCCACCATGCCCGACGGCCAAGGCCAGGCCGCCACCTTCAACCTCGACACCGCCGAGCGCATCGAAGTGTTGCGCGGTCCCTTCTCCGCCGTCTACGGCAACCACGCCGGCGGCGTGATACAGCTGTTCCGCCGCGACGGCGCCGGCGCGCCCTCCGTGGAGTTCGGCATGGCGGGCGGCAGCGACGGCATGCGCAAGGTCGACCTGGTCGCCCAGGGCAAGCCCGGCGCCATCGGCTACGTGCTCGACGCCTCGCGCTTCGAGACCAACGGCTACCGCAGCCACAGCGCCGCGCGGCGCGACCAGGACTACGCCAAGCTGACGCTGGACCCGCTGGCCGGCGCCAAGCTGACCATCGTGGCCAACGCACTACACCAGGACAATACCCAGGACCCGCTCGGCGTGACCTGGGCCACCTTCGAGCGCGACCCGCGCGCCGGCGAGATCGACCCCACCGACACCGAGTCGCCGAAGCGCACCTACGCCGAGCGCTACAACACCCGCAAGAACATCGACCACCAGCAGGTCGGCGCCCTGTGGGAGCAGCGCTTCGGCGACGACCGCCTGCGCGCCACCGTTTACGGCGGCAACCGCGACGTGCGGCAGTACCAAGCGTTTTCGCGAGCCTTCCAGGCGTCGGCCGCCAGCTCGGGCGGCGTGGTCAATTTCGAGCGTAATTTTTACGGCAGCGACATCAACTGGCTGCACACGACGGCGCTGGCCAGCGGCAAGCTCGGCACCACCATCGGCATCGAGTACGGCCACACGGCCGACGCGCGCCAGGGCTATGAGAACTTCATCGGCAACCAGTACGGCGTCGAGGGCAAGCTGCGCCGCGACGAGGACGACATCGTGTCCAACCTGGATCTCTATCTACAGACCGAGTGGCAGTCCGGTCCCTGGCTGCTGAGCGCGGGCCTGCGCTACAGCCAGGTCAAGATCGCCGTGCACGACCATTTCCTCAGCAACGGCGAAGATAGCGGCGGCCTGCGCTACAGCCACAGCACGCCTGTGGTCGGCCTGCGGTACCAGCTGACGCCGCGGCTGAACCTATACACCAGCGCGGCGCGCGGTTTCGAGACGCCGACCCTCAACGAGCTGTTTTATTCCGGCACCGGCGGCGGCTTCAACTTCCACCTGCAAGCGTCCGACAGCACCCATCTGGAAGCGGGCCTGAAGGCCCGGCCGCTCGACGGCGTGCGCGTCGACGTGGCCGTGTTCCAGGTCCGCACCAGCGACGAGCTGGTGATCGACCGCTCGACCGGCGGCCGCACCAGCTACCGCAACGGCGGCGGCACGCTGCGCCAGGGCGCCGAGCTGTCGCTCGACGCCAACTGGCGCTACGGCCTGAGCACGCGCCTGGCGCTGACCACGCTGCGCGCCGTTTACCAGCAGGGCTTCGGCACGGTCCTGCCGGGCAGCCGGCTGCCCGGCGTGCCGAACGCGAACATGTATATGGAGCTGGCGTGGAAGGACAGCGCCGACCGCTACGGCGCCGGCCTGGAGGGCGTGTCCAGCGGCCGCATCTACGCCGAGGACAACAACACCGCCACCCCGGCGCCCGGCTATGCCATCGTCAACGCCCGCGTCAATGCCAACCAGCAGTGGCGCGGCTGGCATTTCAAGCAGTTCCTGCGGCTGAACAACCTGCTCGACCGGGTCTACGTCGGTTCTGTGATCGTGGGCGACACCAACAAGCGATATTACGAAGCGGCGCCGGGACGCAACTGGATGTTGGGCGCCAGCGCCCGCTACGAATTCTAGACGCGGTAGCCAGCCCGGGCACGTCCGATCGCTGGCATGCAGGGTCGATGGCCCGGACTGTAGGTCGCCAAGTCCGGGAATCGGCCGGAGCCGAGGACTGCGACTCCCAGAAGCGACAACGCCAACCTGCATGGGTTGGCGTTTGGTGAGGAATGTTCCTGGTGGCCCGGGGCGGAATCGAACCACCGACACAAGGATTTTCAATCCTCTGCTCTACCAACTGAGCTACCAGGCCAAGAGGCATGATTATAGCTGCCCATGGCCAAGTCGCAAACCCTTCGTGCGCAGGTGCTCGCATCGCCCCTCCTGATCGCCGCTGAGCAAGCAGGCGCAGATATCTTTGCGGTACCAAAGGCGCGCCCGGCCAGTGCGCGCTTTGGCAGAATGGAGGGCCGGTGCGCACTGGTTAATAGCACGATGCGTCGCCGGACGAATCTTGTAGTTCGAGCGAACGGGAGATTGACGATGACGAACGAACAGAAGGATACCCAGCCGCCGCAGCAAGGCGGATCGGCCTCGCGCCAGGATGCGCAGCCGGTTTCACGCAGCGATACCACCGCGCCGGCGGGCGCCGTTCCGGTCAACGCGCAGCCCGGCCAGGTTGGCGCTGACATCGCGGGCGCGGCGGGCGGCACGGATGCCGCCGCCGGCGCGGCAATGTCGGGCACCAGCGGCCCGGGTGGCGCCGGATTGAGGCAGGCGGCGGACGCGGCCGGCGCGCCTGGCGCGCCCAGCGGATCGATGGCGGGCGGCGGCAGCCCGGGGGCAGGCGCGGCAGCGGCCGGCGGAACCGGGCCGGGCGAGACCGCCACAGCGGACGACACTCGCACCGGAACCGGCACCTCGTCCGGCTCGGCAACGTCGGTGGCCGGCGGCGACCCGAGCGCCGGCAACACGCCGCCACCGAGTGGCAAGGGCGGCGCTTCAACTGGTTAGGTTGGTCAAATGCAGCGGCTGTTGATCGTTGTCGGCGTGCTGATGGTGGTGGCCGGCGTCGCCTGGCCCTGGCTGCGCAAGCTGCCGCTCGGGCGTTTGCCGGGCGATATCCATGTGGTCAGGGAAGGGTTCAGCTTTCACTTTCCGATCGTGACTTGCCTCGTCATTTCGGTGCTGGTGTCACTGCTGATCTGGCTCGTCAGGCGTTGAGTTGCGCTCATTAAAGCAGGCAAAATGGGATTCCCGCCTGCGCGGGAATGACGTTTTCCCGCCACGGCAGCCTTAAGCGTTGCTGATCTGGTTCAGCAAGGCCAGCAGGCTGGCCGCATCGACCGGCTTGACCAGGTGATGGTTGAAGCCGGCGGTGAGCGAGCTGTTGCGGTCGTGTTCCTGGCCATAGCCGGTCACCGCGATCAGCGTGGTGTTCGCGGTCTCGCTGCGCTTGCGCAGGCGGCGCGCCAGTTCGTTGCCGTCAAGGTCGGGCAGGCCGATGTCGAGGATGCCGACGTCAAGCGCTTCCTGTCCCGCGCGCTCGAGCGCGCCGCGCGCCTCGTGCTCGACCCGCACCGAATGGCCCGACGCTTCAAGCAGCATCTTGAGCATCTGCGCCGCGTCGACGTTGTCGTCGACGACCAGGATATTGAGCTTGTTGCGTGCCGGCGGCAGCTGGATCTGGTTGTCGCTGCGGACGGCTGGAGCACTTTCCTGTTTCAGGCGGGGCAGGGTGACGACGAATTTGCTGCCCTGGCCCAAGCCGCCGCTGTAGCATGCGACCGTGCCACCATGCAGTTCCACCAGGCTTTTTACCAGTGCCAGCCCGAGGCCCAGGCCGCCTTGCGAACGGTCCGGCGTGCGCTCGGCCTGGGCGAACAGGTCAAACACGCGCGGCTGCAACTCAGGCGCGATCCCGATGCCGGTGTCCAGCACATTCAGCGTGACGTACTGGGCGTCGACTTCCGTGCGCAGCTGGATGGTGCCGCCTTCGGGCGTGTATTTGGCCGCGTTGTTGAGCAGGTTGGTCAGGATTTGCACCAGCCGTTTCTGGTCGCCCAGCAGTTGTCCTGGCTCGGGCGCCAGGTCCGTCACCAGGCGCTGCTTGCGCGCTTCGATGATCGGGCGCACCTGCTCGATAGCATTCGAGACCACGCTGCTGACACTTTGCGGCGCCTTGCCGATCTCGACCAGGCCGCGCGTCACGCGCGACACGTCCAGCAGGTCGTCGATCAGGCCGGTCATGTGGCGCACCTGGCGCGTGATGACCTGGCTGGTCTGCCTGATGCGTGCTTCGTTGATCCGCATGATCCCCAACAGTTCGGCTGCGGCGCTGATCGGCGCCAGCGGATTGCGCAACTCGTGCGCCAACATCGCGAGGAATTCGTCCTTGCGGCGACCGGCTTCGCGCAGCTCCTCTTCGACGCGCTTGCGCTCGGTAACGTCGAGCACCACGGCCAGCATCCGCTCCGGCTGCTGGCCGGGGCCGGCATGGATCGGCGTCACGGTCTTGCTGACCCAGACTGCCGTGCCGTCCGGACGCAGGTAGCGGTTTTCGGCCTCGTACCCGGTGCCGTTCTGCACCAGGTTGGCGACCAATCTCATGTTTTCGTGCACGTCGTCGGGATGCACCAGTGACTGCAGGCTCCGGCCGATCAGTTCGCTCCGGTCACGTCCGACGATCTGGCAGAAGCGCTGGTTCACGTTGAGCAGCCGTCCGTCCAGGCCGGCTTCGGCCATGCCCGCCGCGGTCTGTTCGAACAGCATCGCCGCGTGGGCCTCGCTCCTGCCCAGCGCGGCTTTGCCGCGTTCGGCTTCGATTTCGACCCGCAGCGCCTGCTCACGCGCGACCGCCTCGCGCCGCTGGCGCGCCAGGGTGATCGCGCCGTCGATCCGCGCGCGCAGCTCGCGCGCGCCGAACGGCTTGACCATGTAGTCGTCGGCGCCGGCGGCCAGGCCTTCCAGCCGGGCTTCCTCGCCAGCCCGGGCCGACAGCAGGATCACGACCGTCCCGTGGGTGGCGGCGTCGGCCCGCAGCGCGGCGAGCAACGCGAAGCCGTCCATCTCCGGCATCATCACGTCGCTCAGGACCAGGTCGGGCAGCGGCCCGGACTGGATCGCGGCCAGCGCCGCCTTGCCGTTGCCGACTGCCTGCACATGGTAGCCGCCGTCTTCGAGGATGCGCTGGATGTAGGCGCGCATGTCGGCGTTATCGTCGGCCAGCACGATGCGCGCCTGCTGCCGGTCGGTCGCTGCCGCGCGCCACGGGTCGTCACGGCTATCGTCGGGAAGCCAGCGCAATGCCTCGTTCACATACGCTTGCGCGCTCGCGCCCGGTGCGTCTTGCGGCGCGCTGTCGCTTGCCACTTGTTCGGCAGGAAGATGGGCCAGGCCGTAGGGCATGCGTATCGTGAAGGCGGCGCCCTGGCCCTGCACGCTGCGCACTTCGATGGCGCCGCCGTGCAGCTGCACCAGTTCGCGCACCAGCGACAGGCCGATGCCGGTCCCTTCGACCGAGCGCCCGCCCTGGCCCTCGACCCGGTGGAAGCGGTCGAAAATGCGCGACAGGTCGGGCGCCGGGATGCCGACGCCGGTATCGGCCACGGTCAGCTCGATGCCGTCGCCCTTGTCGCGCAGGGCAACAGTGATCGATCCCCGCAAGGTGAACTTGAAGGCGTTGGACAACAGGTTGAGCACGATCTTTTCCCACATCGTCGCGTCCACGTACACGGGCTGGCGTAGCAGCGGGCAATCGACGACCAGGTCGAGTCCGGCGCGCATGCAGGCCGAGCGGAAATTGCTGGCCAGGTCGGCAGTCAGGGCGGGCAGGTCGGCCGGTGCGAAGCTGGCCTCGGTGCGTCCGGCTTCGATGCGCGAGAAATCGAGCAGCGAATTGACCAGCTTTAACAGGCGCTGCGCGTTGCGGTTCGCGATCAGGAGCCGCTCCTGCTGTGCCGGCGGCAAGTCGCGCGCCTCGAGCGCTTCCTCCAGTGGGCCGAGCATCAGCGTCAGCGGGGTGCGGAACTCATGGCTGACGTTCGAAAAGAAGACGGTTTTGGCGCGATCGATTGCCGCCAGCATTTCCGCGCGCCGGCGTTCGGCTTCCACTGCCGCCACCCGCGCCAGCGCGGCGCGAAAAGCGGCGGCGAGCAAATCGTAGAAGCCGCGGTAGACGTCGTCCAGCGGCAAGCGCGAACTGGCGCCCGCCATCAGCAACGCGACCGGCAGATCGATGCCCGGCTGGCGGATCGGCAGCGCAAACGCGACGTCGGGCGCCTCGTCGTAGGGGCCGCAAGGCCCTGCGCCGAAGTGCTCCCGGATTCCTGCGAGTTCGACCGTACCGGCGTCATGCAACAGCCGCGGCATTGGCCACGGGCCGGCATCGCTTGCCGACAGAACCGGCGGATTCAGGCTGGTCCGGGCATCGATGCCGGTCGAGTCGACCAACCGGTAGACCTGGGCGTCCTGGTCCAGTTCATACAGCAGCACGAACGGCAGGTCGAGGTCGAACCCGGCCAGGGTTTCGATCATCAGCCGGTACACCTCGGCGGTGCGGTCGGCGTCGCCCAACCTGGCGGTCAGGTCGCGCAACGCCCGCGTGCGCCTTTCACTCAGCATCGTCGCCGTGGTTTCGGTGACCGGGTGGAACAGGCCGCCGATGTTTCCCGTTTCGTCGCGGATCGGACTGAGCGAGAAGGTGAAGAAGGTCTCCTCGAGGTAGCCGTTCCGGAACAAAAACATGCGCTGGTTTTCCAGGAAGGATGTGACACCGTCGCGTGCCCGTTCGAACGGCTGGCCGAGCGCGGGCCAGGCCGAGGCCCAGCATTCGGCGTAGTCCATGCCCAGCGAAGCGGGGTGCTTGTCGCCGCACAGGATCCGGTAGCCGTCGTTGTAAATCTGGGTGTTGTGCGGACCCCAGATGATATTGATAGGGAAATTTGAGGCCAAGCACAGGCTGATGGTGGTGCGCAAGCTCTGCGGCCAGGCATCGATGGGGCCGAGCGGCGTGTTCGACCAGTCGAGCGATCGGATGAGCGCGGCCATCTCGCTGTCACCGGTGAGAAAACTGTCTTGGGAAACGGCGCTGCCGTCGTGATCGGATCGTGTATTCATGGAAACGCGGAATCGGGAAAAGCGACCGCCGCCTGATGGCAACGGTGGTACCGTGGAAAGTATCACGGTTTAAGTATTGTTGGTATTTAACCTTGTAACAGAACCATGACACAGTTCATGCTTGGTGGAAAAACCCATTCGGAGCCCTGCTATTGCTGACGGGTTACGCCCAGTCGCGCACCGGCGTGCTGCGCGCAAGACCCGGCCATCAAGCTTCGTGCGCCGCGCGCGAATCTTCGCGTACCTCAGCCGTGGCCATTACCGGTCGGTAGGGTCGACATTTTTGCTATGCTAGCGTCTTTCCGCTGGCCGGTGGCGTTGCCCGGGCCTGCGGTTCCCTATTTTTGGAGTAGTACAAATGGTCTCTTTGCAAGAGCAGCTTCTGAAAGCTGGCCTGGTCGACAAAAACAAGGTCAAGCAGGCCAATCAGGACAAGAGCAAGCAAAAGAAGGTCGAGCGTCGGACCGGCACCGAAAGCGTCAACGAGGCGCGCCTGGCCGCACTCGAGACGCAACGCAAGAATGCGGAGCGGGCCCGCGAACTCAATGCCCAGCGCGATGAGGCCGCCGCCCAGAAAGCGATCGCGGCGCAAATTGCCCAGATGGTGCAGAAGAATCGCCAGAGCAAGGGCGGCGGCGACATCGCCTACAATTTTACGCACGACAACAAGATCGATCGGATCCATGTGTCGGCCGCGGTGCAGGCGCATTTGATGGCCGGGCGCCTGGTGATCGTGCGCCACGGCGGCGCCACCGAACTGGTTCCCAGGGTTATCGCCGACAAGATTGCCGAGCGCGATCCCTCGCTCGTCGTGCGGGTCAACAAGCCCAGCGTCGAGGTTGATGCGGACGATCCGTATGCGGCCTTCAAGATCCCGGACGACCTGATGTGGTAATGCCCGCGCGACCTTCACCTCAAAACGCCAACCTCGCAAAGGTTGGCGTTTTTGTTTTAGTCGGCATTTTGCTCAACCGACGGATTAGATGCGGGATGTCAAAACTCCTGTACCGGGCTTAGCGTCAAATCGTAGTTCCATTGCCGTTTGGAACTTCGCGATCATGCCAGGACATGTCGAAACCCTGTTTGGAGGCTACACGCAAGCGACCCGGCTGTTGCGTCTGACGACGCCGCTGGGTGAGGACGAACTGCTTGCCGAATGCGTGCGCGGCGAGGAAGCCATCAGCGAGGGTTACAGCTTCACGATCAGCGCCTTGTCGCTGGACGCGGGAATCTCGCTACGCGCCTTGCTGGGCCAGCCCGCGCTGCTGGAACTGCTGACAGTCAACAGCGGGGAATGGCGCCCGTTCCATGGCCACCTGTCGGCCGTGGAACTCAACGGCGCCAACGGCGGCATGGCGCGCTACACGCTGACCCTGCAGCCATGGAGCGCTTTCCTGGCACACAGCCGCGACAGCCGGGTGTTTCAGGACATGAACGTGTTCGACATCCTCGATGTTGTCTTTGGCGCCTACCACGGCCGGGGCAAGCTGGCGCCCGCGTGGCGCTTCGACGTTGCCGACCGCAGTATCTATCCGGTACGCAGCCTGACCACGCAATACCAGGAAAGCGACCTGGCTTTTGCCGATCGCCTGATGAGCGAGGAAGGCCTGTTCTATTACTTCGAGCACGAGGGCGACATGAGCAGCCCCGGGCTGGGCCGCCACCAGATGGTGATTGCCGACCATAATGGCGCGTTCCGGCCGAACGCCCAACCGTCCGTGCGCTACACAAAGCCAAGCGCGGTGATGAAGGACGACAGCATGGACCGCTGGCGCTGCGAGCTGCGGCTGCAGACCAATGCGATCGAACTGTGCAGCTGGGACTACCGGACCCTTGATACGCGCCCGGTGTCCTCTGCCGGTACGCAAGCGGCTGGCGCAGAGCTGGTGAGCCGCGACGCCCGGGGACCGTATGCCTATCCCAACCGTGCCCATGGCCAGCGCATTGCCGATCGCCAGATGCAGGCATTGGAAGCCAGCCGAGAAATTTTCATCGGCGCCGGCACCGTGCGTACACTCGCGCCGGGAACCACCTTCGCGCTGTCCGGGCACGCGTTGCACGATATGGCGGATGGCGACGACGCGCGCAGTTTCCTGGTCACCCGCGTGCTTCACCTGATGCACAACAACCTCAAAGCGGACCTACAGTCGAACGTTCTGGAACGCGTTGGCCAAGGGGCGGTGGCCGCCGCGATTGCTGGGGAGCAGGGCGGTAGCCTGCATGCGGCCGGCAGCAGGGCCGGCGAGCAGCCGGTGTACCGCAACTGCATTCACACCATCCGCGCCAGCGTGCCTTACCGCGCCACGCGCCAGCATCCCCGTCCCACCATTCGTGGACAGCAAACCGCGGTCGTGGTCGGTCCTGCCGGTTCGGTGATCCACACGGATCGTGACCACCGGGTCAAGGTCCAGTTCCATTGGCAGCGCGGCGCTGGCGACCAGTTGAGCCACAGCCGCCTGAGCCACCCCAATCCCGATGGCCACACCTGTGCGCCGGGTGACGACAGCGCCGGCACCTGGGTCCGCGTCGCGACGCCGCTGGCGCCGATGGCGGGCGCGAACTGGGGCAGCCACGCGTTGCTGCGGGTTGGGCAGGAAGTCCTGGTCGATTTCTTGGAAGGCAATATCGACCGGCCTGTGATCATCGGGGCGCTGTACAACGGTACGGGTGAACCGGACGCCCAGCACAACAAGGTAAGCCATGGCGCCGGGGTAGCGACGGGGAACGCGCCAGCCTGGTTTCCGGGCGAGGCCGACGCGCATGCACACCCGGCGGTCCTGTCCGGACTAAAAAGCCAGGCGATGAGCGCCAGCCAGAGTGGCGTGGGCGCATACAGCCAGCTGGTATTTGACGACAGTCCCGGCCAGGCACGGGTGGCGTTGCAGCGCCATGCCAGCGCGCACAAGGGTACCGATGAACTTAACCTTGGTCATCTGCGGCATCAGGCGGACAACCAGCGCCTGCAGCCAGTGGGCTTCGGCGCCGAACTCAAAACCGAACACAGCGCCGCGCTGCGCGCCGGGCAAGGCATGCTGCTGTCGGCTGACCGGCGCAGTGCCGCGAGCGGCAGCCAGATGGATTCGCGCGAGGCGCATGCGCTGATCAGCGCGAGCCGGGAACTGCAGCTGGCGCTGGCGGGGACTGCGCAAAAGCACAATGCCAGGCTGACGGGGGAAGCGGAGCCGGAAAAGTTGGCCGCCATCGACCAGATGAAGCACAGCGCGGATGTCATCGACAGCCCGGGCAGCGGCGCCGACGGCGCCATCGTCGCGTATGGCGAGCCGCAGGTTCAACTGTCGAGCCCGCACGGGATTGTGGCGACGACCCCGGCAAGTGCTGTCCTCACCGCAGGAAACACCGCGAGCATCAGCGCCGGGCAGGATATTAATTTCGCCGCGCAAGGCAATAGCTTTCACGCTGTGGCAGCTGGGATCAGCCTGTTCACTTATGGTAAGGCCAGCAATAAGGACAAGCCGAACCAGGAAACCGGCGTCAAGCTCCACGCGGCGAGCGGCAAGGTGAGCAGTCAAAGCCAGTCAGGTGAAACCAGGGTTACGGCTGATAAGACGGTGACAGTGGCGAGCGTAACGAAAACCGTTTCGGTCGCTGCCAAGACGCACGTGCTGATGACAGCACAGGGAGCGTTTCTGAAGATTGAAGGCGGCAACATCATGCTGCATGGGCCGGGCAAGGTCGAATTCAAGGCGAGCATGAAAGAACTGACCGGACCGAAGAGCAGCAGTTCAGCAAGCAGCTTGCCGAAAGGCTCATACAACGGGTGCGAACAAGCGACCAGTGATGCCAGTGCGCGGCAGGCCGGCGTCCAATCCCTGTAGCGCCGACGCGTCAGCTTGCGAGACCCTCATGAGCGAAGCCAATATTCTTGTCGCCCCGTGGCACCCGCTGCTGGAACAGCTGCATCAACACTTCCACGCCACGACTCAGTACCAGTGCCTGCTCTGGGTCGATCCTGCGCAGGCGGACCCTTTTGAGGGATTTCCGCTCGTGGAGGAAACGCGTGTGAGGACACCGATCAGGCACCCGCGCTTTGATCCGCTTCGCGCCCCGTATGTTGTCCCGCTCGAGCTGTCACGCAGCGCGGACGCGGACCTACTCCGGGACAGCGTCGAGCTGGCGTGGCTATCGTGGAGCATTGAATATCTCAGCGCAATGCGTGGGCAGCCAATTTGCGGCTGGGTCACCCCAGGCAGCACTACCGCCAAAGCCCTGACCGGCCACTGGGGCAGGCATTGTCACCTACATGTTGACCAGCGGCAGGCGAAACTGTTGCGCTTCCAAGATCCTGGCGTGCGGGAATGGCTGTGGACTGACTTTAGCGACAGCCAACAGCGCGCGATGCTCGGACCTGCCACCGGGGTACACGCGATAGGTCGCGGCCAGCAGTTCATTCACCATAGCTACGTACACGCGGCCAAGCCGTCGTCCCACAGCCCCAATGAGCCGGGGGAGTCTCCCGCGCTGCGTCTCAATCAGTTGCAGTGGGACCAGGTGGAGGATTATGGGGTTACGCACGCGGCATGGCTCGCCTGGCGCAGTTCAAGGGCCGAGGAGGTGGCGGTGTGCCAGGGACCCGGATGGGAGCGCGCCGTCCTTGGCGCACTGTCGCAGGCGACTCGCTTCGGCTTGCGCGATGCCGCAGACCGCGAACTGTTCGCGCTACATGCGCTTCGGTTCGGGGCTGGGTTCTATCAACACCAACGGTTGCAAGACGTCTGGCGGAAAACGCAGGCTGGTGACTTCTACGGGAGCGCTTTAGAAGAGATAACTGGCCGCCCCGTCGATCAAATAGACGCATTCATCCATGGACTTTAAAGCTAGCGCAAGGAAGGCAGGCTATGGCTAGTACTAACTCAAGCAACCCCCACTGCGCCAACTGCAACAAGAGCGGGCTCGCAATCCTCCCTGTACGCTATGCCGTTGTACCGCACAGTGTCACCGCAACGCTGCCTGAACCGCTGGGCAATAAGGTAAAGGACGTCAAACTAACGCATCACAAATATGCGCTGCGTACCCTGCGCCAGGGCTTCGTTTATCTGTTCTATGAAAAACATGCCCGCGGCTCGCACATTAAATGGGAAGCGTACAGCGTGTCTGCGACAGGAACGCTGTGGAAACAGCTTTCCATTGGCGCCATCAACAGCATTTCTGACGACCCGGCCTGCTCACGGACCGGCCACAACATCCCGGCTTCGGTGATCGCGATAGAAAAGCCCGAAAAGTGTGGACGGGTATGGATGGCGTTCTCGGAGCATGCCTGGAGCGTAGACACGTTCACGCTGTTCGAGAAGGACGTCCAAGCGCGGGACCGACGCATGCAAACCTTCCATCCGGCCAAATGGATCTCTAAAGGTAACTACCGCCACGGACTCGAAGCTAACGAAGCGAATTTGGGGCAGGTTCTCGAATACAAAAATAAAACGGACTACAACTCGATATTAGCAACGGCCCAAGTGCCTACATTGAGCCAGCCCGACGGGTCTTTCGTCACCACCCGACTCGAGAAACAAACGACACGCTACCCGTTTTACAACCGAAAGGCGCAGACCAAGGACTTGGTGGCGCTAATGAAAAAAATCGGCGACAACCCAGGCGCGAGAGACCACGCGCCCGCTATTGTCGCGCTCTGGGATGCGGTTGGCATCACCCATGAACTCGCCGGCTTCTGCCATGACGTTCTTGGGTGGGTCGACAAGTACAGCCAAGAAAGGGGACTAGAACTTGGCGCGATGAATGCCATTGAGGGGCTGAAAAAAGCGTTGCCTGAAAAGGCGGTCGCATCGGAACTGCTCCGCCATCAGGGGCACGAAAGCGAGCGCAAACGCCGCTACGATTTGAATGCCGAGCGGCGCGCCGAAGCCGAGCGTTTCCCGGAACCGCATCGAAGCCGGAGGCTGGAAGTGTGGAACATCGTGGACTACTGGACGAGCAGGAACCTGTTCAACGACGAGTTCGAAAAGCGCCTGATGCACGCCGATAAGCTCAACGAACCGGCACGCAGTTCCGAAATTAGGAAGATCCATGCCCAAGCCGAAAAGTATATGGCCGCTAGTGACAAGGGCAACCAAGAACGGATTGACGGGGCACGGGCGCACGGCTGGGATAAATACGAAAAAAAGCTGGAAAAAAAAGCGTTCGAAGATTTCCAGCGTTATCACCAACAGCTGTTAAGCGCAGCCGAGACCATCCTGGAAAATCGTACCCGCGACCTGATTGAGTGGCTCGAATCGACATCGTTGATCTCCGCCCTCACCGAATTCCACGCAGACAATTTGGGTGATGGCACCGTCTTCAACGAACAGGTGGGCGATGCCATTTTCGGTATGAATGCGAGTCGGACAGGTGGTGCGAAGCTTGACGAATGGGTGCGCCAGATGAAAACCGACGAACCAAATTTGTTGTGGCGTGCTATTGCCGTGAACCACAAGCAATCAATGGACGAGTTAGATGCAGCGCTTGCGGAAGCGAACAAACACCAAGCGGATCGAACGCTCGCCTCGGCGCTAAGCTGGACAAGCTATACGACGAAATCGCTAAAAACAATCGCGGATACCTACCGGAAAATGAACGGCATCCAGAACGCCAACTCCTCGGCGTCGTCTGCCAACGGCAGCAAGGCGTTCGGCGTTGCCTTGCGGGCAGTCAACATGCACGGGATCGACAAGATCGTGGCCTCGGCTGGCGACCGTATTTTCAAGGCGTTCAGCGTACCTGGATTGGCCGATTACGCCAGCGAGAAAATAGTTCAGCACATTTTCTCCCTGCGCGCATTTGTCAGCGCCGAGGATTCTGTCGCCCTTGTTGAAGCGCAAGCAAGGAACGAGGGACTGCTGCGTAGCGAGCAGCTGAAGCGCCTGAGCGTCGCAAGAGTCTTCCTCGCTGCGGACACACCGGCTATCCGCACCGAGCAGTCCGAAGCGCTTGGAAAGGCCTGGGAGCAATTCAAGACCAAACACACTGGCGCCGCAACTGCCATGAAGGACGCGCGTCTGGCCCTGCTGGTTATGCTCATTGAAGGGGTCAATTTCAACAAGCTGCTCGCCGACTGCGTGATGCGGAATGACGCGAAGAGTTGGTGGAGCCTTACCGCTTCAGGATTGGTCATAACAAGCAATCTCTTCGATATCGCGAGTGTCCCGGCCAAGTACTTGTTTGAAAATGCGGAAGCGTGGAGTTATCAAAGATTAAAACTGGCAGGCGGTTGTCTCGGCAGTGCAGCAAGCGCGATTGGCGCCGTGTTGGATATGCGCGAAGCCATGAAGGCTTACGGAAAAGGAAATATGGGGTTTGCTGGTGCGTATCTCATCAAAGGCATGGTAGGCCTCGCCAACGCCGGCCTCACTTCAGCGGCGACCTTTACCTATGCGGCGCCGCTGATCGGTCGACTGACCGGCAACGCGGCACTTGGCACAGCGGCCCGGGTCGCAGGCACGAGGGCTGCCGCAGTGATCGGTTTCCGCATCCTGCTCATGTCAACCGGCGCATGGGTTACTGTGGTTGTCTTCGGAATACAAATTTTCATCTGGGTGATTTCAGATGATGCGCTGGAAGAATGGTGTTCGCTATCTGTCTTCGGAAACAACAGAAAAAGCCGCGATGCTTACCGCACGAGCAAAACCCAAGACAGGGCGCTCGGGAAAGCGCTGCTCGAGATCGGCCTGTAGGGGGCTGCACGAAACGAGACCTAATTTCTGAGCGAATTAATCAAATGACCAATTTCTTGAGTAAACCGCGCGCGGGTAACATCGTTAGGTTGAGCGGAATACTGACGGGCTATCGATGCACCCGGACCTCAGCCAGTTTTGTGTATTCCCAGTCCGATCAGCAGAAGATGGGGGTGGTGGCAGTCGCCGCGTCATTGGCTGGAATGGGCGGGCAGGCTGCGTCGGCTGCGGGGTTTGCAAGTGACATGGAGGAACCCGCGGAATATGTCGAGTTCTACCTCAACGGTGACGCTGTCAAAGGATGGGTCTGGCGCAGCCCTTTCGAGGAGGGCGACGTAGTCGATGTCGCAGCGGAATGGCAGGGCGACCACTACGAATCGTACGGCATTGCGAGGCCCGCCGACAGGATGATAGCCCTCTATCCGCACTGCTCGCGGGCTAAAGGGCGACACATAAAAAACGCGATCAAATGGTGGGGCATCTGGAATGTCGGGTTTTTCGGCGCCACGGCAGTTGCGGCGGTCCTCCTCTTAGGGCCCGATATGCTAAGAGAGCCTGTGTTTTTATGGCTCAGCGGTTTCACAGCATTGTTCTGGGTACTGATGTTTATCAGCCTGTCGAGTCAATATATGCCTTTCGTCCGCCTGTCTGAAAAAGTATTTAACGTTCTCGCGATCCCTGACGCGACCAATGTGGACTTAGTGAAATCATCAAAAGACCAGCGGACCCCGGAGGACCACCCGGAATTCGGGACATTCTATTTCAGGTACTAGCGGCAATCCGCCACGCCAATCACGACGCTGAACTGTCCAGAGGACTCGCTTGTCCGGAATGGTTTTCAGTGACGACGAACTTCAGGAGGCGAGGTTCGCGTTGTGCCTTTGGCCCTAACAAAACTCGCACGATACTAAATCTGAAAAAAACCGATGACCGAGTTTAATAAGGCACTAACGGAGGTTATCTAATGGATTATGTTCTTGTGTCAGGCACCGTCCGGAACCTGCATGTCACTAAAGGCTACGAAGACTTGGCATTCACAGCGCGAGACAAGAGTTTCGTCGGGATAGTGGCTATCGCTGCCGCCTCAACCGGCAATACGACCAGTTCCACCATACTAGCGAATTCCAGTGGTGGTGCGGAAATTGACATGGAGTTTTTCACGTGCTACCTCGATCAGTTACCGGTAAAAGGGAGATTTTACAGAGTCGATTTTAAAGACGGTGAATTTATTGATTTTGTACTAGCGATGGAGGATGGCTTGGGAGAGGCCCTGGGGGCCCGAAATCCATCACAACGGTTTATCTGGACCTTGCCCTATCAGACACGGGGGCACCTCGCACAGAAGAAAAGCGACATTTCGTCCAGCCTCACGATATCGGCTATATGCTCAATCCTCTTTTCGGTGCTGGCGTTTTATGACAATCCTGAACCCTTGGTTGAATCTTGGTCGATGATATTCAATGTTACCGCAATTACATTTTCCCTCACGCTGTTTGTTAACTTCATTGCCCGGCGCCCTTTCTACAAGTTCTCATTTGAGGCAACCAAGGTCTTTAGCGCTTTTGGTTTCATCGATCCAGCCCGCCTGGATTTACCAAAGCGCCACATTCTCGCTGATAAGGCCTATTGCAATGAAACTGGCGAACCGCGTTCATGGGACAAACCGTGGAGATACAGGTATTAGGCTCGCTAAACCCAGGCTGAGCAACAAAATCTAATCGTAAATCAACCCGCTAAAAAAAAGCTAATGAAAATATACGTCGCGTGGGCTCGAGTAGCGCTTGTCATAGCCGCAGTTCTTACTGTCACGCCGGACACTAACGTTGCCGCCGCCACTTTGGGGCCCCAATCTGAAACGCTCTCAGACGGAAATGTACGTGACCCCCAACCCACAGCGGAAGAACTGAATAATTTACTTTTTGGCACCAACAAGAACTTGGTGTTCTTACCGGGCGGGACCTTTGAGATGGGGGATTGGGGGCCTCAGGTTAATAAAGCCCGGTTCCCGTTCGATGGTTCCCTTGACTCGAAGCCTTTGCACAACGTGACACTGAGCGCCTTTTCGATAGGCAGGTACCCGGTAACCTATGCCGAGTTCGACGTGTTTACCGCCGCGCTCAGGTTGCCTAGGATAAATCAGGAAGACATAGCGACCAGCTATCGAAAGCCAAATAATCCTGCTAGTGTCACGTGGCAGGGAGCGAAGGACTACTGCCAATGGCTTGGAAACAAAGCCGGACAGGCGTTTGATCTGCCCACCGAGGCGCAGTGGGAGTACGCAGCTCGCAGCGGCGGACAGCGCCATTTGTATCCGACTGATAACGGTAAATCGGAACCGGGACGAAACCTGCCATCATCCGAGCAGCGCGAAGTGGCGGGGGGATTGGTTGCGGTGTCGAGCTTTCCTCCGAATCAAGCCGGAATCTACTATATGAGCGCGGGAGTACACGAATGGGTCAATGATTGGTATGGCCCGAAGTACTATCAGATATCACCGGCCCTCAATCCAACTGGTCCAAAGGACGGCAGCGAACATGTCGCGCGCGGTTTCGCAGGCAGTAGCTTCAGCGCAATGACAATAAAACGTTGGAAAATGAAGGGAGATGGAGAAACCGGAACCTGGTCTTTGTATGGGAAAAAGCCAGGTGAAGCAAAGCGCGAGATTCCGTTCACGCAGTACACCAACTCTCGCGATAGCGCATTTCGCTGCGTACTCAATGCAACACTCGATAGCTCCAAGTAAGGTTAATTCCGCGTCTGATCGTCAGGATCCTCCGAGCAGGGCGCCTGTTCGTCAGCGCTCCGTGGCGTCGGCCACGGGATGTACTGGCGAGCAGTCGATATCCGATGATCGGCGTCCCGAAGATCCCATGGTTACTGGAAGCCTTTTCTCGGTGCAGTTCAAGGCCGCGCTGAAATAGAAGGGGTAAGTTATGGATTACGTTCTCGTTTCAGGCGTGGTCCGTGACCTGCATATTACACAGGGATATGAAGACCTTGCGAACTCCACCATATTCGAAAAGCTTAGCGATGATACCGAAGTCCAGATGGAATTTTTCAGGTGTTTCGTCGATGAGCTGCAGACGAAAGGCAGCTTTCATAGGGTCGACTTCAGGGAAGGCGAGACGATTGACTTCGTTGTGACTATTTACAGAGGCGTTGGCGAGGTACATGGCGCACGCAACCCATCACAACACCTTATCTGGACGTTGCCGTATCGAACAAGGGGACATATTGCACAAAAAAAGCATGATATTTCATCGAGCCTTAACGTATCTGCCATTGGCGCACTTCTCTTTGCAATACTTGCCTTTTCACAGGAGCCTGGGCCGCTCGTGGAATGCTGGCCAATGATACTCAAATTCGCTACCACGGCCTTTTGGATAATTCTTTTCGTCAGCTACTTAGCGCGTCGGCCTTTTTACAAATTTTCATTCGAGGCCACAAAGATATTCAGCGCGTTCGGCTTCCCGGATCCGGCAACGCTAAATTTGCCGAAGCGCCACAATCGCGCCGACAAGGACTATAGCAAGGCAACGGGTGAACCTCGTTCATGGGACCAGTCTTGGAGATATCGGTACACCTTTAATATCACTAGCAAAACCGCTGACGACGCTTAGACGATTATTAGCTGCCTGTGGCAGAGCGGACCTAGGTTAGACCTGTCAGCTGCGCTAGCTGCGTCAGGCCCGCCATTGTCCTGATAAGCAGGTTCTCAATGACTCAAAAAGGGGTTCGTTTTTAGAAATCTAGACTCTACAAACCCAGCCTTTGCGAAACCCGCTCAGTTTGTTAGCATTGGTTCGTTCGTGCCTTTTGTTTTGAGCTTAGTCGGGCTGTTATTGGCGCACGACGCTGCTCCAGCAATCCCCTTCGCCGAAAATCCGATCTCTTTGTTCAACGGCGCCGTACTGGTTGCAGCTTGCGGATTGCTTGTGGCGCCTCGAATCCTCAAGTGGAATTGGGACGTGCGATATTTCGGAGCTTCGCTCTTTCATATCAGCAGCCTAACGCTCCTCTGCACGGTTCCATGCCTTTGTCTTTTTCTGTACGGCAGCTTGCCGTTTGCGGTAAGGGCTGGTGTATTCAGTATTTATATTGCGGTTCACATTTGGTGGAGTCGGCGATTTATCCTGTTATATTCTCCGCTCGCGCACGACACCGCTCTGCGGGATTTCTTATATCAGGAGGAGGATGACGCAGTTTATTATATGCAACGCGCCGATAAGCAGCTCATGGATAAACACTGGAAGTTCAACCAGATCCCAAAAGATCTATATTTCGGCCTTGGTTTGCTGGTTTCGTTTTTGATTCTGCCAGGACTTCGATCGTTGAGCGCGGCTGTTGGTCTTCCGGTCATTCACGTATATTTATTGGTCAGTTCGCCAGCGATAAGTGTGATGGTCCTTGGTTTGGCCACGAAGGCATGGCTAGTGTTTTACTACTACCCGGCAAAAATAACAAAGAAAACCGGCAAGCGGGTCTTCGTGGACATGACTGGGAAACCCGGGCCCTACAACGTACGAAAGGGCAACGGCTGATAGCGGCGATCGCATGAAGGCGGCCCACGGCGTGTCGCGGAAGTAGCGGTAGACAAGGTGAGGTCGGACAGCCGCCAGGACAGCGAACCCCAAAACAAAAACGCCAACCTGCATGGGTTGGCGTTTGCGCTAAAGAATTCTTGGTGGCCCGGGGCGGAATCGAACCACCGACACAAGGATTTTCAATCCTCTGCTCTACCAACTGAGCTACCAGGCCAAGAGAGGCATGATTATAGCCAGCCAATCCTGACTCTGCAAGTCCCTGCCGCAAGTTTCCTCAACCATGGCTGAGCGCCAGCCCGGCTCGGGCGCTGGATGACATCCCGCTATAATGTTTAACATGACGACACCATCTTCCACCTCCGCAGCGCACCGCAGCGATGTCTGCATCGTCGGTGACGGCGCGATCGCCAAGACCGCGGCCCTCGGCTTTGCCCAGGCAGGGCACAGCGTGACCTTGCTGGTCCCGCCGTCGCGTCCGGCGCCCGCTGCGCCGGCTGCGGCAGCCGGGGAACAGCCATGGGACGTGCGGGTGTACGCACTGAACCATACGGCCCACAACCTGCTGGCGTCGCTCAAGGTGTGGGGCGCGCTCGACCTGGCGCGGGTGGCCTCGGTAGATTCGATGGCCATCAGCGGCGACGGCAAGAACGCCGGCGGCCTGCTGTTCGACGCCTTCGGCGCCCACGTCGGCACCCTGGCGTGGATCGTCGAGGACAGGAACCTGAACCAGGCGCTCGACGCCGCCCTCAAGTTCGCGCACAACGTACAGCTCGTGCACGGGCGCGCCTGCAAGCTGGCAACGACCGAAGAGGGCGCCATTGTCACGCTGGAAGACGGCCTTGCGATCGACAGCCAGCTGGTGCTCGGCGCCGACGGCCGCGAATCGTGGGTACGCGGGCAGTGCGGCATCGGTATCGATTACCGTTCGTACCACCAGCGCGCGATCGTCGCCAATTTTTCGTGCGAGAAGCCGCACCACGGCGTGGCGCACCAGTGGTTCACCTGCGCCGACGGGATCATCGCGCTGCTGCCACTGCCAGGCAAGCGGGTGTCGCTGGTGTGGTCGGCGCCGGAAACGCTGGCCGATACGCTGATGAACGAGTCGCTCGGCGAACTGGCGATCCGGCTGGGTGAGTATGCCGAGGACAAGCTCGGCTGCCTCAAGCCGCTGCAGCCGGAGGCCATCAAGGCGGTGCCGCTGGCGCTGGTTCGCCCCCATTCGGTGGTAGCCCCGCGCGTGGCGCTGGTCGGCGACGCTGCGCACGCCGTGCACCCCTTGGCCGGGCACGGCATGAACCTCGGCTTCGCCGACCTGGTCGACCTGCTCAAGGTGATCAACGAGCGCGAGGACCGGCGCACCATCGGCGACGAGCGGGTGCTGGCCCGCTATGCGCGTGCGCGCAAGGAAGAGGTGCTGCTGATGCAGCTGACCACCGATGGCCTGGAGCGCCTGTTCAGCGCAAATCTCGAGCCGCTGCGCGTGGTGCGCAATTTGGGATTAAACTTGCTGGATAAGTTGCCATTCGTAAAGCGTCGCCTGATTGCCCACGCAATGGGCAAATAGACACACAGGAATTCAATGATGATTAAAAGTAAACTCGCTGTATTGCTGGCGACGGGCATGATCGCGTCCTGCGTCGGCGCCGAGACCCCGGTTGAGGCCAACATCAAGAAGGCGATCGAGCCGCGCCTGGGCGGAGCGAAGATCGAGTCGGTCAAGGAAACGCCGTACGCCGGCCTGTACGAAGTGCGCGTCGCCGGCGACATCCTGTACACCGACAAGAAAGGCGAGTACCTGGTCATCGGCCACGTCTACGACGCCAAGACTTCGCAGGACCTGACCCGCGCGCGTGTGGACGAGATCAACAAGATCAAGTTCTCGGACCTGCCGCTGGAATCGGCGATCAAGCAGGTCAAGGGCGACGGCAAGCGCGTGATCGCGGTGTTCGAGGACCCGAACTGCGGCTACTGCAAGCGCCTGCGCCAGACCACGCTGAAGAACATCGACAACGTGACGATCTACACGTTCATGTACAACATCCTGTCGGACGATTCGTTCGTCAAGTCGAAGAACATCTGGTGTGCGCCGGACCGGGTCAAGGCCTGGGATGACTGGATGGTCAACGGCAAACTGCCGGCGGCGGCCCCGGCCAGCTGCCAGACCCCGAACGACAAGGTACTTGCATTGGGCCAGAAGCTGCGTATCCAGGGCACCCCCGCAATCTTCTTCACTGACGGCAGCCGGATTCCGGGTGCGGTCGACCAGCAGACGCTGGAAACGAAGCTGTCGCAAGTCAAATAAAACAAACACCAAAAAAGGGAGCCTGAATGGTCACTTTGAACATCAACGGGCGCGACCGGCAGGTCGACGCCGATCCGTCCACCCCCATCCTGTGGGCGCTGCGCGATAACCTCAACCTGACCGGCACCAAGTTTGGCTGCGGCGCGGCGCTGTGCGGCGCCTGCACCGTGCACCTGAACGGCAACGCGATCCGTTCGTGCGTGACGCCGATCTCGTCGGCCGTCGGGCAGAAGATCACCACCATCGAAGCGATGGAGCAGGACCAGGTCGGCAAGGCGGTGCAGGACGCCTGGGTCAAGCACGACGTGCCGCAGTGCGGCTACTGCCAGAGCGGCCAGGTGATGAGCGCCACGGCGCTGCTGCGCACTAACAAGGCGCCGACCGACGCCGACATCGACGGCGCCATGAGCGGCAATATCTGCCGTTGCGGCACCTACCAACGGATCCGCGCTGCCATCAAGGACGCGGCCAAAACCCTGGCCTGAGGAGCACCCCATGCGTATCGAATGGATGAACCATGAGGCCCTCGCACGTCCGCAGGGTGGGGCGGTGTCGCGCCGCGGCTTCCTGAAGACCGGCGCGGTGGCGACCGGTGGCCTGGTGCTCGGCTTCTTCGTGCCGGGCGCGAACCGCTTCGCCCGCGCGGCCGACGCACCGGCGCCATCGAGCCCGAATGCGTTCCTGCGCATCGCGCCGGACAATACCGTGACCGTGATGGTCAACCGCCTCGAATTCGGCCAGGGCGTGCACACCTCGCTGCCGATGCTGATCGCCGAAGACCTCGACGCCGACTGGACGCAGATGCGCGGCGAACTGGCGCCGGCCGGCGACGCCTTCAAGGACCCGTTGATGGGCATGCAGATGACCGGCGGCTCGGGCTCCATCGCGCACTCGTTCGTGCAGTACCGCGAAATCGGCGCGCGCGCCCGCACCATGCTGGTCGCAGCCGCTGCCCAGCAGTGGAAGGTCAAGCCGGAACAGTGCCGCACTTCCAAGGGCGTGGTGTACGGGCCGGCCGGGCAGAAGGCCAGCTATGGCGCGCTGGCCGACGCCGCGATGAAGCAGCCGGTCCCGGCGACCGTCAAGCTCAAGGACCCGAAAGACTTCCGCCTGATCGGCAAGCCGATGAAGCGCATGGATGCACTTGCCAAGTCGACCGGCAAGCAGCAGTTCGGCCTCGACTTCAAGCCGGCCAACGCCAGGACCGTGCTGGTCGCGCGACCGCCGGTGTTCGGCGCCACCATTACCAAATTCGACGCCAGCAAGGCCAAGGCGATCAAGGGCGTGGTTGCGGTGCTCGAAGTGCCGCTCGACCGCGGCGCCCGCGGCGTGGCCGTGATCGCCGACGGCTACTGGCCCGCCAGGCAGGCGCGCGAAGCGCTGGCGATCGACTGGGACACCAGCGCGGTCGAGAAGCTGACCACCGCGAAGCAAATGGCCGATTACGTAGCGCTGTCGAAAACGCCGGGCACGGTGGCCAAGCCGGCGGACACCTCGAAGCTGGCGAGCGCGCCGAAGAAAATCTCGGCCGTCTACGAGTTCCCGTACCTGGCGCACGCGCCGATGGAGCCGCTCAACTGTGTGGTCGACCTGAAGGACGACTCGTGCACGGTGTGGGCCGGCACCCAGTTCCAGACCGCCGACCATGCCGCCGTCGTGCGCACCACCGGCCTCAAGCCGGAACAGGTGACGGTCAACACCATGATGGCGGGCGGCGGCTTCGGCCGCCGTGCGGTGCCGACCTCGGACTACATCGTCGAGGCGGTCAACGTCGCCAAGGCGTACAAGGCGGCTGGCCACAAGGAGGCGGTCAAGGTCGTGTGGAGCCGCGAGGATGACATCCGCGGCGGTTACTACCGGCCGGCCTACGTGCACCGCGCCGACATCGGCCTCGACGCCAAAGGAAATATCCTGGGCTGGGACCACACCATCGTCGGCCAGTCGATCATCAGCGGCACTCCGTTCGAGCCGTTCATGGTCAAGAACGGTATCGACGGCACCACCGTCGAAGGCATGGGCGAACCGTACGAGGTTCCGCTGCACCTGACGGTCCACAATACCAAGGCCAACGTGCCGGTGCTATGGTGGCGTTCGGTGGGCTCGACCCACACCGCGTTCGTGATGGAGACGCTGATCGACGAGGCGGCGCACGTCGCCAACACCGATCCGGTCGCCTACCGCAAGAAGCTGATGGGCGCGAAGCACAAGCGCCACCTGGCGGCGCTCGACCTGGCGGTGGCCAAGTCCGGCTATGGCAAGAAGGCGCTGCCGAAAGGGCATGCCTGGGGCGTCGCGGTGCATGAGTCGTTCGGCTCGGTGGTCGCGTACGTGGTCGAGGCGTCGCTCGCAAATGGCGAACCGAAGCTGCACCGCGTGACCGCCGGCGTGCACTGTAACCAGGCCGTCAATCCGCTGACGATCGAGGCCCAGGTGCAGGGCGCGGCGCTGATGGCGCTCGGTACCACGCTGCCTGGCGCCGAGATCACCTTCAAGGATGGCGTGGTCCAGCAGAAGCAGTTCAGCGACTACACGGTGGCGCGCATCAACGACATGCCGCAGGTGGACGTGTTCATCGTGCCGTCGAACGATGCGCCGACCGGCATGGGCGAGCCAGGCGTGCCGCCGCTGGCGCCGGCCTTTGCCAATGCGTTGTTCACGCTGACCGGCAAGCGCCTGCGCAAGCTGCCGTTCGACCTCGAATCGGCGTAACAAGCGATGACCCCTGTCGGCATTTTGCTCGCCGCCGGCAGGGGACGCCGCTTCGATCCCACCGGCAGCCGCAACAAGCTGCTCCAGCGCCTGCCCGGCGGCGAATTGGTCGTCGCCGCCAGTGCGCGCAACCTGCTCTCCATTCTTCCCAGAGTGATCGCGGTGGTCCCACCGGACGACGGCGGTGTCGCCGACGCCCTGCGTGCGCTCGGCTGCGAAGTCACGGTGTGTCCCGACGCCGATAGCGGCATGGCGGCGTCGCTGGTGCACGCGATCGGCCATTCGCTGCCCGCCGACGCATGGCTGGTGGCGCTGGGCGACATGCCGTTCGTGCTGCCCCAGACGATCCGGGCGCTGTGCGATGCGCTCACCGGCGGCGCTGCGATTGCCGCTCCGGTAATGCAGGGCCGGCGCGGCAATCCGGTTGGCTTCGGCACGCCGCATTTGCCGGCGCTGCTGGCGCTGCAGGGCGACCAGGGCGCGCGTGCCATCCTCAAGTCGCAGCCGGTGACGGAAGTCACGGTCGACGACCCCGGCATCTTCCGCGATATCGATACCAGCGCCGACTTGTAATCCGGTTGTGTTTCACCCGGCAGTCGAATCCGATTACACTACAAAAAATCGCCTCCACCGGCGGCCCCAAAACCGTCGTCCTCGCGAAAGCGGGGACCCATACTGAGTTCGCGATACGGCAAGGTTTGCCACTTCGTTAACTCAGCATGGGTTCCCGCCTGCGCGGGAACGACGCTGCTGGCGTCGGTGAGGGCCACAAAAACCGGCGCCACCACATCCTGATCATGAAAAAACCAACCCAGAAAAAGCAGGCCGCAGCGATCCAGTACACCATCGTCCCCAAGGACCTGGCTGGCCACCTGTTCAACGTGAGCGTGACGGTCGCCGCGCCGTCGCCGGAAGGGCAGGTATTTGCGCTGCCGGCCTGGATCCCGGGCAGCTACATGATCCGTGAATTTGCGCGGAATGTCGTGCGCATCCGGGCCGAATCGAATGGTAACGAGGTCGCGCTGGCCAAACTGGACAAGCACACCTGGCAGGCCGCACCGGTCAGCGGCCCGCTGGCGCTGCACTACGAAGTCTATGCCTGGGACCTGTCGGTGCGCGCCGCCCACCTCGACCAGACCCACGGCTTCTTCAACGGCACCAGCGTCTACCTCCGAGTACTGGGACAGGAGGAGACAGCGCACCAGGTCGACATCCAGCGACCGGCCGACCCGGCCGCCGCCGACTGGCGTGTCGCGACCTCGCTGCCGGAACTGGGGGCAAAGCGCTACGGCTTCGGCACCTACCTGGCGCAAAACTACGACGAACTGATCGACCATCCGGTCGAGATGGGCGACTTCGAGCTGGCCACGTTCAAGGCGCATGGCGTCCCGCACGACATCGTGGTCACCGGCCGCGTGCCGAACCTGGACATGGCGCGCCTGCAGGCCGACCTGAAGGCCATCTGCGAAACCCAGATCGCGTTCTTCGAACCGCGCACCAAAAAAGCGCCGATGGACCGCTACGTGTTCATGACGATGGCGGTCGGCGACGGCTACGGCGGCCTTGAACACCGCGCTTCGACCGCGCTGATCTGCGCGCGGGGCGACCTGCCCAGCACAGCTACCCCCAAGCCGGCCGAGCCGGGCGAGGGCTACCTGAAGTTCCTGGGACTGTGCAGCCACGAGTACTTCCACACCTGGAACGTCAAGCGCATCAAGCCGGCCGTGTTCGCGCCCTACGACCTGCAGGTCGAGAACTACACGCCGCTCCTGTGGCTGTTCGAAGGCTTCACCAGCTACTACGACGACCTGATGCTGGTCCGCGCCGGCATCATCGGCGAGCCGGCCTACTTCAAGCTGCTCGCCAAGACGATCGGCAGCGTATTGCGCGGCAGCGGCCGTACCAAGCAGAGCGTGGCCGAATCGAGCTTCGACGCGTGGAGCAAGTACTACCGCCAGGACGAGAATGCGGCCAACGCCATCATCAGCTACTACACCAAGGGTTCGCTGATCGCGCTGGCGTTCGACCTGACGATTCGCGCCAGGACCGGCGGCGCCAGCTCGCTCGACGACGTGATGCTGGCGTTGTGGCAGCGCTACGGACGTGATTTCTACCCGTCGGTGGGCCGCGGCGTGACCGAGCAGGAAGTGGAAGCGCTGTTCGACGAGGTCAGCGGGGTGAAGCTGAAAGCCATGTTCGAGCGCTATGTGCGTGGCACCGAGGACCTGCCGCTGGCCAAGCTGTACGCACCATTCGGCGTCAAACTGGTCGATGAGCGCAAGAGCAGCAAGCCGTCGCTCGACGCGGGCGTCGGCCGCGACAGTGGGGGCGCCAAGCTGAATAATGTGCACGAGGGCGGGCCGGCGCACCAGGCCGGGCTGTCGGCGGGCGACATCGTGATCGCGCTGGACGGGCTGCGCGTGAACGGCAATCCGTCCAACCTGGACACCTTGCTGGCGCGCTACCGCATTGGCGACACCGTGACGGTGCATGCGTTCCGGCGCGACGAGCTGATGACCTTCGAGGTGACCTTGCAGGGCGACCGTGTGCCGGGGATCAGCCTGGCGCAGGCGGCGGCGGGGAAGAAGTCGGCGCCGGCGCTGGTGCGGCCGAGCGCGGCGTAACAGCCGCGATCATCGGGGTTGAACGCGTGGGCGGGGAACCCGCCCATCCTACAAGTTACGTTAACGGGTCATCCGGGGTGGGCAGGTCGCGTCCGCGTTACTGCGGCCCGGCCAAACTCCGCAACTGGAACCGGTACTGCGCATCGAACAAGAACGTCTCCGAAAACTTCACCGAGCCGCTATTGTTGGCGAGCAGGTTGACCGGCTTGGGCAAGGGCTCGCTGCGCCGCATGGACGCCACGGCCACCTTCGACGCATCCGGGTCGCGCGAACGCTGCACCGCCACGTCGGCCAGTCCCCCATCCTTGTCCACGGTAATTTCGAGCACCACGATCGCCGGCAGCATCGGCGGCAGCTTGCCGCTGAAGGTATGCGAAGGGTTATGCCGCACCACGTGCTGCGCCACCTGGGTCTTGTACGCGTCGAGCGTGGGCGAGGGCGGAGCCGGCTGGGAGCTCGACCTGGGATGGACGATGCGTGACGCCAGGCCGCCGACGGCAGAGGTGGCGGTGGAGGCGACGGTGACGACTGCCCCGCATCCGCACAAGCTGGCCAGGACGAGGATCGAAAGGGCTGTTGTGCGGATGGTCGTGTTCATGGTCAGCTAAATAATCGTCGTAATTCGGCGCCAGGATCGGGCGCGCGCATGAACGCTTCGCCCACCAGGAACGCATGCACGTCGGCGTCGCGCATGCGCTTCACGTCGCCTGGCACCATGATCCCCGACTCGGTCACCACCAGCCGCTCCGGCGGAATGCGCGGCAGCAGCCCGATCGTGGTGTCGAGCGAGGTTTCGAAGGTGCGCAGGTTGCGGTTGTTGATGCCAACCAGCCGCGTGCGCAGTCGCAACGCCGCGGTCAGTTCATCCCCGTCATGGACTTCGACCAGCACATCCATTCCAAGTTCCTGCGCACCGGCTTCGAGTTCGGCCATCAGGCCGTGGTCGAGGGCCGAGACGATCAGCAGGATCGCATCGGCGCCCATCGCGCGCGCCTCGTACACCTGGTACATGTCGACCATGAAGTCCTTGCGCAGCACCGGCAGCGTGCAGGCGGCCCGCGCCTGCTTCAGGTACTCCGGCGAGCCCTGGAAGAAGTTCACGTCGGTCAGCACTGACAGGCAAGCCGCCCCGTGTTCTTCATAGCTGGCCGCGATGTCGGCCGGGCGGAAGTCCGGGCGCAGCACGCCCTTCGACGGCGAGGCCTTTTTCACTTCCGCGATCACGCCGGCACGGCCGGCAGCGATGTTGGTGCGCAGGCTGTTCTCGAAGCCACGCAGGGCGCGGCGCGCGCCGGCATCGGCCTCGACTTCACGGCGCAGGCTCGCGAAATCGCGATATTTCTTGGCGGCGGCCACTTCGTCGGCCTTGACCGCGAGGATCTTGTTCAGGATGTCGGACATGTTGGACTCTTAGTGTTGTTTCGACAGCGCGAGCTTGACGCCCAGCCAGACGAACAGGCCGCCGGTGAACCGGTTGAGCCACAGCGAAACGATTGGATTTACCTTCACGCGCGCACTTGCCTGCGCCGTGAACAGCGACAAGGTATTGCACCACAACATGCCGTTGATGTTGAAGATGCAGCCGAGGATGATGAACGCGAGCGCCTTGTTGGGCGCATCGGCGCTGATAAATTGCGGCACGAACGCGAGGAAGAACACGGCGACCTTCGGGTTCAGCACATTGGTCAGGAAGCCCTGCGTGAAGATCTTCCGGTATGGCAGCGGCGGCACGGCGGCGGCGGGAGCTGCCTCGCCCCGCTTTTTGCTCGCCAGCAGGCCGATGGCCATATACAAGATGTAGGCCGCGCCCACCAGTTTGACCACCGTGAACGCGGCTGCGGAAGTGGCCAGCACCGCCGACAGCCCGAGCGCCGCCGCGATCACGTGCACGAAGGTGCCGGTGCCGATGCCCAGCGCCGCGGCGCTGCCAGCGCGCCAGCCTTGGGTTGCGCTGCGCGTCATGATCAGCAGCGAATCCGGGCCGGGCATGATGTTCAGCAGCAGTCCCGAGACGACGAACAGCGCGAGGTCGTGGATGCCGAACATGTTCAGCGCGCCCCGCCCAGCTGGCGCGTCACCTGCACGAACTGTTCGACCTTGCCGAGCGCCGCGCCGGACGCGATCGCCGCGCGTGCTCTGGCCAGGCCGTCTTCGATCGACGCGGCCACGCCGGCCGCGTATAGCGCGGTGCCCGCGTTCAGCGCGACGATGTCGTGCGCCGGACCCGGTTCGCCGCGCAGGGCTTCCAGCACCTTGGCCTTCGATTCGGTCGCGTTCGCGACCTTCAGGCTGCGGTTGGAGACCATCTGCAGGCCGAAGTCTTCCGGGTGGATTTCGTACTCGCGGATCTCGCCGTTGACCAGTTCGCCGACCATGGTGCCGGCGCCGAGCGACACTTCGTCCATGTTGTCGCGGCCCCAGACCACCAGCGCGTGCTGGGCGCCGAGGCGCTGCAGTACGCGCACCTGGATGCCGACCAGGTCGGGGTGGAACACGCCCATCAGGATGTTGGTCGCACCGGCCGGGTTGGTCAGCGGACCGAGGATGTTGAAGATCGTGCGCACGCCCAGTTCGTGCCGCACCGGCGCCGCATGCTTCATCGCCGCGTGGTGGTTCGGTGCGAACATGAAGCCGATGCCGGTCTGCGCGATCGACTGCGCGATCTGCTCGGGCTTCAGGTCGATGTGCGCGCCGAACGATTCGATCACGTCGGCGCTGCCGGACGACGAGGATACGCTGCGCCCGCCGTGCTTTGCCACGCGCGCGCCCGCCGCCGCGGCCACGAACATCGACGCGGTCGAGATGTTGAAGGTATTGGCGCCGTCGCCGCCGGTGCCGACGATGTCGACCAGGTGGCTGGTGTCGGCCATCGGCACTTTGGTCGAGAACTCGCGCATCACCGTGGCTGCCGCCGCGATCTCGCCGATGGTTTCCTTCTTCACGCGCAGGCCCACGGTCAGGGCCGCGATCATGGTCGGCGACATTTCGCCCGACATGATCTGGCGGAACAGGTGCAGCATCTCGTCGTGGAAGATTTCGCGGTGTTCGATGCAGCGCAGCAGGGCTTCTTGTGGGGTGATTTTCATGCCTGTTCCAGTATTAGAAATCGGTTTCACCGAACACTCTGAACAACGTCATTCCCGCGCAGGCGGGAATCCAATTTTGTTCGCAGCTACGCACCGTAACTTGGGTTCCCGCCTCCGCGGGAATGACGGTTTTAAAGTTATCGGTCGACTAGCGCTCGAGGAAGTTCTTCAGCAGCGCATGCCCGTGCTCGGACAGGATCGACTCGGGGTGGAACTGCACGCCCTCGATGTCGTATTCCTTGTGGCGCACGCCCATGATTTCGCCATCGTCGGTCCACGCCGTCACCTCCAGGCAGTCGGGCAGCGAGGCGCGCTCGATCGCCAGCGAGTGATAGCGGATCACCGTGAACGGGCTTGGCAGGCCCTTGAACACGCCTTCGCCGGTGTGCGCGATCAGCGAGGTCTTGCCGTGCATGACCTGCTTGGCGCGGATGACCTTGCCCCCAAAAGCTTCGCCGATCGCCTGGTGACCCAGGCACACGCCGAGGATCGGCAGCTTGCCCTTGAATTCCTTGAGCACGTCGACCGAGACGCCTGCATCCTTCGGCGATTTCGGTCCCGGCGAAATGCAGATCCGCTCCGGGTTCATGCCGGCGATGTCGGCCAGGCTGACCTCGTCGTTGCGCACGGTGTGCACCTGTTCGCCCAGTTCGCCGAAGTACTGCACGATGTTGTAGGTGAACGAGTCGTAGTTGTCGATCATAAGCAGCATGTCAGATCTCCCCATCCAGGCCGTCTTGCACTTGCTCGGCCGCGCGCAGCACGGCGCGCGCCTTGTTTTCGGTTTCCTGCCATTCCATCTCGGGAATCGAGTCGGCGACGATGCCGGCCGCCGCCTGCACGTACAGGTTGCCGTCCTTGATCACGCCGGTGCGAATCGCGATCGCCACATCCATCTCGCCGCCGAACGACAGGTAGCCGCAGGCGCCGCCGTAGATGCCGCGCTTGACCGGCTCGAGCTCGTCGATCACTTCCATCGCGCGCACTTTCGGCGCGCCGGTCAGGGTCCCGGCCGGGAAGGTCGCGCGCAGCACGTCGAGGTTCGACATCCCGTCCTTCAGCTGGCCTTCGACGTTCGAGACGATGTGCTGCACGTGCGAGTACTTCTCGATCACCATGCGATCGGTGACTTTCACGCTGCCCGTGGTTGCGATGCGGCCGATGTCGTTGCGGGCCAGGTCGATCAGCATCACGTGCTCGGCGATCTCCTTCGGGTCGGCCAGCAGTTCCTCGGCCAGCTCGGCGTCGCGCTCGGGCGTGGCGCCGCGCGGGCGGGTGCCGGCGATCGGGCGCAGCGTGACCTTCTTGCCGCCCTCCGGCGTCTCCTCGTTGCGCACCAGGATCTCGGGCGAGGAGCCGACAATCTGCAGGTCGCCGAAGTTGTAGTAGTACATATACGGCGACGGGTTCAGCGAGCGCAGCGAGCGGTACAGCGACAGCGGCGAATCCACATAGGGTTTGCGGATGCGCTGGCCGATCTGCACCTGCATCAGGTCACCGGCCATCACGTATTCGTGGGCCCGCTCCACCGCCTTCAGGTAGTCTTCCTTGGCAAAATCGCGCACCGCCTCGGTGCGCACCGAACCCGAAGTGACCGGCGCGTCGACGCTCCGGCGCAGCATCACGCGCAGGTCCTTCAGGCGCTGGCGCGCTTTCGCGAATGCTTCGGGCTGGCCCGGGTCGGCGTACACGATCAGGTACAGCTTGCCCGACAGGTTGTCGATCACCGCCAGCTCTTCGGTCAGCATCAGCTGGATCTCGGGCAGGCCCAGGTCGTCCGCGGGCGCGCCGCCGGCCAGCTTCTTCTCGATGTGGCGTACCGCGTCGTAGCCGAAGTAGCCGGCCAGGCCGCCGCAAAAGCGCGGCAGGCCCGGGCGCAGCGCGACCTTGAAGCGCGCCTGGTACTGTTCGATGAATTCGAGCGGGTTGCCCTCGTGGGTTTCGATGACGCTGCCGTTCTTGAGGATTTCGATCAGGTTGCCGGCCGTGCGCAGCACGGTTTTGGCCGGCAGGCCGATGAACGAGTAGCGCCCGAAGCGCTCGCCGCCGACGACCGACTCGAGCAGGAAGGTGTTCCTGCCCGCGTCCTGGGTCTGCGCCAGCTTCAGGTACAGCGTGAGCGGGGTTTCAAGGTCGGCGAAGGTCTCCGCGATCAAAGGAATGCGGTTGTAGCCTTCGTTGGCCAGCGATTTGAATTCGAGTTCGGTCATGCTTTTCTCCGGCGGCCGCCATCAAGGGAGAGGGACGGGCGGCGATTTCTACAAAAAACCTGCCGGCATGCGCGTTTGCAGCCGGCAGCAATCAACGGGTTCAGTCAGCCCAGGATTGCCAGCGTCGCCACAGCCAGGCCTCAAGGGCGCCGGTTTGGTTGACGGTGTGTTTTTTGGTGAAAAACATGGAATGTGAGGTTTAGTTTGTGGTGCGATTATGCGCACTGATCAAATTTGCGGCATCGAGCAGCGAACCAACTATACCATCGGAATTGATTTCTTGCACAGGCCTTCCGTGGTTATATCCATATGGCACTGTCAATACAAAACATCCGGCGGCACGGGCGGCTTCGGCGTCGTTGGACGAGTCGCCGATCGCCACCACCTCGGCCGGCGCCATGCCGAAGTCGCGGCAGACCTGCAGCAGCGGCAGCGGATCGGGCTTCTTCTTCGGCAGCGAGTCGCCGCCGTAGACCAGCTCGAAATACGGCGCCAGGCCTTTTTGCGCCAGCAGCGGCAGCGTGAACGCGACCGGCTTGTTGGTCACGCAGGCCAGCCGCAGCCCGAGTTCGCGCAGCGCGGCCAGGCCATCCATCACGCCGTCGTACAGGGCGCTGTGCTTGCCATTGATGGCCAGGTAGTGGCGCTGGTAGGCAGCCATGGCGCCGTCGAATTCGCGCTCGACACGCCGGGCGTCGAAGTCGAGGGCCAGCACGTCGCGGATCAGCTTTTCCGATCCCTTGCCGACCATCGGCTTGATGCGTTCCCGCGTGATCGGGGCCAGGCCAAGCTCGGCCCGCATGCCGTTCAGGGCAAGCTCGAAATCGGGCACGGTGTCGAGCATCGTGCCGTCCAGGTCGATGATCGCGGCGCGAATCGCCGCAGCGCCGCTCCGCATTATTTGACGGCGGCCAGTTCGGCGCGCATGGCGTCGATCACGGCCTTGTAGTCAGGCTTGCCGAAGACCGCCGAGCCGGCGACGAAGGTGTCGGCGCCCGCTGCTGCGGCGGCCGCGATGTTCTCGGCCTTGATGCCGCCGTCGACCTCCAGCATGATGTCGCGGCCGGAGTCGTCGATCATGCGGCGCGCGGCCGCGATCTTCTTCAGCGCTTCCGGAATGAACGACTGGCCGCCGAAGCCCGGGTTGACCGACATGATCAGGATCATGTCGATCTTGTCCATCACGTGGTCGAGGTGGTGCAGCGGCGTGCCCGGATTGAACACCAGGCCGGCCTTGCAGCCGTGGTCGCGGATCAGCTGCAGCGTGCGGTCGATGTGTTCCGACGCCTCCGGGTGGAAGGTGATGATGTTGGCGCCCGCCTTGGCGAAGTCGGGGATGATGCGGTCGACCGGCTTGACCATCAGGTGGACATCGATCGGCACCTGCACGTGCGGGCGGATGGCCTGGCAGACCAGCGGGCCGATGGTCAGGTTGGGAACGTAATGGTTGTCCATCACGTCAAAATGGATGATGTCGGCGCCGGCGGCGACGACATTGCGCACTTCCTCGCCGAGGCGTGCGAAGTCGGCGGACAGGATGCTGGGGGCGATGCGGTAGGTGGTCATGGGTTGCGGTGCGGTGTCAGGAATCCGTTATTTTACGCTGTCGCCGCGCGCCGTTCCCGCAAAGGCGCGGTACCCGCTTTTGCGGCGCGCTGTATCATTGCGCTTTGGCCGCGGCCGGTGCATGGCGTGCTGATGATTCGCGGCAGCAACTAACAATCCAACACGAGGACCACCGATGCCCGCCTACGATTTCGCTGTCGCCGTCAGGACCCAGTACCTGCCGGAGAAGTCCGACCCGGACCGGACCAACTACGTGTTTACCTACTCGATCACGATCAAGAACATCGGCGACATCCCGGCCCAGCTGATTTCGCGCCATTGGGTGATCACCGATGCCAACAACCGGGTGCAGGAAGTGTCGGGGCTGGGTGTGGTCGGCCATCAGCCGCTGCTCCAGCCGGGCGAGCAGTTCGAATACACCAGCGGCACCCAGCTGGCCACGCCGCAGGGCTCGATGAAGGGCGAATACTTCTGCGTGGCAGAGGACGGGCACCGCTTCGAGGTGCCGATCCCCGAGTTCGTGCTGTCGCTGCCGCGCACCTTGCACTGATCAGCGCTCGGGCGTATCGTTTTCCTTGTGCCGCGGCGGCTCCGCATGGTCGCCTGGCGCCGGTCCGCGGCCGTGGAACATGGTCCACCAAACGATAAACACGAACAGGAGCAGCGCTCCGCCTGCTTCCAACATCAATATCCACATAATCGCCCCTATGCTTTCAACACGCCGCAGTTTACCCGCTTCGCTGGCCTTCGTGGCCGTCCTGCTGGCGGCTTGCTCAACCACTCCGCCGCAGCCCGCCCGGCCCCCGGTGACGATGCCACCGCCGCTGGGGCCCATTGCGGTGCCCGAGGCGCCGCCCGCGCCCAAGCCGCCGCCGGCGCCGCTGATGACGCCAACCAGTTTTTCGGCCCTCCCGGGCTGGCAGCAGGACGACCTGCGCGAGGCCTGGCCGGCGTTCATGGCATCGTGCCGTGCGTTGGCTGCGAAGGCGGACTGGAAGACCGTTTGTACGGCCGCGCGCGTGGTCGATGCGGGCGACGTGAATGCGGTCCGCCAGTTCTTCGAGACGTACTTCGTGCCGAACCTGATCCGCTCGGAAGATGGCGCCGACACTGGCCTCATCACCGGGTACTACGAGCCGATGCTGCGTGGTTCGCGCAAGCGTGGCGGCGCTTACCAGACCCCGCTCTACAAGGTGCCTGACGACCTGCTGACGATCGACCTGGCGAGCGTCTACCCGAACCTGAAGAACATGCGCCTGCGCGGCCGGCTGGCGGGCAAGAAGGTGATCCCGTACAGCACCCGCGCCGAGATCCAGGGCGCCAACCTGCCGGGCAAGGAGCTGGTGTGGGTCGACGATCCGGTCGAGGCGTTCTTCCTCGAGGTGCAGGGTTCGGGACGGGTGCAGCTGGACGACAGCGGCGAGACCGTGCGCATTGCCTACGCCGACCAGAACGGCCACCCGTACAAGCCGATCGGCCGCTGGCTGGTCGACAAGGGCGAGCTGACCGTGGAGCAGGCATCGGCGCAGGGCATCAAGGCATGGATCGCGGCGCATCCGGAACGGCGCCAGGAGCTGTTCAACGTCAACCCGAGCTACGTCTTCTTCCGCGAGGAACGGCTGCCCGACCCGGACGTCGGGCCGAAGGGCGCGCTCGGCGTGCCGCTGACGCCCGCACGCTCGGTTGCGATCGATCCGCACTTCCTGCCGCTGGGCGCACCGCTGTTCCTGGCTACCACCGAAGCGGGCAGCGAGGTGCCGATGCGGCGCCTGATGATGGCGCAGGATACCGGCGGCGCGATCCGCGGGGCGGTGCGGGCCGACTTCTTTTACGGCTTTGGCGGCTCCGCGCCTGACAAGGCAGGCCTGATGAAGCAGCGCGGCACGATCTGGGTGCTGATGCCAAAACCGGCAGCACAGTAATCCTCAGTCCTTCACGTCGCGCAGGCCGCCCGTGAACACGGCGGCAAGGAGCAGGGCCACTGCGCCCGCAGCCACGCAGGCAAGGCCAATGCGTACCGAGAAGCGCTCGGCCAGCGCGCCTGTCGCCAGCGCGCCAACCGGCGCCATCGCCACCGTCAGGAAGCGCATGGTCGCGACCATTCGTCCCAGCAGCGCGTCCGGGGTGACACGCTGGCGCAGCGCGCCGTACGGGATAAAGAACAGTGTGCCGCCGCAGTCGAGCCAGAACATGGCGACTCCGTAGGCGACGGCGGTCGCAGTGGCGCTTCCGAACAGCGCCCGCGGGATGGCCGGCAGCAGCACGAATCCGATCGCCGACGCGCCCAGGCCGGCAATGATGGCGACGCCGGTTCCGAGCCGTTGCGAGAGCGGCTTGACCATGACCGAGCCGGCAAGCACGCCGGCGCCGCCCATCATCAGCGCCGCGCCCATCACGCCTGGGGACATACCGAGCACCCGGGTGGCGAACAGCACGTGCAGCGCCATGAACGAAAAGAACAGCAGGTGCCACGAGGCCGAGACCCAGGCAAGCTTGCGCAGCAGCGGGTGGCGCCAGACGAAGGCAAGGCCGTCAAGCATCTCGCGTACCGGATGGGTGTCTTTTGGTTCGGGCGCCGGCTCGCGGGCCCGGATGCGGCCCAGGTTCCATAGCGATACCGCGAATCCTGCCGCATTGCACAGGACCGCGAGCGGGGCGCCGAACACCTGCACCAAGGCGCCCGCCATGCCGGGGCCGAGCAGTCGCGCGGCAGACTCGGTGGATGCAAAGCGGGCGTGCGCGTCGACCAGCCCTTGGCGGCCGACCAGGAAAGTCAGGAACACCTGCTCCGCGCTGCCGCCGACTACGTAGCCCGTGCCGATCACGAAGCCGACCGCGTATAGCCAGTGAACCGACAGCACCCCAAACCACCACGCCAGCGGCACGCTGGTCAGCGCAATTGCTACCATCGTATCGCTGCACAGCATGACCGGCAGGCGCCGCCTGCGGTCGAGCAGGACGCCGGACGGCAGCCCGAAGAGCAGGAAGGGCAGGGTCTCGAGCGCCGCCAGCGCGCCCATTTGCGCCGGCGTCGCATGCAGGAGCAGCACCGCGCAAACCGGCAGGGCAAGCATCGTGATCTGGGCGCCGAAATTCGTCAGCGCATTACTCAACCAGAGGCGCCGGAAGTCGGGCGCGCGCAGGAGGTCGTCCGTTGCCGGTTGGTGAGGGATTTCTGAAGACGCTGAAGTCATCGGTGGTTGGGTTCACACTGGTATTGGCGGCAGAGCAATCATAGCAGCGGAACTTGCCTTTTATGCCATGGGAGGCGCTACAATCGCCGCAATCCGTTCTATTTGAATAAGGGGTGTCCCATGGAATATGCTGACCTGTTGATTGAAAACCACGGCAAGGTGGCCGTGATCCGGCTGAACCGCCCGAAGGCGCTGAACGCCCTCAACGACAACATGATGAACGAGCTGGGCGACGCCCTGTACAAGTTCGATGCCGACCCGGCGGTCAATGTGATCATCCTGACCGGCAGCGAAAAAGTCTTCGCAGCGGGCGCCGACATCGCGGCGATGGCCAACTACACCTATGCCGACACCTATCCGGGCAACTATATTGGCCGCAACTGGGAACACATCCTCAATGTCAGGAAGCCGGTGATCGGGGTCGTCGCCGGCTATGCGCTGGGCGGAGGCTGCGAGCTGGCCATGATGTGCGACTTCCTGATCGCCGCCGACAGCGCCAAATTCGGACAGCCGGAAATCAAGGTGGGCGTGACCCCGGGGGCGGGCGGCACCCAACGCCTGCCGCGTACGGTCGGCAAGTCGAAAGCCATGGACATGCTGCTGACCGCGCGCATGATCGATGCGGCGGAGGCGGAGCGCACCGGCCTGGTGTCGCGCGTGTACCCGGCAGGCACGCTGATGGAAGAGGCGCTTAAAGTCGCCAATACGATCGCCGCGATGCCGGTCACGGTGGCGATGGCGATCAAGGACTCCGTGAACCGTGCGTTCGAGACCACCCTGACCGAAGGCGTGCGCTACGAGCGCCGCTTCTTCCACGCCGCGTTCGGCACCCCAGCACAGAAGGAAGGCATGTCGGCGTTCCTGGAAAAGCGGCCGGCCAATTTCGACGGGCTTTAAGCCGGAATCTGTCAACGCAAAAAAGCCGCCTCGGCTTGCGCCTGGCGGCTTTTCGAACGTGGCTGAATTAGCGGACGACGGTACGGGTACCGACAACTTCGATGGTCACCAGGCGATTTTTCGCCCGGCCCTCAGCCGTTGTGTTATCGGCGATCGGCTGGGTCTCGCCTTTGCCTTCGGTATATAAACGCGCCGGCTCGAGTCCTTTTGACACCAGATAAGCCTTTACCGCATCGGCGCGGCGCAACGACAGCTTTTCGTTATAAGCGGTCGAGCCGACGGAGTCGGTATGCCCGACCGCGATCATCACCTCGGTGTTCATGCCCTGCAGCTTCACCAGCAGATCATCCAACGCGGTCTTGCCGTCCTCTTTGACGATGGCCTTGTCAAAGTCAAACAGGGCCTCGGCAGCGAACGACACCTTTTCCGAGACCGGCTGTGGTGGCGGGGGCGATGGCTCGGCCACTACGCGCGGTGCTTCCTGGGGCACAACGACTGGTCGCGTCTCCGAGATCACAGTCTTTGCAGCTGGCCGGCCGAACTTGTATGCCAGGCTCACCGACACCAGATCGACGTCGCCACGGTTGCCGACCGCATCATTCAGGCGATAACGCTCAACTTCCCCGCGCAGTGCCAATGCTTCGCTCAGTTTGTACTCCAGCCCGAGTCCAACCTTGGCGTTCAGCTTGCGCTCGCTCGGATTCGGGTTCGTCACCCCGGCGAGGCGGTTGCCGCTGAAGTGGGTGCTGGTCTTGGCGTACTGCATGCCGACGCGCCCCAGCAGCGAGAAGCGCTGGGACAGCGGCAACTGGCCGAGCAGGTCAAGATTTACGCCGCGAAAGCCGGCCTCGCCGCGTAATGCGCCATTGCCCGACGTCGTGGCTGCGAAATCGAACTTGCCAAGGTCGAAATATCCGGCTTCCACCGCGAAATACTGATTAAGCTGCTTTCCGACGAATAGCTTAAAGCCGAGATCGCGTTCGTGAGCGGTAAAGGTATTCAAGGTTGCGCCGTTTGCCGTCAGGCTGCGGACCAGGCGCGGATCATCAATGCTGGCGCGTGACTGTCCGATTCCTGCCCCCATGTACCAGGCGCTGTTGGCCCAGTCCGGGTTGATGAAGCTGTTATCGGGGGTTGCCGCGTTAGCGGTCATCATGGTGGCGCATGCGAGTGCGATCAGTGCAGCCAGTTTGCTTGTGGTTTTCATTGTTTTGTTCTTCTTGATTTATTTGGTGATCTGGTTGTTGCTCAGGGTAACTGCGGCAGCCGACAGCACGCGGCCGTTCAGCAGCGTCGTGTTGTCGCCGACCGTGATCGCGGCAGACTTGCCCAGGATCGAGCCCTTGAACGCGCTGTTGGCGCCGAGCGTGCTTGGACCGACCGGGACCCAGGCGACGTTATCGGCGGTCGCGCCGTTGGTCAGGGCAATCACCGAGTTGGCGGTGGTATTGAGCGTCAGCGCAGTGCGGAACAGGTAGAGGCCTGGGCCGTTCAGGGTCAGGGTGCCGGTAACGCTGATTGCACCGGCGTAGCAGTACACGCCAGGGGCCAGCACCAGGCCGCCGAGGTCGATATCGCCGGCAAAAGTGACGTCGCAGTTGCGGCTGTTCGCATCGGTGATCGCCGTTTGCAGGTCGGCCAGCGCGGTGCTCAGGATGGCGCCCGACTTGTAGTTGGCGTAACCGGCGGCTTGCTGCGGATCCGTGGTTTGCGAAGGCGAACCGACATCGCCAGTGACAAAGGTGGTGCCGCCGGCGTTGTTGGTCAGCGAGGTACCAGCCAGTACGCCAAAGTTGGCGGCGCTGCGCAGGTTGATTGCGGTCGAGCTCGGCGGCGGAACCGCTGTGGCCACGGTCAGGTTGGCGGATGCCGACTTGCCATTGGCAGTGGCGGTGATGGTCGTCGTACCGGCAGCGTTGCCGGTGGCGACGCCCGTGTTCAGCACGGTAGCGGTGCCTGTCGCGGCAGAGGTCCACTTGGCGGTATTCGTGATGACGGCGGTCGAGTTATCCGAGTAGCTGCCGACTGCGACAAACTGCTGGGTGCCGCCGATGGCGACAGTGGCATTCGCCGGCGTAACGGTAATGCTCGACAGGATTGCAGGGCTGGTGGTTGCGGTTGCAGTCGCTGCTTTCCCGCCAAAGCTTGCGGTGATGACGGACGAGCCGGCGGCGACGCCAGTGATCAGGCCAGTGTTGCCAACGCTGACGGCCGCCGGAGTAGCGGACACAAACGATGTGTTGGCGGTGACGTCGACAACGGTGGCGTCAGAATAGGTGGCGAACGCAGCCAGTTGGCGGTTGGCGCCGATCTGGAAGGTGGTCGCCGCCGGCGTGAGGGCAAGCGATACCAGCGCCGCGGGCAGCACGGTCAGTGTTGCGCTGCCGGTGAGCCCGCCAGAGGTAGCGGTGATGACCGAAGTTCCTTTCGTTTTCCCCAAGGCCATGCCGTCGCTTGCCGCAATGGTTGCGACAGCAGGCGACGCCGACGCGAAGGTCGAGACCGCCGTAATGTCGCGTGTCGTGTTGTTGTCGAAGGTGCCAATGGCGAGGAGTTGCTGGGAATTGCCGACGTTAACCGTCGGCGCGGCGGGCGCGATCGCGACCGACACCAGCTTCGCCGGCAACACCGTCAGGGTCGAGGAGCCGTTCTTGCCTTCGAACGCGGCCGTGATCACCGACGTACCGGCGTCGGCGCCCACCGCGATGCCGCTGCCGGTTTTGACGGTTGCGACCGCCGGCGTCGCCGAGCTCCAGGCCGCGTTACTGGTGACGTCGCGCGCCGAGCCGTCGGAGTAGACGGCGGTCGCGGTAAATTGGCGGGTGGCGCCGATCGCTACCGATGACACGTCCGGTGTTACCGCGACGCTGATCAGGTTGGCAGCCGGAAGGCCCAGAACAGGGTCACGGCCCTGGTCGCCGCCGCCACCGCAGCCGGCGACGAGAGCGGCGCCCAGAAAGCCGGCGGAGCAGATCAGGATTTGTGTGTAGCGTTTTAAGATATTCATGCTGTGCTTCCTTGTTGTATGCGATTTCCGAGCCATGCTCCACATGGGTTCATGCGAAGGGCGGAAATTATCGGAAGCTGCGCTTGCTCAGCGGCTTGCCTCCGGGACGCACTATTGCCTTTAGGAAGCCCGCGTTCCGTTCGGTACCGCGCATAGCAATAAGAAAATTAACGAATTTCAATATTTATAATTTTGGCGCTGGCATCGTGTTACCCTGATCGTTCACACCAAAGGTCAGCTCGATAAAACACTGCATGCTATGTAAGCAAGACCCGAATCAGAACCACCTCCTCGCCGCCTTGCTCGACAGCGAGTTCGAACGCCTTTCCCCCCATCTTGAATTGATTCCCCTGCTGCTCGGCGATGTGCTGTGCGAGTCCGGCGGCAAGCTGGACTACGTCTACTTCCCGACCACGGCCATCGTTTCACTCCTGTATTTGCTCGAAAACGGCGATACGTCCGAGATTGCCGGAGTTGGCAACGAGGGTGTTCTGGGAGTTTCCCTCTTCATGGGCGGCGGGAGCACCCCGAGCCGCGCGGTGGTCCAGACCGGAGGCTTCGGTTACCGCTTGCCGGTACGGATCCTGATGGAGGAATTCAACCGCGCCGGCCCGGTGATGCGCCTGTTGTTGCGTTACACCCAGGCATTGTTCACCCATATGTCGCAGACCGCTGTGTGCAATCGCCACCACTCGGTCGAACAGCAACTGTGCCGCTGGCTATTGCTCACGCTCGACCGCCTGGCGTCCAACGAACTCACGATGACGCAAGAGCTGATCTCCAACATGCTCGGCGTGCGGCGCGAAGGCGTCACCGAGGCGGCCGGGCGGCTGCAGGCGTATGGCTACATCAGCTATCGGCGCGGCCACATCACGGTACTCGACCGGGTAGGCCTGGAGCGCAATGTTTGCGAATGCTATGCCGTGGTCAAAAAGGAGTTTGCCCGACTGTTGTCGGACGTACGCCAACGCCAGCCCGCGAGTTCCGCGAGCCGGACTGCCTGACGGCGCAGTATTGCGGTCACCTCCAGAGCCAAGGCCTGCGCTCGTTGTTCGTCATCGGATTCACACTATGCATAGCATTAAAAATTACACAGTCGAACGTTTGCTGGCGATTGGCCTTGCGGCAACGCTCGTCGTGCTGTTGCTGGTCGGCGCGATTGCGCTGCGCCACGGGGAAAGCGGGTCGGCGGCCGCGACGCAAATTCAGCTGAGCATTGTGCTGCTGCTGGTTTTCCTGGCCGGCTTGCTGTTCCTGGCAAGGCGCCGGTCACGCCCGCGCACCGCGCGGCAATCGGCGGTACTGGCGGCGCCCTTATTCAAAGCGGGCGCGTTGCAGGACGCTATTTTCAACAGCGCAAACTTTTCGAGTATCGCCACGGATGCCCAAGGCGTCATTCAGATCTTCAATGTGGGCGCAGAGCGGATGCTCGGCTACGCCGCGGACGATGTTGTCGACAAGTTGACGCCGGCAAATATCTCGGATCCGCAAGAGCTGATCGCGCGCGCAGCAGCACTGAGTGCCGAGTTCAATGCGGCGATTCGGCCAGGCTTTGAAGCGCTTGTCTACAAGGCGTTGCGGGGCATCGATGACATTTACGAACTCACCTATATCCGCGCGGACGGCACGCGCTTTCCGGCACAGGTGTCGGTGACCGCACTGCATGGCGCCGACGCCAAGGTGATTGGATTTCTGTTGATTGGCACCGACAATACGGCGCGCAAGCAAGTCGAGGCCGAGCAGGCCTTGCTCGACCAGCGCCTGCGCGACCAGCATTTCTACACGCGCTCGCTAATCGAATCGAACATCGATCCGTTAATCACGACCGACCCGCGCGGCATGATCAGCGACGTCAACCACCAAATGGAAATGCTGACCGGCCGCACCAGGGACGAGCTGATCGGTGCCCCGTTCAAGAGCTGCTTCACGGAACCGCAGCGCGCCGAGGAGGCGATCACCCGTGTGCTGCGCGAAAGCAAAGTGACGAACTACGAACTCACCGCATTGGCGCGCGACGGCAAGCAAACTGTGGTGTCGTATAACGCGACAACCTTCCACGACCGCGACCGTAAACTCCAGGGCGTGTTCGCCGCGGCGCGCGACGTGACGGAGCGCAAGCACTTCGAGCACGCCCTGCAGGAGAGCAACATCGAACTGCAAATGGCTAGGGAAGCGGCCGAAAAGGCCAACCGAGCGAAATCGGAATTCCTGTCGGCCATGAGCCATGAGCTGCGCACTCCGCTTAATGCGGTGCTCGGATTCGCGCAGCTGATGGCGTCCGAAGTTCCGGCGCCAGCTGCGCACCAGCAGCGTTCGATTGACCAGATCCTGAAGGGCGGGTGGTACTTGCTGCGCCTGATCAACGAGATCCTCGACCTGGCCATGATTGAGTCAGGCAAGGTGACGATGTCGCAGGAATCGATGTCGATGACCGATGTGCTGCAGGACTGCAAGGGCATGATCGAACCGCAGGCGACCAAGCGCGGTATCGCGATGACGTTCCCCAAGTTCGACAACGTGTTCTACGTGCACGCGGACCGCACCCGGGTCAAGCAGGTGATGATTAACCTCTTGTCGAATGCGATCAAATATAACGGCAGCGGTGGCAGCGTCATCGTCCAGTGTGTCGTCAGCGGCAAGGACCGCGTGCGCATCAGCGTCAAGGATACTGGGGCCGGCTTGTCAGCCGACCAGCTTGCGCACTTGTTCCAACCGTTTAACCGCCTGGGGCAACAGGATAGCGTCGAAGAAGGTACTGGCATCGGCCTGGTTGTGACCAAGCAACTGGTGGAGCTGATGGGCGGCATCATCGGCGTCGAGAGTACGGTTGGCGTCGGCACCGTATTTTGGGTGGAGTTCGCGGCATCCGCGGCGCCGGCCCTGGCACTTGAAAACATCGACGAGGTCTCGCTGGAACGGCGCCAGGCGGCAGCGCGCGACCTCGGCGATCAGCCAACCCTCTTATATGTGGAAGACAATCCTGCCAACCTTGCCCTGGTCGAGGAGCTGATTGCACGGCGTGGCGACCTGAAGCTGCTCACGGCAATCGACGGCCACCTCGGCATTGAACTGGCGCGCGCTTACCTGCCCGATGTGATCCTGATGGACATCAACCTGCCTGGCATCAGTGGTTACGGTGCGCTGAAACTGCTGCGTGACGATCCTGCCACGGCCCGGATCCCGGTGCTGGCCCTGTCGGCCAACGCGGTCCCGCGTGACATCGAAAAGGGGCTGGAAGCAGGTTTCTTCCGTTACCTTACCAAGCCGATCCGCGTACGCGAGTTCATGGATGCGCTCGACGTAGCCTTGCGACATGCGGCCGAGAACGGCTTGCTTCAGCCGGTCGAGCCAGGCCAATAATGAAATGCCCACGCGAAGTCTTAGGAACCGTCATGTTAGAAGTCTCTGAAATACTGAATGCCAGCATCCTGATTGTGGATGACCAGGAGGCGAACGTCATGCTGCTCGAGCAGATGTTGCGCAACGAGGGTTACACAAATATCACGGCAACCCAGCGGCCCTCGGAAGTTTTTGGGCTGCACGAGGAGAAACGGTTTGACCTGATCTTGCTGGACCTGCAAATGCCGGAGATGGACGGTTTCGAGGTAATCGAACAGCTCAAGAAGATTGAGCTGGCGAGCTATCTGCCGGTGCTGGTGATCACCGCCCAGCCGGCACACAAGCTGCGCGCCCTGAAGGCCGGGGCGAAAGACTTCGTCAGCAAGCCGTTCGATTTTGTCGAAGTACAGACGCGGATTCACAATATGCTCGAGGTACGCCTGCTATATCGAAAGCTCAACGATTACAACCGCGTGCTTGAACAAACCGTACTTGAACGAACCGCCGAGTTACAGCAGAGTGAAGCGCGTTTCCAGCGCTTCACCGAACTCTCATCTGACTGGTACTGGGAGCAGGACGCTGCCGGCAAGTTGACGCAATTCTCCGGGCCTGTGGAAGAGATGCTCGGTATTGGCGACAGTGCAACGGTCGAAGGAATGGTGGCTGCAGGCTGGAACGTTCAGGAGCGGGCGGCGCTGGACGCGAAGATTGCGAATCGGCAGCCGTTTCTCGACTTTATCTACAGCCGCACCTTGCCCGATGGGAGCGTCCAGTATCTTCAGGTGAGCGGCGAGCCGATATTCGACACGGCGAGCGGGTTTGCCGGATACCGCGGCATCGGGCTGGACGTTACGGATCGTATGCGGCGGGCCTGAGCACACAAACTCGCCTCCATCCCTTGCGCACCGTAACCGCTTTTGCTATAGTTCGCCTCCGCTTCGGCAATGTGATTGAAAGCTTAACGAAATCAAGTAGTTAAGCTGGCAATGATGTTCAGGAAACTCTAGCGAGGCGGAAAAAACGAGTTGACGACGAAGGCAAAACAGCGCATAATCTCATCTCTCTGCTGCTGACGAACAAAACGATTCGCAAGCGCAGCAAGGCAGCACCAAACAAAGTTCTTTAAAAATTAACAGTCGATAAGTGTGGGCGTTTGATGAAGGTGCCAATGTCGCGTAAGCGATGTTGATTACTTAAATTATCAAATGTTCACAAGAAATAAACGTAATCTTCGAAAGAAGATTCGTCAGTATTTTGAGTGAGCGACCCGCTAGCAATAGCGGTGGCAGCAATGCCAACAAACAGAGATTGAACTGAAGAGTTTGATCCTGGCTCAGATTGAACGCTGGCGGCATGGCTAAAGCATGCAAGTCGAACGAAACTCGTAGCAATACGGGAAAAGTGGCGGAAGGGTCAGTAATACGATTGAACGTACCCCGAGGTGGTGGATAGGCATGGGAAACTGTGCGTAATACACCATGATCTCTCCGGAGCAAAGCCGAAAGGCGCCTTGGGAGCGGCGATC
>JBJMVW010000132.1:0-27292 GCA_045810465.1 Massilia sp. | reverse complement strand
CGAGTTCCGCGCCGAGGCGCTGGGCTACCGCACGATGGTGTACCGGATCTGGGCCAACTGCCTGGCCGCGCTGGTGGCGGCGCTGGCCGGCGCGCTGATGGCGCTGTGGCTGCGCTACGTCGGCCCCAAGACCACGCTCGGCTTCGAGGTGATGACCGATATCCTGCTGATCGTCGTCATCGGCGGCATGGGCACGATGTACGGCGCGGTGGTCGGCGCCACCCTGTTCATCCTGGCGCAGAACTACCTGAAGGAACTGATGGGCCACGCGTCCACCGCGCTCGAAGGCATGCCGATGCTGGCCGCCGCGCTGCATCCGGACCGCTGGATGCTGTGGCTCGGCGTGCTGTTCATCCTCTCGATCTACTTCTTCCCGATCGGCATCGTCGGCAAGCTGCGCCTGCGCAGCTACCTCGCCCGCCGCTAGCCGTCCCTACCCGCCCAGCGCCGCCTCCCGCGAGCACCGATTTCACTGGGGTTCCCGCCTCCGCGGGAACGACGGTCCGCCAGTTCGTCGTTCCCGCGCAGGCGGGAACCCCAGTTTCCAATACCGCCGGTATCGTCAACCGGGCCGCGACCCAAGCTCATCCGTCCGCCCCAAACATTGAACGAATATCAATGTTCGTTATTTCCTGAATCATATTATTAAGGAAACAATGGACTCGTCGTCAGCCAGCGCGAGTGTTCCCATCCTACTGGCAAGCATGAAAGCGGATTCCATGAAATTCCTTAAGACCAGATACGCGGCGGCCGCCTTGTCGCTGGCCGCGTTCGCCCCCGCCTCGTACGCGGCCGGGCAGGAAGTGCTGAACCAGGGTTTCGACAACGTCGCCTCGCTGCCCGGCTGGAGCCTGGTCAACCACAGCGTCCCGGCAGGCAACGCTTGGTTCCAAGGCAACTCCGGCGTCTTCCCGTCCCAGTCGGGCACGGCCGACGCCTACATCGGCGCCAGTTTCCTCGGCGCCGCCCATGGCGCGGGCAGCGTCGACAACTGGCTGATCACCCCGCTGCTCGACCTGTCCGGCAGCACCACCCTGTCGTTTTTCACACGGGCCGAACTAGCCGGCTATGCCGACCAGCTCGAGGTGCGTTTCGCCTCCGGCAGCGACACCGGCACCGACAGCTTCTCGACCTTGCTGGCCACGGTCGGCGGCACCGGCTACCCGACCACGTGGCAGGAGTTCAGCGCCAGCGTCAACGTCGAGGGCCCCGGCCGCTTCGCTTTCCGCTACCTCGGCGACGCCGCCGCGCTGAGCTACGTCGGCATCGATTCGGTCAGGGTCGTCACCGCGGTGCCGGAGCCGTCGCTGTACCTGATGCTGGCGATGGGGCTCGGGGCGCTTGCCCTGATGCGCCGCAAGCTGGTCGATTGAGTGCGTCCACTGGAAGGAACCAACCATGTCGAACAAAAAACTGATCAAGGCACTTCCGCTTGCCGCCCTGTGCGCGGCGGCCACACTGCAGGTGCCGCCAGCGTCGGCCGCCGGGCAAGACGGAATGGTCGTCGTGCGCGACCCGCAGACCGGCCAGATGCGCACGCCGACAGCGGCCGAGATGCAGGCGCTGCGCCAGCAGCCCGCCGCAGCCGTGCGCGGCCCAGGCCCGTCTGCGCCTTTCACCCGTCCCAACGGCACCCGTGTGGTGCAGCTGGGCGAAAGAGGCATGGTGTACGAGGTCGCCACGCGCGACGCGCAGGGCAAGCTGGTCCGGCAATGCGTGCAGGGCGAACGCGCCGCCGTTGACGCGCTCGCCCAACCGATTGCGGCCGCCAACCCAGGGGAGCATCGCCATGAAGACCGCTAAGCGCCCGGGCCTGCAGCAGGCCGCCGCCGCATTCGCCCTGTCGTGCTGCGCCTGGAGCGGCGCGCAGGCGGCCGCCACCATCACCATCGTCAACACCAACGCGCCGGGCGTCGGCTTCAACGACCCGACGCCGCTGGCGCCGGCCGGCGGCAACACCGGCACCACGCTTGGGCAGCAACGCCTGATCGCGTTCCAGTACGCGGCCGACATCTGGGGCGCCACGCTCACCAGCAGCGTGCCGATCCGGGTCGGCGCCTCGTTCGAGCCGCTCAACTGCACCGCCAGCAGCGCCGTGCTGGGCTCGGCCGGCGCGGCCGAAGTGTTCGACGCCTTCCCCAACATCCCGCGCCCCAGCACCTGGTATCCCGGTGCGCTGGCAAGCAAACTGGCCGGCAGCGACCAGGCCACGCCCGGCATGCCGCACATCCAGGCGCGCTTCAATTCGCGCCTCGGGCTGTTCCCCGATTGCCTGCCGGGCTCGGGCTTCTACCTGGGCCTGGACGGCAACTTCGGCGCCGGTATCGACCTGATCACCGTGCTGTTGCACGAACTCGGCCACGGCCTCGGCTTCCAGACCTTCACCGACGACGAGACCGGCCAGCAATTCAACGGTCTGCCGTCGGTCTGGGACCATTTCCTGATCGATAACCGCAACAACAAGCTGTGGGTCAACATGAGCGACGCCGAGCGGGTCGCCTCGGCGATCAGCGGCGACGGCCTGTCGTGGAATGGACCGATCGTGACGGCCGCGGTGCCGCAGGCGCTGGGACCGCAATCGAACCTGGCCGTCGGCGGGCCGGCCGCAGGCAGCGCGAGCGGCAACTACGCGGTCGGCGACGCCTCGTTCGGCCCGCCGCTCGGCGCCACCGCGGTGTCCGGCCAACTGATGCCGGTGGTCGACCAGCCCGACGGCACCGGCCTCGCCTGTACCGCCCTCGGCACCACCAATGCACTGGCGCTGCGCAACAACGTCGCGTTGGTCGACCGCGGCACCTGCGCCTTCGCCGTGAAGGCCAGAATGGTGCAGGACGCCGGCGCGATCGGGATGGTGGTTGCCGACAACCAGCCGGGCGATCTCACCGGCATGAGCGGCGCCGATCCGAGCATCGTGATTCCCTCGGTGCGCATCACGCAGGCCAACGGGGTTGCGCTGAAGGCGGCGCTCGAGCGGCGCGGGCGCGGCAAGTCGGGCGTGGTCGCCAGCCTGGGCGTGGACCCGAACCGGCTGGCCGGCACCGATGTGCAGCACCGGATCCTGATGTACACGCCGAACCCGAACCAGGCCGGCTCGTCGGTGTCGCACTACTCGACCGACGCCAAGCCGAACCAGCTGATGGAGCCGGCGATCAACTCCGACCTGTCGCACCAGGTGACGCCGCCGCGCGACCTGACCTTCCAGCTACTGCGCGACATCGGTTGGTAAGCGCCCAAAAAAAAGCTCATCGCGGATTTCCGGGAAACGTCATTCACGCGAAGGCGGGAATCCCAGTTCGGTTTCGTGGCCGCGGTCGCAAACTTGGGTTTCGCGGGGCCGCCGAGGCCTGCGCGGGAACGACGGTTTTCACGCTAATCCGAGAAGAACCAAAAAAAAGCCGGCCACCCGAGGGTGCCGGCCTTTTTGCATGCGCTGCGCGGGCTTACTGCTGCGTGGCCTTGTACGCCGCGACGCCGCTCATGATTTCGGCTTTCGCGTCCTCCGGACCGCCCCAGCCTTCGACCTTGACCCACTTGCCCGCCTCGAGATCCTTGTAGTGCTCGAAGAAGTGCTGGATCTGCTGCAGGCGCAGGTCCTGCAGGTCTTCCGGCTTCTGCCAGTGGCTGTAGAACGGCAGGATCTTGTCGACCGGGACTGCCAGGATCTTCGAGTCGCCGCCGGCTTCGTCGCTCATCTTCAGCACGCCGATCGCGCGGCAGCGCACCACGACGCCCGGGATCAGCGGGAACGGGGTCACCACCAGCACGTCGCACGGGTCGCCGTCGTCGGCGATGGTCTGCGGCACGTAACCGTAGTTGCACGGGTAGTGCATCGCGGTGCCCATGAAGCGGTCGACGAAGATCGCGCCGGTTTCCTTGTCGACTTCGTACTTGATCGGGTCGGCGTTCATCGGGATTTCGATGATGACGTTGAAATCGTTCGGCACGTCGCGGCCGGCGGGAACTTTGTTCAAACTCATGGATATTTCCTTGGTTGCTGAAGAATCAATACAGGTTGGTGATTATAGCGAAAGGGGGATGGCTTGTGCGGTGCAGCAGCGGTGCCGTGCGGACAGGTCGGCTCCGGCGGCGTGACTCGTAGGGTGGGCGGGTCTCCCGCCCACGCGTTCAAGGGCCGGGCGCACATCCGTGAACGTCGCCCCTGCCCGGTCTAGAGTTGACCGCGTGGGCGGGGGACCCGCCGACCCTACAGGATGAGCCGCAAGCCTCTTACAGCATCGTCGCCAGCGCGCACTGCCGGTAGTGCGCGGCAGCCTCCTCGTGCTGGCCGAGCGCCTCGTGCATCTGCGCCAGCTTCAGGTGCGCGTCGCGCGCCAGGTCCGGTTCGGTCGCGTCCGACAGCGCCTGCTCCAGGTAGCGCTGCGCCTTGCCCCACAGTTTCTGCTTCAGGCACAGCGCGCCAAGCGTGAGCGCGAGCTCCGGATCGTTGGGACGCTCCTTCAGCCACGCTTCCGAGCTCTCGATCTGCGCCAGCAGCGACGGCGAGCCGGCCGGCCCGGCCGAATCGCGGTACGCGCGCAGCACGCGTTCGTCCCAGCCGGCCCGCAAAGCCTCCTCGGCGATCGCGCGCGCTTCGTCGTGCAGGCCGCTGGCGTTGAACGCCGCCGCCGCACGCGCCGCGATGTAGGGCTTGGTGCGGTCCGGCGCCGGCACGCTGGCCCACGCGCGGCGGATCGATTCGGCGTCGTGCGCGCCTTCGGACAGCAGCGCCTCGTACGACAGCTCGCGCAGGCGCGAGGACAGCGCCGGGTGCAGCGCCTTGCGCTTGTCGAGCGTGCGGACCAGGCGCAGCACCTCGGGCCAGTTGCGCGCCTGCTGGTTGGCCTTCATCGACCATTGCAGCGCGTGGATGTGGCGCTGGCCGCTGGCGTTCAGTTCGGCCACCGCTTCCAGCGCGCCTTCGGGCTGGTGGTCGTCGACCAGCAGTTCGGTGAGCGTCATCAGGCGCGCGGTCTTGAGCGCGTTGTCGTGCGCGATCCCGGCCAGCCAGGCGTCGCGCCGCGCCGGTTCGCGCATGCGGTGCGCCGCGCGCGCGCCGATCAGCGCCGCCAGTCCCGCGTTGTCGGGCAGTTCGGCGGCGCGCATCGCGGCCTTTTCGGCGTGGCCGAAGCGGCCCTCGAACAGCGCCTTGAGCGCGTCGCGCAGGCCCTTGTTGCCCTCGCGTTCGCGCTTGCGCAGGCGGTAGGCGGCGACCCGCTCGGGCATCTTCAGCGTGCCGTTCACCGCGCGCACCAGGGCATACAGCACCAGGAACAGCAGCGCGGCCAGCACCACGAACAGGTTGAGCGACATGTCGATCCGGTGCGGCGGATAGAACAGCACCACGTTGCCGGGGTTGAAGCGCGCGGTCACGGCGATGCCGATCGCCGCTGCCATCAAGGCGACTAACCAGAGAAGTAAACGCATGGCTTAGGGCTTGCTCTTATAGTTACGCACCGCGTTCAGGCTTTCGGCCAGGTCGGGCAGGTCGATCGCCAGGTTGTTGGCCTGGACCTGGCGCAGCGCCGCCTGCGCCGACTGGGTCGCGCGGGCGCGCGTGTCGAAATACTTGAGCAGCATCTCCTGCGCGTTGTTCAGGTCGTCGCGGAAGGTTCCCTCGTTGCGCGACAGGAGCGCCAGGCGCGCGTTCAGCAGGCGCAGCTTGAGGTTCTCGCGCACGAAGTACGACTGGGTCGGCGACAGCATCAGCGCTTCGGGCGTGTCGACGCTGCGCACGCGGATCAGCTGGCGGACGTCGTCCCACATCTCGTGGCTCCAGTTGCGCCAGGTGCTGGTCATGCGTTCGGCCAGCGTCATCGGGGCCGGCTGCTCCATTGGCGCCTGCTTGCCGCGGCCTTTGCCGCGCGGCGGCGCGGCAGGCGCCGCGGTAGCGGGCAGCGCCGGCTTCTCGTCCGACAGCAGCGGCAGCGTGTCGACCTGCGCGATCACGTTATCGAGCCGCAGCGCGACGCCGGCCAGGTCCACCGCCGGCAGCGCCTTGAGTTTTTCGGTGTCGCGCGCGATCGCGCGGCGGATCGTGATGAACTGCGGCTTGTCCGAGCGCGACAGCGAGCGGTCGGCGTTCTGCAGCGCGATCAGCGCGCCCTGCACGTTACCCGCCAGTTGCAGCTGCTGGCTGGCGGTCGAGAGCACCTGCTCGATCTCGGCCAGCGCCCATTCGTCGCGGTTCTTCGACAGGTCCTGGTACAGCTGCTCCAGCGCCAGCTGCTGGCTTTGGGCCTCGGCCTGGCGCGTCTCGAGCACGCCGACCTTGACCTGCAGCTGCTTGGCCTGCTCGGCCACGTCGCGCGCCAGCGCGGCGGTGTCGGCGGCGGTCGCGTTCCCCTTCTGCAGGCTCCTGGCCATGTCGGCGCGCAGGCTGTTGATGCGGCTGTGGGTCGACCAGGTCTGCGCCGCCAGCAGCACGGCGAGCACGACCACGGCGGCCGGCAGCGGGCGCTGCAGGGCCTGCAGCAGCCCTTCGCGGCGCGCCTGGGCGGCAGGGGTATCAGGCTTTTTGGAAGCCGGCGGGTTTGGGGCAGGCTCTGCGGTGGCCTGTTCAGGCATGTTCGGAAGTTCGTTCATTCTCGTGATTGTAACGCGGCAAGCAGCCGCTCGTCCCCAGAGCCGGTCAGCGTGACCCGGGCAAGGCCCAGCGCGCGCGCCGTTTCGGCGATCCGTGCGTGTGGCACGATCAAATGTTGATGTTGCATCTTTGCTACAGCAGCGTCAGGATCCAGCTGGCGCAGCAGGTCCATCAGGCCGCGCAGCGCTTCTGAACTGGTGATTATCCAGTCGTTTTGCTGCGCCAGCAAGGCGTTGAGCTGGCCTGCCAGCGCTGGTGTCAGCGGCGGCACGCTGCGGCGGTAGGCGGCGACAGTGTCCACCAGCGCCCCGGCGGCGCGCAGGCCATCGGCGATCAGTTCGCGCCCGTTCTCGCCGCGAACGATCAGCGCCCGCCGGCCGGACAGCGCCGCCAGGTCGAGCGCCTGCAGCAGGTGTTCGGAATCGCTGCGGGCGGGGTCGGGCGGGCTGACGATGGTGGCGCCGGTGTCGTCGACGCCATGCCGCGCCAGCGCCGCGCGGCTGCCCTCGCCCAGCACCGCCAGCGTCACGCCGGCCGGCCAGCCGCGCAGGTGCGCGAAGGCGGCGTCGATCGCGTTGGGCGAGACGAACGCCACCAGCGCGTAATCGCCGAGCCGCGCCAGCGTGCGCGCCAGTGCCGATTCGTCGGGCAAGCGCTCGATCTCGAGCAGCGGCAGCAGCACCGGCGTGCGGCCGAGCGCGGCGACCGCGCGCGCCAGCTCGTCGGCCTGCGCGCGCGGCCGCGTGATGACGACCTGGTCAGGCATCGGGCGCAGCGTCGGCCCGGCAGGCGGCCAGGATCGCGCCGGCGTCCTGCTTCTGCAGCAGTTCGGACACTTGCTCGCCCAGCCGTTCCGGCGCATCGGCCGGCCCGGACAGCTCGGCGCTGGCGCTACGCGTGCCATCGGGCATGGCGACCATCGCGCGCAGGCGCATGACGCCTCCCTGGATAGTCGCGTGCGCCGCCAGCGGCACCTGGCAACTGGCGCCGAACACCTTCGACACCTTGCGTTCGGCCGCCACCGCGCGCGCGGTGTCCTGGTGGTTCAGTGGCGCGAGCAGCGCGCGCAGGTCGACGCCGTCGCTGCGCGGGCCGCCGACGATCTCGATCGCCATCGCGCCCTGCCCGGCGGCCGGCAGGCTGTGTTCAGGTTCGAGCAGCGCGCGGATACGCTGCGGCAGCCCGAGGCGCTTGAGGCCGGCGGCGGCGAGGATGATGGCGGCGTAATCGCCACGGTCGAGCTTGCCCAGGCGGGTGTCGAGGTTGCCGCGCAGCGGCTTGATCACCAGTTGCGGGAAGCGCGAGGCGATCAGGGCCTGGCGGCGCAGGCTGCTGGTGCCGACCACGCTGCCCGCCGGCAGCGCTTCCAGGCTGGCGTAATCGTTCGAGACGAAGGCGTCGCGCGGGTCTTCGCGCTCGAGCACGGCGGCCAGCTCGAAGCCTTCCGGCAACTCCATCGGCACATCCTTGAGCGAATGGACCGCCAGGTCGGCGCGGCCGTCGGCCATCGCCACTTCGAGCTCCTTGACGAACAGGCCCTTGCCACCCACCTTGGACAGCGTGCGGTCGAGGATCTGGTCGCCCCGGGTTGTCATTCCGAGAATCTCGATGCTGCACCGGGGATATAATGCCTTCAGGCGGTCGCGCACGTGCTCCGCCTGCCACATGGCGAGCCGGCTCTCGCGCGATGCGATAATCAGCTTCGAGGGCGGGGTACCGGTCATTTCAGTTGCTTTCAAAGCGTGATTCTTTCACTGTCGTTGAGCCAACCCGGCCGATGCCAGTTCCTGGCTCTTGCATAAGATCATAAATTTTAGCACGCGCCCTCTTGCAGACCATGGCCAACAGCCATCGTACATACAACTTACATTGTGGACGATATGGACAAACCTGCCGCACCTGAACTCACCGCCGGCGCCGACAAGGATGCGCCGCTGAAAGAAGACATCCGCCTGCTCGGCCGCCTGCTGGGCGACGTGCTGCGCGACCAGGAAGGCGACGCCGTGTTCGACGTGGTCGAGACGATCCGCCAGACCGCCGTGCGCTTCCGCCGCGAGGACGACCCCAAGGCCGGCGAAGAGCTGACCACCCTGCTGCACAAGCTGACGCGCAACCAGACCATCTCCGTGGTGCGCGCGTTCTCGTACTTTTCGCACCTGGCCAATATCGCCGAGGACCAGCACCACATCCGGCGCAGCCGCGCGCACCTGCTCAACGGCTCGGCGCCGCGCGAAGGCAGCGTCGGCTTCGCGCTGGCCCGGCTCAAGCAGGCCGGGGTCGAACAAGGCACGGTCGAGAGCTTCTTCCGCCACGCCCTGATCTCGCCGGTGCTGACCGCGCACCCGACCGAAGTGCAGAGGAAAAGCATCCTCGACGCCGAGCACGACATCGCGCGCCTGCTGGCCCAACGCGACCAGCCGCTGACGCCGAAGGAGCAGGTGCACAACCTGCAGATGCTGCAGGCGCGCATCGCCACGCTGTGGCAGACGCGGATGCTGCGCTACTCGAAGCTGACGGTGGCCGACGAGATCGAGAACGCCCTCTCCTACTACCGCATCACCTTCCTGCGCCAGCTGCCGGCGCTGTACGACGACATCGAACTGGAGATCGGCGCCCAGTACCGCGGGCGCGAAGCGCGGCTCGACGACGCGGCCTACGTCCAGATGGGCAGCTGGATCGGCGGCGACCGCGACGGCAACCCGAACGTCAACGCCGCCACCATGCAGCACGCGCTGACGCGCCAGTCGACCACGATCCTCGACTTCTACCTCGACGAAGTGCACGCGCTGGGCGCCGAACTGTCGACCTCGACCCTGATGGTCGACGTCAGCGCGGGGCTGCAGGCGCTGGCCGACGCCTCGCCCGACGCCTCGCCGCACCGCAGCGACGAGCCATACCGGCGCGCGCTGATCGGCATCTACGCGCGGCTGGCCGCGAGCGCGCGCGCGCTGGGCGCGACCAACATCCTGCGCAAGGAAGTCGGCCACGCCGAACCGTACCGCGACGCCAGCGCCTTCGTCGCCGACCTCAAGGTGGTGGCGGATTCGCTCGCCGCCAACCATGGCGCGATGCTGGTCAAGCCGCGCCTGGCGGGCCTGGTGCGCGCCGCAGGCATCTTCGGCTTCCACCTTGCCTCGCTCGACATGCGCCAGAGCTCGGACGTGCACGAGCGCGTGCTGGCCGAGCTGTTCGAGCGCGCCGGCGTCGAAGCCGATTACGCGGCGCTGCCGGAGCCGGCCAAGGTCAGGCTGCTGCTGGCCGAACTGGCGCAGCCGCGCCTGCTGTACACGCCATACGAAAGCTATTCCGACGAGACGGTGTCGGAGATGGGCACGCTGACCGCGGCGCGCGACATCCGCCAGCGCTACGGTGCGCGCGCGATCCGCAACTACATCATCTCGCACACCGAGACCGTGTCCGACCTGCTCGAGGTGCTGCTGCTGCAGAAGGAAACGGGGCTGATGCGCCTGTCGCGCGGGGCCGGCGACCTGATGGTGATCCCGCTGTTCGAGACCATCCCCGACCTGCAGCGCGCCGCCGGCATCATGGACGAATGGATGGCGCTGCCGCTGGTGGCGCGCATGATCGAGCGCCAGGGCCGGCTGCAGGAAGTCATGCTCGGCTACTCCGATTCGAACAAGGACGGCGGCTTCCTGACCTCGACCTGGGAGCTGTACCAGGCCGAACTGAAGCTGGTGAAGGTGTTTGAAGCGGCCAGGGTCACGCTGCGCCTGTTCCACGGACGCGGCGGCACGGTCGGGCGCGGCGGCGGCCCGAGCTACCAGGCGATCCTGGCGCAGCCGCCGGGCACCGTCAACGGCCAGATCCGGCTGACCGAACAGGGCGAAATCATTGCGTCGAAGTTCTCGAATGCCGAGATCGGCCACCGCAACCTCGAGCTGCTGGTGGCGGCGACGCTGGAGGCGAGCCTGATGCCGCACCCGGAAGAGCGCGCCCATGCCGAACGGCTGGCGCGCTTCGAAGCGGTGATGGCGGAGCTGTCGACGCGCGCGTACAAGGCTTACCGCGACCTGGTCTACGAAACGCCGGGCTTCACCGAATACTTCTTTGCCGCGACGCCGATCGCGGAGATCGCGGAACTGAACCTCGGCTCGCGTCCGGCCTCGCGCAAGTCGACGCGCCGGATCGAAGACCTGCGCGCGATCCCGTGGGGCTTTTCGTGGGGCCAGTGCCGGCTGCTGCTGCCCGGCTGGTACGGATTCGGCTCGGCGATCGGCGGCTGGCTCGAGGAAGGCGAGCGCGAGGCGCGACTGGCGACGCTGCAGGAGATGTTCCGCGAGTGGCCGTTCTTCGCGACGCTGCTGTCGAACATGGACATGGTGCTGGCCAAGACCGACCTGCCGATCGCATCGCGCTACGCGGGCCTGGTGCCGGACGTCGAGCTGCGCGAGCGGATCTTCAAGCGCATCGCGGGCGAACACGCGGCCACTCTGCGCTGCCTGGAGCAGATCACCGGCACGACGGAACGGCTGGCCGGCAATCCGCTGCTGGCGCGCTCGATCCAGAACCGCTTCGCCTACCTCGATCCGCTGAACCACCTGCAGGTCGAGCTGATCCAGCGCCACCGCTCGCTGTCGCGCGATGCCGACAAGGAGGATCCGCGCGTGCATCGGGGAATCCACCTGACGATCAACGGCGTGGCGGCCGGATTGCGAAATACGGGCTGAACGCGGCAAGCCTGGCAGGCTGTCGAAAATAACAGGATCAGGCGGCCTCGACAGCCAGCCAGATGGCTTTGCCGGTGATATGATTGATCAGCCAATCCGAGGACAGGATCGTTAATCGGGCCTTATCCCGATTGCATGCGTGAACGGCATTGGATCGGTATTTCGCAAGCACCGCAAACAGCGGCGACTCCAGCGAAAGGCAGATCCGGCACTCGATGTAGAAGGGACGCTTGTAGGCATCGCGACCCGACCACCGGTCAAATCATTGCGTCTATGAGCGATTGGGCACACACGAGTTTTCACAAAAGGAAGTGAAATGCCAAATTTACTGATCATAGGATGCGGCGCCGCGATTCACCCCGTTCACCTGCATGGATGGAACGAAACATTCGTCGACGTCAATCCCGCAGCAAACCCTACCCACCAGTGGAGCATCACCGATGCGGCACACGTCGGTTTGCTCAAGACGCAATACGCGGCGCACTTTCACTGCATTTTCTTCGAGAATATCCCGAATACGATTTTCACCAGCGACCTGGTGACGCTTGTCGTCATGAATGCCCTCGACCAGATATTAAGGCCGGGCGGCGTGGTCCGATTCCGGACCGGGGCCGACGGCGGCGGCCTGGCAATGCAGATAAAGAAAACCTTCCTGCGCTGGGGTTACCAGGTCATTCATGAAGCAGCACGCGATCTCGCCGCCGCCGTCCACGAACACGACCTTGCAGTTCCCGACAATGAGCTGGATGAACCATTCGATCTCCAGTTCCAGAAGGTGCCCGGTGCGACGCGAACCGCGGCGACCGTGTAGCGGGTGACGCCGATGGGCCCGGGATGGCAACCCGGGCCACCCCTTACTGCCCGCAAGCGCCCAGCGTATCGCCCTTGCGCAAATGCGCCGCCACCGCGTTCGGCGAGATGCACAGCCGCGTCGACGAATTGTCGTGGCTGCCCGTCTTGTTACACACCAGGACCTTGTCGTTCTCGCAGCGTGCGTCGATCACCTGGAGCGTCACCTTGGCCGCGCCCACACAGCCGTTCTCGTTGACCGCCTGCGCGGTGAACGCAAACGTGCCTGCACCGGTCGGCGCGAACGTCGTGGTCGCGCCGCTTGCGGCAGAGAGTCCGTCGGCCGGGCTCCAGGTGAAGCTCGTGCCGCTGCCGGCCACGAGGTCGGATGCGGCCAGCGTCACGCTTTGTGCGCCGTAGCCCAGCGCAATCAGGTTGCCCGACAAGGTATCGCCTCGCGTTACCGTGATCGCCGGTTGCGGCACGCTGCCCACCACGTTGACGACCGCGGTCGCCGACGCGGTATTGCCGCCCTTGTCGACGGCCGTCAGCTCGACGCGGTTGGCGCCGATGTCGGTGCAGCTGAACGTGCTCTTCGAAATGCCCAGCGACTCGACGCCCCAGTTGTCGCTGGTGCCGCCGTCCACGTCCGCCGCCACGATGCCCACGGTGCCGCCGGCCAGTGTGCGCGACACCTCGCGGGTGCGCACCACCGGCGCCTCGTGGTCGTTGCTGGCCGCTGTCGCCGGCGCGCTTTCGCTGCTCAACCGATTCAGCGCGGTGACGGTGTAGTAGTAATACTGCCCTGCCCCGGCCGTCGTGTCGGTCCAGGTGGTTTCGGCGGCGTTGGTCACGCCCAGCAGGTTGGCCGGGTCTTCAATGTCCATCTGGCGCTGGTCGGAGCGGTAGATGACAAACCGCTTCGCCTGTTCCATCTCGTCGCCGCCTGCCGCCGGCGCGGTCCAGGACAGCGCCACCGCGTCGTTTGCACCGGCGCTTGACGCCAGCGCGGTCGGTGCGCCTGGCGGCAGGCTGTCCTTCCACGGCATCGCGGGCAGCAGCGCCGGACGCTTGTAGGTGTCCCGCATCAGCGCGGTGCGGTAGTTGAGCGTGTTCGCGGCCAGGAACGCGTGGCGGAAGTGGATCTGGCCGCGGACGTTCTGGTTGGCGCGGTTCATGCCGATCTGGTTGGCGACCTGGTTCGGGTCGGTCCAGCCGGCAGTGCCCATCTTGTAGTCGGCCAGGCCAACGTAGATGTGGCGCCCGAACGCGTTCTCGTTCCACCACGGGACCAGCAGCTTGTAGTCCGAACCGGCCTGGCCGATGTACCAGTACACCTGCGGCGCCAGGTAGTCCACCCAGCCCTGCTGCAGCCAGGTGCGGGTATCGGCGAAGGCGGCGCTGTAATGCTGGAAGGCGCCGCTGGAGGTCGGCGAACCCACGGCCGGATCGCTGCTGCTGCGGTAGATCCCCGACGGCGACACGCCGAATTTGATCCATGGTTTCGCGCCGCGGATGCTCGCGCCGATCCGCGCGATCAGCATGTTGATGTTATCGCGCCGCCAGTCGGCGCGGCCTGCCGCCGTGTTCGGGAAGCCGCGCGGGTCGGCGTTGTAGGCGGCGTCGTCGTTGATCGTGCCGCTCGGGTAGAAGTAGTCGTCGAAGTGGATGCCGTCGATGTCGTAGCGCTGCACGATGTCGGCGACCACCGCGGCGACGTGGTCGCGCACCTGCGGCAGGCCCGGGTTCAGGATCTTGACGGTGCCGACGGTGAGCAGCCATTCAGGGTGGGTGTGCGAGACGTGGGTGCTGGCGTATTGTGCGCTGTTCGATTCGCTGGCGGTGTTCGCGACTGCGCGGTACGGGTTGATCCAGGCGTGGAATTCGAGGCCGCGCTTGTGCGACTCGCCGACCGCGAACTGCAGCGGGTCCCAGTACGGCGCCGGCGCGCTGCCCTGGTTGTTGGTCAGGTAGTAGGACCACGGTTCGAGGGTGCTCGCGTACATCGCGTCGGCCTGGCTGCGCACCTGGAAGAACGCGGCATTCATCCCGGTGGCCTTGTTGTGGTCCAGGATGCCGAGCAGCGCGGCCTGCTGCTGCGCCGGGGTCTGGGTCCGGTTCGGCCAGTCGAGGCTCAGGTGGGTGCTGATCCAGACGCCGCGCAGTTCGCGTTTCGGTGCGGGCGTTTGCGCGTGCGCGCAGGCGGCGACGAGCAGCGCGGCCGCTGTCGCGATCAAAAGCTTTTTGTTCATGTTATTGTCTTTTTGAGGTTGAAGTGGCGCGCAAACGGGCGCGACGGACAGCTCGTCCCGTCTCTCCAAACAGGCCGATTACTTGCTATCTTTGAACGAGATTACGCGTAGGAAATCGCCGCAGCCAATGAAATTCGGAACTGCCGCCATAACTGCGCGGAATGCCCGAGGCCGGCTCGGGGTGGGCATAAGAAAAGGATGCTACGTGGTTTCCGCGGATCCTCGGCGGCACCGCGGGAACCCATGCTGGGCGTGAGTAGCCAGCCCAGTATGGATTTCCGCCTTCGCGGGAATGACGTTCAACGGAAATCCGTAAAGTGCTAGCGCGTAGCCAGCGCGAGTGCGCCGGCGGCCGCAGCCCGACGGCCAGGCGGATTGGCGCGGGCCTGGGCGGCGCCGAGCTGGAAGGTGCTGACCAGACCGGTCAGGTTGCCGGCCTGGTCCTGCATCGAGCCGGCCGCCGCGGCAGCCTCTTCGACCAGCGCCGCATTCTGCTGCGTGGCCGCGTCGATGTCGGCAATCGCCTGGTTCACCTGCTCGATGCCGGCTTCCTGTTCGCGGCTCGCGGCGCTGATTTCGCTCATGATGTCGGTGACGCGGCGCACGCTGTCGACAATCTCGTTCATCGTGGCGCCGGCTTCGCCCACCAGGCGGCTGCCCTGGTCGACCTGCTGCACCGAGTCGTCGATCAGGTGCTTGATTTCTTTCGCCGCGCTGTTGGAGCGCTGCGCCAGGTTGCGCACTTCGGCCGCCACCACCGCAAAGCCGCGGCCCTGCTCGCCCGCGCGCGCCGCTTCGACCGCGGCGTTCAGGGCGAGGATATTGGTCTGGAACGCGATCCCTTCGATCACGCCGATGATGTCGACGATCTTGCGCGAGGCGCCGTCGATCGCGCCCATCGTGTCGACCACCTGGGCCACCACCGCGCCGCCTTTGACCGCGACCTCCGACGCCGACACCGCCAGCTGGTTGGCCTGGCGCGCGTTGTCGGCGTTCTGGCGCACGGTCGAGGTCAGTTCTTCCAGCGACGATGCGGTTTCTTCCAGCGCACTGGCCTGGGTTTCGGTACGGCGCGACAGGTCGAGGTTACCGGCCGCGATCTCGCCCGAGGCGGTGGCGATCGATTCGGTGCTGTCGCGGACCTGGCTGACGATCGAATGCAGGCTGCTGCGCATCGCCTGCAAGGCGCGTTTCAGGCGGCCGGTCTCGGTGTGGTCGGCATCCTCCACCGCGAGGCTGGCATCGAGCTTGCCCTCGGCGATCATGCCCGAAAACGCGACCGCTTCGTCGAGCGGGCGGATGATCGAACGCGACACCAGCCGCCCGGCCGCCAGCGTGAGCAGCATCGCGGCCAGCGCGCCCAGCATGATCCAGCGCTGCGCGCCGATCACCACCGCGTCGCCGCCGGCCCCGGCGTTATCCGAGGCTTTCCGGATCAGGTCGCCCAGCCTGGACATGCTGGCCTCGAGCTTGTGGAACTGCTGCATGAACTGCGGGTGCGCCTCGTGCGCCGCCGGGTTGTCGGTCAGCGCCAGCGACACCATCGCGTCCGCGCTTTTCAGGTAGGCCTCGGCGTCCGGGTGCACCTCCTTCATGGCCTGTTTGAGCTCCGGGTCGGCGGAGCTGCCCTCCATTTCCCCCAACAACTTGCGGAACTCGGCGAGGTGCTGGGTCGTGTCGCGGCGCGCGGCCTGTTTCTCGTCGATCGTCCCCTCCGAGCCTGCGATCAACGCGACCAGCACGTCGGCGCGCAACGCGTCGTGGAGCTGGTCAACCGCCATCTCGACCTTGATGGTGGCGCCATTGCGGCTGATCGCGTCCATCGCCATGTCGAGTTTATGAACCCCGATATAGCCGGTGGCGCCGACCAGGCCGACGAATACGATCGACGAGATATTCGAAAGAAGCAGTTGCAGTTTGATACTCAGTTTCATGTGGAGTCCCGCGAGTTGAGGTGCGATCAGAGTTTGAAGGACAGGCCAACCGTCCAGCTCCAGTCCGGAGTACGGTTGTTGAGGCCACGCGAGAGCATGGTGTCGACCTGGCAGCTTGGCGACAGCAAGTAAGCGCCGCCGATGTCGAAGGTGGCCACCGTGCCGCCGTTGCCGGCGCGCGCGACCTGCGGCGCGGCCAGTTCGACAAAGCCGCGGCTGCGTTCATTGAACGACTTGCCGAGCACCGCGCCGAAAATCCCGTAGCTGTAATGGGCGCCGGCCTCGTTATGCTCGACGCCGACGCCCGGCATCAGGCCAAGCGACATCTCGCCCGGCAGCTCCCATTCCGCGGCCACGCGCAGCGACGGGCGCACGCCCTGTCCGCCAAAGCCGCGCGACCCGCTCGGCAGATCGGCGTGGAGCAGCACGCCCACCGAGGGGGTGGCTCCATGTTCGTCGAGTACATGCCACTTGATCCCCAGCGACGTGTCGGCGTAGCTGGCAGCCGTGCTACGCGCGCCTGCCGGCAGTTCGGTGGTGTGCACCACCGTCCGGCCATCGGTTTCGAGCCGCAGCTCGAAGCTCTCGCCGAGGCCGAAACGCAGCAGGGTCGGCGTGGACAGCGAGCGTTCGCGCGCAGCCGCGTTGCGGTCGCGTTCGACGAGGACACTGGTTTCGACCTGGAAGCGGCCGCGTCCGACAACCTGGCTCGACTCGACGAAATCGGGACGGTCGGTGACGATCTCATCGTCCTCGCCCGCTTGGACAGCGGTATGGGCCAGGCCGACAACGCCCGCCGCCAGCAGGCTGGCTGTGCGAACGCGAAGCGTATTGCGTGCGATGAAGCGGGGCATTTCTGTTCCTTGGAGATTGCAAAAACGGCCAGGCTGATCCTGAAAGCATGAGTATGGGGCGCATGGGTAATTCTTTCCATATAGAAATTCACATTACCATAAGGAACTGTTGAATTGAGACAACAAGAAGGCGTTCCCAAATGGAAATCGCTGATAAATTTGCAACAGGTCCGCTTCCACACCTCCCTGGTGCGCACGACACGCGCAGCCGAATTCGATGAAAATGGACGCGTCAGTGCTGGCCCAATCTCGACCGACAGGAGAAGAGGATGGATGAGCAGGCGATCGACGTCTTCGATACGGAACAGCTGGTTCCCGGCTTTGCCGCGCCGTCGCTACGGGTTTCCCAGGCGCCCGACCGGCGCACGCTCGACGCCGCCGACCGCAACAGCCGCCAATGGTCGAGTCCGGTCCAGGGCCCGCTCGCGCCAGGATCGGACCTGCACCGGCGCGAAGTGTGCCGGATGTTTCGCGAGACGTTCAATCCATACCGCCCGTCGGTGCTCGACTGGCCACGGCTCGACCCGCAAGCGCTGGCGCGTATCGTCGCGCTGCCGATCTGGGACATCGCGGTTCAAACCGAAGGCAAGGCGCGCCTGCGCATGGCGGCGTATGCCAGCACGCTGTCCGATCCGGACATGCGCAATGCACTGGCCCTGAACGCGTGGGAGGAGAACCGCCACAAGGAGGTGCTCTCGCGGATGGTGGCGGCGTACGGCATCGCGCTGGCGCCGGAGGCGGGGTACCAATATCCGAAAGACGCCGAATGGGCATACCTGGTGACCGGTTACAGCGAATGCATCGACAGCTTCTTTGCGTTCGGCTTGTTCGCGCTGGCCCAACGCTCCGGCCTGTTCCCGCCCGAACTGGTCGACACCTTCGAACCCGTGATGCAGGAGGAATGCCGGCACATCCTGCTGTTCGCCAACTGGGCCGCCTGGCATCGCGCCCGCCTTCCATGGTGGCGGCGCATGGCGTTTGAAGCGAAGGTGATGGCGGCGTGGGGCTTCCTGGGCTGGGAGCGCATTGGCCTCGCGCGCGGGCTGGACGCGGACGGCAACCGGCAGCGGCAAGATAACAACTTCACCGTGAACGGCGCGAAAACGATCTCGGATGGCGAGATCAGCGTATCGGAATTGATGGCGCTGTGTTTGCAGGAAAACGACCGGCGGTTTTCTGGTTACGACCGGCGCCTGCTGCGCCCCACCACGATGCCGCGCCTGGTGCGCTTCGCCCTGCGCTTCATGCGCCGGCCGCCTTGAGAGCCGGCGATGCTCGAAGCGATTGCGCTTGCGCTTGCCACCGTCTCGTTGCTGGCATGGGTGGGCCTGGCGCTGTGGCGCGGCTTTTTCTGGCGGGTCCGGTTTGCGCCGGACGCCGCAGGGCCGGCGCGTTGGCCAGGGGTCGTTGCTGTCGTGCCAGCCCGCGACGAGGCGGACCTCATCGGCGCGGCCCTGCAAACCCTGCTGCTGCAGGACTATCCCGGCGACTTCCATGTGATCCTGGTCGACGACCACAGCACCGATGGAACCGCCGCACGGGCCGCCGCCACTGCCGCGCAACTGGGGCGGGAGGATCGGCTGACGGTTGTGGCGGCGCCTCCCCTCCCCGCCGGCTGGACGGGCAAAGTCTGGGCGCAAGCGGAAGGCCTGGCGGCGCAGCAGCGGCAGTTTCCGACTGCCCTTTACGTGCTGCTCACCGATGCGGACATCGCGCACGACCGGCGCGCACTGCAACGGCTGGTGGCGCGGGCAGAGGCCGGACAGTTTGTGCTGGCCTCGCTGATGGTGCGCTTGCGCTGCGTATCGCTGGCCGAGAAGGCGCTGGCGCCGGCGTTTGTATTTTTCTTTGCGATGCTGTACCCGTTTTCGCTCGTCAATAACCCACGCAGTCGGGTCGCGGCCGCGGCAGGCGGCTGCATGCTTGCACGCACCGACGCGCTGGAAAGGATGGGCGGCATCGCCGCGATCAAAGATGCCTTGATCGACGATTGCGCGCTGGCCGCGCACATGAAGCGGCAGGGACCGATCAGGCTCGATTTCGCGCACGACAGCTATTCACTGCGCCCATACCCGGACTGGTCGAGCATCTGGAACATGGTCGCGCGCTGCGCCTACACGCAGTTGCGTCATTCGCCCTGGCTGCTGGCCGGCACCGTGCTGGGCATGCTGCTGCTGTACGTGGTTCCGCCAGCGTTCAGCCTGGCATACGGCCTCGGCGCGGCGCCCTGGCCGTCATTGCTGGCCTGGCTGGTCATGAGCGCGATCTATATGCCGATGCTCCGTTACTACCGCCGGCCGCTGCCCTGGGCGCCGGCCCTGCCCCTGGTCGCGCTGTTCTACCTCGGCGCAACGCTGGCCTCGGCGTGGCGCTACCACCGGGGGCGCGGCGGCCAATGGAAAGGCCGCGCGCAGGCTAGCGGTCGCCGAACCGTCATTCCCGCGGACGCGGGAATCCATGCCGAGCCCGAGTAAGCAGCTGCGCGAGCGCCACAGGCGTCAGACGCACGGATCCAGAGTGCCCGGGCCTGGAGTGCATGAAGCCAGTATCATGTCGGGAAGAAGGCAGCGCACTCTGGCGGTGCTTCACAGCTAAGTTTTAAAGATTGGAGTCCCCATGGTCATTGTGACCCACGGAGGCAAGTTCCATGCGGATGACGCATGGGCAGTAGCCGTACTGAACATTTTATTTCCCGATTCCGAGCTCATCAGGACGCGTGATCCGGCCATTATCGAGGCGGCCGACTTCGCGATCGATGTCGGCGGCATTTGGGATCCGGCCACTGGCCGCTTCGACCATCACCAAAAGGGCTTCAGTGGAGCAAGGTCGACCGGTGTGCCTTACGCCAGCGCCGGCTTGGTATGGAAGGAATACGGAGCACGCTGCGTCAGCGCGCTGGCCGCCGAGCACGTCGGGCATCAGTTGACGGACGATGAGGCCCTGCAGGTCGCCTACGGCATCGATGCCGACATCGTGCAATACCTCGATTTGTCCGATGTAGGCGCGGCGAAAAACGCGCCAGGCGGGTACGGGCTCTCGGCCGTGATCTCAGGTTTCAATCCGAACTGGCTGGACGAGCAAAGGACGGGCTACGGGGACGCGGCAGAGGCGTACCGGCTCAGCCAATTCCGCCGTGCGATGACCGTTCTTACGGATGTCATGATCAATGCGGTGAGATACCGCGTCGGTGCATCGCTGGCAGTGGAACAAGTGCGGCAATCGGAAGTGCTGGAGGGCGGCAAAGTGCTGCTCCTGAAGAATAGCGCGCTGCCATGGACTGCTGTCGTGCGCAAGGAGATGCCCGAAGTGCTGTTCGTCATTAGTCACAACCTGGCTGAACAACGGTACATGCTTCACAGCGTTCCAATCAGTTCCGAAAGTTTCACGGCACGGGCGGATCTTCCGGAGGCATGGGCAGGACTTCGCGACGCAGAGCTTGCGGCCGTAACCGGCGTGCCTGATGCCGGCTTCTGCCACAACGGCAGGTTCATCGCTGCAGCCAAGTCGTTCGAGGGAATACGTGCGATGGCACAGCAGGCCTTGCAGGCGGTTGAGGAGGACCAAGCGCCCCTCACTTGAGGTAACCTTCCCGGCCGAACCAGTCGAGCGCGGCGCGCAGGCCGGCCTGGTATGGCCCCGGCCGATATCCCAGCTCCCGCTCCGCCTTGTTCGACGAGAAAAACATCCGGTTTTTCGACATCGTCAGTCCGTCGACGGTCATGAAGGGCTCGCGCCCGCTGATCCGGGCCACGGCCTCGGCCGCGTGCGCCAGCGGGTACAGCGGCCATAACGGCAGTTTGACGCGCGGGGCGCGGCGCCCGGTCAGCGCGGCGATTTCGCCGAGCAGGGATTGCAGGCTGACGTTCTCGCCGCCAAGGATGTAACGCTCGCCGATCCGTCCGTGTTCCAGCGCCAGCAGGTGCCCAAGCGCGACGTCCTCGACGTTGACGACGTTCAGGCCGGTTTCGACGAATGCGGGCATCTTGCCGGTGGCGGCTTCAACGATGATGCGCCCGGTCGGCGTCGGCCGGACGTCGCGCATTCCAACCGGCGTGGACGGATTGACGATCACCGCCGGCAGCCGATCCCTGGCCACCATCTGCTCGACCAGCCGTTCCGCCAGGATCTTGCTGCGCTTGTAGGCGCCGATCGCGTATTCCGGCGCCAGCGGCGCATCCTCGGTGGCTGCGGTGGTCTGCCCATCTACCCGCAAGGTGGCGACGCTGCTGGTGTACACCACGCGCTCGACCCCGCTCGCCAGCGCCGCGCGCATCACCGCCGCCGTTCCGTCCAGGTTGTTGCGCTCGATCTCGCCGGGATCGCGCGCCCACAAACGGTAGTCGGCCGCGACATGAAACAGGTAGCGCACGCCGGCCAGCGCGTGGCCCACGCTGGCCTGGTCGCGCATGTCGCCTTCCACGAGCTCGGCGTCGAGGCCGGCCAGGTTGCGCCGGGGGCTGCTGGCGCGCACCAACAGCCGTACCTGCCAGCCGCGCTGTTGCGCCGCCCGCGCGACCGCCGAGCCCACAAAGCCGGATGCGCCCGTAATCAATACCCGCTCTTGCGTTGGCATGGCTGGCTTCCCGTCGGTCGCGAATCGCGCGCGTCCCGTCCAGCATACGCCTTTAGCCGAACCTGTTCCGACCAGCGCACTCCAATAGTTTTGCGTCGTCGGAGGTAAGAACAAATGCTGCCCCAGAAAACGAAGATGCGCGTCATTCTTGCCCAGCCGCGCGGCTTTTGCGCGGGCGTCGTGCGCGCCATCGAAATTGTCGAACGCTCACTGGAACGGCACGGTGCGCCGGTTTATGTGCGGCATGAAATCGTTCACAACAAGGCGGTGGTCGACAGCCTCAAGGCCAAGGGCGCGGTGTTCGTCGAGGAGCTGGACGAGGTGCCTGCCCAGGCCGTCACGATCTTCAGCGCGCACGGGGTCAGCCGAACGGTGGAAGCGAACGCTGTACACCGTGGCCTGCACGTGTTGAACGCCACCTGTCCGCTGGTCACCAAAGTCCACATCCAGGGGCGGCAATATGCGGCCGGCGGCCGGGTCGTGATCCTGATCGGGCACGCAGGCCACCCGGAAGTCGAGGGCACGATGGGCCAGGTCGACGGCCGCGTGTTGCTGGTGCAGGACGAGCGCGACGTCGAGATGCTCGACCTGCCCAACGATACCCCGGTCGCCTACGTGACCCAGACGACCCTGAGCGTGGACGATACGCGTGAAGTGATCGCAGCCCTGCAGCGGCGCTTTACCGACATCGTCGGGCCCGACATCCGCGACATCTGCTACGCCACCCAAAACCGGCAGCGCGCGGTGCGGGCCTTGTGCGAACAGGTCGACGTGCTGCTGATCGTTGGCGCCCGCAACAGTTCCAATTCCAATCGCCTGCGCGAGATCGGCACCGAACTGGGCATTCCGAGCTACCTGCTGGCCGACGGCAGCGAGCTGGACCCGGCCTGGGTGGCGGATGCCGGGGTGGTCGGGATCACCGCAGGCGCGTCGGCCCCGGAAGCAATGGTCGGGCATGTGATCGACGCCTTGCGCGCGCTGCGCAACGTCGAGGTATCGACGATGGAGGGGCTCGAGGAAAACATCGAGTTCAAGCTTCCCGCCGAACTGGCCGACAACCGGCGCGCCGGGGCGTAAGGAGAGCTTGCGATGTCTATCCCGATGCTGCAAAAAGCGCTGGTGGGCGCCTACATCGTCCGCAAGCATCTTGCCGGGCAAAAGCGCTATCCGCTCGCGCTGATGCTGGAACCGCTGTTCCGCTGCAACCTCGCCTGCTCGGGCTGCGGCAAGATCGATTACCCCGAGGAGATCCTGAACCAGCGCCTGTCGCTGGAGGAATGCCTGGGCGCGGTCGACGAATGCAACGCGCCGGTGGTGTCGATCGCCGGCGGCGAGCCGCTGCTGCACAAGGACATGGCGGCAATTGTCCGGGGCATTCTCGCGCGGCGAAAATTCGTCTACCTGTGCACCAATGCGCTGCTGATGGAGAAGAAGCTCGACCAGTACCGGCCGAGTCCCTTCTTCATCTGGTCGGTCCACCTCGATGGCGATGAGAAGATGCACGACCGCTCCGTGTGCCAGCCAGGGGTGTATGAGCGAGCAGTCGCCGCGATCGCCCAGGCCAGGCAGCGCGGCTTCCGGGTCAATATCAACTGCACCCTGTTCAACGATGCCAACCCGGGGCACGTCGCGGCGTTCTTCGATACCGTCAAGGCGATGGGCGTGGACGGCATCACCGTGTCGCCCGGCTACGCCTACGAGCGCGCGCCCGAGCAGGAACATTTCCTGACCCGCAGCGCGACCAGGCAATTGTTCCGCGACATACTCAAGCTCGGCGACGGCGGCCGCAAGTGGGCGTTCAGCCAGTCGAGCCTGTTCCTGGACTTCCTCGCCGGTAACCAGACCTATCACTGCACGCCCTGGGGCAACCCGGCGCGCACCGTGTTCGGCTGGCAGCGGCCGTGCTACCTGCTGGGCGAGGGCTACACCAGCACATTCAAGCAACTGATGGAAGAGACCGACTGGGATGCCTACGGCACCGGCAACTACGAGAAATGCGCCAACTGCATGGTGCACAGCGGCTACGAGGCGACCGCCGTGCGCGACACGATGGCGCGCCCGTTCACCGCGTTGAAAGTCTCCATGACCGGTGTGCGCACCGAAGGCGCGATGGCCCCGGATATCGCGCTCGACAAGCAGCGGCCGGCCGAGTACGTGTTTGCGCGCCACGTTGAAATCAAGCTGTCCGAGATCAAGGGGCGCAAGGCAGGGCCGAAGCTTGCCCCGGCCGCAAAGGCGCCTTGAGAGAGCCGATGCAAAACTTCCTCACCGCAGCAGGTTATGCGCTGACGCTGGCCGCGGCGCTGTACGCACTGGCCGCGCTGGTGTGCCGCCCGCGCACATGGCGGCCCCGGCCGGGTGCGGCCGCGGCCGGCTTGCCGGTCACCGTGCTCAAGCCCTTGTGCGGCGCGGAGCCGCGGCTGGAAGCCAATCTCGCCACGCTGTGCGAACAAACCGGGTGCGATTATCAACTGGTGTTCGGGGTGCGCGATCCGGACGACCCGGCGATTGCAGTCGCCAGGCGCCTGATGGAACGCTACCCGGCGCAGGACATCGCGCTGGTCGTCGACTCGCGGGTTCACGGCAGCAACTTCAAAGTGAGCAACCTGGTCAACATGGCGAAGGCGGCGCGCCATCCGTGGCTGGTGATTGCCGACAGCGACATCGCCGTCGGCCCCGACTACCTGGCAAAAGTCACCGCGCCGCTGGCCGATCCAGGCGTGGGCATCGTCACCTGCCTGTACCGGGGGCGCCCGCTCGGCAGCGTCTGGAGCCGGCTCGGCGCCCAGTTCATCGACACCTGGTTCGCGCCGTCGGTGCGCGTGACCAGCGCGTTCGGCGGCAGCTGCTTCGGCTTTGGCGCCACCATCGCCCTGCGCGCCGCCACGCTGGACGCCATCGGCGGATTCCATGCGCTGCGCAACCGCCTTGCCGACGACTACATGCTGGGCCAGCTGACGCGCGAGCGCGGCCTGGCCACGGTGCTGTCCGGGGTGTGCGTCACGACCGACGTGACGGAAAGCGATTTTCGTTCGCTGTGGTCGCGCGAACGGCGCTGGATGCAAACGATCCGGTCGATCAATCCCGTGGGTTATGCATTCACCTTCGTGACGTTCACCTTCCCGATGCTGGCGGCCGGCTTGCTGCTGGCCCCCACAGGCTGGAACCTGGGCTGCGCCGCGCTCGGGATGGCGGCGCGACTCGGATTGCACCTGCGCCGGCCGGCGGCCGGGCTGGCGGCGCCGGGCCATCCGGGCTACGCACCCGTGCGCGACTGCCTGCTCCTGCTGACCTGGCTGGGCGGCTTCGCCGGATCGACCGCTCGCTGGCGCCAGCAAATGGTGCCGATCGACGACCCGGCCGAGCCGGTCGCCTAGCGACAAGCATTCAACTGGAACCTGTTAAGGCGGAACCTCATGAAAACCCTATTTCTCCAGGCCCCCTCGTTTGACGGCTTCGATGGCGGCGCCGGCTCGCGCTACCAGGCCCGGCGCGAAATCAAGTCGTTCTGGTATCCGACCTGGCTGGCGCAACCGGCGGCCATGGTGCCGGGCAGCCGGCTGGTCGATGCGCCCGCCGACGAATTGAGCGTCGAGCAGGCGCTGGCGATCGCGGAACAGTACGAACTGGTCATCCTGCATACCAGTACGCCCTCGTTTCCGACCGACGCCAAGTTTGCGGAATTGCTCAAAAAGCGCAAACCGGCAACCCTGATCGGCATGGTCGGCGCCAAGGTCGCGGTCGATGCCGATGGATCGCTGCGCGCCAGCGAGGCGATCGACTTCGTCGCACGCGAAGAATTCGATTACACCTGCAAGGAAATTGCCGAGGGGGTGCCGCTGGGCCAGGTGCTGGGCATCAGTTACCGGCAAGTGGACGGCACGGTGATCCACAATGACGCGCGGCCCATGATCGAGGACATGGACGCGCTGCCGTTTGTGTCCCCCGTCTACCGGCGCGACCTGAATATCGGCAATTACTTCATCGGCTACCTGAACTACCCCTACGTGTCGCTGTACACGGGGCGCGGCTGCCGGTCGAAGTGCACGTTCTGCCTGTGGCCGCAAACGGTCGGCGGCCACCGTTACCGCACGCGCTCGCCAGAGAACGTGATCGAGGAAGTGAAATGGATCAAGGAGAACATGCCCGAGGTAAAGGAGATCATGTTCGACGACGATACCTTCACCGACTTCAAGCCGCGCGCCGAGGAAATCGCCCGCGGACTCGGGAAACTCGGCGTGACCTGGTCGTGCAATGCCAAGGCCAACGTCCCGTATTCAACGCTCAAGATCATGAAGGAAAATGGCTTGCGGCTGCTGCTGGTGGGCTATGAATCCGGCGACGACCAGATCCTGCTGAACATCAAAAAGGGCCTGCGCACCGACATTGCACGGCGCTTTTCCGAGGACTGCCGCAAGCTCGGCATCACCGTGCATGGCACCTTCATCCTCGGCCTGCCCGGCGAAACGCGCGAAACGATCGCCAAATCGATCGCATTTGCCAAGGAAATCAACCCGCATACGATCCAGGTTTCGCTGGCCGCACCCTACCCCGGCACCCGGCTGTACGAACAGGCGGTCGAGAACCAGTGGATCGCGCCGAACAAGGTCATCAACCTGGTCAACGACAAGGGCGTGCAGCTGGCGAGCATCAGCTACCCGCACTTATCGAGCGAAGAGATCTACCATGGCGTCGAGGCGTTTTATCGAAGCTTTTACTTCCGCCCCACCAAGATCTGGGAAATCGTCAGCGAAATGCTGCATAGCTGGGACATGACCAAGCGCCGCCTGCGCGAAGGCGTGGAGTTCTTCCGCTTCCTGCGCGCGCACGACGCCTGAGGTGGCCGGGAGCAACGTGGCGAACCGCGGGCCGGGCCTGATCATCACGGCCGACGATTTTGGTTTGCACCCGAGCGTCAACCTGGCGGTCGAGCGCGCCTGGCGCGACGGCGTGCTGTCTGCCGCGAGCCTGATGGTGGCCGCGCCCGCAGCGCAGGACGCCATTGCGCGTGCGCACGCCTGCCCGGGCTTGCGCGTCGGCCTGCACCTGGTCCTCGCGGACGGGCAGGCAATGCTGCCGCCAGCGGCGATACCCGAGCTGGTGGATGCCAACGGCCGCTTCGGCAACCGGATGGCGCGCGACGGCGCCCGCTTCTTTTTGCTGCCGTGGGTGCGCCGGCAACTGGCCGCCGAAATCCATGCGCAGTTCCGGGCCTTCGCCGCCAGCGGATTGCCCTTGGATCACGTGAACGCCCACAAACACTTTCACCTGCATCCGACCATCCTGTCGATGATCGTCAGGATCGGCCGTCCCTTCGGGCTGCGCGCGATCCGGCTGCCGCGCGAAGCGGGCATGCCGCGGCTGCTCGCGCCGTGGCTGGCGCTGCTTGAGCACAAGCTGGCGGCGGCCGGGATCGCGCACAACGACCATATGGCAGGCATCGCACAGTCCGGAAGGTTCGACGAAGGCGCCCTGCTCGCGGTGCTGGCCGACTTGCCGGGACCCGGCGTGGTCGAGATCTACCTGCACCCTGCGCTGGAGTCGGGCGCGGCGATTGCCCCATCGATGCCGGCGTACCGCCATGCCGACGAATTCGCCGCGCTGGTCTCGCCGCGCGTG
>JBJMVW010000131.1:0-24117 GCA_045810465.1 Massilia sp. | reverse complement strand
CAAGGTGATCGACCTGGTGTGCCCGTTCGCCAAGGGCGGCAAGGTGGGCTTGTTCGGCGGCGCCGGCGTCGGCAAGACCGTGAACATGATGGAACTGATCAACAACATTGCCAAGGCCCACTCCGGCCTGTCAGTGTTCGCCGGCGTCGGCGAGCGCACCCGCGAAGGCAACGACTTCTATCACGAGATGGCCGATTCGAAGGTCGTCGACCTGGACGACCTGCCCAACTCGAAGGTGTCGATGGTCTACGGCCAGATGAACGAGCCGCCGGGCAACCGCCTGCGCGTCGCGCTGACCGGCCTGACGATCGCCGAGTCGTTCCGCGACGAAGGCCGCGACGTGCTGTTCTTCGTGGACAACATCTACCGCTACACGCTGGCCGGCACGGAAGTGTCCGCGCTGCTGGGCCGCATGCCGTCCGCCGTGGGCTACCAGCCGACGCTGGCCGAGGAGATGGGCCGCCTGCAGGAACGCATCACGTCCACCAAGGTCGGCTCGATCACCTCGATCCAGGCCGTGTACGTGCCGGCGGACGACCTGACCGACCCGTCGCCTGCCACCACCTTCGCCCACCTGGACGCCACCGTGGTGCTGTCGCGCGACATCGCCTCGCTGGGTATCTACCCTGCGGTCGACCCGCTCGACTCGACCTCGCGCCAGTTGGATCCGCTGGTCGTCGGCCAGGAGCACTACGACACCGCGCGCGCTGTCCAGGGCACCCTGCAGCGCTACAAGGAACTGCGTGACATCATCGCGATTCTTGGCATGGACGAATTGGCGCCGGAAGACAAGCTGGTCGTGGCACGCGCTCGTAAGATGCAGCGTTTCCTGTCGCAGCCGTTCCACGTCGCTGAAGTGTTCACCGGCTCGCCGGGCAAGTACGTTTCGCTGAAAGACACGATCAAGGGCTTCAAGATGATCGCGTCGGGCGAACTGGACCACCTGCCGGAGCAAGCGTTCTACATGGTCGGCACCATCGAAGAAGCGATCGAAAAAGCCAAGAAACTGGCTGCCTAAGTTGGCTTCTTCAACCTGAAGGACACACATGGCAAACACAATTCACGTTGACGTGGTATCGGCCGAAGACCTGATTTTTTCGGGCGAAGCCGAGTTCGTCGCGTTGCCGGGTGAAGCGGGTGAGCTGGGGATCTACCCCAAGCACACCCCGCTGATCACGCGCATCAGGCCGGGTGCTGTACGGATCCAGGTTGCTGGCCGTGCCGACGAAGAGTTCGTCTTCGTTGCCGGCGGTATCCTCGAAGTGCAGCCGAACGGCGTGACGGTCCTGGCCGACACGGCAATCCGCGGCGCCGACCTGGACGAAGCCAAGGCCCAGGACGCCAAGAAGGCGGCCGAAGAGCTGATGCAGAACCAGGACTCGAAGATCGACTACGCGAAAGCCCAGGCCGAACTGGCCACCGCAATCGCGCAGCTGGCTGCGATCGCCAAGCTGCGCCAGAAGGGGCGGTAAGCCTCTTCAGCAGCAAAACAAAAAGGCAGCTTCGGCTGCCTTTTTTATTTAAAACAGCAAAGAACAAATCCCATATACTAAGCTTCGAGTGATTTACCGGCTTCCTTCAGCTAACTCCCAATATAGTCGGTCTAGTTCGTTTTCCACAGCAAGGAGTTCGTCCTGCAGCCGTTTTCTCTCGTCCAATACTGCGGAGAAATCATACGTCGACGAAGTTTCGATTGAGTTGACATACTGGCTTGGCAGGAGTGAGAAATGATTGGCTTCTATTTCCTCGAACGACGCTGAGGCGGAAAAACCGCTCGATTCTTGGCGGCTCCAAAAAACCGAGGTAATTCTTGCGATCGCCTCGTTATCAAGAGCATTACGCGCTCCACTTGCGACGCCGCTGTTCCTTGCGTCTATGAAGAGAACCTCCTCCGGCAACTCGGCTCGCCTCATTATCAACAGAGACGTTGGCGCCGAGGTGTTATAAAGCAAACGAGCTGGTAGCGAGATGACCGCGCTAACCAATCCGTGTGCCACGAGCCTTTCCCTTATGCTGCCTTCAACTCCGAGACGAAAGAGTACGCCATCCGGCACAAGGGTCGCGCTTCGGCCCGAATTCGGCTTCATGCTGTCGACCATATGCAAAAGAAAGGCAAAGTCGCCGCTGGTCTTTGGGGGTATGCCAAATCCTAACCGGTCGAATATCTGTGATCGCAGGCCCGACCGTTCCCAGTCTCTCAGGCCCTTGGGTGGGTTCGAGAGCACAATGTCGTAACCTGCTTCAAAAGAAGAAGTTTGCTCTTGATCGAGTCTTCGGGCTGAGTCTCGGAGCTTTATTCCGCCAGAAGCTCTACCGTTAAAAATATAGTTCAGCTTCGCCAAGGCCCACGTGGAGTAGTGTTTTTCATCACCTTCCGTTCTAATACCCATTTGTCCATTGCTCGACGCTTCGTTTATGCAAGCGAGCAAGAGCCGTCCAGACCCGCAGGCGGGATCATAGATCGATTCGCCGGCGCGCGGGACCACGATCCGCGACATTAAAGTAGCGACATCCGCTGGAGTTACATACTCCAACATGAAACGGGAGGCCGAGCGAGTTCCTTTGGGCTTTAGAAGTAGGTCATTTATAGTCCAGTTTTGTTGGGCGAACGAGATAATCGACGAAAAATTGATACACCCGATCAGGTCTACCAAAATGCGCAGTTTTTGCTGACGGTGGTCCGGTAACCCCAGACGGGGAGTGCAGAAATCAACCCCAGTGAACATCCCATCCATCTCCGATTCGTTCACTTCCTGCAGTGCCCGCAGGCTATAGTTGAGCAGTTGATCAATATCGTGATGAGGTATCCGCTCGTGCTGCCCGAAAAAATCCTGCGCCGGTGGCATGCGGAGCAACAGCGGCTCTGTTGTTCCATTGGGAATTGCGACTATGTCTGAGTCGGGTTCTTTCAGCTCTTCTAGATATTTTAATAGTGCAACCGATGCCAAATAGCATCCCAGTTCTGCTGGGTCGGAAAAGTCCTCGCGCAGCAGATCGACTGCGGCCTCAAATTTTGGTGGGTTAGGCTGGGTCATAATTGCTCGCTCGATAGGATGAGCTTACAGGCTGAATCGAGCTCGATACGCTGCTTGATAGTAAGCATAGATTGGAGCAAAGTTCTACTGTCATTCAAAGCGTTGAATTCGCCGATTCGCTGCTGGACGTCCGCCGATGGAACGGCGACTTCAATAGCTGTGAGCGAGGACTTCTTCAGGCTCATCACGGTTGTTCCAGAAATTTGGGATTTAAGTATACCTTGGCATTCACTTTGATTCAGATACCATGCCAAATAGCGTCCGATCAATTTGTCATGCGGGCGGATCACATAAACCTGCCCGAGCGTAAACAGCCTTTCGCTGCCCCTTGCGTAATAGCGTGCTGGATACGCGGTGCCTCGACCCGGCATTAGAATGTCGCCGTCAGCTACGCATTCACCTCCGTGTCCGGGCATAATCGATATTTTCGGTAGAAGAGTGAGAGGCTGGGGCCAAGCTCCGGTCAGATCTTTGATACTTAAACCGTAAGCATCACCCTGGTCGGTATAGTCCGGTGCTTTGTCCCGGAACGTCTGGAGCGTAGTAATCGATGCGAGGTCGCCGAGGCGGGCAAATTTGATCGTTTTCAAAATTCTTTCCTTCGCTCCCCATTTCGAGGAGCTGTTCGTTTCAGTCAATGCTCTTTGCGCGCCCTCCGGACGAGGCCCACCGCAACAATAATGAGCAAGAAGATGAGACCTCCTGCAGGGTGCGCATCAAGAACTTGAATGAGCCGTGTGGCGCTGTCAACGACAGGCGCAGCATCCACCTGAAAACTTTCGACTTCCCTTTTTTGTACAGTTGAATTATATGTAGCTGCCTCTTGCATACAGTTCTCCTTAAAGTAAAACGAGCTCGCGAAGTTTGCCCCTTCGCCAGTTTCGGGTAGGCTCTACCCCATGGTGAGAGAACATGCTACACCCTTGGGTGCATATTTGCAAGGGGTATTTTCTACCCGGCGAGACGCAGGTCTACACCATATTCGTTGTCGCGGTGTCGCCACTGCTGCGCTGTATCTGGTCCCCGTTGCGCTACAGCCAACCCTTGGCCGAAATGGGCCGCCTGCAAGAGCGTATCACCTCGACCAAGACCGGTTCGATCACGACCCAGACCGTGTACGTCCCTGCGGACGACCTGACCGACCCGTCGCCTGCAACCACCTTCGCCCACCTCGACTCGACCGTCGTGCTGTCGCGTGACATCGCTTCGCTGGGTATCTACCCGGCTGTGGACCCGCTCGACTCGACCTCGCGCCAGCTGGACCCGCTGGTAGTTGGCCATGAACACTACGGCACCGCGCGCGCTGTACAGGGCACCCTGCAGCGTTACAAGGAACTGCGTGATATCATCAGGATTGTGGCTCCGACGCGCGCACATGCTGGTGACGCCAAAGAAGAGTTATCATAAAACCACGATTCGCGGCACTGGATGTTCAAGCATCCGAACCTGGTCAAAGAGCGGCCCAAATCGACCAAGGCGGAGCAGCTCTTGGGTGGCCGACACCACCTATATCGACACCAACGAAACGACGGCCTACCTCCGCTTGGTGACCGACGCACACTCGCGAAAAATCGTCGGATACCATCTCCGTCTCCATCTCCATCTCCATCCCGACCTACATACCAACGGCGCTGTGCAAGCCCTGCAAATGGCAATAACGCAGCGCAAGACAAATCGGGAACTCATCCACCATTCGGATCGCGGCGGCCAGTACTGCGCCGAGGCATACCAGCGTGTGCAACGATGACATGGCCTGATCTGTTCGATGACCAACGGCTACGACTGCTGCCTGGACGCCCTGGCCGAACGCGTCAACGGGATCCTCAAGACAGAATTCTTGACGTCCAAACCGCAGACGGTGGAACAGGCAGCGATCATGGTCCGCGAGGCGGTCCACACATATAACTGCGAACGCCCACATGCGGCGCTGAAATACAAAACGCCCGATGCGGTGCACCGGGCGTCATTGCCTAGAACTTAGTGGATAACCAGCAACGGAAATGGCCGGTTACTCGTCAATCCACTTCAGGACGGGACACTGCGCATCCGGTGCCCTTCGCGATATGTTCCCCTTGCTCGGTCCCGAATGCTCGGTGATTCGAGAACTTATACCGGCCACTGCCGGTAGGACGCCCTATTCACCTCTATACGGCGAAAGTAATGTCTGCGTAGGACGAGCGAGGGCGACTGTATTAATAAGGGGCAGACGCCATGGAATTGCAGAACCGTGCTGTCACTTGGTAGCCTTCTCGCTCATGTCCGTACCGCCGAGGAAACGTTACGGAAGCAGTTTGAGGATGATCTGAAACCGATCAAGGCGCATGCCGTCAACGACTCATTCTGGTTCGCAGTTTTCATCGGCATCGTTGGAAATATCATTTATTCGCTGCTACTGATCATTCTATTTATCATCGCAAAAGATCAGCTATCAAGTTGGCTGTCGAGCTTGGTAACGGGCGAAAAAGCGACACAGCGTGTGGAGGCTACGAAATAGAAGCGGGGTATAGTTCTTCTTCTTGCCGGCAGTGTTGACGCCCTCATCGATTGTCTTAGTAGCAATGGCGCGGGTTGGGCGGCGTGGGTTTGCGGTTGGCCGGCACATCCGAAGACAGATTTATGGCGATGTTCCGCTACCAACAAGAGGAACTAATCAAAGTCGTGCCGTTGCCGGCTAGCCGCTTGGAGGGAATTGCTTGTGTTTTAATTGCAGATAATATCGCTTTGCCCGCAAAACGTCTGCGGTGATCAATTGGACTTGCTGCTCGCCCTGTGCGATAGGCCCATTGTGTTCGTCTTCGAAATGAGATCCGGTTACCGATTTTTTTGTCGCGAGAATAGCGCTCTTACACAATGAAAGCTCTGCACTATCTTTGCAAATATCAGACAGCAGTGAGGTACGAGCGGAGATGTCCTGCAGGCTTATCTTTATGCTGTCCTCGGCATCAATATCACGATCGCTGGTGTGGTAATTTCTTGCGACAGATAAGAATTTTGTTATTTCATCACGAAGCGCATCCGCAGCTTTTGCAACCATTTCCCGACGCGCCTTATCCCTATCGCGTTTTTCCGAAAGACGGTGGACCACTACCCAGCCGATCACGATCACTGTGGCCTGGAAAAACGTTTTAATGACGTCGTCTGCCGCCATAAGATTAATTTTCTCGCCTTCCAGCGTCGTTAATATAGCTTTTTACCTCGTCTAGTAACGCGGGATCCGTAGAGCGGAGACATAACTTTGAATACACATAATCCGGCGTCACATGCAATGCTCGTACGAGCCCGCCGAACGCCTCTTCCAGAAACGAGGAACCGTAACCGATCGTACCGTCTAAATCAACCGTAATTTCGATCCCATCGCGCAGTGCGGGCTCTAGGAATCGCTCCCGAAACGCTTCTCCACTGGTGTCCCCGTTTTTCTTAAAACGTCCGGACGGGAATCGAGTGAAATCCCTAGCAACGCTAACGTTCTGCATACGCCGCTCCTTCTAGAGGCAACTTCCACCACACGATGGTGCCACCGATATCGGTGCCAACATCGTCACTTGATCGCATGACCTCTTCTTGATTCTCATATGCATAACGCATCCATCCAGTATTACTCACGACGACAAGTTCGCCGTCTCCGTGTTTTTTAAGTAACGACAACACATCGCGGGATCCCTTACCGCGGTGGCTTTCGTGGGTACCGGACCTGCCAAACTCCATCGCGGTATCAATTGCCAGTGCGTCTCGATTTGCTCCGCGGAAGGATGAAGCAATCTTTGAAATAAATTTTTCCGGGATTGTTTCGTTTATTGTCTGTCTATATCCACAGCCCAAGTCGCAGACCGCAAGTGTAAAGATCCCATCCTTAATCTGGGAGAACATCCACCATTTGGTGTCATGCAAGCCGGCGAAGCCATCCCTACGCGGTTTCTTATACGCATGATCGATCGAATTTGCGATTGCCTCGTTGACGCTCCTCCAAAGTCCGCTAACTTCAAGTTGCTTTGCATGGTCCCTGTTAGCTCGCTCCGCAATCGCTTCGACCAAACTACCGTATGTCCCACCGCTTTGCGTCCCCCCCTTGGTCGCTTTCCAGTAGACCACATCCTCTCGAGTAGGGACAATGTCCGATCGGTCAGACGTGAGTATGTGCAGTCCGATTTGTTTCAGTACCTCTCGTGGCCGACGCCGATATGGGTCCTTGATGGAGATCGGTTTCGCTAGTTCAGACAACGAGATTATTCGGTCAAGCTCTGCATACAGTAGTATTGTGCCGGGTACAAAAAAATGCTCCGTCTCTCTGAAGCTCAAGTGCACCTGTAGCTTGTTTTTCAACACAGCTATCGCTACAGCGCGAAGAAACTTTACCACTTCATGTCCAGCCCCCTTTGTTACGTTGAACGACCTCGGGGCTGAGATATGAGAGCCCGGTCGAACAAACCGCTTTGACGCTGGAATCCATCGTTTGCGCCTTCGCTTACGCGCGCTCAAGGAACGGTAGCCAGCGAGGCGCTGTTGACGTCGCTTCATCTGGGGGTTAGGTCGTCGCATTTAAAGTATCTAACGAGAACTTCGACGAGGAACTCATCGCAGCCATTGGTCGATTTTTATTTCGACGCTACATATGAGAGATAGAATTGCGCGCAATGTTAACAGATCACAAGAGCGCTGGGAAACTTGCCCCCAGACTGCAAGTCCTCGGTTACGTTTAGGCGGCCAATGGGCCGAGGTCGGAAACGACCACTGCGGTACCAATTCTTTCATCGCTTTTACGAGAAAACAGGTCGGAGCGGCGGGTTGGCCTGGTCATTATTGCAGCGAGGTATGTTCACCGAGGCGTGCCCGAAGTGTGAATCATGATGCTGCATCGCAATGTGCTTGTTTGCGGATTAATAGTGGCCTAGTTTGCGTTTCCGACACTCACCAGGCTCGGTTTTTTGGTCTTTTGCAGCCGCGCCGCCACCTGTTCAGCGCGGGCGAATGCGCGGACCAGGTTGTCGCCGGCGAGCTTGGCCAGGTCGGCGTCGGTCCAGCCGCGCTTGATCAACTCGGCGAACAGCACAGGGTAAGTCGACACGTCTTTCAAGCCTTCCGGCGTGCTCCCCCCGCAAAAATCGGCGCCGATGCCGACGTGGTCCTTGCCCGCCACCTTTGCAATATGGTCGATGTGGTCGGCGACGTCCGATACCGTGACCTTGGGCAAGGGCCCCACTTCCTTGATGTAGGCCTCCTTGATGGCCTTGGCCTCGGCCGCACTTGCCCCCTTGGGAATACGCTCGCCCAGTTTCGTGCGCCATGCCAGGGCTTGCTTGTTCAGGAATTCGGGGACGTAATACACCATGACCACGCCGCCGTTGGCCCGCATCCGCTTCAGCACATCGTCTGGCACGTTGCGTTCGGTCCCGGCCAGGGTGCGCGAGCCGGTGTGGGAAAAGATCACCGGCGCTGCGCTGGCGTCGAGTGCCTGGTGCATCACGTCGGTGCTCACATGGCTCAGGTCGACCAGCATGCCCAGCCGGTTCATTTCCCTGACGACTTCCTTGCCGAACGGCGTCAGCCCGTGGTGCTTGTGCGTGTCGAGCGCGGCGTCAGCCCAGTCCAGGGTGACGTTGTGGGTCAGCGTCATGTAGCGCGCGCCAAGGTCATAGTAGGCGCGCAGCGTGCCCAAGCTGTTCTCGATGACATGGCCACCCTCCATCCCCAGGAAGCTGGCCACCTTGCCGGCTTTCTTCGCCCTGGCGATGTCCGCGCTGCTGGTCGCGAACATCAAGCGGTCGGGATAGCGCGCAATCATGCGCTTGGCCAGTTCGATCTGCTCGAGCTGGTCGCGCGCCCAGCCGTTTTTCTGGGCGCCGTCGACATACACGCTCCAGAACTGGGCGGTCACCAGCCCCTCCTTGAGGCGCGCGAGATCGGTTTCGCCAGGGGTATGCTGGCGCAGGTCGTAGGCCTCGAGATCGCCCGGGTGCTTAGGATCGATGCGAATCACGTATGGCAGGTCGTTGTGGCCGTCCACCAGCGACACGCGCGACAGCAGGGCTTTCGCGTGGCGCAATGCGGTATCGTCACTATCCGCCGCGCCACAGGACATCGACATGAACAGCCCTGCTAGCAGAAGGGGAATGCGGCGCATGGTCGGGAGCCTCTCTAAAAGGTAAAGGGTGGTGAATGCTGGAATAGCAAATGTATCCCAAACCATTGTGCTAAGGGAAAAATCTGCCCAGCTTGCCCCAACGCTTTACTTTTCCTGCGTCAAGCGCTCCCTGACCTTGTCGCGGAAATAGCCCGCCTTGACGTAGCGGTACAGGTTCTCGCCGGGGCACACGGTCTGCGCCGAATAGTCCCTGTGGCTGGCGATACGCTCAGGCGGCACGTGGTACTTGGCCGCCAGCATGGCCATCAGGTCGACCACCGCGTCGAGCTGCTTCTGGTTCGGCTCCACTTCCTCGAAGTTGCCCACCACCTCGATCAGCGCGTGGCCCATCGGGTCATAGTCGGTGTTCGTATCGCCCGCGTAATTGATGTCGCGGCCGGCGTAGATGCGCCCGTCGAGGTCGATGATGTAGTGGTAGGGAATGTCCAGCCAGTGCTTGGTCGCGCGCGACCACGATTGCAGGTTGCGCAGGTATTGTTGCGGGTCGGTGCCGGGCTTGAACGGCTCGCCCTGGTGGTGCAGGGTTATGTGAGTAACCGCTTGCTTTCGCGCCAACGCAGGATCTGCCGGGGTACCACCCCATGCCGACACGGGAACGATGGCGCGCTCGACCTCGGTGAGCGGCCGGGCGGCGAGGGCCGTGCCATGGGCCACAGCGAGCCAAAGCCCGGCCAGCGCAATTGTTTTCTTGAAAATCATGGGCAGGGCCGAATTGTTCGTGGAGTGAGCATCTTTCCACTTTAAAGCGAACTCGGCAAGAAGGCAGGCGTTGCTGCTGCACAGCTGCCAGCCGACAAAGCTCGCGCCGCTGCGCGATGCAAACCTGTTAAGCTAATGGCGCTACGATATCCACGAGTCCGCCTTATGAGAAGCATTTCCCAGATCCTGAACGACAGCAAAACAATTGCCGTGGTCGGCATGTCCAACAAGCCCGATCGCGCCAGCCATGAAGTCGCGGAGTACCTGCAGTCGCAGGGTTACCGCATCGTTCCCGTGAACCCGTCCTACGCCGGTCAGCAGATCCTCGGGGAAACGGTGTACGGCAGCCTGCAGGAGGCCGCGAACACGCTGGCGTCCGATGGGCAACGGATCGACATCGTCGACTGCTTCCGCAAGCCGGAAGACATCCCGCCGCTCGCGCGCGACGCCATCGCGATCCGCGCGGGCTGCCTGTGGATGCAACTGGGAATCGAAAACCAGCAGGCGGCCGACCTGGCGCGCGCCGCCGGGCTCGACGTCGTGATGAACCGCTGCATTAAAATCGAGCACCGCGCGCTCAAGGGCTGAATGGCTGGTAGCCGGGCGGGGCCCGCGTTGCTGGTATAGAATAACCGACACTTCACCGACCGAATGGACGCCGCCATGTTGAAAACGCCCGCACTGCTGCTTTCCCTGTCTGCCGCTGCTATCTTCGGCACGCCCGCCGCGGCGCAAACCCAGGCGCCTGCCGCAGCGATGCGGCCACTTTCCGCCAGTTGCCCGGCGGTGCTCAAACAGACCTTCAACCGGCTGCAGGACGATGCGCCGCAGGACCTGTGCCAGTATGCGGGCAAGGTCGTGCTGGTCGTGAATACGGCCAGCTACTGCGGATTCACCAAGCAATACCAGGGACTGGAAGCGCTGTACGCGAAATACGGCAGCCGCGGGCTGGTCGTGCTGGGCTTTCCGTCCAACGACTTCGGCAAGCAGGAACCGGGCAGTTCGAAAGAGATCGCCGACTTCTGCTTCAACACCTACGGGGTGAAGTTCCCGATGTTCGCCAAGAGTTCGGTGACCGGGCGCAGCGCCAACCCGCTGCACGCGAACCTGGCCCGGCTGACCGGCCACGAGCCGAAGTGGAACTTCACCAAATACCTGATCGACCGCAACGGCAAGGTCGTCGAGTATTTCCCGAGCAAGGTCGCGCCGGACGATCCCCAGCTCGTCGGCAAGATCGAGCAGGCCCTGGCCATGTAAAGCCTGACTGACCAAAGCTTCCAGCAAAAGCTTGAGCCGGCCTCGTGCCGGCTTTTTCTTTGGTCGTGCGCGCACTCACAAACCGTAGCCGGCGCGTACCTCGTCGACGTAGCGGCGGCGCGAACTTCTTGCCACCTCGTGCCGGGCAAACGGCGCGCTGACGCTGTCGAGCAGGTTGACGGCGTCGCGCAGGCCCTCGCGGTCGGCGCCAGTGAGCGCTCGCTCAGCAGCCGTGGCCTGCTGGATCAGGACGATCGCCGCTTCCTTGGCCGCGATATCCTCGGGCAACCCGGAGACGGTGCACACGCCATAGGTGCCGGCCAGGAAGCGGCCCCATTCGGCGTTGATGTGCTCGTCGCCGGACAGCGTCGCCGGCGCCACGATGCCCGATGCGGCAAGCTGGGCCAGCCGGCTGCGGTAACGCTCGCCGAACACGCGACGGGCAGCCGCTTCGCAGGCGAGCGTGCCCACGACTGCGATCCAGGCCGGGCTGCCCTTTGCGTAAAAGTCCTGGGCCGACTGTTCCCGATGGGCGCCGAAAAACGAGTCGCACGCAAGGTCGAGGCGCAGGCGGTAGGACGGTTGCGGCATCATCCGCTGCTGCTGCAGCCGCTCCAGGTCGGACGCGGCGATGCCGGTGCGTTCCAGCAGCTGCTCGCGCGTGAAAAAGCTTTGGTCGAGGTATCTGATCAGTTCCATCCGCGCGTGTTCGTCGTTGGGAAAGCCGGACTATACAATCTTGTTAGGGCGTGATGGTTCGGCTAACATCGAACCATGAAGGATGGACCGAACATCACCACGATCGCCGCACTGATCGGCGACCGCGCGCGCGCCGAGGTGCTCACTGCACTCATGTCGGGCATGGCGCTGACCGCGACCGAGCTCGCAGGCATCGCCGGCGTGACGAAGCAGACCATCAGCGCCCACCTCGCCAGGCTCGTGGACGCGGGGCTGCTCGCGGTAGAAGCGCAAGGCCGCCATCGCTACTTCCGGCTGGCGGACGACGACGTGGCCCAACTGCTCGAATCGCTGATGGGCGTGGCCTTTCGCACCGGCGCGGTGCGCGTTCGCTCCAGCCCACGCGAGCCGGCGCTGCGCAAGGCGCGGGTGTGCTACGACCACCTGGCCGGCGAACTCGGGGTGCTCATGTACGATAATCTCGCCGGCCGCGGCGCCTTCGCATTGTCGGCGGACGGGCTGTCCTTGACCGATGCCGGGCATGCGCTGGTACGGGAGCTCGGCGTCGATCCGCTCCAATTGGCGGCGCAACGCCGCCCGGCATGCCGGGTGTGCCTTGACTGGAGCGAGCGGCGCCACCATCTCGCCGGAACGGTTGGCCAGGCACTGCTTGGGCGCTTTATCGAGCTGGGGTGGGCCAGGCGCGTGCAGGGGACGCGCGTGGTGGCGTTCAGCAGCGACGGCGAAGCGCGGCTGCGCGCCTGGAGCGGCGTGCCTGCGGCGACGCTAGCCGCCTGACCGCTCGAGCACCGCCCGCAGCGGCCCGCGCAGCGCGTTGCAGACGACGATGTCGTCGGCCGCTTCGAGCATCTCGCGCGTGATGATGCGCTCGGACGCGTTCCATGCGGGCGCGTCGAGCAGCACGCCGCGCATCACGCCCGGCAGCAGGCCGCACGACAGCGGCGGCGTGTACCACCGCTCGCCGACGCGAATGAACACATTGCTGCGCCCCCCTTCGGTCAACTCGCCGCGTTCGTTGAAGAACAGCGCATCGAAGGCGCCTTTCGCCTCGGCGGCCCGCCACGCGGCATCGTAACGGCGGCGGATGCTGGTTTTGTGGCGCAGGAAGAGGTCGTCCGATTGCGTGCGCTGTTCCGCGAGGACCACGCGCACCGGTTCGTTCAGCGGCGCCAGCACCCCGGTCTGGAGCTGGACTTCGCCACCGTGGTTGACGGCCAGCCGCACGCGATGCAGCTGTCCGGGCGTCAGCTGCAGGCAGGTGTCCACCAGCAGCCGGTGCGCGGCGTCGCGGTCGAACCGATGGCCGAAGTAGGCGCACGAGGCGGCGATGCGCGCGAGGTGCTGTTCGATGTGCCTGGGCCCGTCCTCGTGCGACGCGCGGATGGTTTCAAAGATGTCGAACTGGTTTTCCAGGCCGGTCAGGAAGGCGGCCTTCAGCCGGCATTCGGCGAATTCGGCCCCGGCATCGCTATCGAACACGATGCCCGCGCCAACACCCAGCTCGCCGCGGCGCACGCCGTTGGCGGGGGCCTGCAGGGCCAGGGTCCGGATCGGGACCGACAGGCAGAAGTCGCCCAGCGCGCGTCCCGGCGCGGGCGGGTCGAACCAGCCGATGGCGCCGGTGTAGATCCCGCGCGGCGCCGGTTCCAGTTCATGGATGATTTCCATCGTTCGCCGCTTGGGCGCGCCAGTGATCGAGCCGCACGGGTAGAGCGCGCTCAATACCTCGGCCAGCGGCGCATCCTCGCGTAGCGTGGCCTGCACCGTCGACGTCATTTGCAGCACGCTGCCGTAGCGCTGCACGTCGAACAACGCCGGTACCTGCACGCTGCCGGTGACCGCGACGCGGCCAAGGTCGTTGCGCAGCAGGTCGACGATCATCAGGTTCTCGGCGCGGTTCTTGCTGTCGGCCGCCAGCGCGGCGGCGCCCGCAGCGTCGTCGCCGGTCGCCGGGGCGGTGCCTTTCATCGGCCGCGCGAGCAGGGTGCCGCGGTCGTGGCGCACGAACAGCTCGGGCGAGAACGACAGCACGGCGCCGCCATCGGGCAGCGTGACCAGCGCGCCGTAGGGAACCGGCTGGCGCGCGCGCAGGCGGCCGTACAGCGCCGCCAGCGGGCCGAACGCGTCGAAGCGCAGCCGGTAGGTGTAGTTGACCTGGTAGGTGTCGCCGGCGGCGATGTACGCGCGGACGCGCGCGATCGCATCGGTGAACCCCGCTTCGTCCACATTCGCCGCCATCGCCGCGACGCCGGCCGGCGTGTCGCCCGCCGTGCGCGTGGCGAGCCACGCATCGACCTGCTGCGCCGTCATGCGTTCGCATTTTTCGAACAGCAGCACCTGCGCCAGCGGCCCCTCGAGCGGGTGGGCGCCGGTGCCGGCCAGGTGCGCGCCCAGTTCGTACGCCAGCAGCGGCACCGCATACAGCCCGCCGGCCAGCGCCCATTGCATCTGTTCGAGCAGGGCCGGCCAGCCGGCCGCATCGAAGCAGCGCAGCGTGCCCGCGTGGGCGGTGTAGAGGCGCGAACGGGCGAACGCATAGCCGTCTGCGCTGGCATCGTCCAGCAGGGCGAAGACTTCGGTGGTGTCCATCCTGCGCGGCGGCGTTTCCTATGCGGCGAGCAGCAGCGCCAGCTGCAGCGACGTGCCTTCTGCCGGGTTTTGTTTGAAGCCGCTCTTGGCGAAGCGATGCCAGCGGCCGGTGACGTAGCTTACCAGCAGGCTGGCGCGCGCGGCGACGTCGGCTTCCAGGCCGTGCCCCTGCGTGACCGCGATGCGCAGCGCCTGCTTGCACGCCATTTCCACCTTGTCGTAGAACTGGTTCATGCGCAGCTGCAGGCGCTCGTCCTCGCCGACCAGCGCGTCGCCGATCAGCACCCGCGTCATGCCCGGATTATTCGCCGCGAAGCCAAGCAGCATCTGCAGGATCGCCTGCGCCTGGTCGACGCCGCGCTCCTCGCGCTCGGCGATCTGGTTGATCAGGCCGAACACGCTCGACTCGATGAACTCGATCAGGCCCTCGAACATCTGGGCCTTGCTGGCGAAATGCCGGTACAGCGCCGCTTCCGACACCGACAGCCGCGCGGCGAGTGCCGCAGTGGTGATCTTCTCGCCCTTGGGCTGCTCGAGCATCGCGGCCAGCGCCTGGAGGATTTGCAATTTGCGCTGACCCGGTTTGGTACTTGCCATGTGATCGACGAGAAGTAAGTGGTTGAACGGACTTCAGGCGGCGCGCAGTGCGCGCAGGCGAACCGGAAGTTTCCGTACAGATTTTACTTTGACATCGACGTAGTGGGGATAATTTAGCAATTTTGGCCGGGCCGCGTCGGGCACACCGGCCGCTGCCGGCGCCGCCCTGCTGCGCAAGTACTGCGTGACCCACACAGTGCGCATGCCCAGCTGCCGTGCGCTTTTCAGGTTGGCCAGCGTATCCTCGACCAGGATGCAGCGCTGCGCCGAAACGCCGTATTTTCGCAACAGTCGGCGCAACATCAGCTTCGACGGTTTCGGCCGCAACTGGCCGTGCACGTGCATATCCTCGATCGCGACGTGATGGGCGAAATGGCGCTGCAGGCCGAGGTGGCGCACCACGTCGGTCGAGTAGCGCTGCGGACCGTTGGTGAGCAGGATCTTGCGGCCGGGCAGGCGCCGCAGCAGGCGCGCCAGGCCGCGCTCGGCCCGGACCATGTCGGCCAGGGCGCCGATGTCGTGCGTTTCGCGCAAAAAGTCCGCCGCGCTGACCTGGTGGTGGCGAATCATCCCGAGCAGCGTAGCGCCATAGCGTTTCCAGTAGCCAAGGCGCGCCGCGTTCACCGCGTCCTGGCTGGCGGGCGTGACGCCGTCGCCCAGCACCCGTGCGATGTAGGTGTTCATGTTCGCGCTGATCGCGGGGAAGATCGCGTGGGATGCGTCATGCAATGTGTTGTCCAGATCGAACAGCCACACTGGGGGAAGAGTTGTGCGATTGACCACGGGCTTTGCCAGAACCTTATATGAGGAACCGTCAGGCGGGGTACTGGAGGGAAGTGGTGCCCTTGACGTGGATTGAACACGTGGCCTCTCCCTTACCAAGGGAGTGCTCTACCACTGAGCTACAAGGGCGGGTAGATATGCGGCGAGCGCCGCTGCTATTGCGGCCGAGGCCGCAAGAACTTTTTAGTGCGACCGGATCATAGTGCCAAATGCCTGTTCGGTCAAGACTTCGAGCAGCAAAGAGTGTTCAATTCGCCCGTCGATGATGTGCACGGTATTCACGCCCGACTTGGCCGCGTCCAGCGCCGACGAGATTTTCGGCAGCATGCCGCCCGAGATCGTTCCATCTTCGAACATCTCGTCGATCTCGCGCGCCGACAGGTCGGTCACCAGGTTGCCCTTCTTGTCCTGCACACCGGCGATGTTGGTCATCATGATCAGCTTTTCGGCTTTCAGGATTTCCGCAATCTTGCCGGCAACAACGTCGGCGTTGATGTTGTAAGCCTGTCCATCCTGGCCGAAACCGATTGGCGAGATGATCGGGATAAACGCGTCGTCCTGCAGCGCTTTCACGACCGCCGGGTTGATCGCGTCGATTTCACCGACGAAGCCGATGTCGAGGAACTCGCCCGGCTTGTCCTTGTCTGGCATCGACATCTTGCGCGCGCGGATCAGGCCGCCGTCCTTGCCGGTCAGGCCAACCGCCTGGCCGCCGTAGTGGTTGATCAGCATGACGATGTCCTGCTGCACTTCGCCGCCCAGCACCCACTCGACCACTTCCATGGTTTCTTCGTCGGTAATGCGCATGCCCTGTACGAAGGTGCCCTGTTTGCCGATCTTCTTGAGCGCGTTGTCGATCTGCGGACCGCCGCCGTGCACCACCACCGGGTTCATGCCCACCAGCTTGAGCAGGATGACGTCGCGCGCGAAGCCGTGCTTGAGGCGTTCGTCGGTCATCGCGTTGCCGCCGTACTTGATGACGATGGTCTTGCCGTGGAAGTTACGAATGTACGGCAAGGCCTCCGCCAGGATCTGCGCCTTGATCTGGGGCGAGACCTTGGTCAGGTCGTTGTTCTGGTCGTCCGGGACGGTCAGCTGAGCGTTCATGGAGGGTCCTGAAAAGAATTTGCCGAGATTTTACAGGCAACAGGGCAAGGCCTGTGCGGATTATATTGCGGTCTTGATGTATTGTATGGTTCGGTCCTTAACCTTCCCGGCCCCATGCTTCCCCGACATCTCCTGCTGCCGAGCGCGGAATTCACCCGATGAGCACCTGTACGCGCTGCGGCGCCGGGTTCGGTTGCGCGATGGCCGACGGCGCCAGCGCGCCATGCTGGTGCACGCAGCTGCCCCCGGTGCTGCCGGTGCCGGGCCTCGACGCCAGCTGCTGGTGCCCGCAATGCCTGGCGCAGCACATCGCCGCCCAATCCGGCGCCCCGGCCGAAGTTCCGCCTGTTCAGTTGAAGTAGCCGAACTGCCGGGCTGCACATCGCCTCTAAGATCAATCGATCGAGAGGAGTACGTGATGGGAACGCCTTACGAAGCTGACATTGTCGCCTGGGCTCGCGAGCAGGCAGCGCTGCTGCGCGCCGGTGATTTCCCAGCCATCGACGCTCTCCATATCGCTGAGGAGATCGAGAGCGTGGCGAACACCGAGCGACGTGAGCTGAAACACAGGATGTCGATCCTGGTAGCGAACTTATTGAAGTGGAATTTCCAGCCCAGCCACCGGGGAAAGAGCTGGAGCGCTACAGTTCGGGTGCGGCGCCGTGAAATCCATGATGCACTCGATAAAATGCCGAGCCTTCGCCATTGTTTTGACGATGAACGCTGGCTTACCATGATTTGGGATAACGCCGTTAACTTTGCTGAAGCAGAGACGGATCTCGATCATTTTCCATCTACCTGGAGTTGGTCTCTCGACCAGGTCCTGAGTGACGATTTTTGGCCGGACTGACACGGGAGCGACGATGGGCACGCCGTACGAAACCGATGCAGTTGCCTGGGCTCGCGAGCAGGCGGCGCTACTACGCCGCGGCAAGCTCACGTCCATCGATGCATTCAATATCGCCGGCGAGATTGAGGACGTGGGCAGGAGCGAACATCGTGCACTTGCCGGCCATCTGGCAATATTGCTTGCCCAAGCCTTATCGCGGGCGCCTTACTTGTGCGTCCGGAAGAAGCGCATCATCTCGCGGCTCGCATCCGGTCCCTTGCCATCGGTATAGCTGCCGCTCGCATGGCCACCTGACCAGGCATGGCCGGCGCCGTGGATCAGCCAATGCTCCGCGTGTACGTGCCCGTCCGCGCGGCGGTGCAAGGTGCGGGTGTACGCATGCCCGTCCGGCACCGCGCCCGGCTCAACCGCGATGTTGTGCGATTTGTGGCGCACGTGCTCGATCACTTCGTCGGCATTGGTCGGGTGCACCGTCGTGTCGCGGTCGCCATGGAACACGATGACCGGCACCGCCTGGCCCGGCTTGTTGCGCCGCTTGAAGTCGCCTTTCATGGCGGCCAGCGCCGATGGCAGGTCGTGCGCCGCCGCGAACGGCAGGCCCGAGTGCACGCCGACTGCCGCGTACAGGTCCGGATACAGCGTGCCCATGATCGTCGCCATCGCACCGCCCGCCGACAGCCCGGCCACGTACACCTGCGACGGATTGACCGGGTAGCGCGCCATGATGTCGCGCGTGATGCCGGCGATAATCGACGGTTCCCCCTGGTCGCGCTTCTGGTCGAGCGCATTGAACCAGTTCCAGCAGCGCGAAGCGTTGGCCTGCTGTGACTGTGCCGGGTACACTACCAGGCAACCGATTTCTTCGGCCAGCGCATTCATCTGGGTGCCGACGGCGAAGTCGTCCGGGTCCTGGGTGCAGCCGTGCAGCATCACGACCAGCGGTACCGGCTCGCCCTTGTACGTGCTCGGCACGTACAGCTTGTAGCTCCGGGTGCCGGCTGCGTTGGTGTAACTGTCCTGCGTGAACGTGCCGGGCAGCGGGGCCACCGGCGCGCGCCCGGCCCCGGGACTGCGGAACAGCGCCATCGCCTCCTGCATGAGGTCGAGTTTGGCGAACATCTCGGGAACAATTTCCTGGGAAACCCGAGTCGGGTCATACGCTGGCTGGTTGGAGGCCGGTGCTGCCGGAGGTGGATTGATGTCGCGCAGCGGGTTCATCGACTGTTGAACGGCGGTCGCGTTCCTCATCGCCTCTTGCACCGCAGTCGCATTTTTCATGGCCTGTTCCACGATCGTGGAGGTGGCTGCGGTGGGGCCCTTGCGGAATAGGGCTTTGGTGGCCGCTCGCATATTCGCGGCCAGCTTGCTGTTCAGTTTCATCGGCGTTCCTTATTTAATCGCATCACAAGATGCGGGGAGCCAGGGCTGCCTTTACTGCGCTACTCGCATGCAAGGCACCGAGGACAAAGATGGATTCGATTGTCGCCAGCGCCAGCTCGACCGAGACATCGGTCGCAATGCTGGCCATGCCGAGGACCTGGATCTGCAGCCGATGCCCTGCAGCCAGTGCCGCTTCGAGGTCGGCGCGCGAGTAGTGGTGCATGCCCAGCACCAGGCTCTTGCGCGCCACACACTGCTTGACCACATCCGCGTGGATGTTCAGCTGATTGCGGATCGCGGTACGGATCAGGTCGGTTCGGTTGGCGTAAAAGCCCTCGTTAACCAAAAGATCAATTTGGCCAAGGTCGATCGGTCCGAGATTGATTGTGATCTTCTCGGAATCGGTATTCTTGAGTTTTGGTTCTAACCTGCTCATTGTCTCTTCCATCCTCCCACCATCCGGCTGGATGGTTAAATCCAGTTTAACGCCCCGGGCCCACAGGTCAAGCGCGATTTGATTGAATCGGCGAATGTGCCCGCAAGTAAGCCGAAATTACAACGCCCGTCGGATCCTGCCCTCAGCGCTGCGTGCTGAAAAAACGCAGCATTTCACGGCTGGCATCCGGCCCTTTTCCGTCGGTATAAGTCCCGCCGGGATGGCCGCCCGACCATGCGTGGCCCTGGCCGTGTACCAGCCAGTGTTCGGCATGCACGCGGCCATCGTCGCCCTGGTGCAGGGTGCGCGTGAAGGCGCGCCCGTCCGGCACTCTGCCTGGCTCGACCGCAACTTCCTGCGCTTGCGGGCGCGCTTGTTCGATCAGTAGCCGGCCATTGCGCGGATGTACAGTCGTGTCGCGGTCGCCGTGGAACACGATGATGGGAATCTCCTGGTCGGGCTTGTGACGCCGCTGCAGGCCGCTCTTCATTGCCAGGATTGCGGCCGGCAAATTGTCGGCGGCCGCGAACGGCATTCCCGAGTGCACGCCGACTGCCGCGAACAGGTCGGGATACAAGGTGCCCATGATCGCCGCCATCGCGCCGCCGGCCGATAGTCCGGCCACATACACCTGGGTGCCCTCGACCGCGTAGCGCGCCATCACGTCGCGCGTGATGCCGGCGATGATCGACGGCTCGCCCTGGTCGCGCTGCTGGTCGATGTTGTTGTACCAGTTCCAGCAGCGCGCGCGGTTGGCCTGCCCCGACTGTGCTGGATAGACCACCAGGAAGCCGCCTTCTTCGGCCAGCGCGTTCATCCGGGTGCCGAGGGCGAAGTCATCCGGGTCCTGGGTGCAGCCATGAAGCATCACCAGCAGCGGGCGCGGCTCGCCCGTGTAGGTGCTTGGGACATACAGTTTGTAGCTCCGGGTGCCGGCGGCGTTCGTATAGCTGTCGTCGACGAAGGTGCCGGCCAGTGGCGCGGCCGCGGGGCCCTCGGCCGCCTGCGGGGAGAACAGGGTGGCTGGCGCGCTCTCGACGCGGCCGAGCTGGGCGAACATCTCGGGGACAATGTCTTCGGCGACCCGCGATTGCTCGTAGCACGGCTGGTTACACGCCGTGCCAAACGAAATGGCGTCGCGCACGGGGCTGATCGCTTGCTGCACCGCGGTCGCGTTCTTGAGGGTGCTCTGCATGACGGAGGCGGCCGCGGCCACGGGTCCCTTCTGGAACATGGCGCGTGTCGCCGTGTGCATTTGCGAAAGTAAAAGTCTGTTGCTTAGTCGCATTGTAGATTCCTTATTTTTAGCGCATCGAAGAATGCGTCCCGCCAACGCGGTATTCACCGCGCTGTTCGTGTCGGCGCTGGGGCAAAGAGGCCCCGCCGCGAGTTGCGCCGGGACGTGGCAGGCGATGCTGGTTGTGGATTCGCCGTGGCGATCTGGTCGGTGCGGTTGGCGTAACAGCCGTCGCAGGCCGAAAGGATGGAGTTGAACGCGTGTGTATCGCGCTTGGCTACTGCACCATCCTTGCGCCATCCCAATGGATGGAAGGAAAGGAGTTTACACCCCTCAAGTTTTAGGTCAAGCGTGCTCAGGCGCCAGCCCCGAGCGCGATCCGTCCGAATGCGTTAATCTGCTCGGCATGAGTCCAGAACTACAACCCGGCCTACGATTCGAGTGGCAGTACACCGTGCCGCCGCGCGCGACCGTCCCGCAGCTGTACCACGACACCCCGTTCTGCCTCGACATGCCGGATGTGCTCGCAACCGGCTACATGGTCGGCATGATGGAGCTCGCTTGCGTGAACGGCATCATGCCGTACGTCGACTGGCCGCGCGAGCAGAGCCTGGGCACGATGGTCAGCTTCGCGCATTTCGCGCCGACCCCGCCGGGCATGACGCTCACCATCAAGGGCGAAGTGACGGAAGTCGACGGCAGGCGCGTGCGTTTCAGGGTCGAGGCGTGGGACGAGGTCGAGCGCATCTGCGAAGGCGTGCACGAGCGCTGCCTGATCGACCCGGCGCGCTTCGAGGCAAAGCTGGCGCGCAAGACGGCACAGGCGGGCGCATGAACGATCGCAGCCGGCCACCCGAACAGCAAACGCCGGTGCCCTCGCCGTGCATTAACGTGTGCGAGATCGCGCCCGGCACGGGCCTGTGCCGGGGCTGCCTGCGCACGATCGACGAGATCGCGAACTGGGGCAGCGCCGGCGACGACTACAAGCGCGCGGTCTGGCTCGACATCCGGCGCCGCGAGGCGCAACTGGAATTCCGCTAGCATGGGCTTGCCGCTGCCGGCGTCGATGCGCCTGTTCGAGCGCGGCTGGCTCTCGTCGAACAACATCCTGTTCATCGGCCGCGACGAGACTGCGCTGGTCGACAGCGGGTATGTGACCCACGCACCGCAGACGCTGGCGCTGGTGCGCCACGCGCTGCAGGGCCGCGCGCTCGATCGCCTGCTCAACACCCACCTGCACTCGGACCACTGCGGCGGCAACGCGGCGCTGCAAGCCGAGTATGGCTGCCACACGGCGATCCCGGCGGCGGACGCCGGGAAGGTGCTGGCCTGGGACGAGGAAGCGCTGAGCTACAAGGCGACCTCCCAGCAGTGCGCGCGCTTCGGCTTCGACGACATACTCCAGGCCGGCGACGAGCTGGCGCTGGGCGACCTGCGCTGGCAGCTGCTGGCCGCGCCGGGCCACGATCCGCACGCGCTGCTGCTGTTTTGCGCTGGCGAGGGCATCCTCATCTCGGGCGACGCATTGTGGGAGCATGGCTTCGGCGTGATTTTTCCCGAACTGGCCGGCGAACCGGGCTTCGCAGAGCAGCGCGCCACGCTCGAGCTGATCGCGCAGCTTGGCGCGCGCCTCGTCATTCCGGGCCACGGCCGGGCGTTCGCGGACGTACCGGAGGCGCTGGCGCGCGCCGGTTCGCGCCTCGACTACCTCGCCGCCGACCCGGTCCGCAATGCCGAGAATGCGGTCAAGGTGATGCTCAAGTTCCTGCTGCTCGAGCGCCGCACGCTGCCGCTGGCCGGCGTCGCGGGGCTGCTGGCGTCGGTCCCGCTGGTCGAGCAGGCACGCCAGGCCTGGCTGCACCGCTCTGCCGATGAGTTGGCGCAGTGGGCCATCGCCGCGCTGGTGCGCGCCGGCGCCGCCCGCCCCGAGGGCGCCATGCTGGTTGACATTTAGAGGGCAGAATCTAGCACGGTCGTTCTTTTTTGATTCTATAATCGGTCGTGGCCTGGTCCGATCAACCCTGTTCAAAAAAGAGTTCTCCATGGCGCTGCCTGTCGTGCTGCAAAACCTGTCCCTTCCCGTCATCGCGTCGCCGATGTTCATCGCCAGCGGTCCCGCGCTGGTGGCGGCGCAGTGCAAGGCCGGCATCGTCGGTTCGTTCCCGGCGCTGAACGCACGCCCGGCCGAGCTGCTCGACACCTGGCTGACCGACCTGCAGCGCGAACTGGCCGACTTCAGCGAGGCCAATCCGAGCGCGCGGGTGGGGCCGATCGCGGTCAACCAGATCGTGCACCAGTCGAACGACCGGCTCGAACATGACGTCGCGGTGTGCGTCAGGCACCAGGTCCCGATCATCATCTCGTCGCTGCGTGCGCCGCCGCGCGAGATGCTCGACGCGGTGCACGCTTACGGCGGCATCGTGCTGCACGACGTGATCTCGATCCGCCACGCCGAAAAGGCGCTGGAAGCGGGCGTGGACGGCCTGATCCTGGTCGCGGCCGGGGCCGGCGGCCACGCTGGTGCGCTGTCGCCGTTTGCGCTGGTGGGCGAGGTCCGCAAATTCTTCAAGGGGCCGCTCGCGCTGTCGGGGGCGATTGCCACCGGCGACGCGATCCTGGCGGCGCAGGCGATGGGGGCGGACTTCGCGTATATCGGCTCGCGCTGGCTGGCGACGCGCGAATCGAACGTCAGCGACGCCTATCGCGAGGCGATCGTCGAGTCCTCGGCGGCCGACGTCATCTACACCAACCTGTTCACGGGCGTGCACGGGAATTACCTGCGCAAGTCGATCGTGAATGCGGGGCTCGACCCGGACGCACTGCCGGAATCGGACAAGAGCAAGATGAGTTTCGGTTCGGGCAGCGCCAAGGCGTGGCGCGACATCTGGGGCGCGGGGCAGGGCGTCGGGCTGATGGATGACGTGCCGACCGTGGCCGGGATGGTGGAACGGCTGAAGGCGGAATACGACGCCGCGCGCAGGCGCGTGTGCGGGGCGTGATCGAAGGCTTGCCCGCACGTCGTTCCCGTGAAAACGGGAACCCATACTGAGTTACAGCATTCGCTGCCTTCGCTACAGGTTAGCCGAAAAAAACCGCTACCATTCCAGCAGCTCAGCATGGGTTCCCGTTTTCACGGGAACGACGTGGCGGGGTGCGGGCTTATTCCTGCGCCGGTTTCAGGTCTTCCGGCCTGATCGCCCACAGCCCCGGCAAATTGCGCCAGTAGCCGTACACGTCCATCCCGAAGCCAACCACGAATTCGTTCGGGATCGTCACGCCGACGATGTCGGCCTGTACCGGCTTGCTCTT
>JBJMVW010000130.1:0-7667 GCA_045810465.1 Massilia sp. | reverse complement strand
CCTCAATTTCTTCTACGGCAAAACGCAGAGCCTGAACAACGTCAGCCTCGACGTCCACGAAAAGCAGGTGACGGCCTTCATCGGCCCCTCCGGCTGCGGCAAGTCGACCCTGCTGCGCACCCTCAACCGGATGTACGACCTGTACCCGGGGCAGCGCGCGGAAGGCGCGATCATGTACCGCGGCCGCAACATCCTCGAGCCTGGCGTCGACGTCAACATGCTGCGCGCCAAGGTCGGCATGGTGTTCCAGAAGCCGACCCCGTTCCCGATGTCGGTCTATGACAACATCGCCTTCGGCGTGCGCCTGTACGAAAACCTGTCGAAGGGCGAGATGGACGAGCGCGTCGAATGGGCGCTGAAGAAGGCCGCGCTGTGGGAGGAGGTCAAGGACAAGCTGAGCAAGAGCGGCTTGTCGCTGTCCGGCGGCCAGCAGCAGCGCCTGTGCATCGCGCGCGGCGTCGCGGTCAAGCCGGACGTGCTGCTGCTCGACGAGCCAACCTCGGCGCTCGACCCGATCTCGACGGCCAAGATCGAGGAACTGATCAGCGAGCTGAAGCAGGACTACACGATCGCGATCGTGACCCACAACATGCAACAGGCAGCCCGTTGTTCGGACTACACTGCGTACATGTACCTGGGAGAACTGGTGGAATTCGGCGAGACCGACCAGCTGTTCATGAATCCCGCGCGCAAAGAGACGCAGGACTATATTACTGGCCGATTCGGCTGATTGACTACTACCAGAACGGAGAAGCAGCATGATAGGCGAGCATTCATCCAAGCAGTACGACCAGGAGCTGGAAGCGATCCGCTCCAAGGTCTTGCTGATGGGCGGCATGGTGGAAACCCAGTTCGACGAAGCGCTGGCCTGCTTCCGGGTCGGGGACGCCGCGAAAGCCGACAAAGTGATCGCCGACGACCAGGCGGTCAACCGGCTCGAGGTGCAGCTCGACGACGCCTGCAGCCACCTGATCGTGCGGCGCCAGCCGGCCGCCAACGACCTGCGCACCGTGATGGCGACGATCAAGGTGATCACCGACCTCGAACGCATTGGCGACGAGGCCAGCAAGATCGCGCGCACCTCCAAGAGCCTGCACGAGCGCGGCGTGGTCGGCTTCAATCACTACGACACGATCCGCACCATCGCCAAGGCCACCTGCGACCTGGTGCACGACGCGCTGGACGCCTTCGCCCGCCTCGACGGCAAGCAGGCCTTGCAGCTGATCGCCGCGGACGAAGTGGTTGACCACGAATTCCGCACCATCTTGCGCAACCTGATCACGCACATGATGGAAGACCCGCGCACCATCTCGTCGGCGCTCGACACGCTGTGGGTGGCGAAGGCGATCGAACGCATCGGCGACCACGCCAAGAACATCGCCGAGTACGTGATCTACGTGGTCGAGGGCCGCGACATCCGCCACAGCAAACCGTCCAGCCCCGAGCACGCGGAAGGCTGAGCGGCGATGGCGGACAACACACGCGTCCTGGTGGTCGAGGACGAGCCGGCGATCGTCGAACTGGTCACTTATTCCTTGCGCGAGGCGGGCTGGGAAGTGCGCTCCGCGCCTAACGTGGCGGCGGCCTGGGACAGCATCTGCAATGCCCGTCCGGATTTGGTGCTGCTCGACTGGATGCTGCCGGACCAGAGCGGGCTGCGGCTGCTGTCGCGGCTGCGCGCCGACCGCGACTTCCAGCAGATCCCGGTCATCATGCTGACCGCGAAGAGCATGGAAGAGGACAAGATCGCGGGGCTGAACACCGGCGCCGACGACTACGTGACCAAGCCCTTCTCGCCGCGCGAACTGCTGGCGCGCGCGCGTGCGCTGTTGCGCCGCAAAAGCCCGCACCTGGCCGAGGCGCCGCTGTCGGCCGGCGGCGTCACGCTCGACCCGGCCAGCTGCACGGTGGCGATCGACGGCCGCCAGATCGAGATCGGCAATGCCGAATACAAGCTGCTCAAGTTCCTGATGGCGCACCGCGAGCGCGTGTTCTCGCGCGCCCAGCTGCTCGACAAGGTGTGGGGCGACCATGCCGCGATCGAAGAGCGCACCGTCGACGTGCACGTGCTCCGGCTGCGCAAGGCACTGAAGGAATGGGAGCGGCTGATCCGCACGGTGCGCAGCGTCGGGTATATGCTGTCGGAAAAATAGACATGCTGGCCTGATCATGAATCCCAAACTGCTGTTCTGGGTCCCGGCGCTGCTGCGCCTGGGCCTTGTCTTCCTTGCGGCCGGCGTCGTCTGGTCGATGTCCGGGCCGGTGGCTGGCCTGGCGCTGGCGCTGGCGGCCGTCGTCATCGCGCTGTTTGTCCAGCTGGCCTACCTGCACCAGCTGGGCGAATGGCTGACCGATCCCGCCAGCGGCAAGCTGCCGGACGGGTGGGGCGCGTGGACCGACGTATTCGCGCGCCTGTACCGGCTGCGCCGCGACGACGAGCGCAACCAGGCCGAGCTGACCGAATGGCTGGCGCGCTTCCGGCAAGCGATGCAGCTGCTGCCGGAGGGCGTCGCGATCATGGACGACGTGCTGCATCTGGAATGGTGCAACCAGGCGGCCGGACGTCACCTCGGGCTCACGCTCGAGCGCGACAAGGGGCGGCGCGTGACCAACCTGGTCCGCCATCCGGAATTCATCGACTACATCATCCTGGGGCGGTACGAACAGCCGCTGACGCTGTCGTTCAAGGGCCGCAGGCTCGAGTGCCGCATCATCCCGTTCGAGAGCCGGCGCCAGATCCTGGTCACGCACGACGCCACCGAGAGCGAGCGCATCGAAGCGATGCGGCGCGACTTCATCGCCAACGCCTCGCACGAACTGCGCACGCCGCTGACGGTGATTGTCGGCTTCCTCGAAATCGCGCTCGGCGACCCGGGGCTGGACGCAGCGGTGCGGCTCGCGCACCTGAAGCTCATGACCGAGCAGGCGCAGCGCATGCAGCGGCTGATCGAGGACATGCTGACGCTGTCGCGGCTCGAATCGGACGACTACCCGCTCAAGCGCGAGCGGGTCGACATCAAAGCGCTGGTCGAGTCGGTGGCGGCGGACGCGCGGGCCTTATCGGGTGGGCGGCACGAGATCAGCGTGCAGGTGGACGGGCCGGACGTGATGGGCAGCGCCGAAGAACTGCGCAGCGCCTTCGCCAACCTGGCCTCGAACGCGGTGCGCTACGCGCCCGATGGCGGGACCATCCGCCTGAGCTGGCAGCGCGGGCCGGACGACCTGCGCTTCGCGGTCGCCGACAGCGGCATCGGGATCGACCAGCAGCACATTGCGCGGCTGACCGAGCGCTTCTACCGGGTCGACAAAAGCCGCTCGCGCGAGACCCAGGGGACGGGGCTGGGGCTGGCGATCGTCAAACACGTGCTGCTACGGCACGGCGGCCGGCTGGCCATCACCTCGGTCCCCGGCAAAGGCAGCACCTTCACCGCCTCGCTCCCCAACACCTCCTTACCCGGCTGAAATTTTTACTAAAAACTGGGGTCAGAGTCGAATTAATCGGAAAGATTGAACAATTTCAATTTATAAAATGGGGTCAGAGTTGAATTAATCGGAAACATTGTGAAATTCCGGTTTAATCGACTCTGACCCCAAGCGTTGCCGAGAAATGTTCCAATTAATTCGACTCTGACCCTCATTGTTTTTAGTGCAGCTACTAAATGTTCCAAACAATTCGACTCTGACCCCAATTTTCTGATGGGGCCGCCGAAAGGGGTACAATCGGCCCTTCGTTCTTTTCTGCATGGGTTTATGTTTTCTCGACGTTCTTCCCTCATCGCGCTCGGTTCGCTGCTGCTCGCAGCCTGCGGCACCGAACCGAAAGCACCTCCGGCACCTCCTACGGTCGCCACCGTCGCGGCGCCGGCCCCGGTTCCCGCTCCCCGCAAGATTAAAATCGGCCTCGCCCTCGGCGGCGGCGCCGCCCGTGGCTTTGCCCATATCGGCGTGATCAAGGCGCTCGAGGCCCAGGGCATCGTGCCCGATATCGTCGTCGGTACCAGCGCCGGCTCGGTGGTCGGCGCCATGTATGCGTCCGGGTATAGCGGCTTCGCGCTGCAGAAGACCGCGCTCGAGATGGACGAGGCGACGATTTCCGATTGGGCGCTGCCGTTGTTCGGCAGGTCGTCCGGCCTGCTCAAGGGCGAGGCGCTCCAGGCTTACGTGAACAAGGCGGTCCATAATGTCCCGATGGAGAAGCTTAAAATTCCGTTCGGCGCCGTCGCGACCGACCTGAAAACCGGCCAGCCGATCCTGTTCAGGCGCGGTAACACCGGCATGGCCGTGCGCGCGTCGTCCGCCGTGCCTAGCGTGTTCCAGCCGGTCAGCATCGGCGGCAAGACCTACGTGGACGGCGGCCTGGTCGCCCCGGTGCCAGTGCGATTCGCGCGTGAAATGGGTGCCGATTTCATTATCGCGGTGAATATCTCGAGCCAGACCGAGGGCCAGGCCACGGCCAGCTCGCTTGACGTGCTGATGCAGACCTTCAGTATCATGGGCCAACGCCTGAATCACTATGAGCTGAAGGACGCCGACGTGGTCATCACGCCAGCCCTTGGCACAATGGGCAGCAGCGATTTTAATGGCCGTAACCTGGCGATTCTCGCCGGCGAACAGGCGGCCGCCGCGGCGATGCCGCAGTTGAAGGCAAAGATTAAAGCTAAGCAGCAATAACACAACCAACTAATATAAAGGATGCAAGCATGCAGATGAAACCTGTTCTCGGTCTCGATGACGTCAAGAAGATTGCGGCCGCCGCGGAAGCCGAAGCCGTGGCCAACAATTGGGGCGTGGTGATTTCGGTCGTCGACGACGGCGGCCACCTGCTGTGGCTGCAGCGGCTCGACGGGGCAGCCCCGGTCTCGTCGTATATCGCGCCGGCCAAGGCAAGGACCGCCGCCCTGGGCCGCCGCGAGTCGAAAATCTACGAGGACATGATCAATAACGGCCGCATCTCGTTCACCACCGCTCCGGAAATCGAGGGGCTGCTGGAAGGCGGCGTGCCGATCGTCGTCGATGGCCACGTGGTCGGGGCGGTCGGCGTGTCCGGCGTGAAGTCGACCGAGGATGCGCAAATCGCGAAGGCGGGTATTGCCGCATTGACTGGCAAGTAAGCGGCCGGGCAGGGCGGGCGGCAGCACTGCCTGCCGTTGCCTGTTTGGCAGCAATCCCCTGCCAGTTATTTCCAATAGTCATTGACTTCCGAAAAGCCATTCACAAGCCTTAGCATAAAACGAAAAAATCGCCTTGATTTGAACGGCGCCCGATTGCCGGGCAGGTGAGGCTACGCTATAATTTCAGGGTTTAGCCATTCACTCACCAGCCGTAGCGACGAACCACCATCACTCATTCGAATGACTTCATCCCGCAGCCTGATGCACGGCGGCGGCAGGTGGAATCGGTCTGACGTGGCGCAGCTACGGCAACTTTAACGGGAGTTGCCCTTGCCGCCATTTTTTTCTGGCCCAGCCGTACCAGCCATCCTGGCTCTCGCAGACGGAACCATTTTCAAAGGATATTCGATCGGCGCCGCCGGCCACACGACCGGCGAGGTGGTATTTAATACCGCGATGACGGGTTATCAGGAGATCCTCACCGACCCCAGCTACTCGCGCCAGATCGTCACGCTGACCTATCCGCACATCGGCAACGTGGGCGTGAACGCCGCTGACGTCGAGGCGACCAAAGTGCACGCCGCAGGCCTGATCATCCGCGACCTGCCGCTGCTGGCGTCGAATTTTCGTTCGACGCAGTCGCTGTCCGATTACCTGAAGGCCGAGAATATCGTCGCCATCGCGGGTATCGATACCCGCAAGCTGACCCGTATCCTGCGCGAGAAGGGCGCCCAGAGCGGCGCGATCCTGACCGGCACCCAGGGCGTCGAGCCGTCGCCAAGCCAGGCGCTGGAGCTGGCGCGCTCGTTCCCCGGCCTGAACGGCATGGACCTGGCCAAGGTGGTGTCGGTCAAGGAGCCGTATGAGTTCCTCGAAACCGAATGGAAGCTCGGTACGGGCTTCGGCAAGCAGGACAATCCCCGCTACCACGTGGTCGCGTTCGACTACGGCGTCAAGCGCAATATCCTCCGCATGCTGGCCGAGCGCGGCTGCCGCGTGACGGTGCTGCCGGCCCAGTCGAGCGCCGCCGACGCGCTGGCGCTTCAGCCGGACGGCATCTTCCTGGCCAATGGTCCTGGCGACCCTGCCGCCTGCGACTACGCGGTGCAAGCGACCAGGGAATTGATCGAGACCGGCATCCCGACCTTCGGCATCTGCCTCGGCCACCAGATCATGGCGCTCGCTTCCGGTGCCAAGACGCTCAAGATGAAGTTCGGCCACCACGGCGCCAACCACCCGGTGCAGGACCTCGATTCGAAGCAGGTCCTGATCACGTCGCAGAACCACGGCTTTGCGGTGGATACGGCGACGCTGCCGGCCAACTGCCGCGTGACCCACGTGTCGCTGTTCGACGGCTCGCTGCAGGGCTTTGCGCGCACCGACAAGCCGGCCTTCTGCTTCCAGGGCCACCCGGAAGCCTCGCCCGGCCCGACCGACGTAGCCTACCTGTTTGACCGCTTCATCAGCCTGATGCAAGCCGCGGAGAAAAAATAAATGCCAAAACGTAGTGACATCAAAAGTATCCTGATCATTGGCGCCGGCCCGATCATCATCGGCCAGGCAGCGGAGTTCGACTATTCGGGCGCACAGGCCTGCAAGGCGTTGCGCGACGAGGGCTACAAGGTCATCCTGGTGAACAGCAACCCGGCGACCATCATGACCGACCCGGAGATGGCGGACGTGACCTACATCGAGCCGATCACCTGGAAGGTCGTCGAGCGCATCATCGCGAAAGAGCGCCCGGACGCGGTGCTGCCGACGATGGGCGGCCAGACCGCGCTCAATTGCGCGCTCGACCTGCACCGCCACGGCGTGCTGAAGCAGTACGGCGTGGAGCTGATCGGCGCCTCGCCGGAAGCGATCGACAAGGCCGAGGACCGCTCCAAGTTCAAGGAAGCGATGACCAGGATCGGCCTGGGTTCGGCGCGCTCCGGCGTCGCCCACTCGATGGACGAATCGTGGACGGTGCAGCGCGAACTGGGCTTCCCGGTCATCATCCGTCCGTCGTTCACGATGGGCGGCACCGGCGGCGGCATCGCCTACAACGAAGAAGAATTCGAGACCATCTGCAAGCGCGGCCTGGAAGCTTCGCCGACCTCCGAACTGCTGATCGAGGAGTCGCTGATCGGCTGGAAGGAGTACGAGATGGAGGTGGTGCGCGACAAGAAGGACAACTGCATCATCATCTGCTCGATCGAGAACCTCGACCCGATGGGCGTGCACACCGGCGACTCGATCACGGTGGCGCCGGCGCAGACGCTGACCGACAAGGAATACCAGATCATGCGTAACGCGTCGCTGAACGTGCTGCGCGAGATCGGCGTGGATACCGGCGGCTCCAACGTGCAGTTCGCGATTAACCCGGCGGACGGCCGCATGATCGTCATCGAGATGAATCCGCGGGTGTCGCGCAGCTCGGCCCTGGCCTCGAAAGCCACGGGATTCCCGATCGCCAAGATCGCGGCGAAGCTCGCGGTCGGCTACACGCTCGACGAGCTGCGCAACGACATCACGGGAGTCTAGTAGATGGGATGATTGTAGTGTAGGTTATTATTG
>JBJMVW010000129.1:0-18911 GCA_045810465.1 Massilia sp. | reverse complement strand
GCCGGCCGGCTTCTCGATCTTCTCGAGTTCGGCGTTCAGCGATTCGCGGTCGAACGATTCGCCGGTGTCGGGATCGCGGAACTCCTGGTCCTGGATCCAGAAGTCGGCGAACGTGACGTAGCGGTCGAAGATGTTCTGGCCGTATTCCGAGTAGCTCTCGAGGTAGGCGGTCTGGATCTCCTTGCCGATGAAGTCGACGTAGCGCTGCGCCAGGTGCTCCTTGATGTAGGAGAGGTAGCGCTGTTCGGTTTCAGGCGGGAACTGTTCACGCTCGATCTGCTGCTCCAGCACGTACAGCAGGTGCACCGGGTTGGCGGCCACTTCCGTGTTGTCGAAGTTGAAGACCTTGGACAGGATCTTGAAGGCAAAGCGCGTCGACAGCCCGTTCATGCCTTCGTCCACGCCCGCGTAGTCGACGTACTCGTGCAGCGACTTGGCCTTCGGATCGGTGTCCTTCAGGTTCTCGCCATCGTAGACCAGCATCTTCGAGAAGACGCTCGAGTTTTCCGGATCCTTCAGGCGCGACAGCACCGCGAACTGCGACATCATCTTGAGCGTGCCGGGCGCGCACGGCGCCTTGTCGAGCGAGGAGTTGCGCAGCAGCTTGTCGTAGATCTTGATCTCGTCCGACACCCGGAGGCAGTAGGGCACCTTGACGATGTAGATCCGGTCGAGGAAGGCCTCGTTGTTGCGGTTGTTGCGGAAGGTCTTCCATTCCGATTCGTTCGAGTGGGCCAGGATGATGCCTTCGAACGGGATCGCGCCGAAGCCCTCGGTGCCCTTGTAGTTGCCTTCCTGGGTCGCGGTCAGCAGCGGGTGCAGCACCTTGATCGGCGCCTTGAACATCTCGACGAATTCCATCAGGCCCTGGTTGGCCAGGCACAGGCCGCCGGAATAGCTGTAGGCGTCCGGGTCGTCCTGCGCGTAGTCTTCGAGCTTGCGGATGTCGACCTTGCCGACCAGCGAGGAAATGTCCTGGTTGTTCTCGTCGCCCGGCTCGGTCTTGGAGATCGCCACCTGCTTGAGCACCGACGGGTAGCGCTTGACCACGCGGAACTGGTTGATGTCGCCGCCGTATTCGTGCAGGCGCTTGACTGCCCACGGGCTGGGGATGCCGCGCAGGTAGCGTCGCGGAATGCCGTAGTCTTCCTCGAGGATGACGCCGTCCTCGTCCTCGTTGAACAGGCCCAGCGGCGACTCGTTCACGGGCGAGCCCTTCAGGCAGTAGAACGGCACGTGTTCCATCAGTTGCTTGAGTTTCTCGGCGATCGACGATTTGCCGCCACCGACCGGGCCAAGCAGGTACAGGATCTGCTTGCGCTCTTCCAGGCCTTGCGCCGCATGGCGGAAATACGAGACGACCTGCTCGATGACTTCCTCCATGCCATAAAACTCGCGGAATGCCGGGTAAATCTTGATGACCTTGTTGGCGAAGATGCGCGACAGCCTGGAATCGAGGCGGGTGTCGACCAGTTGCGGTTCGCCGATGGCAGCGAGCATGCGCTCCGGGGCGCTGGCGTAGGTAAGGGGATTCTTCTTGCACAGCTGAAGATACTCTGACAGGGAGTATTCCTCTTCCCGGGTACGCTCATAACGGGCTGCGTAGTTGTCAAAAATGGTCATGTGAATGTCCTTTAATGTGCTAACAACGATCACTGTCACGACAGTCGAAGTGCGACTGCCCAGGCCCCGGTCTTTGGCATACTCCTTTTTCTGGGTCACTCCGCGCGTGCCGCATGTCAGGATTTCTGACACGGGCTCGGCAAGCGATTTTTTTATTCTTTTTCCGGATTTTGTCCGGTCTCCCGCGCGTTCTGAGAGCGTCTTCTTACGTATATGAAATTTATTATGTGCCTAATAGTTCCGGAAGTCAAAGCAGTGACGTGTGTACTGGTGTGGCGATCCTAAGTAGTTGATTTATAAGCGAAAACACCACTTTTTGCAGGGTCTGTCGAGGCCTCTTACAGGCCCTTCGGCGGGCCCTGCCGGGGCGGTAAACACGGCGTTTTCGCGCCCGTTTTTTGCTGCCCCGATTTCACAAATGGTGAGTTCATATTGCACGATCTCGACAAGCTGTGGCGCACACCAATCGTGCGCACGTTACACAAATTCCGCAGTGAAATCAGGCGTCGGTGGGCATGCGTTACACTTGTCGGTCACGTCCTACCAAACCGACATACACCGGAGAAAATTGATGCTGACCGATCAGCTGCGCAACATTGTTCAAGGCATGCCAAAGGCTGAACTGCACATCCATATCGAAGGCTCGCTCGAACCCGAACTGATCTTTGCGTTGGCGCAAAGGAACGGCGTTTCCCTGCCTTACCCGTCGGTCGAAGCGTTGCGCCAGGCGTACGCCTTCACGGATTTGCAGTCCTTCCTCGACATTTATTACGCCGGCGCCAGCGTGCTGCTGACCGAACAGGATTTCTACGACATGACCGCCGCCTACCTGGCGCGCGCCCACGCCGACAACGTGCGCCACGCCGAGATCTTCTTCGACCCGCAAACCCATACCGCGCGCGGCGTCAGCTTCGAGACCGTCATCAACGGCATTTACCGCGCCTGCCAGGACGGCCCGATCAGCGCCGGCCTGATCATGTGCTTCCTGCGCCACCTGCCGGAGGAAGAGGCCATCGCCACGCTCGAGGAAGCGCTGCCGTATCGCGACAAGATCATCGGCGTCGGGCTCGACTCGTCCGAAGTCGGGCACCCGCCCGAGAAATTCGCGCGCGTGTTCGAGCGCGCGCGGGCGCTCGGCCTGCACCTGGTCGCGCACGCCGGCGAGGAGGGGCCGCCGGCCTACATCGAAAGCGCGCTGGACTGCCTGAATGTCGAACGCATCGACCATGGCGTGCGCTGCCTCGAGGATCCGGACCTGGTGCAGCGCCTGGTCCGCGAGCAGATGGCGCTGACGGTGTGTCCGCTGTCGAACATCAAGCTGCGCGTGTTCGACGTGATGGGCAAGCACAACCTGCGCACGCTGCTCGACGCGGGGCTGGCGGCGACCGTCAATTCGGACGACCCCGCCTACTTCGGCGGCTACATGAACGATAATTTCATCGCGGCGTTCGAGGCGCTGCCGCTTGATGAGAAGCATGCGAAGCAGCTGGCGCGCAATAGTTTTGCGGCGTCGTTCGTGGAGCCGGAGACCAAGCGCGAGCTGCTGGCCGAGGTGGATGCGTTTTTTGCCGGGGCTGCTGCCCGATAAACGTCGTCCCCGCGGAGGCGGGGACCCAAGTTTGAATGCTTACCGGGACCGAAAATATTGCTCAGATACGCTCGAGAACTGGGGTTCCCGCCTGCGCGGGAATGACGTTTGCCGAAGGCGTAGCGTGCGCTCGAGAGCGCACCCTGCCGATCTGGCGAATAGACGTCGTCCCCGCGGAGGCGGGGACCCAAGTTTGCATGCGTACCAGGCCGCAATGCGTGCTCGGGTAGCGTGAGAACGGAACGAGGTAGGTCTTCTGGAGTGAGGTAGTCCAATGTTCGTGCAATCCCTGCGCATGACCGCGCGCGACTGGCGCGCTGGCGAACTGCGTTTCCTGCTGGTGGCGCTGATCGTGGCCGTGTCGGCGCTGTCGGCGGTCGGCTTCTTCATCGACCGCATGCGCACCGGCCTCAATCGCGATGCGCACCAGCTGCTCGGCGCCGACCTGCTGGTCAACGCCGACCAGCCGGTCCCGGCCAACTGGCGGCGCGAGGCCGAACGGCGTGGCCTGCTGCTGGCCGATACCGTCACCTTCCCCAGCATGGCCCAGGCCGGCGCGGGCGAGGCCTCAACCGCCCAGCTGGCGTCGGTCAAGGCGGTCTCGCCGCGCTACCCGCTGCGCGGACAGCTGCGCATCACCACCGACCCGGACGCCGCCAGCGAGGCGCGCGGCAGCGCGACCCGCGCCACCCCGGCGCCGGGCACGGTATGGGTCGACGCCAACCTGCTGCCGGCGCTGAACGCGCGCGTCGGCGCCACCCTGCAGCTGGGCGACAAGCGCTTCACCATCGCGCAGCTGATCGCGTCCGAACCGGACCGCGGCGCGTCGTTCGCCAACTTCGCGCCGCGCGTGATGCTGGCGCTCGACGACCTGAAGGCCACCGGCCTGGTCGATAACTTCGCGCGCGTCACCTACCGGATGCAGGTGGCGGCGCCGGCGAACAACGACCGCGCCCGGGTCGACGATTACGAGCGCTGGCTGCGCGCGCAGCTGGCGTCGGGCAGCGTCAAGGGCGTGCGCATCGAATCGCTCGAAAACGGGCGGCCCGAGATGCGCGCCACGCTCGACCGCGCCGATTTGTTCCTGTCGCTGGTCGGCCTGCTGTCGGCGATGCTGGCCGCGGTCGCGGTGGCGATGGCCGCGCGCCGCTTCATGCAGCGCCACCTCGACGCCTGCGCGATGCTGCGCTGCCTCGGCATGACCCAAAACCAGGTGGGCGCCCTGTACCTGGTCGAATTCGCCATCGTCGGCCTGGTCGGCAGCGTGCTCGGCGTGCTGGTCGGCTTCGGCGCGCACTACGTGCTGATGGAGATGGTCGGCAAACTGATGACGACCGACCTGCCGCCGGTATCGCCGCTGCCCGCGCTGCAAGGCATCGCCACCGGCATGCTGCTCCTGATCGGCTTCGCGCTGCCGCCGGTGCTCCAGTTGCGCAACGTGCCGCACAACCGCGTGATCCGGCGCGAGCAGGCCGCGCCGCAGCCGATGGCGCTGGCCACCTATGGCCTGGGGATCGTGGTGTTCGTCGCGCTGCTGCTGTGGCAGGCGGGCGACGCCAAACTCGCGCTGACCACGGCCGGCGGCTTCCTCGGCGGCTTCGGCGTGTTTGCGCTGGTCGCCTGGCTCGGGCTGCGCGTTCTCAAGCGCCTGCGCGGCGTCTCCAGCGGCCAGGCCTGGCGCTTTGCGATTACCTCGCTGCAGCGGCGCCCGGGCGCGACGGTAGTGCAGGTGGTGTCGCTGTCGCTTGGCCTGATGGCGCTGCTGCTGCTCACCGTGGTGCGCGGCGACCTGATGGCGGCCTGGCGCACCGCCACCCCGCCGGATGCGCCGAACCGCTTCATCATCAACATCATGCCCGACCAGAAGCAGGGCGTGGAGCGCCAGCTGGCCGGCGCCGGCGTGAAGGACGCGGTGCTGTACCCGATGATCCGCGGCCGCCTGACCGCGGTGAACGGCAATCCGATCACGCCCGCGACCTACCCAGGCGACGATGCGCGCCGGCTGGCCGACCGCGAATTCAACCTGTCGAGCATGAAGGATCCGCCGGCCGCCAACGACATCGTCGCCGGCCGCTGGTACAAGGACGCGCCGGGCGTGGCCGAGGCGTCGGTCGAGCAGGGCATCGCGAAGACGCTGCGGCTGAAGCTGGGCGACGTCATGCGCTTCGACATGGCGGGGCTGGTGGTGGATGCCAGGATCACCAGCCTGCGCAAGCTCGAGTGGGGTTCGATGCGGGCCAACTTCTTCGTCATCATCAACCCTGCCGCAATGACGAATGCGCCGACCACCTACATGACGGCGTTCCACCTGCCCGCGCACGGCGCGGCGCTGGCCAACACGCTCACGCGCGCCTATCCGAACCTGACCGTGATCGACGTCTCGGGGATCATCCGCCAGCTGCAGGATGTGCTCGACCAGGTGGTGGCGGCGGTCGAATTCCTGTTCCTGTTCACGCTGGCGTCCGGGGTGCTGGTGCTGTATGCGGCGCTGATGGGATCGACGGCCGAGCGCACGCGCGAGGCGGGGCTGCTGCGCGCGCTGGGCGCGACGCGCGGGCAGTTGGCGCAGGCGCAGCGAATCGAATTTGCGCTGGTCGGTTCGCTGGCCGGGCTGCTGGCGGCGACTGGTGCGGCGGGGATGGGCTGGGCGCTGGCCACATACCAGTTCAAGTTCCCGTGGACGTTCGAGCCCGGTGTCTGGATGGCCGGCATTGCGGCGGGCATCGTGTGTGCGCTGATCGGCGGCTGGCTCGGCTTGCGCAACGTGCTGCGGCAGCCGCCCTTGCAGACGCTGCGGGAGGCCTGAGAGCGCGCGGGCGTTAAGGCCAGCGGCTGGACATCGGTCGTTCCCGCGGGGGCGGGAATCCATGCCGAGTACGCTTCGTGCCAGCCTAAACTGCTAGCGCGCCAACTCTGCCAGCCGGCGGCAGTCAGCAGCGAGGCGATCTTCATTGAGGTTGGTCACGCCGAGCAGCAACCCACGCGTTTGAGGAGATTGCGTGTACCAGGGGGACAGCGGAACTGGCGCGAGGCCGAACTGCAGGGCGCGCGAAGCGATGTCCACGTCGGATGCGGATTCGCGAAGCCGGGTCACTATAGCGATACCGGCAGTCGCTTGTACCTCGATCGAGTCTGACGCCTCCTCGCGCAAACAACGAAGCAGAGTCTCCCGGCGGGCGGCATACAGCCGCTTCATGCGGCGCAGATGGCGAAGGTAGTGCCCTTCGTGCAAAAAATCCGCGACAGCACGCTGGGTAGTCGCAGGTGGCGCCGGCGCCAGGCAGACAGCAAGCTCGCCAAACCGGCGCGCCAGTTCCGGCGGCACAACCAGGAAGCCCAGGCGCAACGCGGGGCTGAGGGTCTTGCTGAAAGTGCCGATGTGCAGCACCCGTCCTCCATGGTCGAGCGATGCAAGTGCCGGGGCTGCCCGTCCTTCCAGCTGCAGTTCGCTTAAATAATCGTCCTCAATGATCCAGGCATCGTTGCGCCGGGCCCATTCAAGCAGTGCAAGCCGCCGAGCGAGCGACATCGTCATGCCGAGCGGCGCCTGCTGGCCTGGTGTCACGACTGCCAGCGCCGCTTCGGGAGCGATCTTGAGGCCAGCGGCAACATTGAGCCCTTCATCGTCGATGGGGACGGCTGTTGTCGTCATGCCTGCCAGGGCGAGCGCAGTGCGCGTGAGCGGAAAACCCGGATCCTCCACCCAGGCGGACCTCCCTTCCAGCTCAAGTCCACGGATCACGAGTCCGAGCGCTCCTGAGAAGCCCGCCGTTATCAGCACCTGGGAAGGGCTGCATCGAAGCCCGCGGGCGATACCCAGGTAGGCCGCAACTTCCGTCCGCAAACCTGGATCGCCGCGAGGATCCGGATACCCGACCGGGGCTGCAGCGGTGAGCCGGGCCGCTCGGGTCAGGATGCGCGACCACAGTTTGTATGGGAACTCATCTTGAGCGGGGACGCCCATTTGGAACGTCAAGGGCACCCTCCCGAAATCAGGAAAGAAATCCGGCATTGGCGACGCCTCGGGGGGCCAACCGGATGCACGGGATACGGATGGGCGCTCGGTTACGCGAGTGCCGGCCGCGCCAAAGCCCATCGCGAGTTGCTCATCGATAAGACGCTCGTAGGCCAGACGCACCGTACCACGAGAGACGCCCAGCTGAGCCGCCAAATCGCGCCACGAAGGAAGCTTCGCATGGGAGGGAATCTGCCCAGCCTCGATTGCCTCTCGGATGGCCGCATAAATCTGTGTGGCCAGGGGAGTCTTCTTGGCGCGATCAAGGTCGATAGGGAGGGAAGCCATCACGCATGGTACATTAAAACTCGCCAATCTTAGCACTGTTTTTTAACCACTCCAGGGTGCATTATCCTCGTGCGGCTGGAGCCGCTCGATTCTTTTTTATCAGGAGATACCAAATGACGCAGCGCATGGATTACAACGCCGCCACACCGGCCGGCATGAAGGCACTCGGCGGTGTTTACAGCCACATTCTACAAAGCGGGTTGCCGAAGGTATTGGTTGACCTCGTCTATCTTCGCGTTTCGCAGATCAACGGCTGTGCCTACTGCATCGATATGCATTCGCGCGACCTGTTGAAGGAGGGCGTCGCAATCGAGAAGCTCGTGCTGGTTCCGGCCTGGCGCGAGGCCGGTGCATTGTTCGACGCCGCTGAGCGTGCAGCGTTTGCCTGGGCAGAGACCGTGACGTGCGTAGCCAAAACAGGTGTTCCGGACGCCGAGTACGAAGCAGCCGCTGCCGTATTCGGCAAACAACAGCTCGCCGACCTCACGATCGCGATCGGTCTGATGAATGCCTATAACCGGATGGCGATCAGCTTCCGCGTCCCGCCGGACGCGGCCAGGCAGATTGCCGCCCAGGTGGGGTGAAGCTCCAGCAGACGATCAGGATTGAAACAGGGTGAAATTGTGAAAAATACCGACATTTTTGGCGTAAAGGTACCAGACAGCAGAATTGCGCGCGAGATAACCCAGCTCATTCGCGACACCGAGAGCGACCTGCTATTCCACCATTCCACGCGGGTTTATTTTTGGGGCGCCTTGGCCGGAAAACGGAACGGCCTGCCGTTTGATCCAGAACTGCTTTACGCCGCTGCCATGTTCCACGATATCGGCATCACGCGCTGCTACCACGAAAGTCAACTACGCTTCGAGGTGGACGGCGCGAACGCCGCGCGCGATTTTCTGCGAGGCCATGGGATCCCCGAAGCAGACATCGAGAAAGTCTGGCTTGCTATCGCCCTCCACACGACCCCAGGCATTCCGGAACATATGCACCCGGAGATCTGCCTGGTGCAGGCTGGCGCCGGAATGGATATGACGGGCCGCAACTATGACCACTTTACGGATGAAGAGCGTGAGGCAGTGATTGCGGCCTATCCACGTAGCCACGACTTCGGGCACGAGGTCATCGACGCGTTCTATCAGGGGCTGAAGCATCGGCCGGACAGCACATTTGGCACGTTCAATGATGATTTTCTCGCATTCAAAGATCCTGACTTTCAGCGGGGAAATCTCTGCAGCATCATTTTAGGCTCACGCTGGGAGCGGTGAAGCGCTGAACGACGGGATCGCTTGGACCTGAGCCAAGATTGCGTCATCTCTCCGGAACTGGGTGTGCTTCGCGGTGGTCAATCACGCAGGCCATCGAGCGCACCAGCTACGGAAATGAAAACCTTCAGCAACCCGTTTCGCAACGGGGCGAGCATTGCGCCGCCGTTCAAGCGAGTGCTGCTATCTAAAACCACCCAGTTGGGCGACCTGGTCATCAGCCTGCCGATGGCCGCAGCACTGAAGAAACAAGACCCCCACTGTACGGTGATCTTGCTGACCAACCGCAAAACGATCGATGTTGCGCAGTACTGCCCGGACGTCGACGAGGTGTACGGTGAACCTGCAACTGCCGAAGAACGGCTGGCTTTGCTGAGGTCACTGAACATCGATATCTTTATTCAGGTGAATACCTCGCGCGAGATGGCCACCAGCGCTTACGAGGCGCAAATTCCGGTTCGCATCGGATCGCTGTTTCGTTCCTACAATTTAAGACGATGCACGCACCTGGTCGCGCTGACGCGATCGTGCTGGGGGCTCAACAAACGCTTGCTCGACCTGCAGTACCTGCGTCCGCTGGGCGTCAAAATCGATGACTTGCAGGAAGTTCGGGACTTGTATCATCTCGCTCCACCACGGCTCGCCGGAGGATCGCCGTCCCATCCCGGTCACTTTTCCCAGGGGCGCCGTACCGTCATCCTCAGCCCGGCGCTGGTCACGGCCAGCGCGCACCAATGGCCGCTCGAATCGTATTCGCGCGTGATTCACAGTCTCGATCCCGACCGGTTTCACTGGTTCGTCTGCGGCACGCCCGAGGATCGCGAGAATTTGCAGCCCTTGCTGGACCGGCATTGCGACGACGCCAACGTGACTGACCTGGTCGGCAAACTGACGCTGACCGAATTCATGAGTTTCATGGCCAACTGCGACGGCCTGATCGCCGGCAGCACCGGGCCGCTTCATCTCGCAGCCGCGCTGGGAATCCATACGCTCGGGCTGTTCCAATCGCGCCAGGCCGACATTCGGCGCTGGCATCCGGTGGGCCGCTCGACAGCAGTCATCCACAGCAACGTCCAGTGCCAGGGCGAGCGGCGCGGCGCACACGGCAATCACGCGACGCGCTGTCCATGCATTATGGCGATCGAGCCGGAACACGTGGTGCGCCGGGTGCGCGCATGGTTTGAACAGGCGTGACTGCCATCGAACGAGCGGGTACACGGCCGGGTTGGCCTGCGCTATCATGATGAGATGGCTGACACCGATCCCCACACCCCGACCCTCTACGAGACCATCGGCGGCGAAACCCGCCTGCGCGAACTGGTCGACCGCTTCTACGACCTGATGCAACTGGAGCCAGAATTTGCCGGCATCCACGCGCTGCACCCGAAACCGAACGACGGCTCGCGCGACAAGCTGTTCATGTTCCTGTCCGGCTGGATGGGCGGACCCGACCTGTTCATCGAGCGCTACGGCCACCCGCGCCTGCGCGCGCGCCACCTGCCGTTCGCGATCGGCACCAGTGAGCGCGACCAGTGGCTGCGCGCGATGGCGTGGGCGATGGAAGACGTCGGCATCGACGAGCAACTGCGCCTGCGCCTGATGCAGTCGTTCTACCAGACCGCCGACTGGATGCGCAACAAGGCCGACTGATTGCCATGACCACTCCCCAATTCCTGATCCTGGCCGCGGCCGCGGCCGTGCTGATCGTGCTGCAACTGCTGGCGCTGGTGCGCGGGCGCGGCGGCCATGGGCAGCACTTCGAACGGGTCGAGCGCGAGCTGCGCCACGAAACCCAGGCCTGCTCGCAGGCGGTGCGGCAGGAAGTGGCGGCCAGCCTGGCGCAGTACCATGGCGCGACCGTGCAGCAGCTCGACAGCATGCGCCAGCAGATCCAGCTGATTGCTGCCAGCGGCAGGGAAGAGCAGGCCCGCAGCCTGAAGCGCTTTGCCGACACCTTGCAGCAGACGCTGGCCGCGCTGACCGAATCGAATGCGGCGCGCATGCTCGAAGTGCGCGGCACGCTCGAGACCAAAATCCAGGACCTCCAGAGCGACAATGCCCGGCGGCTGGAAGAGATGCGGCAGACGGTCGACGAAAAGCTGCACGCGACGCTCGAGACGCGGCTGACCGAATCGTTCCGCCAGGTGTCGGAGCGGCTCGAGAAAGTGCACCAGGGACTGGGCGAGATGCAGCAGCTGGCGATCGGCGTGGGCGACCTCAAGCGCGTGCTGACCAACGTGAAGACGCGCGGCACGTGGGGCGAGGTGCAGCTCGAGATGCTGCTCGGGCAGGTGCTGACGGTGGACCAGTATGCGAAGAACGTCGAGACGGTGGCCGGGTCGAACGCGCGGGTCGAGTTCGCGATCAAGCTGCCGGGCGTGGTCGACGGCGGGCCGCCGCTGTGGCTGCCGATCGACGCCAAGTTCCCGAAGGAGCAGTACGAGCGGCTGGTCGAAGCGGCCGACCGTGCGGATGCGGAAGGCGTCGCCCGGGCGGGCGCCGAGCTCGAGCGCGCGGTGCGGCTGGAGGCCAGGACGATCTGCGAGAAGTACCTGGCGCCGCCGCAGACCACCGATTTCGCGATCCTGTTTTTGCCGACCGAGGGCCTGTACGCGGAAGTGATGCGGCGGCCGGGCGTGGCGGACGACCTGCAGCGCACGCTGCGGGTGACGATTGCGGGGCCGTCGACGCTGGCGGCGATCCTGAACAGTTTGCAGATGGGGTTCCGGACGCTGGCGCTGGAAAAGCGCTCGTCGGAAGTGTGGCAGGTGCTGGGCGCGGTGAAGACCGAGTTCGGCAAGTTCGGCGACGTGCTGGCCGCGACCCGGACCACGCTCGAGCGCGCCGCGAAGAATATCGAAAACGCCGAAGTGCGCAGCCGGCAGATGGCGCGCAAGCTCAAATCGGTCGAGGCGCTGCCGAGCGAGGCGGCGCAGCTGATGCTGGGGACGGATGGCGAGGAAAGCGGTGAGTAGGGCTGATCACACGTTCGCGTGGGCACGGGGTGCCCACCCTACCCGCCGTCCTAAACGTAGGGTGGGCACCCCGTGCCCACGCGGACCTTTGATCCGCCTCTGCCACACGCTTTGAAACGCGGCCTAAAATCGCCGGCACCATGACCCGCTACCGTCGCGCGACAGGCGCCTCCACGTTTTTCTTCACCGTCGTCACCTATCATCGCCGACGGATTTTGTGTGATGACACCATTCGGAATGCGCTCAGGCTGGCCATTCACAACGTTCGAAAAATCCGACCATTTTCAATCGACGGCTGGGTACTCCTGCCCGACCACCTCCATTGCATCTGGACCTTACCTGACGGTGACAGCGATTATTCGGCGCGCTGGCTTCAGATCAAGCGTTCGGTGTCGCGTTTTTCGCCGGAAGTGCATGTGGATTCTCGCCTGCTCAATGAGTCGGCCCGGAAGCACCGGGAGGCAGCGATCTGGCAGCGACGATTTTGGGAGCATCAAATTCGTGATGAGACCGATTTTGAGCGGCATCTCGATTACGTGCATTACAACCCAGTTAAACATGGGTGTGCGAAGAGTGTTTTGGATTGGCCATATTCGACCTTTCACCGGTATGTGCGCGAGGGCGTGTATCCATCCGATTGGGGCGGCGGGATCGATTTGGACGGCATGGAGTTGGAATAATTGCCCCTCGCGCCGCGTAGGGTGGGCACCCCGTGCCCACGCGAATCATTGAACCGCTTGCAACGTTACACCAACCCCTCGAACACCAGCACATCCACCTCATCCCCCGCGGCCACGTTGCCCTGCTCGTCGTGCAGCACCACCATGCAATTCGCTTCCGACATCGAGCGCAGGATGCCCGAGCCTTGCGAGCCGGTGATCCGCACCTCGGGCCGCCCGTCGGCGCCGCGCGCCAGGACGGCACGCTGGTATTCGGTCCGCCCGGCTTTCTTGCGGATCGCGCCGGCCGAACGCGCCCGTACCAGCTCCAGCGGCGCCTCCGCGCCCATCATCTGCAACAACGCATCGCGGGCGAAGAAGTAGAACGAGACCATCACGGCCACCGGGTTGCCCGGCAGCCCGAACAGGAAGGCGCTCTTGCCATTCGAGCCGATACGCCCGAACGCGAGCGGGCGCCCCGGCCGCATGCCGATCTTCCAGAACGTGACGTCGCCCAGCCGTGCCATGATCTGCCGCGTGTAGTCGGCCGCGCCCACCGATACCCCGCCCGAGGTGATGATCGCGTCCGCATTCTCGCAGGCGCTCTTCAGGGCATCTTCGAGCGCCTGCGGGTCGTCGCGCACGATGCCCATGTCGATGATGTCGCAGCCGAGCCGCCGCAGCATGCCGTAAATCGTGTAACGGTTGCTGTCGTACACGCAGCCCTCGTCCAGCGGCTGCCCGATCGAGCGCAGTTCGTCGCCGGTCGAGAAAAACGCCACCCGCAGCCGGCGCTGCACCGGCACTTCGGCCACGCCGAGCGAGGCGAGCAGGCCGAGGTCGGACGGCCGCACGACCTTGCCTTTCCTGAGCGCAGCGCTGCCTGCCTTCAAGTCCTCGCCGGCAAAGCGCCGGTTGTCGCCGGGGCGGATGGTGCCGGCGTTGATCGTGACGCTGGCGTCGTTGCTGTCCACGACAAACTCTTGCGGCACCACGCTGTCGCAGCCTTGCGGCATCACGCCGCCAGTCATGATGCGCACGCATTCGCCCGGCGCCGGCTTGAGGTCGGACGGGCGGCCCGCGTAGACGGTGCCGATCACCTTGAAGGTCGTCGCGCCGCCGGCACCGATGTCCGCGCCGCGCAGCGCGTAGCCGTCCATCGCCGAGTTGTCGTGCGCCGGCACGTTGATCGGGGAAATGATGTCCGCCGCCAGCACGCGGCCGAGCGCGGCGCGCAACGCGACCTGTTCGACCGAGCGGACCGGGGTGACGAAGTCGCCAATGATGCGCTGGGCCGCGCGGACCGGCAGCGCGTCGGGATCGTAGCCAGACAGGCAGCTGACGATGTCGGCCAGGCGCGCTGCGCGCGTGCTGTCGAGGTTGTGCAGTTCGTCGAGCGTGTTGATGTTGCGGAAGGCGTCGCCGTCCTCGAACAGCGCTTCGGCAGCCTTCAGCCCGGCGTACCAGCCGTCCATCTTGCGCCCGCCTTCGGCGAGGTAGCTTGAGAGCAAGGGCAGGCGGTCGACGCGCACCAGGCAGAACACTGGGTGCGGCTGGCGCCGCATGCCGGGCTCCTGCGTGACCGCGTAGGCGAGGTCGGCGTCCTGCTCGCGCAGCGCGGCGAACAGGCGCTCGGCCAGGTCGGGCGGCAGGAACGGCGAATCGCAGGGGGCGGTGAGCAGGTAGGGCGTGGTGCAGCGGCGCATGCCGGCTTCGAGGCCGGCCAGCGGCCCGGCGAAGCCGGTGGTGTCGTCGGGCCACACCGGCACGCCGAGCGCGCCGTAGGTTTCGAGGTTCTGGTTGGCGTTGATGGCGACCGAGGAAACTTGCGGCGCGAGGCGCTCGAGCACGTTGGCCGCCATGGTTGACCCGCGGAACGGCTGCAGCCCTTTGTCGACCGTGCCCATGCGTGTGCCGCGGCCGCCCGCGAGGATCAGCCCGGTGATCGATTCGTTCTTCTTCATGTTGTTTTAGCCGCCGATGTAGGACATTTCGACTTTTTTCGCGCCGCGCGCGAGGCCGGCGGTGTTGATGGTGCGGGTTTCGGAGTAGCGGTCGGCGCGGTTGCGCCACAGCTCGGCGATCGCGTTACCGATCTCGAGGTCGCTGTGGCCTGCGCGCAGCAGGGTGCGCAGGTCGTGGCCGCGGGTCGCGAACAGGCAGGTATAGAGTTTGCCTTCGGTCGACAGGCGGATGCGCGAGCAGTCGTGGCAGAAGGCTTGCGTGACGCTCGAGATCATGCCCACTTCGCCGCTGCCGTCGGCGTAGCGCCAGCGCGCGGCCGTCTCGCCGGTGTAGTTGGCGCCGACGGCTTCGAGCGGTATCTCGGCGCCGATGCGGCGCACCACTTCGCCCGACGGCACGACTTCGTCCATGTTCCAGCCGTTCGACGCGCCCACGTCCATGTATTCGATAAAGCGCAGGATGAAGGGCGTGCCTTTGAAGTGGCGCGCCATCGGCAGGATCTGGTCGTCGTTCATGCCGCGCTTGACCACCATGTTGACCTTGATCGGGCCGAGCCCGGCGGCATGCGCCGCTTCGATGCCTTCGAGCACGTCGCTGACGGCAAAGTCGACGTCGTTCATGCGCCGGAACACAGTGTCGTCGAGCGCGTCGAGCGAGACCGTGACGCGGTCGAGGCCGGCGTCCTTCAGCGCGCGCGCCTTGCGTGCAAGCAGCGAACCATTGGTGGTGAGCGTCAGGTCGAGCGGACGCCCGCTGGCGGTCGGCAACGTGCGCAGCATCGCGACCAGGCGTTCGAGGTCCTTGCGCAGCAGTGGTTCGCCGCCGGTCAGGCGGATCTTTTCGACGCCGTGGGCAATGAACAACCGCGCCACGCGCGTGATTTCCTCGAACGACAGCAGCGACGAGTGCGGCAGGTACTGGTAGTCTTTGTCGAACACTTCCTTCGGCATGCAGTAGACGCAGCGGAAGTTACAGCGGTCGGTGACGGAAATGCGCAGGTCGTGCAGGGGCCGCGCAAGTGCGTCGTCGACGCGGCCGGACGGGGCCGCCAGCACCCGTGGAATGGGCAACGACGGCGAGCTGGCGTCGTTGAGCATGATGATTTTTTCAGCCATGCCGATACGATAGCACGAGGCCAGCAACGGCACAGGCGACGATCAATTTGATGGTGCCGGCCTTGTACCGGAGCAAGGCGACGGCGGCGGCGATGCCGATCGCGATCGACGCCGGCTGCACCTGTCCGCCAGCAAAAAAGACGTGCTGCCCGAAGAACAGGGCCAGGCTGGCGATGACGCCGACCACGGCGGCCGAGATCGCGGTCAGCGGGGCGGTCATTCGCACGTTGCCGCGCGTCGCTTCGACCAGCGGGCCGCCGGCCAGGATGAACACGAACGACGGCAGGAAGGTGAACAGGGCGGCCACCGCCGCGCCCGCCGCGCCGGCCAGGGGCAGGGCGGCAGCGCCAGGCAGCGCCTCGGTCCAGCCGCCGACGAAGCCGACAAACGCGACGATCATGATCAGGGGCCCGGGCGTGGTTTCGCCGAGCGCGAGGCCGTCGATCATCTGCGGCGCGCTGAGCCAGTGGTAGTGGTCGACCGCGCCCTGCACCACGTAGGGCAGCACCGCGTAGGCGCCGCCGAAGGTCATCAGGGCGGCCTTGGTGAAGAACCAGCCCATCCGGGGCAGGGTCGCGCGCGGGCCGTACGCGGCGGCGAGCAGCAGCCAGGCCGCCAGCGCGAGGCCGATGCCGGCCAGCGCGACCGTGGCCAGGCGGCGCCAGGAGAACGCCGCGTGGGCCGGTGGGGGCGTGTCGTCGTCGATCAGGGCCGGGCCGTACGAGGCTTGGCTGCCGTGCTGGGCGCCGCCGAGCTGGAAACGTTGCGGCCAGGCGCGGCCACCGACGAAGCCGGCCAGCGCGGCGCACAACACGATCAAGGGAAATGGCAGGCTGAGAAAGGCGATCGCGACGAAGGCGGCGACGGCGATCGCGATCAGCACCCCGTTCTTGAGGGTGCGGCTGCCGATGCGCCAGGCGGCGGCGAGCACGATGGCGACGACCGCCGGCTTGATGCCGTTCATCACGCCGGCGACTGCGGGAACGTTTCCGAAGGCCATGTAGATCCAGGACAGGGCGATCAGGATCACCAGCGACGGCAGCACGAACAGCAGGCCGGCGATGATGCCGCCGAGGGTACGGTGCAGCAGCCAGCCGATGTAGACGGCGAGCTGGGTGGCTTCCGGTCCGGGCAGCAGCATGCAGTAGTTCAGCGCGTGCAGGAAGCGCTGCTCCGAGATCCAGCGCCGGCGTTCGACCAGTTCGGTGTGCATCAGCGCAATTTGCCCGGCCGGGCCGCCGAAGCTGATGAAGCCGAGCTTGAGCCAGTACCAGAAGGCTTCGCGCAAGGTAATTTCGGCGGGACGGGACAAAGAGTTTTGGACTGTCATGCGCGCGCCGGTTCCTGTTAGTCGGAAGATTTGCTTATCGTACAGCAGGTAGGGTGGGCACCCGAGCCCACGCGGACCTTAGCATTGAGCAAGCTTTCGCGTGGGCACGGGGTGCCCACCCTACGTAAGCCGAGCATGGGTTCCCGCCTGATAAAGAAAAAGGGAAGCACGCGGCTTCCCTTTTTCCGTCATCGACGCAGCGCCGGTTTTACTGGCGGGTATCGACCTGGACCAACGGCTCGACCACCGGCGGCGGGGCCGATTTGCGCGCGCGGCCGACGCGGACCGGTTGCGCTGCCTGGGCAGCCGCTTCCTGCGCGGCGCGCAGTTTTTCCGGGTCGGTCGAAGCCAGCGTCAGGCCGGCGTTGTCGAGCAACTCGTCGAGGTCAGCGGGAGCCGGTGCCGGGGCAGCCTGGACCGGAGCCGGTGCCGGGGCAGCCTGGACCGCAGCCGGTGCCGGAGCAGCCTGGACCGGAGCAGCCTGGACCGGAGCAGCCTGGACCGGAGCCGGTGCCGGAGCAGCCTGGACCGGAGCTGGCGCCGGGGCAGCAGCAGGTTCAGGCTTCACTTCGGCCGCTGGCGCTTTTGCGGCGGCAATCGAGGCGGCGGTCGGGAACAGCCAGGCGCCAACCGGGGCTGGCGCTTCGGCCTGGACAGCAGCCTGTGCTGCAGCCGGAGCAGGGGCGGCCTCGCCAGCCTGAGCCTTTGCAACGGCGCGTTCAAGCTTCGCCTGCGCAGCCGCTACCGACGCCGCGGTCGGGAACGGCCACGGGCCCTGGGCAGCGGCGGCGCGGACGCCGGCAGCCGGAGCGCCTTCAGGGCGGGCCTTGCTGGCGGCTGCCACCTTCGCAGCTTCCTCGTCGGCTACCGGGGCAAACGCCGGCGCGCCTTCGCCTTCACCAGCTTCGCCCGACTCGATGCCCTCGACCTGGTCGCGGTCGCGGCGGTTGCGGTTACGGCCACCGCGGCGGCGGCGGCGGCGCGGTTCGTCGCCGTTCGCATCGTTCTCGGCCTGGTCGCCGTCGAGGTCGGTCGAGGTGACGACATTCACCGCATGCTCGAGCTTGTCGCCGTGCGGGTTGCTGCTCGATGCATCTGCCGGGACCGGCACCGCAGCTTGCATCAGGTTCAGTTCTTCAGCCTTGGCGTCGGCCGCGACCGGGGCGCGCTCGCCACGTTCGCGCGGCTGGCGCGGTGCACGTTCAGGACGTTCGCCGCGTTCAGCGCGCTCGCCACGTTCGGCACGCTCCGGACGTTCGCCACGCTCGCCACGCGGCGCGCCGGCCTGTGCTTCGACCGGCTCGCGCGGTTCACGCGGCGGGCGCGGCTGGCGCGGCGGACGGCCGGTTTTGGTTTCGGCTTCGGCGCCCTTGGCGGTCTCGTCCTGGGACGGACCCTTCGCCACCGGTTCGCGTTCTTCGCGCTCGCGGCCGCCTTGCTTGCCGTTACGACCGCCGCGCGCACGCGGGCCACGGCCGTTGCGCTCGCCACGCTCGGCGCCTGCCGCCGTTGCCGGCCTGGTCGGAGCGACCGGGGCAGGGGCTGGCGCCAGCGGGGTCGGCGCACCAAAGAAGAAGTTGCGCACGCGTGCAAAGAAACCGGTCTCGGCCGGGGCCGCCGCGCGTGGCGCAGCGGCGGGAGCTGCAGCCGCCGGCTTGACCGGTTCGCTGCGGTCGACCATCGGCGCCGGCTGGGCCGGGGTGATGGTCTTGACCACCGCTTCCTGGCGCGGCTTCTGCTCTTCCTTCTGGCGCTTGGCGTAGGCCATGTCGGTTTCGGCCGACTCGGCCAGCGTGTAGCTGGCCTGGCTCTCTTCGAGGCGCGGGTCGTCGTGCTTGATGCGCTCGAGCTTGTAGTGCGGCGTGTCCAGGTGCTTGTTCGGGATCAGGATCACGGCGATGCGGTGGCGGTTCTCGATCTTGAGGACTTCGCCGCGCTTTTCGTTGAGCAGGAAAGCGGCAACGTCGACCGGCACCTGCACGTGGATGGTCGCCGAATTTTCCTTCATCGCCTCTTCCTGGATGATGCGCAGGACTTGCAGGGCGGACGATTCGGTGTCGCGGATGTGGCCGGTGCCCGAGCAGCGCG
>JBJMVW010000128.1:0-1815 GCA_045810465.1 Massilia sp. | reverse complement strand
GTTGTTACAGCAGCCGGCCAGCCCGGCGTTCCATATTTATATCGCAAGCTGGGCCGTCGCTCACTAGGTGCCGTGTTTCAATTGTAAGCAAATGTAACGTCATTTAAACAGTCGTTTTAGTTAGATCACTTGATTTACAATGTGCTGAGCTCCTTTGGTGGAATATTCCATGACCAGAATTGTTGAAGAGACCAGAAAGACGCGATCGGACGGCGTGCAATCTCGCGAGCGGCTGCTACTGGCGGCGATGCGCCTGTTCGCCGAGCAGGGGTTCGCCACCACGTCGACCCGGGAAATCGCGCTCGCGGCCGGCGCCAATATCGCGTCGATCAGCTACTATTTCGGCGACAAGGCCGGCCTGTACCGCGCCGCATTCAACGAACTGGCGCAGTGTCGCGGCAAGCCGCTGGTCGCCTGTGCTGATCCGCAGGCGACGCTGCGCGATTCCCTGCATGCGTTCTACACGATGCTGCTCGACCCGCTCAAGCAGGGCGACCTGGCGCACCTGCGCTTGCGCCTGTGGTTCCGCGAAATGCTCGAACCGACCGGGCTTTGGCGCGAAGAGATAGACAACGGCATCAAGCCCGCGCACGCCCACCTTGTGCTGCTGCTAGGCCGCCACATGGGGATCGCCGAACCGGGCGACGACATTGCGCGCCTCGCCTTCGGCATCGTGGCGCTGGCGGTGCAGATGATGGTCAACCGCGACGTCATCGATGAGGTCGCACCCCAGCTGCTTGCCAACGATGACGCGATCGACACCTGGATGGTGCGGCTGGTCGACTATGCCGAGGCGATGGTCCACGCCGAGCAGGCCCGCCTGGCGCGCGCATGCCAAATAACGGCGCGCACCATCGCCGATAAAACCGATAAAAAACCACTGTCACGAAAGAAGCCCGCATGAAGTTTGCCCGATCCCGCTTGCTAACCCGATCACTGCTTACCGCCGCTGGCCCGCTCGCGCTGAGCGCCTGCGCGCTGTCGCCACCGGCGCCCAAAGTCGATGCCGTGGTGGCGCCCCAGTGGTATGCGGCGCCGGCGCACAATGCCAGCCTCACCGAGCTGGCGAGCTGGTGGCAGCGCCAGGGCGATCCGCTGCTGGTGCGCCTGATCGACTCGGCGCAAGCGGCCAGCCCGACCATATCGGCGGCCAGCGCGCGCATCGAACAATCGCGCGCGGAGCATGTGAATGCGGGCGCGGCGCTGCTGCCGTCGGTTGACCTGGGCGCGAGCGTGAGCCGGGCAAACCAGCAAAGCGCCCTGCCCACCGGGACCACCTCGCAGGCCGCGTTCCAGGCGGCGTGGGAGATCGACTTGTTCGGCGCCCGCCGCGCCGAGCAGCGCGCCGCCGACGAACGGCTGGCCGGCGCCAGGGCCGGCTGGCATGAGGCGCGCGTATCGGTCGCAGCCGAAGTAGCCAATCAATACTACGCACTGCGCACCTGCGCCGACTTGCTCACGGTGGCTGAGCAGGACGCCCAGTCGCGCGCGGACACGGCGCGGCTGACCCAGCTGGCCACCGACGCCGGTTTCCAGTCCCCCTCGACTGCCGCGCGCGCACGCGCCAGCGCGGCGGAAGGACGGGCGCGCGCCACCCAGCAGCGCGCCGAGTGCGACCTCGACGTCAAGGCGCTGGTGACCCTGACCGCCGTGCCGGAACCGCTATTGCGCGAGCAGCTGGCCGCAAGCACCGTGGTGGCGGCCACGCCGATCGCGATCAGCGCGCTGCCGGCCCAGACGCTGGCGCAGCGTCCCGACGTGTTCAATGCCGAACGCGAAGTGGCCGCGGCCTCGGCCGACGTGGGCAGCGCACTG
>JBJMVW010000127.1:0-2680 GCA_045810465.1 Massilia sp. | reverse complement strand
TCCATTTTCCAAAGGCACACCTATGAAAGTCCTGGTACCCGTCAAACGCGTGGTCGACTACAACGTCAAGGTCCGCGTGAAGTCCGACGGCAGCGGCGTTGATATCGCCAACGTCAAAATGTCGATGAACCCGTTCGACGAGATCGCGCTCGAGGAGGCGACGCGCCTGAAGGAAGCCGGCAAGGTCACCGAAGTGGTGGCGGTGTCGATCGGCGTGGCGCAATGCCAGGAAACGCTGCGCACCGGTATGGCGATCGGCGCCGACCGTGGCATCCTGGTCGAAACCGCGGTCGAGACCGAGCCGCTGGCGGTGGCCAAGGTGCTCAAGGCGCTGGCCGACAAGGAGCAGCCGCAGCTGATCATCCTCGGCAAGCAGGCAATCGACGACGACTCCAACCAGACCGGCCAGATGCTGGCGTCACTGCTGGGCTGGCCGCAAGCGACCTTTGCCTCGAAGGTCGTGCTGGAAGACGGCAAAGTCACCGTGACCCGTGAAGTGGACGGTGGCCTGGAGACCCTTTCCCTGACCCTGCCGGCAATCGTCACCACCGACCTGCGCCTGAACGAGCCGCGTTACGTGACGCTGCCGAACATCATGAAGGCGAAGAAGAAGCCGCTCGAAACCATCAAGCCGGAAGACCTGGGCGTCGACGTGACCCCGCGCCTGAAGACGCTGAAGGTGGTCGAGCCCGCCAAGCGCTCGGCCGGTATCAAGGTGCCCGACGTGGCGACCCTGGTGGCCAAGCTGCGCACCGAAGCCAAAGTTATCTGATCGCGGCCTAGCCCGTCTCTATACATACACAGGAATCATCATGGTCGCATTAGTTATCGCTGAACACGACAACGGCTCGCTCAAGGGCAGCACCCACCACACCGTGACCGCAGCCGCCCAGTGCGGCGGGGAAGTGCACATCCTGGTCGCCGGTTCGAATTGCGGCGCCGCAGCCGAACAGGCCGCGCAGATCGCCGGCGTCGCCAAAGTGCTGGTCGCCGACGCGCCGCATTTCGCCGACGGGCTGGCCGAGAACGTCGCCGAGCAGGCGCTGGCTGTCGCCGGCAACTACTCGCACATCCTGGCGCCGGCAACCGCCTTCGGCAAGAACATCCTGCCGCGCGTCGCCGCCAAGCTCGACGTCGCGCAGATCTCCGAGATCACCAGGGTCGATTCGCCGGACACCTTCGAGCGCCCGATCTACGCCGGCAACGCGATCGCCACCGTGCAGTCGTCGGATAAAGTGAAGGTCATCACCGTACGTACCACCGGTTTCGACGCCGCTGCCGCAACTGGCGGTTCGGCCGCTGTCGAAACCGTGGGCGCCGTCGCCGATTCGGGCAAGTCCGCTTTCGTGGGCCGCGAGCTGGCCAAGTCGGACCGTCCTGAACTGACGGCAGCCAAGATCATCGTCTCCGGTGGCCGCGGCATGGGCTCGGGCGACAACTTCAAGCTGCTCGAACCGCTGGCCGACAAGCTGGGCGCGGCGATGGGCGCCTCGCGCGCCGCGGTCGACGCCGGCTACGTGCCGAACGACTGGCAGGTTGGCCAGACCGGCAAGATCGTCGCCCCGACGCTGTACATCGCGGTGGGCATCTCGGGTGCGATCCAGCACCTGGCCGGCATGAAGGACTCGAAGACCATCGTCGCCATCAACAAGGACCCGGAAGCGCCGATCTTCTCGGTGGCCGACTACGGCATCGTTGGCGACCTGTTCGAGGTGGTGCCGGCGCTGGTCAAGGAACTCGGCTAATCGGAGTCGGCGGTGGGCGCCATGAGCCTGCACCCATCGCACCCCCTCAACACGTCGTTCCCGCGGAGGCGGGAACCCAAGTTCGTACCGATGCTGCAAGCGTTTGCAGTTGCGCGGAGAACTGGGGTTCCCGCCTTCGCGGGAACGACGTTTTGCTTTACAAATTAAGAATTTAGGAGACTGCGGTGAGCTACAAAGCCCCCCTGAAAGACATGCAGTTCGTGCTCAACGAACTGGCCAACCTGTCCGAGATCAGCCAGCTGCCCGGCTGTGAAGACGCTACCGCGGACACGGTCGAAGCCGTGCTCGAAGAGAACGCGAAATTCTGCGGCGAAGTCATCGCGCCGCTGAACCACGCGAGCGACAAGGATCCGAGCTTCTGGCACGACGGCAACGTGACGACCTCGAACGGCTTCAAGCAGGCCTTCAGGAGCTTCGCCGAAGCCGGCTGGCAAGGCGTGCAGCACCCGGCCGAGTTCGGCGGCCAGGGCCTGCCGAAGCTGGTCGCGACCCCGTGCATCGAGATGCTGCACGGCGCCAGTCTGTCGTTCGCGCTGGTGGCGCTGCTGACCGACGGCGCGATCGAGGCGCTGCTCACCGCCGGCTCGCAGGAGCAGAAAGAGCGTTTCATCGCGCCGCTCATCGGCGGCAAGTGGACCGGCACCATGAACCTGACCGAGCCGCAGGCCGGCTCCGACCTGGCAGCCGTGCGCACCCGCGCGGTGCCGCAGGGCGACAGTACCTACAAGGTGTTCGGCACCAAGATCTTCATCACCTACGGCGAACACGACATGGCCGAGAACATCGTCCACCTGGTGCTGGCGCGCACGCCTGACGCGCCGCCGGGCGTGAAGGGGATCTCGCTGTTCATCGTGCCCAAGTACCTGGTCAACGCCGATGGCTCGCTGGGCGAGCGCAACGACGTGCACTGCGTG
>JBJMVW010000126.1:0-16142 GCA_045810465.1 Massilia sp. | reverse complement strand
GAGGAATTGGTCACGCAGCTGCGGCGCGCGCTGCGCAAGAAGCACGACGAGGTCCTGTACGGCGCGATCGAACTGGCGCGCTACAGCGATCCGGACGCCTGCCGCTTCCTGCGCAACCGGGTCGAGGAAGAGGCGGCCACGTTGCGGATCCGGCGCGAAGGTGCGTCCGACATGGAGATCGACGCCTTCCTGGTGCCGATGTTCGTGCAGAGCAATGGCGGGTTGGTCGAGGCCGAAGGCTTCCAGGACGAGGCCGCGTACGACGCGCTGGTGGAAAGCTTCCGCACGGCCGGGCTCGACAGTTCGGTGGCGAAAGTCGCGCTGATCCGGCACGCCTACGACCTCGACGAGATCGACCGCATCCACTACGGCATGCTGCACGAGATGCTGCGCGAAGCGGCGGCCTCGCTGACCGACAAGAAGCTGGCGCCGGCGCCGACCATCGAGGCCAGCATGCGCGGCTGGACCGGGGATGGCTTCGCGCCCGACGAAAACGCGATGCAGCTGCGCTTCCTGCTCGGCTTCTCGTTGAAGCGGGCCGACGACCCGTTCTACCATGTGCCGGCCGACGAAGCCGGGTCCGATGCCTGGTTCGCGGCGCGCATGGAGCGCTATCGCGAGTGGACTGCCCAGGTAGCGCCGCTGGTGGCGCGCTGCCTGGCCGCCGACCCCGCGCGGCTGACCCTCAATTTCCTCTACCAGGACCTGTTCTACGGGGCCAAGGAGCTGGGCCTGTCCGAGCTGGCCATGCTCGGCACGCTGTCGGAGGTGAGCCGGGTGCTGGCCGAAAAGCAGCTGGCCGCCGACCAGGTGCACGCGGTGGTGGCGCCGCTCGATGGCGGCGAGCAGATCATGCTGCGAATTAACCTGTACGCGGTCGACGGCGGGCCGCCGTGGGCGAGCCTGGAGAAGCCGGTCGACCTTGCCGCCGACCTGCAGGCCGAGATGGACGACCTGTGCGAAGCGCTGCTGACGCTCGGGCTCGACGGGGTCTCGGTGGCGGTCGGGTTCAGCGAGGACGGCCATCCCGAGGGCGCCGAGCCGTACGAGACGCTCGACGACGACTGAGCCCCGGGGATTCGACTTCAACGTTCGACATGAGCGGCGGCCAACAGGAAGCGAAGCCTGCTGTCGGCCGCCGCTCGATGGAGGGGTCAGGCGCCATGCGCGAGCTCTTGAGCGAGCCCGATAAGGATTCCTTCGGGGCCCCGTATGTAGCAGAGCCGATAGGTGTTTTCGTACTGGGCCACTTTGCCGACGAGTTCAGCGCCGCGTTTACCGAGCCGGGCGAGCGTATCGTCGATGTCCTCCACGGTAAACATGACGCGTAGGTAACCGAGGGCGTTCACCGGGGTTCGACGGTGATCGGCGACCACAGGTGGCGCAAGGAATCGGGATATCTCGAGCCGGCTGTGACGGTCCGGCGTACGCATCATGGCGATTTCGACGCGCATCCCGCGCAATCCAGTGACGCCATCTGCCCAGTGTCCTTCGATTGGGGCTCGCCCCTCGAGCTCAAGGCCAAGTTCGGAAAAAAACTCAATGGCAGCCTCGAGGTCTTCAACCACGATGCCGACGTTGTCCATACGCTTCACCGTCATGCTGTCTCCTTGGCGTCTAACTTGTCATAGATTGCAAACTCGCCGCCCGTGCCGAATATTAGCTGGTCACAAGCAGGAGCCGGCAGTGAACTTGTTCGATAAGTGCGATCTTCCCTCCTCAATCATCCTCATTCCTTAAAAGCCGTCGAGGCCGCCACTCGGCCTATCTGGATAGCATTTGCCAATTTTCTTGTCTTGCGCGCAACAGTCGGAGGCCTGCTAGTGTTCGGGTGCACACCCTGCGGACCCGCGGTCCCGGGCGCACGCGCAGCCCGCCCGACCCACCCCTCCACGCAGCGCCTACACCCGCGCGCCGCCTACGGCCATGCGGCTGTCAGCCGATTCCTCACCGCGCGCACGCTTGCCGGCCCGATGAGTTTTCGTAGTGGTTTTTCTTTTCTCGCTGTAGGAAGGCGCTGACAACGGCGGTGGGGCGCTGGCGCTCTCTCCTATGACATGCCGGAAGCGGCCCACGGCGCCTCGTTTCCTGATAAAAATCTTGCAATGCACAAATGCAAATATTGGAAAATTTGCATGCTACGATTGCCTAGTCCGGCATGGTTCCCATCCGTGCTTTGCTGCACTGACAGGAGGGACCAGCCCGGCGTTTTTCCAGACCACTTTATAGAGCGCCACGAAGGCGAAAGGAAATTAATATGCCGACCCTGATCGTGTTTTGCCACCTGCGCTGGGACTTCGTGTTCCAGCGTCCCCAGCACTTGATGACTCGCCTGGCGGAACACTACCACGTCCTTTTTGTCGAGGAACCGGTTTACGACGAAGGGCAGGCACACCTGAAGAAAACGGCCGTTGCGCCGAACATTACCGTGTGCCAGCCGCATACCCCGATCCACGCGACGGGCTTCCATGACGAACAGATCCCGACCCTGCAGACCCTGCTGGCCGACCTCGTGCCGGCCGGCGAACAGCCGGTGGTCTGGTTCTACACCCCGATGGCCCTGCCGCTGCTGCAAGGCCTGCGCCCGTCGCTGGTCGTGTACGACTGCATGGACGAACTGGCTGCATTCAAGAACGCGCCAAAGCAATTGCTGCAGCGCGAGACCGCGTTGTTGAATACTGCCGACCTGGTGTTCACCGGGGGACCGAGCCTGTACGAATCGAAGCGCGAGCGCCACGCCAACGCGCATTGCTTCCCGAGCAGCGTCGACGCGCGCCATTTCCAGCAAGCGCTGGAGCGCGACCGCAGCCATCCGGACCAGGCCGCGCTGCCGCATCCACGCCTCGGCTTCTACGGCGTGATCGACGAACGCTTCGACACCGAACTGATCCGCGCGGTCGCCGCGGCCCACCCCGAGTGGCAGATCGTGCTGGTCGGCCCAGTGGTCAAGATCGACCCGGCGCAGCTGCCGCAAGCGGCCAACATCCATTACTTCGGCCAGCGTACGTATGCCGAGCTGCCACAGTTCCTGGCCGGCTGGGACGTGTGCCTGCTGCCGTTTGCGATGAACGACTCGACCAAATTCATCAGCCCGACCAAGGTGCTCGAGTACATGGCCGCGGAACTGCCGGCGGTCAGCACCCCGATCACCGATGTCAAAGTCCCGTACGGCAATATCGTCGCGATCGCCGACACGCCGGAGAAATTCATCGCCGCCTGCGAGCGCATGCTGGCGGCAACCGGCGAGCAGAAGGCCGCGATGGCCGAACGCATGCGCCAGATCGTCGCCGGCACCTCGTGGGACAAGACCGCGGCCCGCATGCACGAATTGATCCGGGGCACGGCTCCCGGCAACAAAGCCCAGCGCCAGGCCGGCGCGCCGCTTGAAGCCACCGGCGCCAAGGTCAACCCGCTGCCGGTCCACGGCACCCAGAAATCGCACTACCACCGCGTGATCATCGGCGGCGGCCCGACCGGCCTGTCGGCGGCCTACCACCTGGGCGCGGACACGCTGCTGCTCGACCGCAACGAGACTATCGGCGGCTGGTGCCGCTCGATCGTCGACAACGGCTTCACCTTCGATTACGCCGGCCACATCATGTTCTCGAACGACCCGTATGTGCTGAAGATGTACGAGGTGCTGCTGGGCGATAACGTGCACTGGCAGAACCGTGAAGCCTGGGTCTACAGCAAGAGCGTGTACACCCGCTATCCGTTCCAGGGCGCGCTGTACGGCCTGCCCCCGAAAGTCATCACCGAATGCGTGATGGGCGCGATCGAAGCGCGCTACGGCGTGGACGAGGACGCGGCCGCCGCCGACGCCCAGCAGATCGACGATTGCTGCGCCGACGGCACCACCGACGTCTGCAACACCGACAAGTCGGTCAAGGGCGAAGTCAAGAACTTCGAGCAGTTCATCTACAAGGTCTGGGGCAAGGGCATCGGCAAGCACTTCGCCATTCCCTACAACCGCAAGATCTGGACCGTGCCGCTGACCGAAATGGAAACCTCGTGGCTGGGCGGGCGCGTGCCGCTGCCCAATCTGGAGGAAATCATTGCCGGTGCGCTGGAGCCGGTCGCCAAGCCGATGGGCCCGAACGCCCGCTTCGGTTATCCGCTCAAGGGCGGCTTCCAGGCGCTGATGAACGGCTTCCTGCCGCACATCAAGGGCAAGATCGAGCTGGGCGCCGACGTGGTCCAGGTGCTGCCGCGCGAACATATCGTTGCGCTGCGCGACGGCCGCCGTTTCCGCTATGACGACCTGATCAGCACGATGCCGCTGCCGGAGCTGATCAAGGCCATCGGCGACGAGGCGCCTGAAGAGGTGCGCGCCGCGGCCAAGGGCCTGCGCCACGTGTCTATCCGCTGCGTCAACATCGGCATCGACCGCGTCGCCACAGACAAGCACTGGATCTACTATCCGGAAGATTCGATCTTCCACCGTATCTTCGTGCAGGGCAACGCCAGCCCGGGTTGCAACCCGCCGGGCGGCTTCGGCTTCACCTGCGAGATCTCGTATTCGCCGTACAAGCCGCTGCCGGTCGACGGCGAGGAGCTGATCGCGCGCGCGATCGAGGATTGCCGCAAGGTTGGCATGATCCAGGAAGGCGACAAGATCCTGGCCGCGAACCAGGTCGACATGCCGTACGCGTACGTGCTGTATGACCACAATCGCGCGAAAAATGTCGAGCTCTGCAAGTCGTGGCTGAAGCAGTTCGACATCACGCTGGCCGGCCGCTACAGCGAGTGGGAGTACTACAACTCCGACCACGCCCTGCTGGCAGGCAAGAAGGCCGCGGAAACCGTCGGCATCGACGAGGCTGCGTCGGCGCCGGCGGCTGCCCAGGCCAAGGCCGATTAAGTTGCACTCGCGGGCGCCGCGCGCGCCCGCATCCCACCCGCCCGGCACGCAGCGCCAACACACACATGCCGGGCGGGTATCCCATCCTTTCCGCCGCATCGTCCCCCCGTCCCGTCCGACGAACGTTTTGCCGCGCGCATCGTTCTAACCTGGATAGTTTGAAGGGGGAAATCAACATGAACATCTTTTCCTGTCGCCGGGTGCTGGCCGCAGCCTTCGTTGCGGCGTTGCTACCGGTGGCGCCCGCGCAGGCGCAACTGGAAGGCCTGATCAACAAAGGAGGCAAGACCGGATCCGCCGGCGGCCTGGGGAACCTGGGCGACATGGCGAACGGATTGTCGGGCCAAGCGATCGCCGCTGGCAGTACCGGCAATGTCGCAGGCGTACTGCAGTACTGCATCAGCAATAACTACCTCCGTGGCGGCGGCGCCTCCGCAGTCAAGGACAAGCTGCTTGGCAAGCTTAGCGGTGACGCAACGCCGACCGACAGCGGTTATCAGGACGGGGCAATGGGCCTGTTGAAAAGCAGCGATGGCAAACAGCTCGACCTGCGCGGCGGCGGCCTGAAAGCGCAAGCGACCAGGCAGGTGTGCGACCGGATACTGGCGCAAGGGAAATCGATGCTGAACCTGCCTTGAGCCCGTGCTGCCGGCCTCTGCTAAACTGCTGGTCGTTCAATAACGACGCAGGCGCAGAATGATGATCATCCGGCACACCACTGTGGAAGACTGGGAACGACTCAAGGAAATCCGGCTGGCCTCGCTGCTCGATGCGCCAACGGCTTTCGGTGTCAGTCACTCAACTGCAGCGGCCTACAGCGATGCCCAGTGGCGCGAGCGTGCCGCGCGCGGCAGTCACCCGGAATTCGTTTTGGCGTTGGTCGATGGTGTGGCGGTGGGCATCATCGGTGGCGGCGTGAGCCAGGCATCGGAATTTAACCTGATCGCGATGTGGGTCAGGCCCGAATGCCGTGGAAAGGCTGTTGCCGCCGGCCTCGTCGAGACCATCAAAGCGCGCGCGGTGGCGCTGGGACATACACGCGTGGTCCTGACCGTGTCGCCGGACAACGGAAGGGCGGCTGCGTTTTATCGGAAGCAGGGCTTTGCCTTTTTGCCGGAATGGGAAGCGCTGGCGAGCCATCCGGATATCAAGGTTCAGAAAATGGAGTGGCGGGGTGGCGCGTGACGCGCTGTGCCGATGCAGCCGCGCTGACGGCGGAGTAACAAGAAACCGGCGATGCGACTCGGCATGAGTCAGCATCGCCGGCTGTTTGCCTGGACCCCGCACCTGGGGCGCGGGGAGATCAGGCTGCGCTATCAGCGCTTGCCGCCGTGGCCGCCGTTGTTGTTGCCGCCACCTTGGTTGCCGGCATTGTTGCCGCCCGAACGGCTGCCCGAGCCGCTGTTGCCGCTCTGCTGGCTGCCATCGTTCTTGTGGCTCATGCGGCCAGCCTCGCGCGCTTCCTCCGAGTTGAACTCGTGGGCATTGCCGGAAGCGTGGGCGGCACGGCCGCCTTCCGAGGCGATTTCACGCTGCTTGTCCGGATCCATCGAGGCAAAACCGCGATTGCTGTTGTTGCCGCTCTGGTTGTTGCCCTGGTTGCCGTTCTGCTTGTTGTTACCACCGTTGTTGTTCGATGCCATGATCGTTCTCCTTTAATGGTTGCTCTGATCCCCTGCCGGATCAGTGTCGGATGACAGGCTGATCGGGGAGAGGCGAAGTCATCTTAAGGTCCCGCCGGACTACACGTAATAGGACTCGTCGCGGCCTGCCTGTAGGATGAATCCGGCTGCCTGAAGCGACGAAAAAGCGCGCGCGGCGTCGACGCCAGTCGTTCTGGATCTAGTCAGAAATAATGCCGCAGAGCCGGTGGCACTGGCGTTCGCGCCTCACGCGCGGCGGCCCAGGTCGGGCGTGTTGGCGGGGGCTGGCGCGAGATGCTGGCGCAGCTTGGCCGGCGCGTCCGGGTCGGCCAGGCGGACGATCGACAGCGGATGCGCGAACTGGATGCCTTCGCGCTCGAATTGGCGGTACAGCTCGAGGAAGATCGCCTGCTGCGCATCCATGTGCTGCAGGTAGTCGGGGTTCTGGAAGTGCCACACGACTTCGAAGTCGAGCGACCACTCGCCATAGTTGAAGAAGTGCGCGCGTTCGAAATCGACGTTCGGCTGCGCCGTCACAATCCGCCGCACCAGGTCCGGAATCTTGCACAGGTTTTGTTCGCCGGTACCGTAGGCCACCCGCAGCACGAACGCCACGCGCCGGGTTTCCATCCGCTTGTGGTTGTGGATCCGGCTCTTGAGCAGGTCGCCGTTCGAGAACACCACTTGCTCGCCGCCGAGGCCGCGCACGCGCGTCGTCTTCAGGCCGATGTGTTCGACCGACCCGAGCACGTCGCCGACAATGATGAAGTCGCCGATCTCGAACGGCTTGTCGAGCATGATCGACAGCGACGCAAACAGGTCGCCGAGGATGTTCTGCACCGCCAGCGCGACGGCGATGCCGCCGACACCCAGGCTGGCCACCAGCGTGGTGATGTTGAAGCCCAGGTTATCGAGGATCATCAGGAACACGATGATCCACAGCGCCAGCCGCGAAATGAAGCACAGCACCGTGCTCGAGGCGCGGCTGGCGCCGTCGAGCGTGATGGTTCGGCGGCGGAACTGGTCGCGCCATGTCCGCAGGCCCTTGTCGCCCCAGATCGCGAACTGCAGCATCATCGCGGTGATCGCGACCCGCGAGATGATCAGTTTTTGCTTGTCGGGCAGTTCCAGGTACAGGCTGCCCAGGTAAATGCCGACCGCGAAGATGAACAGCAGGTAGGTCGAGCCGAGCATGTCGGCAACGATGTCGTCGAGCCTGGTTTCGGTGCGCGGCGCCAGCGTGTTCACCTTGCGCAGCACAAAGGCGCGGACGAAAAACATGGCGGCGGTGGAGCCGATCGCCACCGCCAGCGCGATGACCCAGCTTTCCAGCGAATTATTCAGGAAAATAAATGACATAGACAACTCCGAAACCGGTTGAAACGACTCCAACCCGATAGTGTGGGGCCCACCGCCGCCGGGGCGCGCACAATTGACTTTCGGAAGGCGTCAGAATACATTGCATTGTTTACATCTTTTTGCTTTGCGGCATCCACTGGTCATGCACGTTCCCAAAACAACCGAGGTCCTGCTCGTCGATGACCAGCCCGCCAGGCTGGCGCTGGCAGGGACCGTGTTGGCCAGGCTTGATGAGAGGGAGGGGCGCTAATGAGCAAACACACGGTCTCGTGCGGAACGCTGGTGGTCGGCCGCAACGGCCGGCTGCTGCTGTGCCACGTGACGCACACGGCCAAGTGGGATATCCCGAAGGGCATGCAGGATCCCGGCGAAGCGCCGCTCGAGGCGGCGATGCGCGAGCTGCGCGAGGAAACCGGCGTCGTGTTCACGCCCGAGCAATTCACCGACCTCGGCACCTTCGACTACCGGCGCGACAAGCGCTTGCACCTGTACCGGGTCGACGCCGGCGAGCAATTGAGCACCCTTGACCACCTGGCCTGCACCAGCTTCTTTCCGCACCACGCGACCGGCAAGCCGACGCCGGAAATGGATGGCTTTCGCTGGGCGACGCGCGAGGAGATGCGCAAGCTGTGCTGGCCGCGCATGGCGCAGGTGCTCGATTCGATCAACTGGTAGGGCGCCTTACCGGCTGTGCTCCGCGAGCGGCCGCGGCGCGACCTGCGCCAGCACGTCCTCGATCGCCGCCAGGGTCGCCGGCTTGGTCAGGTGCTGGTCGAAGCCCGCGCGGGCAGTGCGGGCACGGTCGTCTGCGCCACCCCAGCCGGTCAGCGCGACCAGCTTCACCCCGTCGAACTGCGGGTCCTTGCGGATCGCGGCGGCGACCTCGTAACCGGACAGTCCGGGCATCCCGATATCGAGGAATACCACGTGCGGGCAAAAGCTCGGCATCATGCGCAGCGCCTGCTGGCCGTCGTTGGCGACCGGCGCCGTGTGCCCGAGCAGGTCGAGCAGCGCGGCCAGGGTCTCGGCGGCGTCGCGGTTGTCGTCCACCACCAGCACCCGCAAGGGGCCGCCATTGCTGGCCACGCCGGCCTGGCCGGCCGGCGCCGGACGCGCCGGCGCGTCGGCTGGCGCGATCGGCAGGCGCACGGTGAACAGGCTGCCCGCGCCGGATCCCGCGCTCGCCGCGGTGACCGTGCCGCCATGCAGCTCGACCAGGCTGCGCACCAGCGACAGGCCGATTCCGAGTCCGCCGTGCGCGCCGGGCTGGTTGGCGCTGACCTGGGTGAACATCTTGAACACATCTTCGAGCGACTCGTGCGGAATGCCGATGCCGTTATCGGCCACCGTGATCACGGCCTGTGCGCCGTCGCGCCGGGCCGACAGCGCCAGGGCGCCGCCGCGCGGCGTGTACTTGGCCGCGTTGTTGAGCAGGTTGCTGACCACCTGCGTGATCCGGGTCGGGTCGGCGTACAGCGCGAGCGGCTCGGGCGGCAGCTGCACGTCGAGGCGGTGGCGCGCGGAGTCGATCAGCGGCATGCTGGTCTCGACCGCTGCCGACAGCACCTCGCCGAGGTCGATCCATTGGCGCTTGAGCTCGACCTGGCCGCGCGTGACGCGGGCCACGTCCAGCAGGTCGTCGACCAGGTGCACCAGGTGGTCGAGCTGGCGGTCCATGATGTCCTGCACCCGCGCCGCCGCCGCCGTATCCTGGCCGCCGCGGCGCAGCACCTGCAGGCCGTTGCGGATCGGGGCCAGCGGGTTACGCAGCTCGTGCGCGAGGGTGGCCAGGAACTCGGTCTTGAGCCGGTTCGCCTCGGCCAGGTCGCCGGCCAGGCGCCGCAATTCGTCGACCGAGCGGCGGCGTTCGGTGATGTCGTTGAACAGGATGGCGACGCGGCGCTGCGCGGCCGGGCCCACGCGCGTGGCGTACACGTCGTACCAGCGGCCCAGGGCCCTGGCCTCGTTCACGAAGCGCACCGGCTCGCCGGTCAGCGCCACGCGGCCGTACACCTGGAACCAGTGCGCCTCGTGCGCCGGCGCCAGCTCGAGGATCGTCTTGCCGATCGCGTCGGCCAGGCCGGTCTGCTTGACGAAGGCGGGGTTGGTCTCGAGGAAGCGGTAGTCATATGGCTGGCCGCGCGTATCGAACAGGACTTCGACCACGCACACACCCTCGTCGATGGCGTCGAACAGGCTGCGGTAGCGTTCCTCGCTGAGACGCAGCCGCTCTTCGGCTTCTTTCTGGAGAGTGGCGTCGATCACGACGCCGCGCAGCCGCGCCGGCCGCCCGCGGTCGTACAGGTCGACCTGGCCGCGCGCGATGACCCAGCGCCAGGCGCTGCCGCGCGTTCGGACGCGGAAGGTGGCGTCGTACGAGCCGCCGTTTTCGGTGGCGGCTTGAATCAGGACCCGGGTGGACGGCAAGTCGTCCGGGTGGATCGCGGCCAGGTAGGTGGCCAACGGCGCACCTTTGAGATCGGCCTCCGACACGCCGAACAGCTCCGCCATGCGCGCATCGCCGCTCACCCGGTCGGGCGCCAGGTCCCACGACCACACCGCCAGTTCGGCGGCGGCAATCGTGGTCTCGAGCCGCGCCCGGGTGTCGACCAGCGCTTCCTCGGCGCGCCGCCGTTCGGCCACGGTGGCGAAGGTGTCGAGGTAGAAACGGGCCTTGGCGCGCAGGATGATGGGCGAGACCGGCTCGGACAGCACCGCGATCGCACCGGCCTCGTAGACCGCGTCGAGGCGCAGCTGCGGCTCTTGCGGCAGCCCGAGCACAACGATCGGCGTATGGCTGGAGCGGCGGTTGGCGCGCACCGTGCGCACCGACTCGAGCAGGCGCGCGCCGTCGCCGTTGTAGCCGACCAGGATCAGCGCAAAGTCGGTAGCCAGCGCCAATGCGAGCGCGTCGTCGACGCTGCGGGCGCGGACCAGCACCTGGCCAAGTTCGCGGGAGACGGTGTCGACGACCGGGTCGGTAAGCGGCCGGTCGCACAGGAACAGTACATGGCCCGGGCTTGGCCGCGTCATCGCGCCTTCTCCAGGCACGGGCGGCCTGGCTCGCCGCCAGCCAGTGACAATTCGGTGCGCTTCATCGGTCGGTACATGGGTCGGTTACGCCTGCGGTTCCTGTGCTGGTCGATTGGACAATGTAGGCTGCATATGATGCCAAGTCAACCGAGGCGAATGCCAGCCATTGTTAAAAATTTACTGTTAAGACTGTATCATTTTTCACGCTTTGTGTTGCGCGACGGATGCGTTTCCGCGCCGCGATTCCTGGTTTGTCAGTAGTATTGACGGTACAAAAGAGGGAGGAGGCCAAGATGGACACTGCCAATCCGCAGGCCGGACAGTACGACACGGCCGCCATCATGGGCGGCCTGTATGGGGACGGAATCATCGGGCTGAAGGGCGCGTTCGGGCGCGACTTCATCGCCCGGCTGGGCGAGGACATCGCGCTCCTGTTCGACGAAGCGCAGCGCCAGCCGGGCGGGGCGCTGGCGCGCGGCCCGAACCGCTATTACGTCGAGATCCACCCGGAGCGGCTGCGCGGCTTCGCCGAGATCGCCACCCATCCGTGGGTGGTGGCGGTGTGCCGCGCGGTGCTGGGGCCCGACTACCGCATCGTCGAGGCCGGATTCGACATTCCAGGCCCGGGCGCGATGCACCAGCCGTGGCACCGCGACTTTCCGTCACCGCCGGCCACCCTGGCCGGGCGCCGCCTCGATTCGCTCGCCTTCAATATCACCACCGTCGACGTCACCGAGGACATGGGGCCGTTCGAGATCGCGCCCGGCACCCAATGGGATGACCTGGCCGGCGGCGACCCGATGTTCCCGGCGCGCGAACAGTGGCCGCGCTACGCCGCGCGGGCCCAGCGCAAGCTGCCGCAGGCGGGCGACATCTCGGCGCGCTCGGCGCTGACGATCCACCGCGGTACCGCGAACCGGTCGGACAAGTCGCGCCCGGTGTTCGTGCTGGGCGTGGATGCGCCCGACGCCGGCAACGCCGCCAAGCACGACTTGCAGCTGACGCAGGGCTATTACGAGCGCCTGCCGCAGGAAATGCGGCGCCACATCACGTGCCGCGTGGTGGAGCGGCTCGAGCCCATCGTGCAGGCCCACACGATCGAGGGCCTGCGCATGGGGACCATGGGCTGAGCCGTGCGGGCTAGCGGGCGCCCGGCGTGCCGCGGGCGGCCTCGTCCTGCGGATTGGCGGCCGGCGCCTGGCCGATGTGGCGCGCCTTGTCCGACTGCTGGTCGAGGTTGACCTCTTCGGCCACGTCGAAGCGGCCGTCGGCGCTCTTGTCGTCGGCTGGCAGCAGGTTTTCGGAACGGCTGCCGGCGCCGCCCTGGGCTGGCCTGGTGTTGCCGGGTTGGTCGGATGGCGCCATGGTTTCCTCCGTTCAGGTTGACATCGGCCGATTATGCCCAGCCAGGGGAGGGCGCGGCGCACGCTACCTGGGCGCCCCCTTCGATGGCAGGTTCTTCTCGACGATTGCCCACAGGATCAGGCCGTAGGCGAGCAGGCGGATCAGGTAATGCAGCGGCGAATCCTCGCCGCCATCGTTGTTGAGCGCAAAGTAGATCCGGTGCAGCCCCTCGATCAGGAACGACAGCGAAAAATACAGGAAGAAGCGGTCGCCCGTGGTGCGCCAGAAGCGCAGGAAAAACAGCGCGATGACGAACGACCCCATCGCAATGGCGCCGGTCAGGATATTGTTCATCGTCACTCCTTCTCGTAAATCAGTCCGTACAGCAACAAGGCGATCGCGATGAAGGCCGTGACCAGGCGCGCCGTCACCAGGTCGACCGTCGGCAGCAGGATCTTGTCGAGCACCAGCAGGATGTTATTCGCGCTCAGCGCGGCGAAGCAGGCCGCGCTCCAGAACAGCAGGCGGTACCGGGTGCGGCGATAGCTGGCGTACAGCAGCCAGGTGCAGGCCAGCGAGGTCAGGGTGCACAGGAAATAGATCGTCTCCGCCACTTACGAATCCTTTCGCCATCTGAAGGCGTCCGCGAACTGCTGCGCCTTGCGGTCAAGGGAGGAGTGGATCAGCAAGGTCACCTCAACCAAATGTTTTGAATACAGGTCGGCCAGCTCGTCGATCCTGGCGCGCAGCGTGTCCGACGACGGCTGGTAGCGGTAGCAGTCGCTGGCCTGCGGCGCGCATGGGGCCGCCATGCCGGCCACGCACAAGTCCTCGAGCAGGCCGTGCGCGACCCGGTCGCGGGTGTACAGGCGCCGGGCCAGGTCGGCCGTGCTCCAGTGGGCGCCGGGGTCGGCCCGCAGGAGCAGCAGTGCTTCGAGGAAAGGTACCGAAGGAACACTGGTCAGGACGAAACGCCGTACGTCCTCCGGTATCGGGGCTGGCTGCATTGCAGGGGATGCTTTCCGCTGTGCTCGGTAAAAAGAAGCGGATTTTATTACATTCCTTTTTGCAACGCTTTTTGTATCGTGCGCGGCTTGCCCGGCCGCGCTGGCGCAGCGGGGGCGGGTGCGCCCAGCCGGCCGCCGGCGCCCGCCAGGCGCGCGGGCGGCGCGGGCAGGGTGGCCGTGCTGGCCAGGCGGAACACCCCGACCGCCGCCGCCAGCTGGCCGGTTTGCTCGCGCATCGCCGCGGCGGCTGCGGCGGCCTGCTCGACCAGGGCCGAATTCTGCTGGGTGCCGCGGTCCATCTGTGCGACTGCGTGGTTGACCTGCTCGATCCCCGCCACCTGCTCCGCGCTTGCGGCGCTGATCTCGGCCATGATGTCGGCCACGTGCTGGACGCTGCTGACGACTTGCCGCATGGTGCGGCCGGCCTCGTCGGCCAGCCTGGCGCCGGCATCGACTTCGCCGGCCGATTCGCCGATCAGCGCCTTGATCTGGCGTGCCGCGGCGGCCGAGCGCTGGGCCAGCGTGCGCACTTCGCCGGCGACCACCGCGAACCCGCGGCCCTGGTCGCCGGCGCGCGCGGCTTCCACGGCCGCGTTGAGCGCCAGGATATTGGTCTGGAACGCGATGCCGTCGATCACCCCGATGATGTCGACCACCTTGCGCGACGAGGCGTTGATGGCGTCCATTTTCGAGACCACCTGTTCCACCGCGGCGCCGCCGCGCCCGGCGACGCTCGAGGCCGACAGCACCAGCTGGTTGGCCTGGCGCGCGTTGTCGGCGTTCTGGCGCACCGTGCCGAGCAGTTGCTCCATCGAGGCCGCGGTCTCCTGCAGCGCGCTGGCCTGCGCTTCGGTGCGCTGCGACAGGTCGTGGTTGCCGGCCGCGATCTCGGCCGAGGCGCGGTCGATCGCGGCGGCGCCGTGGCGCACCCCCGACACGATCGCCGACAGGCTTTCGTTCATTTCCTTCAGCGCCGCCGACAGCTGGCCGACTTCGTCCCGGGAGCGCACTTCGATATGGCTGGCCAGGTCGCCGGCCGCCACCGTGCGCGCCACCTTGACCGCGTGGCGCACCGGCCGCACGATGCCGCCGCCGATGTACCAGCCGGTCAGGCCGCTCAGCACGGCGCCGGCCGCGCCCAGCGCCAGCAACACGTGGCTGGCCCAGCGCGCGCGGGCGCTGGCGGCGGCCGCATCGTGCGCCGTCGCGGCCACGGCGGCCAGGCGGTCGATGGCGTCGGCGGCGGCGCCCAGCTGGATCGCGCCGAGCGCCACGACTACCGCCAGCAACACGATCGTCAAGGCGAACGCCATGTTGAGTCGCTGGCCAATCTTCAGGTTCGTTATTTGCATAATGTGTCTCCCCTCCAGCCCGGCCTGGGCGGAAATAATTGTAGCCTTAAAGACAATTAATTGCGGGAAAAATTTAGAGTATTTTGTCAATATCCGTTCGGCTACAATTCGTCTCCGTATTGTTTCGTTGAAGTGATTCATGTTTTACAAAATTCTTGCCCGCGCCGTCCTGGCCGCCGTGGCGCTCAGCGGCGCCGCCGCCTGGGCCGGCGGCTGTCCTGCCCACTATGTCGACGGGCGCCTGCCCGAAATCCGCAATCCGAAGCTGGCGTCCGCCACCCGTGAGTTGTGCTACGGTGTGTTCGGCGTGATGCACTCGGGCGTCACCCGCACGCCGCTGTGGTCGGCCGAACACCTGCAGGCCGACAATGTCGAGGCGGCGCAGGAACTGAGCCGCGAAAACTCCTTCCACCCCGAGCCGCGCCTGCCGCCGTCGCAGCGCGCCGAACTGGCGGACTATGCGCGCAGTGGCTTCGACCGTGGCCATATGTCGCCAAACGGCGACATGCCGGACCGCCAGTCGCAGCGCGAAAGCTTCACGCTGGCGAACATGGTCCCGCAAGACGGCGAGAACAACCGCCGGCTGTGGGCCGGAATCGAGGGCGCGGTGCGCAAGATGGCCAGGAAGGAAGGTGCGCTGTACGTGATCACCGGGCCGGCCTTCCTCGGGACCAACCTGCGCAAGGTCGGCAACGTGCTGGTGCCGAGCCACCTGTACAAGGTGGTGTACAGCCCGCGCCAGAAGGCCGGTGCGGCCTGGTTTGTCGAGAACCGGGCAGAGGCCGAGCCGAGCGTGATTCCGGTGGCCGAACTCGAGCGCATCGTCGGCATCGACCTGCTGCCGTCGCTGAGCGAGCAGCAGAAGGAACGCATGCTGCGCCTGCCGAAGATCCGGCAACAGCAAGGCCGCCGCCGAAGCGAGCGCTGGTTTTGACACAAGGAGTCGCGATGAAAGCAAAACAGGGCGGCTTCGTGCCGTTTGCAAACGAGGCGGACGTGCTACAGGTGGGCAACCTGACGCTCGAGAACCGGCTCGACCGGATCACGATCGCGGGCGATGTCGACCTGACCGCCGACAAGCAGGGGCTGGCGGCAGCGAAGCGCTTGCACGAACTGCTGGGCGCGGTGGTGGCGACGCTGGAAGGGCAGGCGCTGCCGGACAAGCTGGCGCCGCCGGATGTGAAGACGGTCGACAATCCGTTCCAGTAGCAGGGGGCGCGGCCAGCGTCGGGTGCATCCTTTCGCGTGGGCACGGGGTGCCCACCCTACGTGCTGACATAAGCACAAAAACGTCGTCCCCGCGAAGGCGGGGACCTAAGTTCGATGCCATTTGCAAATGGCGAGCGAAGTGGCGTGCATGCGAGTGGGTTCCCGCCTCCGCGGGAACGACGAGATACCTCGTAGTCGGCGCTCGCGGGCGCGCGGGGGCGCGGCCAGCGCCATGCATCCTTTCGCGTGGGCACGGGGTGCCCACCCTACGTGCTGGCATAAGCACAAAAACGTCGTCCCCGCGAAGGCGGGGACCTAAGTTCAATGCCATTTG
>JBJMVW010000125.1:0-32951 GCA_045810465.1 Massilia sp. | reverse complement strand
TGGCCAGGGTCGATCTCCCACGGGTGGAAATAGAACAGCGCCGGCTCGCGATCCTCGCGGTTGACGCGTTCCATCATCCAGCGCGACAGCGCGTACGGCAGCAGGCGGAAGTAGCCGCCGCCGCCGGCCGGCAGGTTGCGCTGCATCAGGCGCACGGTCGTGATCGGGACTTCGAGCAGGCCGTCCGGGCCGTGCGGGTAGAACGCGAAGCGCGGCGCGTCCGGCATGCCGTAATGGTCATGCGCGATCGGGTAGATGCTCGAGCTGTAGCGGTAGCCGGCCTCGCGCAGCGTCTCGAGCGCCCACAGGTTGGCGTGGCCGATCGAGAAGCTGGGCGCACGGTAGCCGAGCACCTCGACCCCGCCGATGTCTTCGAGCAGCGCCTTGGCGCTCCGGATGTCGCTGGCGAATTCGGCGCGGTCCTGGCTTGATGCGCGCTGGTGGCCGTAGCCGTGGCTGGCCAGTTCGTGGCCGCCGGCGACGATCTGGCGCACCACCTGCGGATAGCGCTCGGCGATCCAGCCGAGCGTGAAGAAGGTGGCCTTGACGCCGTTCCGTTCGAACAGCGCCAGGATGCGCTCGACGTTTGCCTCGACCCGGCATTCGCGCGCGGGCCAGCTGTCGCGCGAAATGTAGGGGGCGAAGGCCGAGACCTGGAAGTAGTCCTCGACGTCGCAGGTCATCGCGTTGCGGATGCGCTGGCCCGGCGCCGGCTGGGGCCGCGCGGCTGGTTCTTGCATCTTCATTGTTCGTCGTCCGCTGGCTGCAGGGCCGCCGCACCCTGCGGGTTGGCCACGATTTTCTTCAGGATCGACAGCATCGACACCACCGACTTCTCGAGCCGCATCATGCGTTCGTCGAGCAGCTCGACGCTGGCCCGGCGGTCGCCGAGGCGGGTGTCGCCGGTGCGCAGTTCGTCCAGGCCCAGGCCGTCGCGGGCGGCAGCGGGAATCGAACCCGGGGCCGGCTCGCCGACACTCTGGGGCGGCTGGAATTCCTCGCTGATGTCGTTGATGACTTCATTGATGTGGGCCTCGGTGAAAGCATGCAGCTCTTCCAGGAAGCCCATCAGCAGCACCCGGTCCATCAAGGTGTTGGTCTTGCGCGGGATGCCGCCGCTGTAGGCGTAGATCGCGGCGTGGGCCGCGTCGTCGAACGACGGGTCGCCCTGCCAGCCGACAGTGGCCAGCCGGTGCTCTACGTAGGCGCGGGTCTCGTCGGCGTCCATCGGGCCGAGGTGGTAGCTGGCGATCACGCGCTGGCGCAGCTGCGACATGCCCGGGCTGTGCAGCGTGGCGCGGAACTCGGGCTGGCCGAGCAGGAAGGTCTGCAGCAGCGATCTGTCGTCGGTCTGGAAGTTCGACAGCATGCGCAGTTCCTCGACCGTGCGCGCGTTCAGGTTCTGGGCTTCGTCGATTACCAGCAGCGCGCGCTTGCCCTGCTGGTCGACAAAGCGCAGGAAGTGCTCGAGGCGGGTGATCAGGTCGGTCTTGCTGGCGCCTTCGAACGGCAGGCCGAAGCTTGAGACCACCATGCGCAGCGTGTCGTCGGGGTCGAGGTGGGTGTTGACGATGTGCGCGGCGACGATCTGGTCGGACGGCATCCGGTTGAACAGGTTGCGCACCAGCGTGGTCTTGCCGGCGCCGACTTCACCGGTGATCACGATGAAGCCCTCGCCCTGCGACAGGCCGTACTCGAGGTAGGCCATGGCGCGCTTGTGGCCTTTGCTGCCAAAGAAGAAGTGGGGGTCCGGCCGCAGCTGGAACGGCTTGGCGGACAATCCGTAGAAATTCTCGTACATCGCGTGGACTCCGCAGGTTCAGAACTGTTTCGATAAGGTGGCCGAGACCGCGTTTTCGCGATAGCGGCTGGCGCCCGCGCCAAGGTCGCCGATGACGTGGCGGACTTCGACCGCCGCGGCCAGCTTGCCCGACAGCTGGCGCACCAGGCCGGCGCGCAGCACCTGGTTGGTGTTGACCACCCCGGTCGACAGCGAGCGGGTGCGGGTGGCGATGGCCGCCAGCTGCGCGCTCGAACGCGCGTTCAGGCGGTAGTTCCAGGTCGCCTCCAGCCCGCGCTGGCTGGTGTTGTCGTTGAGCGTGGCCAGCTGGCTGCCGAGCAGCTGGCTGTCGCTCTGCTGCAGCGACAGCGCGGTGCGGTCGACCTGGTAAGCGCTCAGCACCAGGTCGCCGTGGGCGCCGCGCACGATCGCGGCGGCGCGCAGGCCCTTCTCGCGCATGAAGCGGTTGCTCAGGTAGTTGACGTTGTTGGCCAGCGCCGGCGGCAGGCCGGTGGCCTGCATGTAGGCCGCCACCGCCTGCGCGCGCGCGGCCGGATCGGGGATCGAGCTGCTGAACAGGCGGTCGAGCATGGACGCGGTGTCGATCGCCGCCGGCAGCAGGAACTGCTGGCGAGTGGTGGTGATGATGTCGCTGTAGTTGATGCTCCAGGCCGTGCGGCGGGTGCGCAGGCTGGCCGCGAGCGAGCCGGTCTTGCCGAAGAAGTGGCGGCCGTAGGACGCCTGCACGGTGGTGCGCGAGGACGGCGTCCAGATGAAGCCGGCCGACCAGTTGCGGCCGGCGGTGCGCCCGCCCAGCGCCTGGTAGTCGTACTTGTCGTAGCCGGCGCTGGCGGTCGCGCTCCAGGTGCGCGACAGGCGGTAGCGCAGGTTGCCGACCGCGGTTTCGGCCGTGGTCTGGCCGGCCAGCCGGTTGTCGACGTCCTGGCGGGACAGGTTCAGGCCCCAGCCGAGGTCGCGCCAGGACTCGCCGCTGGCCAGGTCGAGCGCAACGCTGTCGCCGTTGCTGCTGCCGAACGGGTTGCGCTGGCCGGCGTCGACCGCATCGCGGGTGTAGCGCAGCGCCATGTCGGCGCTGCGGCCGAAGTGGTGCCGCAGGTAGGGACTGATGCGCCAGGTGCGCACGTTGGTGCGGTTGCCCATCGCGTACAGGTTGCTGTTGACCTGCGGGCCGAACGCCGACACTGCCTGCGGGCCGCCGGAGGCGGCGGCGTCGAGGTACAGCAGTTCGTCGACCAGCATCGATTTGGCGTCGAGCCGGTACTGGTACTGGCTGTCGTTGGTGTTCTGGGCTTGTTGGCCGCCGTAGACGAACTGGTGGTACTGGGCGCCGGCCATCAGCTTCAGGCGGCGGCTGTTGGCGAACGCCGAAAAGCCGGGCGCGAGGTCGGTGACCCAGGCGCTCCTGGCCAGCTCGTCGCGCTGCAGGTTGACGTTGTCGGTATAGGTTTCGGTCAGCCCGAGCGTCGGCGTGAACTTCCAGTCGGCGTAGCACGGGTTGGACAGCAGCAGCGCGGCCGCCGCCAGCGGCGCGAGCCGCGGCAGGCGGGACAACCGGTCGATCACGCGGGGCCGTTTAGCCGTAGTGATAGTCATACGTCTCTTCGATGCCCGGGAATTCCCTGGTCTTGTTGTAAATGAGGTTGACGTTGCTGCAGCCTTCGAGCTGGCGCAACGCTTCCTTGACCGCGTGCTGGGTCGTGGTCTGGGCCTCGACCACCATCGCGATCTGGCCCATGTGGCTGGCCAGCGCGCGCGCTTCGGAGGTCAGCAGCAGCGGCGGCGAATCGAAAATCACGATCCGGTCCGGGTAGCGGTTGGCGATCTCGTGCACCAGCGCCGTCATGGTCGAGCTGGCCAGCAGCTCGGTCGCGTGCGGGTTGCTGGTACCGGCCGGCAGGATCGACAAGGTGTCGACGTTGGTTTTCAGGACCACGTCGGCGAAGTCGAGCTTGTCATCGAGCAGGATGTCCATCAGGCCGCGCTGGGCCGGCAGGCCGAGCGTGCGCAGCAAGGACGGGCGGGCGACGTCGGCGTCGATCAGCAGCACCGTGTGGTCGAGTTCCATCGCGATGCTCATGGCCAGGTTGATCGCGCAGTAGGTCTTGCCTTCGCCCGGCAGCGAGCTGGTCACCATGATCAGGTTGCCCGGCTGGTCTTGCGGGCCGCGTTCGGCGAACGCGCGCTGCAGCAGCGGGCGCTTGATGATGCGGAAGTCCTCGAGCAGCGGGGTGCGCCCGCCGGCGGCGGTGACCAGGCCGATCTCGCGCATGCGCGCCAGGTCGAGCTCGACCTTCTTGGGCGCGTGTTTCGGCGCCTGGCGCTCGGCGTCGGCCAGCGGCACCGGCGGCAGCGCCGGGTGGGCCAGCCCCGGCGTGGCGCCGCCGGGCGGCGGCATCACGGGAGTACGGGCCAGGGCCGGCTCGACGCCGGTGGTGGCGGGCGCGGCTGGGGCGCGGGTATGGTCGATCCGGCTTGCGGCTTTTTCAATAATGCTCACGTTAGCTCCTTGGGTTCGGGCTCAAGGCCGCACCAGAATGGCGGCCATGCCGGCGCCGTAGACGCCGAACAGCATCAGCACCGAGGCGCCGAGCGCGTACAGGCGGCGCTTGCGGCGGATTTTTTGTTCGCCGGTCCAGTTCATGCTGATCGAGCCGAGCACCGGCAGGCCGGTGACCTCGCGCAGCGCCGACTGCGACAGGAAGGTCGGGCGCACCTGGCTCATCAGGAAGGCGACGGCCAGGCCGGCCACCAGCGCGCCGACGAACACCAGCGAGAACAGGCGCACGCGGTTGGGGCCGGACGGGGTGGCGGGCGCGGTCGGCGGGTCGATCACGCGGAAGGTCAGCATGTCGGTGGCCGACGACAGGTCGCCCGACAGCTTGGCCGACTCGCGGCGCTCGACCAGCTTCTGGTAGTTCTCGCGGTTGACCTGGTAGTCGCGGTTGAGCTGGGCCAGCTGGGCTTCGATCTCCGGCACCTCGGCGCTCTGGGCGCGCAGGCGCGCCACGCGGGCGCCGTACTCGGCCACGCGGGCCTTCATCGACGCCACGTGCGCCTCGGCGCCCGAGAGCGACACCTGCAGCTGCTGCAGCATCGGGCTGTAGCCGGCGCCCGGGTCGACGCTGCGCTTCTTGGTCTTGGCCAGTTCGGCGCGCTTGGCCAGCAACTGGTCGAGCAGGCGCTTGTTGGCGACGATGTCGGGGTGCTGTTCGGTGTACTGCAGGCGCAGGCCGTCCAGGTTCTTCTGCACGCTGGCGATGCGGGCTTCGAGCTCGGGATCGGTGGCGGCCGGGTCGACCACGACCGCGCCCGGCGCGGCCGGTTCGCCGGCGATCTGGCGGCGGATCGCCAGGCGCGCCTGTTCGGCTTCGGCCAGTTCCAGGCGCGCCGAGTTGAGCGCCTCGGTGGCTGCGATCACCTGCGAACCGTAGTCCGCGCCTTCCTTGGGCAGCAGGCCCATGTGCCTGATCTTGAATTCCTTCAGCGCGTTCTCGGCGCTGGCCAGCTTTTCCTCGTAGTTCTTGATCTGGTCGTCGATGAACTGGACCGCCTTTTCGGAATCCTGCTTCTTGCCGCCGAAGCTGCCTTCGACGAAGATGGTCAGCAGCGACTGCACCACGTCCTTGCCCAGCTTGGCATTGGGCGCGGTGTAGCTGATCGTATAGATGTCGTCACGCTCGGTGCCGGCGATCTTGATCTTCTCCATCAGCTCGTCGACGATCTTTTCGTGTTCGCGGGTGTCGGTCGCCTTGACGTCGAGGTCGACCATGCGCATCACGCGCTCGACGTTCGGGCGGCTGATCAGGGTGCGGCGCATGAACATGACCTGCTGTTCCAGGTTCGGCAGCGTCGTCATGCCCGACAGCAGGGGCTTGAGGATGCTCTGGGTATCGACATAGACGCGCGCCGAGGATTCGTACTGGTTGGGCAGCTTGAACACGACGGCCCAGCCGACCACGGCAACGGTCCAGGCTATGACGACCGCGTGCCAGCGGTACTTGCCGATAGCCTTCAGGAAATTCAGGATTGCGGCGCTTAGTTCTGCCATCTCGTTTGTCTCGCCATAAATAACCGGAATGAAACGATTTCAGCCCGGTTTGGTGTCAAGGAAATACTTTGAATCATCGCTTGTACTTTGAGCAATTGCAATTGCGTGCCGGAAAAAAGTGCCCGCACCCCCAAGCTAATGGACGCGCTTACAACACAAATTCCCCGCCGCAACATAAAAACAGGCTGTTTTAGCTGCAACATGGCATTATTGTTGTCACAGATGAAAGCCCGGGCCGGGGTTGGTGTTTCCCCTTGCCAACTGGCGGGTGACGGCGGCGGCGCTTCTGGGCCTGCGCGCACAATAAGTCTTGATTGTATTGTTGCTCAAAATCAAACACCACAATTGTAATGTCTAAAATGCAAAGGGGTGTGCACGATTGATTCCTAATCGAAATCAAATGACTCGCGGCTACAACAGCCGGGGGAGGGCCGGGCCGCCGGCGGCGCGGGTCGGCAGCGCGGTGCTGGTGGCGGCGTTGCTGCTGGCGCCGGTGCGCGCGCAGCAACTGGCCGACACGGTCGCCGCCCTCAAGCCGTCGGTGGTCGGTGTCGGCACCTTCGAACGCACGCGCAGCCCGGCCACGGTGTTCGTCGGCACCGGTTTCGTCGTCGGCGATGGGCTCAGCGTCGTGACCAATGCCCACGTGGTGCCAGACAGCCCCGACAGCGGCCGGGTGGAGCAGCTGGGCGTGGTGACCGGTGACGGCGCGGGCGTCAGGTTTCGCCCGGCGGTGCTGGTCGCCCGCGATACCGAACACGACCTGGCGCACCTGCGCCTGAGCGGCGCGCCGCTGCCCGCGCTGCAACTGGGCGATTCGGACGGCGCGCGCGAGGGGCAGGAACTGGCGTTCACCGGCTTCCCGCTGGGCATGGTGTTGGGTTTGCACCACGTTACCCATCGCGCACTGCTGTCGGCGATCACGCCGGTGGTGTTGCCGTCGCTGAGCTCGCGGCGCCTCGACGCGCGCGCGATCGTGCAGTTGCAACGGGCGTCCTTCGATATCTTCCAGCTCGACGCCACGGCCTATCCCGGCAACAGCGGCAGTCCGGTGTACGACCAGCGCAACGGCATGGTGCTGGGGCTGGTCAACATGGTGTTCGTCAAGGGACTGAAGGAAAGTGCGATCAGCAACCCCAGCGGCATCACCTACGCGGTGCCGGCCAGGTACATCAAGCAGTTATTGCAACAAAAATGAAATTTGGAAAAGTATTTCTCCCGTGCGCGGGTCGTTTCGGAAGGCACTGTGGTATAAAATACGCCGAGCCAATAAATGGCTAAATAACAATTTTTCGTTGGCAACCGCGATGTCCAAACGGTAAGACAAGGGCGCCACCAAGGGGAGTTTCACGTGACCAAGACAAAGACCAAGCTGATCCACCGTGCCACGCTGGCCGCGGCCGCCGCCTGCCTGCTGGCGCTGGCCGGCTGCGCCACCACGACCGCACCGGCCGCCGCCAGTGCGGAGGCGGTCAACCCGGAATACCTGATCGGGCCGGGCGACAGCATCAACATCATCGTCTGGCGCAACCCGGAAGTGTCGATGGCGGTGCCGGTGCGTCCGGACGGCAAGATTACGACGCCGCTGGTCGAAGACCTGCCGGCCGCCGGCAAGACCTCGACCCAGCTCGCGCGCGACATCGAAAAATCGCTCGCGAAATTCATCCAGCAGCCGGTGGTCACCGTGGTCGTGACCAGCTTCGTCGGCAACTACAGCGAGCAGATCCGCGTGATCGGCCAGGCCGCCAAGCCGCAGGCGTTGCCGTATCGCCGTGACATGTCGCTGATGGACGTGCTGATCGCGGTCGGCGGCACCACCGAATTTGCGTCCGGCAACCGTGCGAGCGTGATCCGCACCATCGACGGCAAACAGCAAAAGCTGAACGTGCGCCTGGACGACCTGATCAAGGACGGCGACATCTCGGCCAATATGACGATGCGTCCGGGCGACATTCTCGTCATTCCGGAAAGCTTCTTCTGACGCAAGCGCCGGAAGCAGGCATACTGGACTGTCGGATTTTCTTACAGCTGCGCGCGGCGCCGGCAGGGACCTTGTCCCGCCGCCGCGCTAAGTGGCTGTTTTCAAAAGGCTTGTCAACGGAGACGATCTCTGGCATGGTCGTTGCTTGACGTGACATGAAGAAATTTTTCGTGGCCGCAAGCAGTGGCGCACATTATTGAGGAACCAGACACGTGGCTACCGAAGACCAACACGACGGAAAAGCAGGGGCGCCGGCGGCGCCCCAGGCGCCGGCATCGCTGTCGAACCATGGCGCGGCGCGCCGGCGGTTTGCCAAGGCGGGCATCGGCGCGACCGGCGTGCTGATGACGCTTACCAGCCAGCCGGGCATGGCCACCGATATCTGTACCACCCCTTCCGGGTCGCTGTCGGGCGGCCTCAAAAGCCATCACGGCCCGGCGCCGGTGTGTTCCGGCGTCTCGCCCGGCTACTGGAAGAACAACACTTCCTGGCCCAGCGGTTGCAAGCCGACCACCAGGTTCGGCCACATCTTCACCTGCAACCCCAAGAACAGCAGCACCTATGGCGCCACCGATTGCCTGACCATGCTGTCGCACCAGGACTTCGACCAGTCGAACCTCGGGATGCACCTGGTGGCCAGCTACCTCAACATCCTGTCCGGGCGGATCTCTTTCCTGTCGGTGCAAGCCTTGCAGAAGATCTGGACCGACTGGCAGTCCACCGGGTATTACAGCCCTGCCAAAGGGGTCAGCTGGAATTCCGCCGACATCGTGTTGTACCTGACCGGTACGATGGGCTAGGTGAACTGTAGTTTGCGATGTGGCGTTTGATTCCGGGGCAGTTGCTGGATTACCGGTGCTGGGACGATGAGTTCGTCCTGTACAACAACTTGTCGGGCGATACCCATTTGCTGGGCGCCGCGGCAATCGCGATCCTGTCCGAACTGAAGCAGGGGCCGGCCAGCGCGGCGTCGCTCGGCACGGCGCTCGGGGCGGCATCGGACGCCGATGCGGTGGCGCTGGCGAGCCTGCTGGCCCAGCTGCGCGCGCTGCACCTGGTCGAGCCAGACGCATGCTGACGGTTTCCTCGCTGGCCCCGCGCGAACTTAGGGAGCGGCTCGCGGGCCGTGGCCTCGACCTGCGCACCGGGTCCTTTACCAGCCGTATCCACACCTCGATCGAGCACCTCGCCGACGGTATCGCGCTGCTGTACGCCGACTACCCGCTCGGCGACGGCAGCTTTGCCGACTTTCATATCAACATGCGCCAGCCCGGCGGATTGCGGCGCTGGTTCCGCCCGCAGGTGCGCTTCGACCACGACGGCGTGGCGCCCTTCAAGCCGCTGCCGGTCGACCAGGCCTACCCGATGTTCGAGTGGGTGCTCAACTGGTGCGTGTCGAGCCGCGCCAACCGTTACCTGATCATCCACGCGGCGGTGGTCGAGCGCGACGGCGCGGCGGCGATCCTGCCGGCGCCGCCGGGCTCCGGGAAGAGCACGCTGTGCGCGGCGCTGGTCGCGCGCGGCTGGCGCTTGCTGTCGGACGAGCTGGCGCTGGTCAGCCTGGAGGACGGGATGCTGCTGCCATTGCCGCGGCCGGTCAGCCTGAAGAACGGCTCGATCGACGTGATCCGCGCGTTCGCGCCCGGCGCCGTGTTGAGCCGGCCGGTCGAGGACACCAGCAAGGGCACCGTGGCGCACCTGAAGGCGCCAGCCGGCAGCGTGGCGCGCGCGGCGGAGCCGGCAAGGCCGGCCTGGATCGTGTTCCCGAAATACGAAGCCGGCGCGGCCATGACGCTGGAGCCGATCGCGCCCGCGCGCGCCTTCATGCGCGTGGCCGAAAACGCCTTCAATTACAGCCTGCTCGGCGCGCAGGGCTTCGCGGCGCTGGCCGGCGTGGTCGACCGCTGCGCCAGCTTCGACTTCAAGTACAGCAGCCTGGACGAGGCGATCGGACTGTTCTCCCGGCTGCCGAAGGCGCCAGCGTGAAAACCGTTCCGCTGCTCTTGCTGGCGCTGCGCACGCCCGAGCGTCTTGCCGGGCTCAGCCTGGCCGAGTGGGACCTGCTGCTGCGCCAGGCCGCCAGCGCCAACCTGAGCGCGACCCTGCTCACCATCCTCGAGGAGCGCGCGCTGCTCGGGCACATCCCGGCGCAGGCGCGCGAACACTTCGAGTGGGTGCGCACGCTGGCCGCGCGCCACAGCCAGGCGGTGCGCTTCGAAGTCGCGCGGATCGGCGAGGCGCTCGACGGGCTTGGCCTGCCGCTGCTCTTGCTCAAGGGCGCGGCCTACGCGATCGCCGGCCTGCCGCCGGCCGGCGGACGGCTGTTCTCGGATATCGACATCATGGTGCCGAAAGACCGGCTGGGCGAGGTGGAAGCGGCGCTGATGATGAACGGCTGGGCCGCCAGCCACCACGACGACTACGACCAGCGCTATTACCGGCAGTGGATGCACGAGTTGCCGCCGCTGCAGCACATCCGGCGCCAGAGCCTGATCGACGTCCATCACGCGATCCTGCCGGAAACGGCGCCGGTACGTCCGGACCCTGGCAAGCTGCGCGCCGCGGCCCAGGCCGTCGAGGGCGAGGACGGGGTGCAGGTGCTGGCGCCGGCCGACCTGGTGCTGCACAGCGCGGTCCACCTGTTCTACGGCGAGTTCGACAAGGGCCTGCGCGACCTGGTCGACCTGCACCGCCTGCTGCTGCATTTCGGCAGCCGGCCCGGATTCTGGGAGCTGCTGCCGCGCCGCGCGGCCGAACTGGAGCTGGCGCGCCCATTGTTCTACGCGCTGCGCCAGGCGCGCGCGCTGCTCGGCACGCCCGTGCCGGGAAGCGTGCTCGAGGCTTGCGGACCGGGCCGTCCCAACCCTGCGCTGCTGGCGCTGATGGATGCGCTGTTGTCGCGCGCGCTGCTGCCCGGCCACGCCAGCTGCGGCGACCGCTTCACCGGCGCCGCGCGCTTCATGCTGTACGTGCGCGCCAACTGGCTGCGCATGCCGCCGCTGCTGCTGGCGCGCCACCTGTTCCACAAGGCCTTCATGTCACCGAAGGCGGAAGCCGCCTGAGGCTGCACACTGTCGAGATTTCTTACAGCTGCTCCCGTGAAGTATCTGAATAAAATCACAAGTCCTTGATAGTAAAGGTTTTTCAATAGCTGGCACGCGGATTGCTTATAGATGAGCGTGTGTTGGCGAAGACCTAATTAACTAAATTCGAGGACGAATCATTATGAAATTACTGAATAAACTGGCTTGCGCCGCTGCAGTTGCCCTCTCGTTCGCTGGCTCGGCCAACGCAGGCGTGGTGCTGAACGACTGGGTCTTCAACCCGAACGGCGGCGGGTTTGCTGCTGGCCAGACCATCAACGAATACCTGGACGTGAACGGCAACGCCTTCATCCAGCTGAACAAGACCAGCGCAAGCACCTTCAGCTTCGTGGAAAATGCCGTTTTCAACATTTCCCAGGCTGACAGCAACAACCAGAATTTTTCGCAAAACTACGCTGGCGGCAACATCACCGCGACCTTCCAGGCGTTTGGTACCGGTAGCTTCAACGGCGCCTTCGTCTTCCAGGGTGGCACGATCAAGATCTACCAGAACCCGACCGGCGGCCAGTACGCCACCAACGCCGGTATCTACGGCGCGGACCTGGGCAACAACATCGCTACCTTCGACGTGATGGTCGGCGGCGGTGGCCAGGTGGACGGCAGCGGCAGCCCGGTTGGCAACGGCCAGGTGAGTGTGTTCGCCAAGGCGACCGCGCCAAACGGCCTCCTGCCAGGTTACTTCTTCCGCGGCAACGGTGCTGACCTGTCGAACGAAGACATCCTGTCGTTCGCCTTCACCAACGCCAACGGCATGCAAAAGCCGACCTCCACCCTGGTGAGCGAAGTGGCCTGCGAGTTCGCCGGCTTCACCGGCAACGGCTGCAACGGCCAAGCCTATGCCCAAGCGCCAGGCCAGTACTTCTTCGTCAGCAACAACGGTCAGTTCAAACTGGCTGAAGTGCCTGAGCCAGGCTCGCTGGCACTGTTCGGCATCGCGATGCTGGGCGCTGGCGTCGTCACCCGCAAGCGCGCCAAGAAAGCCTGATTCAAACGGCTTCGGCAAAAAGAGAGAGCGGGCATTGCCCGCTCTTTTTTTATGTGCAGGCAAGCAAACGTCGGCCCTGCGTGAATCCATTCCGTTTGGCTTCTCACGTTCAGCATGGATTCCCGCCGGCGCGGGAACGACGGCGTAAAAAAGCCGCCTCGCAGGCGGCTTGGTGTTGGCGGGAAGCAGTCTACTGTTTCATCAGCTGCTCGAGCGGCAGCCGCTCCGAGCGGGCGCGCGGCGCGGGACCGGCGCCGAGGCGGCCCATGTAGACCGGGAACAGGCTGTCGGTGAAGATCAGTTCGGCGGCCTGGCGCTGCAGCCGTGCGGCCGGGCCGTGCAGGCTGGTCTTGGCCGTGAAGCGGGTGCCTTCGCGCACGTACTTGGAAAAAATCAGCGGCGTCATCTCGGGCTGCATGAACAGGCCGAGCGCGGTCAGGGTCAGCCAGAAGCGCTGCACCGCGCGGCCGGCCGCAACGTAATCGTCGATGGTTTTCGGCTGCCGTTTCGCCTTCAGCACGAAGTGGGCGGCGCAGGCCAGCCCCGGGACCAGGTCCATCTGCAGGCGCGGCGCCCAGGTGCCCATCAGCGTGTTCATGGTCGACAGCCGGCGCCAGCTGGCCATCGCCCATTTCATCAGGCGCAGCGTGGCGGCGTCGACGCCGAGCGCCTGGTCCGGCACCCGGTCCGGGCTGTGCGTGACACCCCAATGGATGATGCGCCGGTGCACCTCGTAGGCTTCCGGCATCGTCAGGCGCAGCTTGGCATTGTTGAACATCAGCCGCGCGGCCGCGAATTTGGGGCCGAAGCCTTCCAGCCAGGCCAGCTCGTAATCGGGCCCGACCGCATCTTGCAGCGCCTGCTTTTGCTGCACCGTCAGCGGCCGCATGCTCATCGGGCGGCGTTGCACGCTGCGTAGCTTGATGGCATCGAGCAGCGGGCTCGGCTCGATCGACGGGTCAGCCACGAAGCGCACGTCGAATTCGGGGCGGTGTTCGGCGCTGGCCGGGCGGCGCACGGCGTCGGCGCGCAAGCCGTGCGCGCTGGCGGCGATCGCGATCGTCTCGAGCAGCGCGCCGAACGAGATCTGGCTCGGATGGCCGTCGAGGTCGTAGACGCAGTCCTCGCGCGTGTCGAAACCGTGCACCACCAGGTGGTCGGGCGCGAGCACCTCGAAACGCCAGCACTGGGTGTTGTCGCCGCTCGGCGCCCAGCGCGCGAGGTCGAGGATCTGGCCGATCGGCCCTTGCACGCTCATGCCTGCACCGCCTTGCCTTGAAGCTGCTTGCGCATCTGGCGCGTCGCGACCGCGATCATCAGGCGGTGCAGCGGATGCTTGTTGCCGCCCGGACGCCAGGTGACGGCCATCTTGTTGCGGTAGGCGTCGAACTGCATCGCGTACGGGGCCGCCAGCACCTTGCCGCGCCCGAGCAGGATCTTGAGTGCTTCGGTGGCGGCGATGCCGGCGCAGATCTGGCAGGACATGAAGGTCGAGGGGCCGCGCCGCTCGGCGAAGTTGACCGCTTCCGGCACCACCAGGTAGGGGCGGTGCAGGCCGGCCGGCGCGAGGCCGATGACGAAGCGGATCGCCTTGTCGAGTTCCGCCAGCTCGCCCCACTGGAAATACTGTTCGAACGTCATCTTGCCCGGCATGAAGTTGAGCAGGGCGCCGCCCATGCCGAGCGGGGCGACGGTGGTCGCCGGGATGCCGAGCTCGGCGCAGCGGGCAAAGGTTTGCTGGCGGATCGCGAAGGCGAAGAAATCGAGGGCGTCGACGTAAAGGTCGACGCCGGACAGGAATTCGCCGAGGTTGTCGTTGTTGATGCCTTCCGGGAAAATCTTGATGTCGATTTCGGGGTTGATGTCCTTCGCCATGCGCGCCAGCACCTCGGCCTTGGGCTCGCCCAGGGTCGACATCATCGCGCCGACCTGGCGGTTGAAATTGACGATATCGAAGCGGTCGAAATCGGCGATATGGAATTTGGTGACGCCGAGGCGCGCGAGTGTCAGCAGGTGCACGCCGCCGACGCCGCCGCCGCCGGCAATCGCGACCCGTTTATTGCGCAGGATCGCCTGTTCGTCCGGGGTGACCCAGCCAATGTTGCGGGAAAACGCCTGTTCGTATCGAAATGAATTGGTCATCGGGGTGCAATCGCAAACGCGGGGGAACGGGAAAACAGCGCCGGCGCGGGTAAGGCGGCCAGGATTTACGCGGTGGCCTGCTCGTCGATCCGCAGCAGGCGATTGATAATGCCACGCTCTTCGCGCGGCGAAAAGAAATAGGGGTAAAACGAGCGTTCGGTGCTGGCCGAACTGAAAGTGCCGCCATGCTTCTGGATCTGCTCGGTCACATAATCGAGGCTGACCCGCAGCAGGTAGGCCGGCGCATTCACGCGCGGATTGGTTTTGAGGTCGCCCTGGCGCTCGAAACCGAGCATGTGTTCGTAAAAGCGGCGGTGGCGCGGGTTGACCTCGATGACAATGTCGGTGCAATGGTGGATGTCGCGTGCGTAAATCACCGCCAGGTGGAACAGGTTGGCCAGCGAGGTTTTCGAGCGCACGGTCGGATCGAATGCCAGCTTGGTGAATTCGCACAGCCGCGCGCCGCGCTGGCGGTGGGCATCCAGCTCGTCCTTGAAAATCTGGTCGGCCATCAGCCCGATGGCCGAATCGATGCCAAGCGTCAGGGTGCCGACCACGTCGCCCTTGTCGGTCGCGGTCAGCGTAATCCGATTGGGGTCGTCGGTGAATTGGTGCGTGCCGGCGTAACCGCGCCAGGCGTACATCTTGCTGATCAACATACTGGCCGAGTTACGCCCGTCCGCAGTATCGGTAAGCCGGATTCCATATGAATCTTGGTTCACGATAACATCCTCTAATTCCGAGGGCGTCATGTTATCCCGATCGTCGAAAACATGAGTGTTCGATAGGGAATCAGCCAGGCCGCCGTCCGGATTATTCAAATCTTCGGTTTTCGTCATCGCAGGCTTCCCGGTTTTCGGCGTGCGGCCGGCGCTTGCAGGCGCCGGCACACGCAGGTTTTGGGCTTGCGTTGCGCTTCAGGGGAAAGCCTGGAGGCGCAATGCGGTCAGTTTCTTATAATGCCAATATATTAACAATTTATAATGTTTTTAGCAACGCGCGCGCCTCTTCAATTTGGCCGAACGGCTTATTTTGCGACAGTAGTTTATCCAGTTCCTTGCGCGCCGCCGCCTTATCTCCCGATTTCGACAGGCCATAGGCAAGGTGGTAGCGGATTTCGGGCGCCTCGGGCGCCAGCGCGACGGCTTTTTGCAGCAGCGGCAGTGCGCGCGCGGTGTTGCCCTGCTCAACCAGCAGCCAGCCCAGCGTATCCATCACGGCCGGGCTTTCGCCGGTGACCTTGAGCGCCTGCTCGGCGGTCGCCAGCGCGCGCGGATCCTTGTCCTGCTGGTAGGCCCAGGCCAGGTTGTTGAGCGCCATCGGGTTGTTCGGCGAGCGCTTGAGCACGCCCTCGAGCAGGGCAATCGCCGGCTTGAACTGCTTGTCCGCCAGCTTCTGCTCGGCCACGTACAGCGCCACCACCGGGTCGTCCGGGTGCGCCTTGCGCCACTGGGCGAGCAGCGGCTGCGCCTCGTTCGCCTTGCCGGCCTGCTTCATCACCTCGGCCAGCTTGACCAGCAGCTGCGGTGCGCGGCCGAGCTCGTAAGCCTTCTGGTACGCCGCCTGCGCCAGCGCCAGCTTCTTCTGGCCCAACTGGATGTCGCCTTCGAGCACGTAGCCGGTCAGCGCGAGCGGGCCCGGCTGCTTCTGGATCTGGCGCGCGATCGCGATGGCTTCCTCAGGATTGCCGCGGCGCAGTGCCAGCGCGGCCTGGGCCGCACGGGCGTCGGCGAAGTCGGGCTGCAGCTCGACTGCGCGCTTGAGGTCGTCCGCGGCGGCGGCATCGTTCTTGAGCAGCACGTGCACGCTGGCCAGCCGCATCTGGGCCAGCGCCGACTTCGGCAGCACGTTGACCAGCTTGCTGTAGGTTTCCAGCGCGGCCGCCGCGTCGTTGTTGGCGACCTGGGCCTGGCCCAGCAGGTCGAGCAGGTCGGCATTGGCCGGGTTGGCGGCCTGGAACTTGCGCGCCAGGGTCAGCGCCTTTTGCGGCTGCTTGTTGCGCAGGTAGTGGTTGCCCAGCGCCAGGGCCGGCGCGATCGCCTCCGGATTCTCGCTGTTGGCCTTTTCCAGCCAGGTCGTCGCTTCGTCCGGCTTGCCCGACCTCAGCGCAATCTCGGCCAGCGCCGCCATCGCGCCGAAGTTTTTCTTGTCCTTCGCGAGCACCGCTTCGAAGCGCTGTTTGGCCGCTTCCGGTTTCTTGTCCTGCAAGTCGAGGCGCGCCAGGTTGGCCACCGCCGGGAAGTAGGTCGGCTGCAGCGCCACCGCTTTCTCGAACGCGGCGCGCGCGCCCGCAACGTCACCCTTGGCGAGGCTGACCGCCCCCTTCAGGTTGTGCACCTGCGGATTGTCGGGCTGCTGTTTTTCCAGCGCCTGGACCGCGGCCAGCGCGCGGTCGTAACGCTTGAGGTTCAGTTCGGTCTCGACCAAGGCCATGCCGGCTTGCGGCGATGCCGGGTCGAGCGAGGCGGCCAGCTCCAGGTCGCTCACGCCCTTGTCGCGGTCGCCCTGGCCGAGGCGCGACAGCCCGAGCGAGGTGCGCAGCGCGGCCGCCTTCGGCGCCAGCGCCGTCGCCTTCTCGAAGTAGGACGTGGCCTTGCTGAAGTCGCGCACTTGCATGTACGACTCGCCGGCCAGTGCCAGCAGCTGCGCGTCCTGGGTCGGCTCCTTCAGGGCCGGCGCCAGCGCCGCCACGGCGTCGCGCGGTTGTGCGCTCTTGAGCAGGGCCTGGGCCAGCAGCTTGCGCGCGTAAATGTTGTCCGGATTCTTTTCCAGGTACTTGCGCAAGTGCTGTTCGGCCTGCTGGGTCGAGCCCAGGTTGAGCTCGACGGCGCCGGCCAGCAGGATCGTCGGCATGTGCTCGGGTGCGCTGCGCAGCACCTTTTGCAGCGATTCCTGCGCCGCCGCGTACTTGCCTTGGGTGAAGTCGAGCAAGCCCTGGGTATAGGTCACGAGCAGGCTGCCTGGCGTGCTCTTGCGGGCGGCCTCGATGTCGGCTTTGGCGGCCTCGAACTTGCCCAGGCTAATGTTCACGTAGGCTTTTTCGATGTGGGCGCCGCGGTGGTCGGGCTTGACCGCGAGCGCCTGCTCGTAGGCGGCCAGCGCCTGCTCGGGCTTGCCTTCGGCGCGCAACAGGCTGCCCTTGAACATCCATACTTCGGCGTTCTGCGGGTCTTTCGCGGCGGCTTCGTCGAGCTGGAGCCAGGCAGTGGCACTGTCTTTTTGCAGCAGCGCCAGGCGCGCCAACCCGACCCGGGCCTCGCCCGACTGCGGCTTGAGCGCCAGCGCCTGCTGGTAGGATTGCCGCGCGTCTTCGTTCTTGCCCAGCGCGAGCAGGGCGTCGCCGCGCAGCGCCGCCAGCTGGGCCGAGGCGCTGGCTTGGTCCGGCGTGACCTCGTCGACCAGTTTCTGGAACTGGCCCTGCGCCAGCATGGCCCTGGCCAGCAGGGGTTGGGTGCGCGTTGCCGGAATGCCGAGCGAGGCCGCCTTGCGCAACTCCTTGTCGGCCGACACCACGTCGTTCATGTCCAGGTACAGGGTGCCGAGCGCCATGCGGGCTTCGCCGTCCTCCGGGCTCTTCGCGACTGCGTTCTTGAGTTGGATCAGGGCCGCCTTCTGGTCGCCCTTCTGCTGGTATTGCTTCGCGTCCGCCAGCAGCGTCGCGGTCGAGGCGTCGCGCTGGCAGCCGGCGAGGCCGGCGCCCAGCATGAAGACTCCCGAGACGACTACGGCCGTCAATTTTTTCTTCGTGTTACGCGGCATGTGAATTCCTTGTGTGGTTGCGCTGCACGCGCGAGGGCGCGCTGAGTTTCCTCTCTGGCAATAATAACTCAAGGAATTGATTGCAGGCCGCACAAGAGAATTTTTGTTGTAAAACACCAATTGCATGCGGGAAGCGCCCGCACACGGGCGGCGGCCTTGAGCAAGGCCGGGCTTTCGAATGGTGGCGGGAACCAGCCGCGCGCGGGCGCGACTAAAGGGCAGCCCCCGGAGCTACTGGCCGGGTTTGCGCAAGCGGCTCAGCAGCGCCTCGACGTTGTCGCCGACCGGCAGGCCGTGGCGGCGCAGCAGTTGCACGTGCAGCACCAGGTTCTCGAGCACCAGCTTGGCCGAGACCGCCAGCAGGGTCAGCAGGCGGTCTTCGGTGCTGAAGTTTTCCATCGCGGCCGCCATCTCGCACAGGTGGCTGGCGACCAGCTGGCGCAGTTCGTCCTCGGGAAAGGGCAGGTCGGCGAAGTCGATCGGATCTTCAAGTTCGACCTCGTGCATCAGTGCTGCGAGTTGTTCCGGCTTGATCGGCATCCCTGGGCTCCACTGGTAGACACGCATGCATTCTAGGCCAGCGCGGCGCGGCTTGGCCACATGGTTGAAATTGAAAGTTTCAATGGCGAAACGACAAACGTGGTACTAGAATGGGGAGCACCCCGACCGGAGCGCACACGAACCGATGGCACAACTTTTCTTTACGCAACAGCTGGCCCGTTTTACCGTGGTGCCGCAGGTCGACACCGCGGCCACCCGGCTGCGCGCCGGGCTCGACAGTGCGTTCGCCGTGAACCCGGCGCTGCGCGGCTACGTGCTGGACGAACAGGGGCAGCTGCGCGAGAACGTGGTGATTTTCATCGATGGCAGGCGCTGCGCCGACCGTTCGCGGCTCGACGACGCGTTACAACCGGACAGCGAGGTTTATGTCCTGCAGGCACTTTCAGGAGGCTGAATTGAGCAAGCGTGCATACCTGTCGACCCGCAAGGGTTTATTCGAGCTGGTCAACAACAGCGGCCGCTGGGCGTTCGGCCCGGTCCATTTCCTCGGCGAGCCGGTCTCGATCACCTTGGCCGACGCGCGCGACGGCGCACTGTACGCGGCGCTCAACCTGGGCCACTTCGGGGTCAAGCTGCACCGGCGCGACGCCGGCAGCGAGGTCTGGAAAGAAGTGGCGATGCCGGCCTATCCCGCCAAACCCGAGGGCAGCCTGGACAAGGTCGAGTGGACCAACAAGCTGGTCTGGGCGCTGGCGGCGGGCGGCGCCGACCAGCCGGGCCTGCTGTGGGCCGGCACCTTGCCGGGTGGCCTGTTCCGGTCGCGCGACCGCGGCGAGTCGTGGGAGCTGGTGCGCTCGCTGTGGGACGTGCCGCAGCGTAGCGAATGGTTCGGCGGCGGCTACGACGTACCCGGCATCCACAGCATCTGCGTCGACCCGCGCGACAGCCGGCGCGTGCTGGTGGCGGTGTCGTCCGGCGGCGCCTGGCGCACCGAGGACGGCGGCGAGAGCTGGAGCGTCAGCTCGACCGGCATGCGGGCCGACTACATGCCGCCCGAGCTGAACGAAAACGAAGCGGTGCAGGACCCGCACCGGGTGGTGCGTTCGCGCGGAGCGCCGGACGTGCTGTGGTGCCAGCACCACAGCGGGATGTGGCGCTCGGCCGACGGCGGGCGGCGCTGGGACGAAATCCGGGAGCCGGCGCTGTCGCGTTTCGGCTTTGCGGTGGCGGCGCATCCCACCGACGGCGAAACGGCCTGGTTCGTGCCGGCCGTGGCCGACCAGCAGCGGATCCCGGTGGGGGCTGCGCTGGCGGTGACGCGCACCAACGACGGCGGCAAGACCTTCACGGTGCTGCGCGAGGGCCTGCCGCAGGAGCACTGCTACGACCTGGTCTACCGCCACGGGCTGGACGTGGCCGACGACGGCCGCACCTTGCTGATGGGTTCGACGACCGGCGGCGCGTGGCTGTCGCAAAACGGCGGCGACAGCTGGCAGACGATCTCGACGACCTTGCCGCCGGTGTATGCGGTGTGTTTCGGGTAAGGCGCTGAAGATCGCTGGCCGTCGTTCCCGCGGAGGCGGGAACCCATGCTGAGCGTGCGGGCCGGCCAGCAAAAAATCCTGCCCCTGATGACGACGAGGCTTGATGCAGACGCCTCTTCGCTCGCTTCAGCATGGGTTCCCGCTTGCGCGGGAACGACGGCGGGGGCGCTTGGGCTGCGCCTCCGGACCTGCCTTAGAAACGATACAAGACCGATGCTTCGACCGCGCGGCCGAAAATCGGGCGTGCGTTGATCGGGCCGCTGCTCTGGGTGTCGACCAGGCGCGAATTGCCCTCGGTCAGGCCCAGCTCGTTGGTCAGGTTGGTCGCGGCCACGCGAACTTCCCATTTGTCGCCGATGGTCGCCAGGATGCCGGCGTCGAGCATCTTGTAGGCCGGCAGGTACGACTTGTTGGCCTGGTCGGCCCAGCGCGCGCCAATGTGGGTGTAGGTGCCGTACAGCTTGACCGCGTTGTCGCCGAGCGGAATGCGATAGCTCGGCGTCAGGCGGAACTGCAGGTTCGGCTGGCGCTGCACGTCGTTGCCGGCGATGTCCTTGTTGTCGCGGTAGGTGGACTTCTGGTAGTCGCCGGAGAGCGTCACCTGCAGGTTCTCGATCGGACGCACCGCCAGTTCGAATTCGACGCCGTGCCCGCGCGAGCCACTGACCGAGTAGAGCACCCGGTCGACGAGCACTTGCTGGAACGAGATGCCGGTGAAGTCGGTGAAGAATGCGTTCACGTAGGCACTGTAGTACTGGCCGGCGGTCTTGAAGCCAACCTCGTACTGCGTCACTTTGGGGGTCGGTACGCGGTTGCGGTCGTCCAGCGTGGCCTGGGTGCCGGCGTTGCGCATGTCGTCGAAGTAGATAAAGGTGTGGCCGGTGTTGGCGCGCACGAACACGCTGGCGTCCTTCGACAGCTTGTAGATGCCGCCGACCGTGAACGAGCTGACGCTGTCGTCGCGGCTCAGCGAGGTGTAGGTGCCGGTCGGCATCGAGGTGCCGTTGTTGTACACCGTCAGCGGGTTGTTGTCGGTGTCGGCCGACTGCAGGTCGGCGATGCGGGCCTTCAGGCGCTGGGTTTCGCGGCGGGCGCCGGCGTCGACCTTGATCTGGTCATTGATCTTCCACTCGTCGGCCACGAACACGGCGGTGTTGCTGCCTTTGTAGGCGGCGTTCGGCGCATAGAACACGTTGCCGTCGACGCCGTTGCGCGATACCACCGTCCCGTTTGCCAAGGACACATTGATCAGGCTCGCGTTCGGGGTCGCGGTCATCAGGTGGCTGTTGCCGAGGTACCAGACGTCGTCGGATTTGTAATTGGCGTAGTAGGCGCCGGCGGTGACAGTGTGGTCCTTGACCAGTTCGCGGCTCACGCGCAGCTCGTCGGTGAACGAGTCCAACTTTTTCTCGACCGACCACAGGCCGGCCTGGACCACCTGCTGGTTCGGGTCCACCGCCCCGCCGCGCACATAGGCCATGCTGCCGGAGGCGGCGGGGGCGCCCGGGTTGTACGTGGCGTTGGCGTTGGCCAGGTAGGCGGCGGCCGTCAGCGGATTGTTACCGGTGAACATGGCGATGGTGTTCAGGTCGCCGCTGAAATAGTTGGCCTTGTTCGATACGTCCCAGCCGTTGATTTTTTGCTCGTAGTCGGCGCCCAGCACGGTCGCCTTCATGCCGCGGCCTTCGCCCAGGTCGCGCTCGAGCGTCTTGCCGGGGGCGGCGTCGATCGTGAAGTGGCGCATCTCATTGCTCATCAAGGTGCCGGTCAACGGATCGAAACCGGGGAAGGCGCTGATGGTGTGGCCGTTGTTGCTCGAAATCAGGGGCACGCCGGTATAGAACGCGTTCTTGTCGTCGGTGGTGCGGGCGTACACCGTCAGGTCGCCGCCGTCGAGCTTGCGGGTCAGGGTTGCAGTCAGCTGGCGGCCATCGTCGGCCGGAAACTGGGCATTGCGGATCCCGTCGGTGCGGCGATAGAAGCCGCCGACGGTGCCGTACCAGCCATCGCCGATCTTGCCGCCCACGAAGGCGTCGACGCGGCGCAGGTTGCCGGTCCCGGTCGTCAGGCGGATAGTGCGCTCCGGCACGTCGTCGCCTTTCTTCAAGATGAAGTTCATGGTCGCGCCCGGCTGGCCGACCGAGTAGATCGTGCTCGGGCCGCCGCGCAGCACTTCGACGCGCTCGATCGTGTCGTCCAGGCGGAACGCCGAGGTGCCCTCGAAGAACGACAGCACCGGCACCGGATAGATCGGGTTGCCGTTGAGCTGGACCGAGACGAAGGGCGAATCGCTGCCCGACGGGAAGCCGCGCACCTCGACGTTGGCGCCCGACTGGCCACCGGTTGCCTCGGCGTAGACGCCCGGCACCAGCTTGAGCACGTCGGCAGTGCTGCTCGGCGCCGCTTGCTTGAGTTGTTCTTCGCTGGCGGTGGTGATCGAAAAGGCGGTATCGATCTTGCGCGTGCCGCGCGCGGACGCCGTGCCGGTCACCACCACCTGCTGGATTTCGGCGGCCACCGCGGCGTTATCGGCAGCGGCCGCCGGCGGCTGGCCGGCCTGGCCGGCGGCCTGGGCCTGGTTCATCAGCGCCAGCACGGCGAGCGTGACTGAAGACAGCAGGAACTGCTTGTGACTGTTCATGTGATTACTCTCTTTTTGGTTTAGAAATCCGTCTCCTGGACATGCATGCCGATGCCTCGATCGGTCGCCAAACGTTTTGCTGTCACAGTCTTTGTGGTCATGCATTGCCGGCGCCGCGCGCCAGTCAACGCTGTCATTGAAGCAAGTAATGGTATCGATGTCAATAAAATTGTTATCGATGTCATTTAACGATCCACGGCGTTTTAAATCTGTCATAATGCGCGGCAGAGTTGTTTTTACTACACAAAATCAAGCTTATGGCGACCCACAAGACCGGCATCCGCAAGAGCGAGGCGGGCATCACGATGGAAGACCTGGCCGCGCTGGCGGGGGTATCGACGATCACCGTGTCGCGGGCCTTGCGCGACAGCCCCCTGGTGACGGCCCAGACCCGCGAAAAAATCCGCCGCATCGCCGAGGAGCAGGGCTACCGCCTGAACCTCAGCGCGCGCAACCTGCGCATGCGCCGCAGCAATTCGGTGGCTGTGGTGGTCGAGATGACGCCGGTGAAGGGGCGCCCGATGTCGGACCCGTATCCGCTCGAGCTGCTGGGCGGCATCACCCAGGAGCTGACGACGGCCGGCTACAGCGTCGTGCTGACCTCGCGCCAACTGCTCGACACCGCGCCGGTGCGTGGCGCCGACGGCATGATCCTGCTGGGGCAGGGCAGCCACGGGGAAGCGGTGCGCGTGCTGCAAAAGGCCGGCTTGCCGCTGGTGGTGTGGGGCGCGCCCGAGGCCAGTTCGTCGTACATCGTGGTCGGCAGCGACAACCGCGCCGGCGGCGCCAGTGCGGCCGCACGCTTCACCCAGCAGGGGCGGCGCAAGCTGGTGTTCCTCGGCGACGTCGACCACGCCGAAGTCCAGCAGCGCTGCGCTGGCTTCATCGATGCGCTGCAGGGCGTCGGCAACGTGCACATCATCCGTCCCAAGGCGTTCACCTTCGAGGCCGGCTTCGACGGCGTGGCCGCGCTGCTGAAGAAAAAAGGCCACGGCGCCGTCGACGGCGTCTTCGCGGCGAGCGACCTGCTGGCGATGGGCGCGATCCGCGCGCTGGCCGAACACGGCCTCAAAGTGCCGGACGACGTGTCCGTGATCGGCTATGACGATACGCCGGGCGCGGCCAGCTTCGTGCCGCCGCTGACCAGCGTGCACCAGGACTTGCGCAATGGCGGCGTGCTGTTGGGGAAAAAAATGCTGGCGCTGCTGCACGGCGACCCCGGCGTGGGCTCCGAAATGATGCCGACCACGCTGGTGGTGCGGCAGACCTGAGCTGTGGCGGCTGTAGGGTGCACCCTGCGAACACATGAAGTGAAGGCCCGTGGCGGGGCCTCGTAATGACAGACAAACGTTAAGGATTTTCAGTGAAGGCCTCAGACAGCCCAGTCCACACTTTTCCGCTCGACCCCTGGGGGATCCGCGAGAGCAGCTTCGATACCAGCTCGCACTTCCTGCGCGAGACGCTGTTCGCGCTGGGGAATGGCTACATCGGTTTGCGCGGCACCGGCGAGGAGGGCTACTCGGGCCCGGCCGGCAGTTCGCTCGACGGCACCTACCTGAACGGCTTCTACGAGTCCGAGCCGATCCTGTATCCGGAGGCGGCCTTCGGCCTGGCGAAAACCAACCAGTTCATGCTGAATGTCCCGAACGCGAAGGGGATCGAACTGTGGCTGGGCGACGAACGCTTCGACCCGCTCGCCGGCACGCTCGACCGATGGGAACGCGCGCTGGATTTCCGCAAGGGCGTGCTGCAGCGGTCGATGGAGTGGACCTCGGGCAGCGGCAAGCGCATCGCCGTGCGCAGCCGGCGCATGGTCTCGTTCGCGCGCAAGCACCTGTTCGCGATCGAATTCGAGGTCACGCCGCTGAACTTCTCGGGGCCGGTCCGGCTGGTGTCGTGGGTCGACGGCGCGGTGAAGAACCAGGAGGCCGGCGACGATCCGCGCATAGGTTCGGCGGTGTCGGGGCCGGCGCTGCAGACGGTCGCGATCGAGCAGGACGGGTCGCTGTCGGCGCTGACCCAGCGCACCCATAACAGCGGTTTTGCACTGATCAGCGCGATCGACAGCGCAGTGCAGTCCGATGCGCCGGTGCGCACCGAAAGCCTGCGCAGCGGCCAGCGTGCCGGCCAGGTGTTCGAGCTCGATGCGCGCCACGGACAAACGATCCGCCTGACCAAGTTCGGCAGCTACCATTCGTCGCGCGACTATCCCGAAGCCGAGCTGCTGGCGCGCGCGCGCGACACGCTGGCGCAGGCGAAAGCGCTTGGCTTCGAGGCCTTGTGCGCCGAACAGGCAGCGTACCTGGCCGACTTCTGGGCGCACGCCGACGTCGAGATCGCCGGCGACGACGCGCTCCAGCAGGGCATCCGCTTCAACCAGTTCCACCTGCTGCAATCGGTCGGCCGCGATGGCCGCACCAACATCGCGGCCAAAGGCGTCACCGGGGAAGGCTACGAGGGCCACTACTTCTGGGACACCGAGATCTACATCTTCCCATTTTTCTTGTACAGCAAACCGGAGATCGCACGCCAGCTGCTCGAGTACCGCTACGCCGGCCTGGAGCAGGCGCGCGATCGGGCACGCCAGATGTCGCATGCGCGCGGCGCGCTATACCCGTGGCGGACGATTGCGGGCGGCGAGTGCTCGGCCTATTTCCCGGCCGGCACCGCGCAGTACCACATCAACGCCGACATCGCCTATTCGATCAAGCTGTATTACGAGGCGACCGGCGACCAGGCCTACATGGCGCGCGCCGGGACCGAGATCGTCCTGGAGACGGCGCGCATCTGGCTCGGCATCGGCAGTTTCGATCGCGCCGGGCGCTTCTGCATCAATGAAGTCACCGGTCCGGACGAGTACACGGCGCTGGTCAACAACAACTACTACACCAACGCGATGGCGCAGATGCACCTGCGATTTGCGGCCGACATGGTCGACGCGATCCGCCGCGACTGCCCGCGCGACTTTGAACGTATCGCGCGCGCGACGGGGCTGGACGAGGGCGAGGTCGGCGAGTGGCGGCGCGCGGCAAGCCTGATGCGCCTGCCGTATGACGGCGAGCTTGGCATCCACGAGCAGGACGACAGCTTCCTGTCCAAGAAAGTATGGGATTTCGCGGCGACGCCTAAGGATAACTACCCGCTGCTGCTGCACTACCACCCGATGGTGATCTACCGCCACCAGGTCTGCAAGCAGGCCGACGTGGTGCTGGCGCTGCTGCTGCTGTCGGACCAGTTCACGCTGGAGGACAAGCGCCGCGACTTCGACTACTACGAGGCGGTGACGACCCACGATTCCTCGCTGTCCTCGTGCATCTTCAGCATCATCGCGTCGGAAGTGGGCTACCACGACAAGGCCTACGCCTACTTCATGGAGACGGCGCGCCTTGACCTCGACGACACCCATGGCAACACCCACTACGGTGTGCATACCGCAGCCATGGCGGGCACCTGGCTCGGGGTCGCCTACGGCTTCGGCGGCATGCGCGTGGACGGCGGCGCGCTGCGCTTCGCGCCGACGCTGCCGGCGCAATGGCAGCATTACCAGTTCAAGATCCAGCTGCGCGGCGCGCTGCTGCAGGTGCGGGTCGGCCGCGAGCAGGTCGAGTACACGCTGCTGCAGGGCGGGTCGCTCGATTTCACCCACCGCGGCCAGCCGGTGGCCTTGACCCGGGCGGCGCCGCTGGTGCGCATCGACATGGAGCCACGCGCATGAGCCGATTCAAGGCAGTCATTTTCGATCTGGACGGCGTCATCACCGACACCGCGCACTATCACTACCTGGCGTGGAAACAGCTGGCCGAGTCCGAGGGCGTGCGGTTCGACCGTGCGTTCAATGAAAACCTGAAGGGCGTCGACCGGATGGGTTCGCTGGACCTGATCCTTGCCGGCTCGGCGAAAACCTATTCGGCCGAACAAAAGCTGGCGCTGGCCGACAGCAAGAACCGCCATTACCAGCAGCTGATCGCGACGATGACCGCGGCCGACCTGCTGCCGGGCGCGGTCGAGGCGCTGGCGGCGGTGCGCGCCGCCGGGCTGAAGATCGGCCTGGCTTCGGTCAGCAAGAACGCCTTTACCGTGCTCGAGCGGCTTGGCATCCGCGAGCGTTTCGACTACGTGGTCGACGCCGCGCGCATTGCCAACAGCAAGCCGCACCCGGAGATTTTTCTCAACGCCGCCCAGCAGCTTGACGTGGCGCCGGCGGATTGTCTTGGCGTCGAGGATGCGGTGGCCGGGGTGGCGTCGATCAAGTCGGCGGGCATGGTCGCGCTCGGGATCGGGAAGCCAGAAGTGCTGACCCAGGCCGACCGCGTGATACCGGGACTCGACCAGTTCAGGCTGGAGGATTACTGAAGCACCTGGCAGCACCGCAGTACAAGGAAAATAAGACTGTGTCGCCGTCAGGTGCCAGTGGCGGAGTACGCGAAGTTTGAACGCGTGGGAGGACCCGCCCACCCTACAGGATACGTAACGCCTCCGGTAGGGTGGGCGGGTCCTCCCGCCCGCGCGTCCAAATCCTGCGCGCCGCCTCGCGACCCGTGGCAGAGGGGCACGGCTAAAAAATAAAACCGTAAAAATAACAGCGGCACAGGAGACAGCGTGAAAAAACAACGGATATTGCTTGCCCTATTCCTGATTTATTTCGTGTTCGGGATCCTGCTCAACAGCGTGGGCACGGTGATTTTGCAGGTCATCAGCAACTACGAGGTCAGCAAGTCGAGCGCGAGCGTGCTCGAAGCCTTTAAAGACCTGCCGATCGCGGTCGTGTCGTTCCTGGTCGCGTCGTTCCTGCCCCGGATCGGCTACAAGAATGCGATGCTGGTCGCGCTGGCGATCGTGGGCGCGGCTTGCGTGGCGATGCCGCTGCTGCCCAGCTTCCTGGTGACCAAGCTGCTGTTCCTGTGCGTTGGCGTGGCGTTCGCACTGGTCAAGGTGTCGGTGTATTCGACGCTCGGGCTGGTCGCCACCGACCGCCAGCAGCACGCCAGCGTCATGAACACGCTCGAAGGCTTCTTCATGCTCGGCGTGCTGAGCGCTTATTGGGTGTTCGCCCATTTCATCGACTCGGCCAATCCCAAGTCGCAAAGCTGGCTACAGGTGTACTGGCTGCTGGCGGGCCTGTGCGGGTTCACCTTCGTGCTGCTGCTGGTTACCCGCTTCGACGAGCGCGCCGCGCGGCTGCCGGAAGGGCGCAGCCGCTGGCAGGACTTCGGCGCGATGCTGACCCTGTTCTTCAAGCCGCTGGTATGCGTGTTCGTGATGACCGCTTTCCTGTACGTGCTGATCGAGCAGAGCGTCGGCACCTGGCTGCCGACCTTCAACAACGAAATCCTGAAACTGCCCGCGGCGATGAGCGTCGAGGTGACCAGCATTTTTGCCGCGTGTCTGGCGCTCGGGCGGCTGTCGGCCGGTGTCGTGATGCGCAAGGCGCATTGGTATCCGGTGCTCAACGGCTGCGTGCTCGGAATGGCGGCGATGGTGCTGCTGGCGCTGCCGTTGACGCGCGACGTCGTGGCCGATCCGCACATCACCTGGGCCAGCGCGCCGCTGGCTACCTTCCTGTTTCCGCTGATCGGGCTGTTCATGGCGCCGATCTACCCTGGCATCAACTCGGTGATGCTCAGCTCACTGCCGAAGAACCAGCATTCGTCGATGACGGGCCTGCTGGTGATCTTTTCGGCGCTGGGCGGCACCACCGGCTCGCTGATTACCGGCTACGTGTTCGGTCATTTCAGCGGGCATTTCGCGTTCTACCTGACGCTGGTGCCGATCACGCTGGTGCTGGTGACGCTGTATTTCTTCCGGCGGCATGTGGAGCGCATCGAACCGTTGGCGCAGCTGGCTTGATGCAAATCGCGTCATCGAGCACGTCAAGGCAAGCCTAAAATCAAGGACGGCGCGCACGAAGCGTTGCCCAGGCCGCTGCAATTTCCTCTTGTACTTCTTCGGGCGTCATCACCGCCGGACCGGGTTCTGCAAGCCGGTGTGCCGCATCGAACAAGTCTGCAATCTGCTTCTGGCGAACGCCTTCGCGCAGGAGCGAGACTAGCGTATCCGGCTCAAGGAGTCCCAGCGACTTCGCTTGTTCGGCCAACTGGTCGGGAATCTTGATCGTCAGGGTAGTCATGCACTCCTCCGGCTAAATCTACTGGTAGAAGTTTAGCACTTGGCTTGCGGCTGAGGCTTTCCCGAAAGCGGCCGGATGCGGAAGATCAGGCGAAGGACTCGCAAGGGAACTTGTGCACGTCTGATAAGTTCCAGTTGCGGCAGGCCTGCCGCGTACCCGAATGCCGAATCGCCCGCGCGGCTTGCTTAGGCCCAGGGTTTTGTAGGGTGGGCACCCCGTGCCCACGCGTACGTTCGCGAACCGCCTGCTTCCGCGTGGGCACAGGGTGCCCACCCTACCGGTCTTACATATTGCGGCGGTACTGCCCGCCCACCTCGAACAGCGCGGTCGTGATCTGGCCGAGCGAGCACACGCGTACCGCCTCCATCAGCTTTTCGAACACGTTCAGGTTGTCGATCGCGGCTTGCTGCAACGCGGCCAGCGCGGCCGGGCCTTGCGCCGCGTGGCGCTGGTGGAAGTCGTCCAGGCGCTTTAACTGCGACTGCTTTTCGTCGTCGGTCGAGCGGGCCAGTTCGATCGTCGAGGGCGCGGTGCCGCCGTTCGGATTGCGGAACGTGTTCACGCCGATGATCGGCAGGCTGCCGTCGTGCTTCTTGTGCTCGTACAGCATCGACTCTTCCTGGATCTTGCCGCGCTGGTAGCCGGTCTCCATCGCGCCGAGCACGCCGCCGCGTTCCGCGATGCGTTCGAACTCCTGCATCACCGCTTCCTCGACCAGGTCGGTCAGCTCGTCGATGATGAACGCGCCCTGGTTCGGGTTCTCGTTCTTGGCCAGGCCCCATTCGCGGTTGATGATCAGCTGGATCGCCAGCGCGCGCCGCACCGATTCGTCGGTCGGCGTGGTGATCGCCTCGTCGTAGGCGTTGGTGTGCAGCGAGTTGCAGTTGTCGTAGATCGCGATCAGCGCCTGCAGCGTGGTGCGGATGTCGTTGAAGTCGATCTCCTGCGCGTGCAGCGAGCGGCCGGAAGTCTGGATGTGGTACTTGAGCTTTTGCGAACGCTCGTTGGCGCCGTATTTGTCGCGCATCGCGACTGCCCAGATGCGGCGCGCCACCCGGCCCAGCACCGCGTATTCGGGGTCCATGCCGTTGGAGAAGAAGAACGACAGGTTGGGGGCGAAGTCGTCGATGTGCATGCCGCGTGCGAGGTAGGCTTCGACAAAGGTGAAGCCGTTCGACAGCGTGAACGCGAGCTGCGAGATCGGGTTCGCGCCCGCCTCGGCGATGTGGTAGCCCGAGATCGACACCGAGTAGAAGTTGCGCACCTGGTGGTGCACGAAGTATTCCTGGATGTCGCCCATGACCTTGAGCGAGAATTCGGTCGAGAAGATGCAGGTGTTCTGGCCCTGGTCTTCCTTCAGGATGTCGGCCTGCACCGTGCCGCGCACGTTGGCTAGCACCCACTCGCGGATCTTCTGCGCTTCGTCGTCGGTCGGCTGGCGGCCATTGTCGGCCACGAATTTGTCGAGCTGCTGGTCGATCGCGGTATTCATGAACATGGCCAGGATCGCGGGCGCCGGGCCGTTGATCGTCATCGAGACCGAGGTGTTCGGGCTGCACAGGTCGAAGCCGTCGTACAGCACCTTCATGTCGTCGAGGGTGGCGATCGACACGCCCGAGTTGCCGACCTTGCCGTAGATGTCGGGCCGCAGCGCGGGGTCGGCGCCGTACAGCGTGACCGAGTCGAACGCGGTCGACAGGCGCTTGGCTTCCATGCCTTGCGAGACCAGCTTGAAGCGGCGGTTGGTGCGGAAGGCGTCGCCTTCACCAGCGAACATGCGGGTCGGGTCTTCGTTCTCGCGCTTGAATGCGAACACGCCCGCGGTGTAGGGGAAGGAGCCGGGGACGTTTTCGAGCATCAGGAAACGCAGCACTTCGCCGTGGTCTTCGTACTTCGGCAGCGCGACTTTGCGGATCGGGTTGCCGGACAGGGTTTTTTGCACGAGGTTGGTACGGATTTCCTTGTCGCGGATTTTGACGACGTATTCGTCGCCGGCGTAGGCGGCCTGCATGTCGGGCCACATCGCGAGCAGCTTCTTGGCGCCGGCGTCGAGCGCGTTGTCACGCTCGGCAATCAGGTCGTCGAAATCGGCGCCCTTGTTGGCGGCGGCCAGCATGCGCCTGGTCTCAAGCAGTTGCTGGCGTTCGCGCGCGAGCCTGACCTGCTTGCCGGTGTTGGCGTGGTAGCCGCGCACGGTGTCGGCGATTTCGGCCAGGTAGCGCGCGCGCGCGGGCGGCACGATCACGTTTTTGCCGCTCGAGTACTTCTGGGTCGGCGCGGGGAGTTTGGACGGCTCGAGCTTGAGGCCCAGTCCGGCCAGTTTCGGCAGCAGGCCGTGGTACAGCGCGGTGACGCCGTCGTCGTTGAAGCGCGAGGCCTGGGTGCCGTAGACCGGCATCTGGTCCGGGCCCATGCCGAACAGCTCGCGGTTGCGCTGGTACTGCTTGGCGACGTCGCGCAGTGCGTCCTGCGCGCCCTTGCGGTCGAATTTGTTGATGGCGACGACATCGGCGAAATCGAGCATGTCGATTTTTTCGAGCTGCGAGGCGGCGCCGAATTCGGGCGTCATTACGTACATCGACATGTCGACGTGCGGCACGATGGCGGCGTCGCCCTGGCCGATGCCCGAGGTTTCGACCACCACGAGGTCGAAGCCGGCGACCTTGCAGGCTGCGATCACGTCGGGCAGCGCGTGCGAGATTTCGGAGCCGGCTTCGCGCGTGGCGAGCGAGCGCATGAACACGCGGGCCTGGCCGTTCCACGGGTTGATCGCGTTCATGCGGATGCGGTCGCCGAGCAGGGCGCCGCCCGACTTGCGGCGCGACGGGTCGATCGAGATCACGGCGATGTTCAGGCGGTCGCCCTGGTCGAGGCGGATGCGGCGGATCAGTTCATCGGTCAGCGACGACTTCCCGGCGCCGCCGGTGCCGGTGATGCCGAGGGTCGGGACCTTGAGGCTTTCGGCGGCGTCGAACAGCTGTTTGCGCAGCGCCGGGTCGACCTTGCCGTTTTCAAGCGCGGTGACCAGCTGCGCGAGCGGGCGGTGGCGCCCGGCGATGTCGCCGGTCTGCAGCGCTTCGAGCGAGGTGGGGGCGTAGGGCGACAGGTCGACGTCGCAGGCTTCGATCATCGAGCGGATCATGCCGACCAGGCCCATGCGCTGGCCGTCTTCGGGGCTGAAGATGCGGGTGGCGCCGTACGCGTGAAGTTCTTCGATTTCGTGCGGGACGATCACGCCGCCGCCGCCGCCGAATACCTTGATGTGGGCGCCGCCGCGCTCGCGCAGCAGGTCGATCATGTATTTGAAGTATTCGACGTGGCCGCCCTGGTAGCTCGAGATCGCGATGCCTTGCACGTCCTCGGCCAGCGCGGCGGTGACGACTTCGTCGACCGAGCGGTTATGGCCGAGGTGGATCACTTCGGCGCCATTCGACTGCAGGATGCGGCGCATGATGTTGATCGAGGCGTCGTGGCCGTCGAACAGCGAAGCGGCCGTGACGAAACGGACCTTGTTGGCCAGTTTCGGGTGCTCCGGCAGGTCGAGTTTGGCGGCGGGAGTGAGGTCGTTCATGGGGGTGCCCTGGTTGTCGGAAGCGTGTTTGTACGGTATATGACGTTAACGTAAACGTCAAGAACGGGATATGTTGCGGCGCAAGTGCTGGCCAGCTACGCTCGCACGTCGTCCCCGGCCTCGGCGGCAGCCCGGCGGGGATCCCATTTCTCATGCGTTTCGGGGACGCGGGCAAAATTGGATTCCCGCCTTCGCGGGAATGACGGTTTTCAGGTTAACTAAGCCAGGCTAACGAATCAGGCAGCCTGCTTGCGCGCACTGGTTTCCAGCAACTCGGCCTTTTTCGCGCGGAACGCGGCTACCGCCTTTTCCTTCACGTGCCCAAAGCCGCGGACCTGCTCGGGCAGGCTGGCCAACTCGACCGCATTGATATAGTTCTCTGTGGAAAGTGCAGGCAGAAGCGCTTCGATCATCTGGCGGTACTCGGCGATCAGGGCGCGCTCCATCTTGCGCTCGGCGGTGTAGCCGAACAGGTCGAAGGCGCCGCCGCGCAGGCCCTTGAGCCTGGCCAGCAGCTTGAACGCGCCCCACATCCACGCGCCGAATTCGGCCTTGACCAGGTGGCCTTTGGCGTCCTTCTTGGCGAACAACGGCGGCGCGAGGTTGAACTTGAGCTTGAAGTCGCCTTCGAACTGGCTCTTGAGCTGCTCGACGAAGCGGCCGTCGGTGTACAGGCGCGCCACTTCGTACTCGTCCTTGTAGGCCATCAGCTTGAAGTAGTACTTCGCGACCGCGGTCGACAGCTTG
>JBJMVW010000124.1:0-2428 GCA_045810465.1 Massilia sp. | reverse complement strand
CGGGCGCACGATCGCGTCGAGCGCGGCGACATCAATCTGGTCGCCGGTCACCGCGCGCGCCTTGACCCACGCGTAGCGCTCCCATTCGCGGCCCTGGACGATCAGGTATTCCTCGACCATGCCGAGGCTGGCCGCGAGCGGGCCCGAGCCGCCGTTCGGGCGCAGCGCCATGTCGACCCGGAACGTGATGCCGTCCTCGATCACTTCGGACAGCGCGCCGATCAGCTTGCGGCCGAGGCGGGTGAAGAATTCATGGTTCGACAGCTGGCGCTGGCCGTCGCCGGCGGCGGTCTCGCCGTCTTCCGGGTAGACGAAGATCAGGTCGATGTCGGACGAGACGTTCAGTTCGCCGCCGCCCTGCTTGCCCATCGCCAGCACGATCATCTGCTGCGGCCGGCCCGACTCGTGCCCGATCGGCACGCCGTGCGCCGCCACCAGTTCCGGCATGAGCGCGTCGACATGGGTGCGAATCGCGAAGTCGGCAAAGCGGGTCATCGCGGTGACCACCTCGTCGAGGTCGGCCAGCCCCTCGAGGTCGCGCCTGACGATCGCCGCCACCAGCAAATTGCGCACGCGCCGCATCGCGCGCGGCAGCGGCAGGCCGGCGGCCAGCTCGTGTTCCAATACCGCGCCGAAATCCACGTAAGCCAGCGATAATTGGGCCAGTGCGGCGACGCGTTCGGCCCGGCTTGGGTCGGCGCCGAGCCAGCGTTGGTAGAAGCGCGACGCGAAGGCCGGGCAAGCAGTGGTCATGGAAGGGCCCAAACAGAGTCAACAATGCGTTCCGGCAGGCGTGCTATGCGGTAAAATTGCCCGCCATGCTGCCTGGGTCAGCATGATGGTAAGGTAGACGCCGCGATTGTTGCAAGCGCTCTCTTATTGAAGAACTAATTAACGGCGAGCCTTTTTTATTAGCAACTTGATGCACAATCCGGAACCGCAGCAGGCAAGCGGCAAGCCTTTGCCGCTGGCCGAGCGCTGGCGCCGCGTGCGCGCGGCTTACCGATACGCCAACCTGGCGTCGCACCACCTGCTCGGCTTCGCGATCAAGCTCGGGCTGCTGGTGTATTTCGCATTGGCAGTGCTGTTCCTGGTGCTGCGCTACGCGGTGCTGCCCAACATCGACCTGTACAAGGGCGACCTCGAGCGCGCCGCCAGCCGCGCGCTCGGCAACCAGGTCGCGATCAAGCGCATTTACGCCTCCTGGCACGGCTTGCATCCTAGCCTGTTCCTGGGCGACGTGTCGCTGCGCGACAACCAGGGACGCCAGCTGCTGGCGCTGCCGTCGGTGTCGGCCACGCTGTCGTGGTGGAGCGTGTTCGTGCTCGAGCCGCGCTTCGAGTCGCTCGAACTGATCCGTCCCGAACTGGCCGCACGCCGCGGCGCCGACGGCGCGCTGTTCATTGCCGGGGTGCGCATCGACCAGGGCAAGCCGGGCGCCCCGGGCGGCGGCGACTGGCTGTTCCGCCAGCGCGAGATCCTGGTGCGCGAGGGCACGCTGCGCTGGACCGACGAGGCGCGCGGCGCCCCCGAACTGGAGCTCGACGACCTGACCCTGGTGCTGCAGAACCGCTGGAACACGCACCACTTCGCGCTCAAGGCGACGCCGCCGCGCGCGCTCGGCGAGCCGCTCGACCTGCGCGCGCGCTTCACCCACCCGCCGTTCGCCCATCCGTCCGACGCCACCCGCTGGAAGGGCGAGCTGTACGTCGACCTGCGCGACACCGACCTGGCCGGCTGGAAGCAATACCTCGACTACCCGTTCGAACTGAGCCAGGGCATGGGTTCGGTGCGGGCCTGGATCGCGGTCGACCGCGCGCGCCTGGCCGGGTTCACCGCCGACCTCGGCCTTGCCGGCGTGGCCGCGCGCCTGCGGCCCGACCTGCCGCCGCTGCAGCTGGCGCGGGTGGCGGGGCGGCTGTCGGCCAGCGAGGAGCTGCTGCCGGGCGTGGAGGACGGCAGGCCGACCTTCGGCGCCAACGGCCACACGGTCAGCCTCGACAATTTCTCGGTCGCCACGGCGGACGGCCTGCAGCTGCCGCCCGCCACCCTGTCCGAAAGCTGGCGCCCGGCCGCGCGCGGCAAGCCGGAACAGACCCGGGTCGAGGCGCGCCAGGTCGACCTCGCCGCGCTGGCCGAACTGGCGGCCCAGCTGCCGCTGTCGCCGGTGCAGCGCGCGATGCTCGCCGAGTTCGCGCCGCGCGGGCAACTGCTCGATTTTTCCGCCCAGTGGCACGGCCGCTATCCGCAGATCGCGTCGTATCGGGTCAAGGGCAAGGTCGCCGGGTTGTCGCTCACGGCGCAACCGGCGCGCCCGGCCCGGCTGGCGGCCGGCACGCTGCCGGCGCTGCCCGCGCGCGCCGCGCTGCCAGGCTTCGACAACCTGAGCGGCAGCATCGACGCCACCGACAAGGGGGGCAGCGTGGTG
>JBJMVW010000123.1:0-4126 GCA_045810465.1 Massilia sp. | reverse complement strand
CGCGGCGGAACGGGCCTGCCTCGAGCGCGGGCTGCAGGAAGTGGGCGGCACCGTGGCCGAGCTGGCAAGGCGCTGGGACATGAACCGGTCGCACCTGCAGATTTTGCTCAAAAAGCACGGATTGCATTCGAAGGATTTCCGACACCGGTAGGGTGGGCGGCTTGTCCGCCCACGCGTTCAACCGGCGGGTGCAAACCGCAGCAGATTGACGCAGGCGAGGATGCGGGTGCAAACCGCTGCAGATTGACGTAGGAGAGGATGCGGGTGCAAACCGCTGCAGATTGATCCAGGCGAGGATTGGACGCGTGGGCGGGAAACCCGCCCACCCTACCGGAAGCGCAGCGGTTCAAGGCAGAGTCGAGTTGCGGCCACCCACATCTGCCCGCACCACCACAACCGTAATATTGTCCCGCCCCCCATTCGCCAGCGCGAGCGCCAACAGCGCATCGGCCGCCCGCGCGCAATCGCCACTGCCCAGCGCCGCCAGCATGCCCTCCGGCCCGACCTCATTGCTCAGCCCGTCGCTGCACAGCAGGAACAGGTCGCCGTCCTCGACCTGCACCTCGACTTCCTCCGGCTCCAGCGTGTCCGCCGCGCCCAGTGCGCGCGTGATCATGCTCGCGCCCGGATAGGCGAGCGCCTCATCCGGCGACAAATTGTTCTTGATCTGGAGTTCCTCGAACAAATTGTGATCGCGCGTCAGTTGATACAGCTTGCTCGCGCGGCACAAGTAGATGCGGCTGTCGCCCGCCCACACGCACGCGGCCTCCCGCTCGTACGCCAGCAGCACGACCACCGTGCTGCCGATCACCGGCACCTGCCGCGCGGCCGCTTCCGCCAGCAGGGCCGCGTTCGCGGCGACCAGCCCGGTGCGGGCGTCGGCCACCGCCTGCTGCAGGCTGGCCGGCTCGTCCAGGATGCCCAGGGCATCGACGACCATCTTGCTGGCCACCTCTCCGAACGCGTGCCCGCCCATGCCGTCGGCAACCGCCCACATGCGGCGCGCGGGCAGCTCGAGGAAGGCGTCTTCGTTGCGGCTGCGCACCAGCCCGACGTCGGTGCGGGCCGCCGAGGTCCAGCGCAATTGCGGTTCGTCGCTCATGGCACTCCCGGTGCGGGCTAGCGCCTGCCCTGCATCGGTCCGTTGTTCGTGCTGCGTTCGTCGACCCCCACCGTGACGACCGAGTTCGGGGCTGTATTGCGCACGTCGACGAGCTGGAACTGGTTGATCAGCTGGTCGGCGTAGTTGTTGATCTGGTAGAAGTTGATGACCGGGGACGTGTCCGCCCGGGCGGGCAGATACGCCCTGATCCAGCCGAACACCCAGGGCGCGCCGTCGGCGCCGCGGATGCGTGACATGGCGCGGCGGTCCAGATCCCGGCTTGCCGGCAAGTCGTTGATGCGGATGCTGACCATGATGCACCTCCACGGGTGAACGGGTTGTTTCAATGGATGACATTCTGGCTTGCGTTTAGTTCAGTAAGTCGCACGCTCACCGTTAGTAGCAGCACAATCCGTGCCAATAAAGACCCCGCCATTCCCGCAAGACCCCGTCATTCCCGCAAGACCCCCGTCATTCCCGCAAGACCCCCGTCATTCCCGCAAGACCCCCGTCATTCCCGCAAGACCCCGTCATTCCCGCAAGACCCCGTCATTCCCGCGCAGGCGGGAATCCCAGTTCGCTTCGTGGCAACGGCTCAACTGGGGTTCCCGCCTGCGCGGGAACGACGGTGTGCGGGTGGCTATTGCGCCGCTGGTTTGCGCACCGGGCGACCACGGAAATCGACGATGCGCTGCCCACGCGGCGGCGGATTGCCGATGCCGCCACCCCGTGACCGCAACCGTGCTCCGCCCGCGATCGCCTGCATTGCCTTGCGGTCGAGGTCGACATTGTCGGGCAGATCCCTGATAACGATGCTGGCCATTCGTTCCTCCTGAAAAATCACGCGATCAGGCCCGGCGCCGCCGTGTATCACGACGGGGCCGAGCCGGCGTACTTCGTAAAACCGTACCGCTACCAGTTGAACAGGATGGCTTCGTTCTTCGCCCACTGACTTGGACTGAGCGAAATGTTCGGGCCTTTGAAACCGGACCCGATCACCCCGTTGTTGTTCAACACGCTGATGCCGATTTTCTGGTCTTGTGTAATTTGCTGGTTAAGCGTTACGTTGACGTTGACGTCGGGACGCCATTGGGAGACGCCCCCTCGAACGCGTGCCATCGCGCGGCTGTCGAGCCGGGCTGTGTACGCGAGATCGTCGATCACGATGGATGACATGGTATTTCTCCGGTGGTTCAATGATCCGACAGAGGGCGGCGCGCCCTCTTCATCGGCCGGGGGCCTAGCGGTAGACGACGAAGTTGTTCTGGCCGAACTGCGAGGTCTGGTTGGTCACCTTGACGTTGTCGAGGAAGGCCGAATCGTTGGCGGTGGCGTTGACAATGTCCTGGTACTGCTGCAGCTCCTGCGTCCCGTGAATCGAGGAATCGCCACCGGAGCCGCCAGTCCCGCCGGTGCTGCCCGGGTAGCTCGGCTTCATCGGTTTCATCGAATAGGACGACGAGGGCATCGTTTTCCAGCCGCCGCGCACGGCAGCCATCGCGTTGCTGTCCAGTTCCTCGGTACGGGCCAGGTCTTTGATCGTCAGGGTTTTCATGGCAATTCTCCTAGAGGTTAGTGTCGAGCGGTTGGTTCCCGCTCGCCTCTGTCGTTGCGAGAAGCGTGCCAGGTGGGTGGGCACCGTATGATCTGTGCCGGCTTCCGCGTGGGCACGGGGTGCCCACCCTACGCGGGGGCGGCCCATTGCTGACGGCTGCGCGCCAACACTATCGCGACACTGTTCGCCGCACCGCAACACCTGGCTGCCCAGTGAATTTGCCAGGGCCGCCACTGTCAGAGCAGTTGGCGCGCCGACGATGGCCGATGCACCCATATGGAAAACCTGGCAAGCACAATTCGCCTGTTCCAAAGCGGCGCCCTGGCGCGCGCCGAATTCCTTGCGCAGGTCGACCGTGTACTGGCCGCGTCCCCGGCGGGTGCGTCGACCTTGTTCGACGCACTGAGCAAGGAGCACGCGCGTGCGCCCCTGCCCGGCGAGGTGTATGTCGAGGTCGAACGGCGCATCGCCCGCGCGATCGAGGAGCGCCAGCGGCTTGGCGCCGAGGCAACCTATGTGCAAACCGTGCCGGAGGGCGAGCCGCCGGCCTGGCCGCGCGCGGTGGCTGGAACAGCTGGCCAGGCTGGCGTGGCGCCGGAACGGATGAAGGGCGTCGGCGATACCCTCAACGGCCGCTTCGTGCTGGAGGAGTGCATCGGTTTCGGCGGCATGGGGACGGTCTACAAGGCGCTCGACCTGCGCAAGCTGGAAGCGTCCGACCGCAGGCCGTACATCGCCATCAAGGTCCTGAACGTCCAGTTCCAGGGCCACCCCAAGTCGCTGATCGCGCTGCAGCGCGAGGCGCGCAAGGCGCAGGAGCTGGCGCACCCGAACATCGTCTCGGTCTACGATTTCGACCGCGACGGCTCGATGGTCTACCTGACCATGGAATACCTCGAGGGCAAGGCGCTCAGCCAGGTCCTGCGCGAACCGGGCTTTCGCGGCATGCCGCTGGCCGAGGCGATGCAGATCGTCAACGGCATGGGCAAGGCCCTGGCCTACGCGCATGAGCGTGGTTTCGTCCATTGTGACTTCAAGCCTGCCAACGTGATCCTTACCGATACGGGCGGCGTCAAGGTCATCGATTTCGGGATTGCACGGGTATTCCAGAAAGCGGAGGAAGACGCCGACGTGACGGTGTTCGACCCCGGCAGCCTGGGCGCGCTAACGCCCGCCTACGCGAGCCCGGAAATGCTGGAGAACCGCGAGCCCGATCCGCGCGACGACATCTACGCGCTGGGCTGCATCACGTACGAACTGCTGACGGGCAACCATCCATTCAACCGGCTCTCGGCCGCGCAGGCGCGCGAAGCCGGCTTGCGGCCACTGCGCCCGGTGGGGCTGGGCTACCGCCAGTGGCGTGCCCTCAAGGGAGCGCTGGAGTTCAGCCGCGAGGCACGCACGCCAACCGTCAACCGCTTCCTGCAACAGATGGGCGAACAGGACAGCCTGCGGCGCCCGGCGGTGTT
>JBJMVW010000122.1:0-16597 GCA_045810465.1 Massilia sp. | reverse complement strand
TGCCTTCCTTGCTGCGCATGACCTTGGCGAACACGGGCGGCTTCTTGCCGTCATCGGCAAGTTTGTTTTGCTGGACGAGGTAACGCTGGTCGTTGGTTTCCATGCGGATGCTCTGTATCGGGGAGTTCAAAGCCGCATTTTAAGGCCTGCGCGCCTTAGCGTGGGGAAACGCGAGGCCGGCAGCGTGCGCTCGAGAGCGCACCCTGCCGCGGATGGGCGGATCGCACGCCCATCCATGGAACCGCCGTTACCAGGCGTAAGCCGCCTTGGCGTAGTAGTAACAATTGCTTGTTTGCTTATTCGGTTCGGGTGATAAGGGTAATGTTGAATATGGTAAATTCACGTTTTTGCCTGGCCGCGCCATGACCACATTCTCCTTTTCGCCGCGTGCCTTGCTGCCGCTGGCGGCGCTCGCATTCCTTTCCAGCTGCGCCTCGCTGCAGCCCTCCGCGCCGCCCGAAGCGGCCTATGTCGTGCTGGGCGAGGGCGGCGCGCCGGTGGCGCGGGCAGTCACGACCAGCGCCACGTGCCCCGCGCTTGCACTCGACGACCGCATGGTCCCGATGACAGTGCGCGCGCCGCTGCGGCCGATCGCACCGCGCCCCGGCGCAGGCGGCAAGCCGCAGCCGCCCTCGACCGCGGTGCTGACCTGCGAGGCCGCGATCGCGCCCGGCACCATCCGCGCTTCGGTCGGCGCGCAAGCGCTGCCGCTGCCGCGCGCGGCGCTCGAGCGCATCGTGGTGATTGGCGATACCGGTTGCCGCATCAAGAACCAGGAGGTCCAGGACTGCAACGACCCCAAGGAATTCCCGTTCGCGCGGATCGCGGCGGTGGCCGCGCGCTGGAAGCCGGACCTGGTGGTGCACGTCGGCGATTTCCACTACCGCGAAGACGCGTGCCCGGCGAACCGGCCGGGGTGCGCCGGCAGTCCGTGGGGTTACGGCTGGGATGCGTGGAATGCGGACTTCTTTGCGCCGGCGCGTGCGCTACTTGGGGCGGCGCCATGGGTGGTCGTGCGCGGCAACCACGAGTCCTGCGCGCGCGCGGGCCAGGGCTGGTGGCGCTTCCTCGACCCGCGCCCGCTGGCGCCCGGGCGCGACTGCGACCTGCCGGCCAACGACGCGGCCGGCGACTACAGCGATCCCTACGCCGTTCCGCTAGGCGGCGGCGCGCAACTGATCGTGTTCGACTCGGCGAATACGACCTACAAAGGCTTTGCGCCGGGCGACCCGCGCGTCGGCATCTACGCCGATACCTGGCGCAAGGTCGATGCGTTGGCGCGCCAGGCCAGCTACAACATCGCGGTCGACCACCATCCGCTGTTTGCGTTCGGCGCCAGCCGCAATGCGAAGACCGGCGCGGTGTCGCTGTTCGGCGGCGACGCCGGCCTGCTGCAGGCGTTCGGCGCGCTCGACCAGGGCTTCCTGCCGCCCTCGGTCAGCATGCTGTTGTCCGGCCACGTGCACCTGTGGGAGCAAACCAGCTTCTCGAGCGGGCACCCGACCCAGTTCGTCAGCGGCTTTTCGGGCACCGCCGAGGACATCGTGCCGCTGCCGGCCTCGGTCGCGCCGGGCGTGACACCGGCCAACGGTGCAGTGGTCGAACACATGAGCTCATGGATTGACGGCTTCGGCTTCATGACGATGGAGCGCACCGGGGCCGAGGCGTGGCTGGTCAAGGTGTGGGACCGCGACGGCCGGGAGCGCAACACCTGCCAGGTCACGGGGCGCAAATCGCAGTGCGAGCTCGCCCAGGTTCGCTGAGGCGGGAACTATTTGCACGAATGTGATTGCCAGCAAGACATTTTTGAGGCACCATCGCGAACGGGAGCGCCGTCAAACCGATGGCCTTCCCGATCAGCGATGAGGTGGGGCCTTAGCCCTTTGTGCCCCCGGCCTGGCCGGGGGCGGTTTTTCGGCCGCCGCCTCGCTTTCCCCGTTTGGCATCCGACTTTGGGTAGGGTGGGCACCCCCTGCCCACGCGGACGCACGCCATGAGCCAGCATTCGCGTGGGCACGGGGTGCCCACCCTACCTCGTCCCTACATCTGCGCCAGCAGAACCCGCGCCCCGTCTTCGTCGGCGGCGAGCACGTCGATCAGCTTGGCCAGGTCGCGTTCCAGGCGTTCGAGCGTGGCTTCGTCAAGGCTTGCCAGGGCATCGGGCAGCACGCCGGCGAACGGACCGGGGGCGGCAGCAAGGACCTGGCCACCGTCTGGCAGCACACGCAGCGCCACGCCGCGGCGGTCGGCGCCGTCCCGCGTCGCGGCAACCAGGCCGCGCTCGACCAGCGGCTTGATCAGGTTGCTGGCAGTGGACTGGTGGATGTCGAGCGCACGCGCCAGGTCGGTGACGCCGATGCCCGGGCTGCGTTCGATCACCGACAGCGCCCATAACTGTGCCCCGCCAACGCCAGCTTCGCGCTCGACCTGGCGGAAATGCGATTTCACGGCATTGAACACGACCCGGAATTGACGCAGCACGCGGGCGGAGGGAACGACGTCGGCGTCGTCGTTATTTTTGTGGGATGACGACATGACAGCATAATAGCAAACTAGCGCGAAACCCGGCAGCGCCACGGCGTGAGACAGGTCCGGGACCGCGTGCCGAACCTGCCGCCGCCAGGTCGGGCGCCGCCGCGCCATGCTGGCGAGCCACCGCCCCCAACTTTGCTACCATTGGGAGATGCTGAAGACGATCGCGCGCACTGTGCGGCGGGTTCGCCTGCCCTCGCTCGCGCCCGCCGCGGCGCTCACCCTGCTGGCCGGGTTCGTCGTGACGAGTGTGCTGTACGCCGGCGCCCGCGGATTGGAGGACGAGCGTGCCCATTCCGATTTCGTGCAGAACGCCGAGCCCAGTTTCGCCGTCGTGGCTCGCAGTTTCAGGGACGCCACCGACGCCCTGCAGGCCATTAATTTGTTGTTCGCCGCGGTCGGCACGGTCGGCCGCGCCGAGTTCGACGCGTTCGCCGGGCCGCTGAGCGCGCTGCACCCGGAGGTGCAGGCGCTGGTGTTCCACCGCTTCGTCGGTGCGCGGGAGCGCGCGGCGTTCGAGGCCGCGCGCCGCCAGGACCGGCCCGGATTCCAGATCACGGAGCGCGGGCCGGGAGGCCTGGTGCGCGCCAGCGAGCGTCCGGTCTACCTGGTCGATGACTACGTCGTACCGTTCGCCGGCAACGAGATTACCTACGGGTATGACACCTGGTCGCACCCGCCGCAGCGCGCGCTGGCCCAACGGGCGATCGATAGCGGCGGCCCGGCCGCCAGCGGGGTGATCGGACTGTTGCAGCACAAGGGCAACCCGGGCATCGTGATCGTGATGCCGGTCTACCGCAAGGGCGCGCCGCTGCATGACGTGGCGGCGCGCCGGCGCGCCGCGGTCGGCGACACCGAAGTCGTGATCGATCTCGCCGGGCTGATCGGGCGCAACCTGGCCACTGCCGGCCTGCTCGACCGGTCCGACCTGGCGCTGACGCTGTCCGGCGAGGCCGACGGCGGCGGCGTCCAGACCTTGCGGTTCGGCGCGCGCGCGCTGGACCCGGCGCAAGGGTGGCGGCGCTGGCTCGGCGTCGGCACCTTGTCCGCGTCGCGCGGCATGGAGGTTGCCGGGCGGCGCTGGCAGATGACGGTGGCCGAGCGCGCTCGCGTGCGGCCGGAGCAGCTCGGCTCAATCGGCATCCTGGCGCTGGGCCTCGTGCTCAGTCTGGTTGTCGCCGGTTACGTCGACGCGCGCGCGCAGCGCACCCGGCGCATCGAGCGCCTGGTCGAACAGCGCACAGGCGACCTGAAGCGCGCCTCGGACGCGCTGCGGGTGCATCAGCGCGCCATCGAGGCCAGCGCCAACGGTATTGTCCTGATCAGCGCGACCCGCCCCGGCTACCCGGTCGAATACGTGAATCCGGCTTACGAACGGATGTGCGGCCGCAGCGCACGCGAGTTGGTCGGCCGCACCCTGGCCGACCTTGTGAGCGAAGAGCCCGATCAGCCGGCGGTCGCCGAGCTGCGCAACGCGATGCGCGAGCGGCGCGCCGGACGAGCGCTGCTGCGCCAGCTCGACCGCGACGGCAACGAGGCGTTCCGCGAGGTGTCCGTGGCGCCGGTCAACAGCCCGACCGGGGTCACCGAGCATTTCGTGCTGAACCTGTCCGACGTGACCACCGCCAAGCGCTACGAGGCGGAGCTGGAACACCGCGCCCGCTACGACGGCCTGACCGGGCTGGCCAACCGCGCGCTGCTGGCCGACCGGCTCGAGCAGGCGCTGAGCTTCGCCGTCGCCGACCGCGAGGCGGTGTGGGTGGCCGCAATCGACCTCGACCAGTTCAAGGTGGTTAACGACACCCTCGGTCATCAGGCCGGCGACCAGTTGCTGCAGCAGGTCGCACCGCGTATCGCGGCGTCGCTGCCGCGCACCGACACCGTCGCCCGCACCGGCGGCGACGAGTTCGTGCTGGTGCTGACGGGGCGCCGCGACGAGCGCCAGGTGGCGGCCGCAGTACGGGGTATCCTGGACGCCGTGGCCGAGCCGCTGACGCTGGCGGGCCAGACGCTGTGCGTCACCGGCAGCGCGGGCGTCGCGGCCTATCCGGGCGACGGGAAGGATGCGGCGTCGCTGGTCAAGCACGCCGAAATCGCGATGTACCGTGCCAAGGAGGCCGGGCGCAACGCGGTCCAGTTCTTCACGCCGGCGATGACCGCGCGCGCGCTCGATCGGCTCGAGCTCGAGGGTGCGCTGCGCCATGCGGTGACGCATGGCGAGTTCGAGCTGCACTACCAGCCCCAGGTGAACCTGGCGACCGGCTGGGTGGCCGGGGTGGAGGCGCTGATCCGCTGGCACCACCCACGGCTGGGTATGGTCCGCCCCGACCGCTTCATCGCACTGGCCGAGGAGACCGGACTGATCGTACCGATCGGGGCCTGGGTGCTGCGCACCGCCTGCTTCCAGAACCAGGCCTGGCAGCGCGCCGGCTACGGCCCGTTGCGGGTGGCGGTGAACCTGTCTGCGCGCCAGTTTGCCGAGCCCGGCCTGCGCCAGGCAATCGCCGGCGTGCTCGCGGACAGCGGCTTGCAGCCGACCTGCCTCGAGATCGAGCTGACCGAGAGCTTGATGATGGTCGACGTCGAAGCGTCGCTGCACACGATGCACGAGCTGAAGGCGATGGGGATCCTGCTGTCGATCGACGACTTCGGCACCGGCTACTCGAGCCTGTCGTACCTGAAACGCTTCCCGGTCGACGTGCTCAAGATCGACCGCTCGTTCGTGCACGACCTGACCGGGAGCCCGGATGACGCGGCGATGGTCGACGCCATCATCTCGCTGGCCCGCGGGTTGCACATGAGGGTCATCGCCGAAGGGGTCGAAACCCGGGGCCAGCTCGACCATCTGCGCGCGCAAGGCTGCGACGAGGTGCAGGGCCACCTCTACAGCCAGGCGTTGCCGGTAGCCGAGGTCGAGCAGATCCTGCGCAAGGGCCGCACCGTCGAGCCCGTGCCCGCCTGACCCTACGCCTGGCTGGCGAGGGCGTCGCGCCGCCGCCGCGATCGCCGCGCGGCGATTCTCGACGGTCGGCTATACTTGCCGCTCGTTTCGATGAAGACAGGCAACTACACAGTGGAACAAGATACCGACACAGGCAGCCGGATGCGCCGGCACGGCAAGCGGCTGTACGATAGCGCGGCCGGCAAGGCGCAGGCGGGCTACACCAGGGCGCACGCGCACCTGAAGGACCGGCCACCGTTGCAACGCGCCGTGCTGATCGCGCTATGGGGCCTCGCCGCGCTGCTTGCGCTGCTGCTGGCCTACATCCTGATCCTGATCCCGCTGACCCCCGGCATCGCCGACCTGAAGCAGGCGCGCGCCGCGCGTCCGACCGTCATCATGTCGGCCGACGGCAAGGAACTGGGCAGCTTCGAACAAGGGCTGCAGGAGCGGGTCAAGCTGTCGCAGATTTCGCCGCACGTGATCAACGCGCTGATCGCGACCGAGGACCACCGCTTCTACGAACACCACGGTGTCGACTTCACCCGCATCGCCGGCGCAATGCTGGCCAGCCTGAAAGGCGACGCCCAGGGCGGCTCGACCATCACGCAGCAGCTGGCGCGCAACATGTTCCCGGAAGAGATCGGCCGCGCGCGCAACGTGAGCCGCAAGCTCAAGGAGATGATCACCGCCTTCAAGATCGAGAACACCTACAGCAAGACCGAGATCCTCGAAGCCTACCTGAACACGGTGCCGTTCCTGTACAACGCCTACGGCATCGAAATGGCCGCGCGCACCTACTTCGACAAGCCGGCCGCGCGGCTCGACGTACTCGAAAGCGCGACCCTGGTCGGCATGCTGAAGGGGACCAATTACTACAACCCGGTGACCAACCCGGAGCGCTCGCTCCAGCGCCGCAACGTGGTGCTGGGCCAGATGTTCAAGCACGACGCGTTCCCGGAGCCGCGCTACCGTGCGCTGCTCAAGCGTCCGCTGCGCGTGCACTTTGCGCGCCAGCCCGAACGCAACGGCAAGGACAACCACTTCACCGCCTACGTGCGCAAGTGGCTGCTCGACTGGGCCGACGCCAACGACTACAACCTGCAACTCGACGGCCTGGTGGTGCAGACCACGCTCGACTCGACGCTGCAGGAGGCGGCGCAGCGCGCGGTCGAACGCCAGTCCAATGCGCTGCAGGCCGTGGCCGACGTCGAATGGGGCCGCGCCCAGCCGCCGGCGTCCACCTCGACCGGCGTGTTCGCCGACCTGCACGACAGCGTCGCCCCGTTCGACTACTTCTGGCGCGCGCATCCCGACGTGCTCGACGCGTTCGTGCGCGAGTCCGCCGAATACCGGCACGCGGTCGATGGCGGCGAATCGCCGGCCGCCGCGCTCAAGCGCCTGAAGGCCGACCGCGCCTTCGCCGGCCGGCTCAAGGCGTCCAAGACGCGCCTCGAGGCCGGCTTTGTCGCGATCGACCCGGTGAGCGCCGAGGTCAAGGCCTGGGTCGGCAGCCGCGACTTCCAGCGCGAGCAGTACGACCACGTGGTGCAGGCCGCGCGCCAGCCGGGTTCCACCTTCAAACCGATCGTGTACGCGGCGGCGCTGGAGCGCGGCATCACGCCGGACCACCCGTACCTCGACGCGGTCATGAACATCAAGGCCGGCGACGGCACCATCTGGCGCCCGACCGACATGACCGGCACCACCGGCCGCCAGATGACCTTGCGCGACGGCCTGGTCTACTCGAAAAACACGATCACGGCGCAGGTGATGCAGGACGTCGGCCTGCCGCCGATCGTCAAGCTGGCGCGCGACATGGGCGTCCGCCAGAGCAAGCTGTCGCCGGTGCCCTCGCTTGCGCTGGGCACCAGCCCGGTCACCTTGTTCGAGATGGTCAACACCTACGCCACCATCGCGGCGCAGGGCGAATACCGCAAGCCGGTGATCGTCAAGCGCATCCTGGACCGCGACGGCAAGGTGCTGGCCCAGTTCGGGACCGACGCTCCGGAGCGCGCGTTCTCGCAGGCGTCGGCGACGACGCTGATCGACATGATGCGCGGCGTGATCAACCGTGGCACCGGCACCGCGGTGCGCTACCGCTTCGGCATCAATGCCGACGTCGCCGGCAAGACCGGCACCACGCAGAACAACGCCGACGGCTGGTTCATCCTGATGCATCCGAACCTGGTGGCGGGGGCGTGGGTGGGCTTCAACGACACGCGCGTGACGATGCGCAGCAGCTACTGGGGGCAGGGCGGGCACAACGCGATTTTGGTGGTGGGCGACTTCTTCAAGACCGCGCTCGATAGCGGCAAGCTCGATGCGAATGCGCTGTTCCCGGGCGGGCGCAAGCCGGAGCCGGTGCGCAGCCAGGAGCCCGATCCCGACGAAGGGATGGAAGAGGGTGGCGACCTGCAGCAGGAAGGCATGCCGCCGCCCGCGCCGCCGGCGCCGCAGCCGGACCCGTCGATCGAGCCGGCCCAGCCAGCACCCGAGCCCGAGCCGGCGCCGACGCAGCCGCCACCGGAGCCGGCGGGCACCGAGACGTAAGAGATACCCGCAAACGCTTGCACGTCGTTCCCGCGAAGGCGGGAACCCAAGTTCGCGTGCCCGGCCCGCGCGTACGCAGCCGCGGCGCAAGCAAAATGGGATTCCCGCCTGCGCGGGAATGACGGTTCGTAGGGTGGGCAGCCCCTGCCCACGCGGACGTTCGCACTGTGCAGGCTTTTCGCGTGGGCACGGCGTGCCCGCCCTACGGTGCACGTCAAAGAATCGGCGTCCCGCCCGTCACCGCCATCCGCGCGCCGGACGCTTCATCGGCACCTGCTGGGCCCAACTGGCGGGCACGGATACGTAAGAGATACCCGCAAACGCTTGTACGTCGTTCCCGCGAAGGCGGGAACCCAAGTTCGCGTGCCCGGCCCGCGCGTACGCAGCAGCGGCGCATGCAAAATGGGATTCCCGCCTGCGCGGGAATGACGGTTCGTAGTGTGGGCACGGGGTGCCCACCCTACGGTGCACGTCAAAGAATCGGCGTCCCGCCCGTCACCGCAATCCGCGCGCCGGAAATGTAGCTGCCCTGGTCCGACGCCAGCAGCACGTAGACCGGCGCCACTTCCGCTGGCTGCCCGGCGCGCTTCATCGGCACCTGCTGGCCGAAGCTCTCCACCTGCTCGGGCGGCATGGTCGACGGGATCAGCGGCGTCCAGATCGGTCCCGGCGCCACCGAGTTGGCGCGAATGCCTTTCTCGGCCAGCAGCTGCGCAAGGCCCGCTGTGAAGTTGACGATCGCGCCCTTGGTCGCCGCGTACGCGAGCAGGGTCGGCTTGGGCATGTCGGAGTTCACCGAGGACGTGTTGATGATCGACGAGCCAGGCTTCATGTGCGGCACCGCCGCTTTGCAGATGTGGAACATCGCCGTGATATTGACCTGGAAGGTGTAGTCCCATTCCTCGTCCGGGATTTCCTCGAGCGAGTTGCGCGTCATCTGGAAGGCCGCGTTATTGACCAGCACATCGATGCGGCCGAATTCCTGCACCGCCTTGTCGACGATCGCCCGGCAGTGCGCCGGATCAGCGATGTCGCCCGCCACCAGCACCGATTTGCGGCCGGCTTCCTCGACCAGCCGCGCGGACTCGCGCGCGTCGTCGTGCTCGTTCAGGTAGGCGATCAGTACATCGGCGCCTTCGCGCGCGAACGCGAGCGCGACCGCGCGCCCGATGCCGCTGTCGGCGCCGGTGATCACGGCCGCTTTTCCGGCCAGCTTGCCGGAGCCCCGGTAGCTGGTTTCGCCGTGGTCGGCTTGCGGGCGCATTGCCGTTTCGCGGCCCGGCGGCGACTGCTGCTGATTCGGTTCAGGCATCACAACCTCCATCGCTGAAAGAAGGATCTGATTCTAAGCAGCGCCCCGAAGTTTCGTCGCGCGCCTCAGCTCCCGCGCTGCAGCGTGCGCAGCGTCGGCGCGGAGTGCGCCTCCGGTCCGGTCTCGCCCGCCGCCAGCGCTTGCGTAACCAGCAATTGCTGCGGCGGGGTCGAGGTCGATATCCCCAGGTCGGTGAACATCTGCATCGCCTCGAGGATGATGGCCTGCTGGTTGTCCATGAACAGCATGTAGTCCGGGACCTGCATGAAGTACACGACCTCGAATTCGAGGAAGGCCTGGTCGAGCGTCTTCAGGTGGGCGCGGTCGAAGCGCACCTGTTCCTTGGTTTCGACGATGGCGCGCAATGCCTCCGGGACCTTGGCCGCCAGCGCCGGCGGCGTGCCGGGGTTGACGCGCAGCGTGAACACCACGCGCCGGCTCGACATGCGCTTGTAGTTGCGGACGATCTTCTTCAGCAGTTCGGCATTGGCGATGACCACCTGTTCGCCGCTGTCGGCCCGGATGCGGGTGGTCTTGAGCCCAACGTGTTCCACGGTGCCGAAAAACTCCGTGGTCGCGATCGAGTCGCCGACCTCGAACGGCTTGTCGATCGCGATCGACAGCGACGCAAACAGGTCGCCGAGGACGTTCTGCACCGCCAGCGCGATCGCGATGCCGCCGATGCCGAGGCTGGCGACGAAGGTCGTGACGTTGATGCCGAGGTTGGACGCCATCGCCAGCAGGAACACGATCCAGACGCTGGTCTGCAGCACCCAGATGATCAGCGTGTGGGCGACGGTGACTTGTTCGTCCTCGCTGCCGTGGCCATGCACGCGGAAGTAGCGGCGCGAGGTGATCGCGCGCGCGGTGCAGGTACAGCGCGAGCTGGACGCCGAGAGTCAGGAACCACAGGTGGCGCACCCGTTCGTCCCATGGGGCCGGCAGCGCCAGCACGGACAGGCCGATCAGGATCGAGGTGGCGATCACCGCGAGGTTGCTGGTGCGCGCCAGCGTCTTGCGCAGCACCTCGGCGACCGGGCGCTGCGCGCGTTCCTCGGTCAGTTCGCCGAGCCGCTTGCGGAACACCGCCAGCAAGGAGTGAATCACGATAAAACTGGCCACCGCCGCGCCGAGCGCGAACATGGCGTTGGCGAGGCTGAGGTCAAGGGACGAGACAAAGCCGCGGATGTCCAAATTGGGCTCCTTTCAGGGGCTGGCGCGATTGAGAAACGGGGATCGTCGGCGCTGCGGGAGCGGCGACGTTTGCAGGCGCAGGGTGGGCAGCCGCTGCCCGCCCTGCGGGATCGAAGCGGTCAGGCGGACAGCCGCTTTGGCGCCCGCCGTCGCGCAATCAGCGTCCGAGGTGCTGGCGCACCGCGGAGACATCGGTGCCGGCGGTCTTCACAGCCTGCTCCAGCTGTTCTTTGGTGACGCCCAATTCGCGGGTCCAGTAAGCCACTTCCCAGGCTTCGTGAACGTTGATGCGCGAGCGGTCCTGTTGGCCGCGTTGGTTCAGGTTGTCGGACATGATGGCCTCCTATTCACGAGTTTGTGCCAGCATGCCACCGGGCTCAGGTGTTTTCCGTTAGCTGTCTCACGTTGAGGCCGCGTCAGCGGGCCCGCGCCCACGCGCACGGTACGAAAACGGTGGCATCGACCAGCCGGCAGGGATAGTGCCGCACGCGCGTTTGAGGTACGCTTGCAACATTGGCACTACAAGGAGAAAGCCCATGAGCAAGCCTTACGACACCGCCCAGCCCGAACGCAGCGCGATCGACGCGCAGCAGGGCATCGTCGCCCTCGATTTCGGCACCAACTGGTGCGGCTACTGCAAAGCCGCCGAGCCGCACATCGAGCGCGCGCTCGCCAGCCAGCAGGGCGCCCATCACATCAAGGTCGAGGACGGCCCCGGCCGACCGCTGGGCCGCTCGTTCCGCATCAAGCTGTGGCCGACGGTGGTCGTGCTCAAGGACGGCAAGGAAGTGGCGCGGGTAGTGCGCCCGGCCGGCGCCGACGAGGTGCGCGACGCGCTGGCCAAGGCTGGTGCGGCATGATGGCGCAGGCAGCCACCGCGCACACCCAGGCCAACCGCCCCGCGACCGTCCTGTTCGCAAGCCTGATCGGCACCACCATCGAGTTTTTCGACTTCTATATCTACGCGACCGCCGCGGTGCTGGTGTTCCCGCGGCTGTTCTTTCCGGCCGCCGACGCCGCCGCGGCCACGCTGTCGTCGCTGGCCACGTTCGCGATCGCGTTCTTCGCGCGTCCGGTCGGCTCGGCGTTGTTCGGCCACTTCGGCGACCGCATCGGGCGCAAGGCGACGCTGGTCGCGGCGCTGCTGACGATGGGCGTGTCGACCGTCGTGATCGGCCTGCTGCCCACCTACGCCACGATCGGCACGGCGGCGCCGCTGCTGCTCGCGCTGTGCCGTTTCGGCCAGGGCCTCGGCCTGGGCGGCGAGTGGGGCGGGGCGGTCCTGCTGGCGACCGAAAACGCGCCACCCGGCAAGCGCGCCTGGTACGGCATGTTCCCGCAGCTGGGCGCGCCGATCGGCTTCTTTTTGTCCGGCTCAATCTTCCTGCTGCTGTCGCAGGTGCTGACCGACGACGAATTCTTCCGCTACGGCTGGCGCATTCCGTTCCTCGCCAGCGCGGTGCTGGTCGGGGTCGGCTTGTACATCCGCCTCAAGATCACCGAGACGCCGGCCTTCAAGGCGGTCCTCGAGCGCAACGAGCGCGTCGCCGTGCCGGTGATGGCGGTATTCGGCCAGCACCTGCGCGCGCTGGTGCTGGGCACGATCATCACGATCGCCACCTTCGTGCTGTTTTACCTGATGACCGTGTTCGCACTGAACTGGGGCACCACCGCGCTGCACTTCTCGCGCAAGCAGTTCCTGGTGCTGCAGCTGGTGTCGGTGTGTTTCTTCGCGCTGACGATCCCGATTTCGGCGGTGCTGGCCGACCGCCATGGCCGCCGCGCGGTGATGCTGCTGGTCGCGCTGGCGATCGCCGCGTTCGGGCTGCTGTTCGCGCCGATGTTCGGCTCGGGTAACTTCGCGCTGGTGGCGCTGTTCATGGTGCTGGGCCTGTCGCTGATCGGGATGACCTACGGCCCGGTCGGGACTTTGCTGGCCGAGCTGTTTCCAGCCGAGGTGCGCTATACCGGCGCGTCGCTGGCGTTCAACCTGTCGGGCATCCTCGGCGCCTCGCTGGCGCCGTATGTCGCGACCTGGCTGGCCACCCACCACGGGCTGCAGTATGTGGGCTACTACCTGAGCGGGTCGGCATTGCTGAGCTTTGTGGCGCTGCTGCTGATCGACAAGACACCGGCTGCCGCGGTCGAGCCTGCCTGAGCACGCTTGCGTGCGGTTGTTGAACGGCGCGCGCCATTGGCCTATCCTTGGGCGACCAACATCGCCAGCGGAGGTCAACATGCACGCCTTCCTCAACATTGCGGCACGCATCCTGATGTCGCAGATTTTCATCACCTCGGGCTACGAGAAAATCGCCGGTTACGCCGGCACCGTGAAGTACATGGCCTCGTTGGGCCTGCCCGGCTTCCTGGTGCCGCTGGTGATCCTGCTCGAACTGGGCGGCGGCCTGGCGCTGCTGTTCGGTTTCAAGACGCGCTGGGCGGCGCTGGCGCTGGCCGGGTTCTCGTTGCTGACGGGCCTGATGGTTCACCTGCACCCGGGCGACCAGATGCAGATGATTAACTTCATGAAGAACCTGGCGATGGCCGGCGGCCTGCTGATGTTCGTGCGCCATGGGGCCGGCGCGCCCAGCATCGACGTCGGCGCCGAGGCGCGCGCGACCGAGGTGCGGCCATGAGGGCCGAGGGCGGCTGCTATTGCGGGGCGGTGCGCTACCAGGTGGATGGAGAAACGATCCACCGCACGCTGTGCCACTGCGACGACTGCCGGCGCATCTCGGGCGCGCCGGTGCTGGCCTGGTTCAGTGTCGAACCGGGCGCGCTGCGTTTCAGCCGGGGCGTCCCGGTCAGGTTTCGTTCGAGCGAACACGTGACGCGCGGCTTTTGCGGCATCTGCGGCACCACGCTGACGTTCGAGGACGCACGCTGGCCCGGGGAGGTCGACATCACCACGGCCAGCCTCGACGACCCTGAGATGGCGCCGCCGGAAGATCATTCCTATGTGCCTGGGCGGCTAGAGTGGCTGCGAACGGCAGATGGGCTGCCGGAGTATGCGCGGACAAGGTCGGGGAAATGCTTAGAATGAGTAGACCATCGTCAGCGAGGTCTGTGTATCGGTGTGTTTTTTTCCGACCGGCACGCTGGTGTCGCTGCGCGCCGAGAAGCCGGCTTTCAGCTGCATGGTGCTGTTGATCTTGGTCGCGAGCGAGGTCTCGGCGAGCGAGTGGGTGTTCGAGGTGCCGCGCTCGACGCTGACGCTTTGCACGAACAGCGCCGATGGGCTGACCGCCCACTTGAACTGGGTCGCGCCGCGGATCGTCATGCCGCTTTCGTTCTCGCCGGTCGAGCGTACGCCGTGGAAGTAGCCCGGACCAATTTCAACGTCGAGCGTCTTGTCGTCTGTCTTGTACCACTGCGAGCCATGACCGACGTTCAGGCTCGAGTAGCGCGTGTAGGCGCCGAACATGTCGTTCACGTGCGAGCCGAGCACGAAGGCGCGCTTGCCTTCGCCGAGCAGCTTGAAGGCGGCCTTGGCCGACAGCGCAAAACGCTGGGCCGAACGCTGGCGGTGGGTGCTGCCGTCGGCGTCGGTGACCTGGTCTTCCTTGAAGAAGCCGGAGGCGCTGTATTCGTGGCTCCAGTTCGAGGTTTCGTGGCGCGCATTGATCCTGCCGGTGACCGAGGTACCGGTGGTGTTGCCGGAGGTGGTGATGGCGCCCAGTTCGGCCGAAGTGAACCAGCCGCCTTCGGGGATCTGGGCCGGCGCCGCGATCGTCAACGGCCCATGGACATCGATGACGACGGGGCCATCATCGGGCGCCGCGGCTGCGGCGGCGCAGTGCGCTGCGGCGAGCGCCAGCGCGAACTTCGTGAAAAATTTCATAAGCATCTGTGCGGCTGCCGCCTGCGCGCCTGTCGTCCTGCCGCGCGCGCCGGATGTGGCCAGCCCGTCGTTCGTGGAGTGCCCGCCGGTGCGCGCTTTGCGGCGCGGTCGTACGGCTGAGCGGACATTGTAGCCGAAAGCCGGGCTGATGCGGTCAATACGGGCGCGGCCAATGCGCGCCCGCCGCCTGGCTTATGCGCCGATGTAGACGATCTTGAAAGTGAACAGCGCGGCGATCACCCAGATCACCGGCTTGACCTGGCGCGCGCGTCCGGTGGCCAGCTTGAGCACGGCGTAGGTGATGAAGCCGAACGCGATGCCTTCGGCGATCGAGTAGGTGAACGGCATCGCCAACGCGGTGATCACGGCCGGGATGCTTTCGGTGGTGTCGCCCCATTCGATGTCGGCCAGGTCGCGCAGCATCAGGCAGGCGACGAACAGCAGCGCCGGCGCGGTCGCGTAGGCCGGCACCACGCCGGCCAGCGGCGCGATGAACAGGCAGGCCAGGAACAGCACGGCGACGGTGACGGCGGTCAGGCCGGTGCGCCCGCCCGCCTGTACCCCGGAGGCGCTCTCGATGTAGGCGGTGGTGCTGGAGGTGCCGAGCGCGGCGCCGGCGACGATCGCCGCGCTGTCGGCCAGCAGCGCCTTGTTCAGGCGATCCATCTTGCCTTCGACCAGCAGGCCGGCGCGGCTGGCCACGCCCATCAGGGTGCCGGTCGCGTCGAACAGTTCGACCAGGAAGAACACCAGCACCACGTTCAGGATGCCGACCTGCAGCGCGCCCGGGATGTCGAGTTTGAACAGGGTCGGTGCGATCGACGGCGGGGCCGAGAACACGCCATGGAACTGGTTGCCGCCGAAGAAGAAGCTGAGGATGGTGACGACGATGATGCCGATCAGAATCGCGCCCTTGACGCGCAGGCGGTCGAGGGTGACCACCAGCAGGAAGCCGAAGATCGCCATCAGCGGTTCAGGCTTGTGCAGGTTGCCGGCCTTGACCAGCGTCGGCTCGCTGCCGACCACGATGCCCGAGCTCTTGAGCGCAATGAGCGCCAGGAACAGGCCGATGCCGACCGTGATCGCGGTGCGCAGCGAACGCGGGATGCCGTTGACGATCATGCCGCGCAGGCCGAGCACCGAGACCAGGATGAACAGGCAGCCCGACACGAACACGGCGCCGAGCGCGGCCGGCCACGCGATCCCCATGCCAAGCACCACCGCGAAAGCGAAATAGGCGTTCAGGCCCATGCCCGGCGCCATCGCGATCGGATAATTCGCGTACAAGCCCATCACCAGGGTGCCGAGCGCCGACACCAGGCAGGTGGCGACGAACACCGAGTCCTTCGGCAGCCCGGCCGTGCCGAGGATCTGCGGGTTGACGAAGATGATGTAGGCCATCGTCAGGAACGTGGTCAGGCCGGCCAGCAGTTCGGTGCGGGTATCGGTGCCGTTTTCTTTGAGTTTGAAGTAGTTCTCGAGCATGTTGGGCGGTTTTGGAGGCTGATGGGCGCGGCGTGCGACCGCGTTCGTGAAGATTTGCCGGAAGCATAGCACTGCTGGGCTGATAGGGCGAGTCTCCCGGCTGGGAGCGGCTGGCGCCGGCGCCGCGCGGCAGCCTTCGGCGCCGGTAGAACGGTGCGCGCGGCGGCAATTTGCTACCATGGCGCCCTGTTCACTTTTTTGCACGATTGCCATGCCAAGACACAAGCGTCCTCTTCCCCGCAAATCGAACAACGTGCAGGAGCCGGACGTCGACAGCCAGGCCCAGGCGCTGGCCGACCTCGCGCTCGAGATCGTCGAGGACGAGGAGGACAATCCCGAGCTGCTGGCCGAGCGCGAGGAGGAATTGGTCACGCAGCTGCGGCGCGCGCTGCGCAAGAAGCACGACGAGGTCCTGTACGGCGCGATCGAACTGGCGCGCTACAGCGATCCGGACGCCTGCCGCTTCCTGCGCAACCGGGTCGAGGAAGAAGCGGCGACGCTGCGGATCCGGCGCGAAGGTGCGCCTGACATGGAGATCGACGCCTTCCTGGTGCCGATGTTCGTGCAGAGCAATGGCGGGTTGGTCGAGGCCGAAGGCTTCCAGGACGAGGCCGCGTACGACGCGCTGGTGGAAAGCTTCCGCACGGCCGGGCTCGACAGTTCGGTGGCGAAAGTCGCGCTGATCCGGCACGCCTACGACCTCGACGAGATCGACCGCATCCACTACGGCATGCTGCAC
>JBJMVW010000121.1:0-2150 GCA_045810465.1 Massilia sp. | reverse complement strand
CCGCCTGTCTGGTTAGCGATGTTGTCCGCGCTCTTGCCAGCGACGAGGATCTTCTTGCCCTTCGCGAGCGGCAGCCGCGGGCCTTCGTTCTTGAGCAGCACCAGCGACTCGCGCACCGCCTGGCGTGCCAGCGCACGGTCCTGCAGCGCCCCCTGCTTGCCGGCCCAGGCGTTCTGCGACGGGCGCTTGCCGAACAGGCCTGCGCGCAGCTTCACGCGCACGATGCGCGTCACCGCGTCGTCGATGCGCGCCATCGGGATCTGGCCGCTCTCGACCTGCCTGATGGTGTTGGCGATGAATTGTTTCCAGTCGTCCGGCACCATGATCATGTCGACGCCGGCGTTGATCGCCTGCGGGCAGCTGGCGTTGGTGCAGCCGGGGACCTGGCCGATCGCATTCCAGTCGCTGATGACGAAGCCGTCGAAGCCCAGCTTCTCCTTCAGCACGCCGGTCAGCAGCTCGCGGCTGCCGTGCATCTTGCCGTAGTCGGTGCCGGCGGCGACGTCGTTCCAGCTGTTATACGAGGCCATCACGGTCTGCGCGCCCGCGGCCAGGGCGCTGTAGTAGCCGGCCCCGTGGATGTTGATCATCTCGGCCAGCGTCGCCTTGTTGACGCCCTGGTCCTTGCCCTGGTCGGTGCCGCCGTCGCCCATGAAGTGCTTGGCGGTTGCGACCACGCTGGCGTCCGATTTGAGGTTGCCCTGCAGGCCGCGCACATAGGCGTCGGCGTAGCTGGCCACCAGCGCCGGGTTCTCGGAGAAGCTTTCGTAGGTGCGTCCCCAGCGGTCGTCGCGCACCACCGCCAGCGTCGGCGCGAACACCCAGTTGATGCCGGTCGCGCGCACCGCCTTGCCGACCGCCGCGCCGATCCTTTCGACCAGCTTGGGGTCATGCGCGGCGCCCAGCCCGATATTGTGCGGGAACAGCGTGGCGCCGTACACGTTGCTGTTGCCGTGGATCGCGTCGATACCCCAGATGACCGGCACCTTGACCGCCATGTCGGTCGCCATCGATGCGTCATAATAGCGGTCGGCCAGCGCCACCCAGTCGGCCGCCGTCGCGTGCTTGTTCCCGTTCGGCCAGCTGCCGCCGCCGTTCAGCACCGAGCCGAGGTAGTACTGCCTGACCTGCTCCGGCGTGGTGGTCTTGATCTCGGGCTGGGTCATCTGCCCGATCTTCTGCGCCAGGGTCATGCCGGCGACGATGCGCGCGACTTCGGCTTCGAGCTTCGCGTCGGTGCGGACGGCGCTGTGGATGCGCGGCCAGTCGGCCAGCGGCGCGGCCGTGGCGGCGATGGCGGGGGCGCCGAAAGCGGTGGCCAGTGCGATCGCGATGGCGGTGCGGTAGATGTGCTTGTTCATGGTGTGCGTGCGAGGATGTGATCAAAAGTCCCCGCCGCGAGTGCCGGCGGCGGGGATGCTACGGGACGAACCCGGCTGCTTACAGCTTGTAGTTCAGGCCCAGCAGGACCTGGCGGCCGTAGGTGGTGTAGCGCTCCGGCGCATAGGCGCCGTTGGCGAACGGGTCGCCCTGCATCGTCTGGTACGGCGAGTTGTTCAGGTTGTTCACCTGGAGCATGATGGACAGGTTCTTGTAACGCCCTTCCTTGAACTCGTAACCCAGCTGGAAGTCGATCTGCCGTTCCGCCAGGATCTCGCTGAACGCACGCTGCGCGAACAGGCCGGTCACTTCGCCGCGGAAGGCCGAGCGGTAGCGCCGGCTGACACGGGTCGAGAAGCCGTCCTTTTCATAGAACAGGGTCACGTTCGACGTCGTGCCCGACAGGCCAGGCAGCTTTTCCTTGGTGCCCGGACCGTTCGGATGGATCGAGCTTTCGGTGATGCCGATGTTGGCCTGCGCGCCGAAGCCGTCCAGCACCTGCCACAGCTTGTTGAACTCGAGGGAGCCCGACAGCTCGACACCGCGCACCATGCCACCCTGGCCGTTGGCCGGCTGGTTCATCGTGCCCATTGGCTGCAGCGGTACCACGTCGCTCGAGTTCGGGAAGCTGCTGAAGTCGAACGGGCGCTGCTGGTTGTAGATGTAGCTCTTGAGCTTCTTGTAGAACACCGCGGCAGCGAGGTAGCTGCCCTTGCCGTAGTAGTGCTCGACCGACAGGTCGTACGCATTGGCGCGCCACGGCTCCAGCT
>JBJMVW010000120.1:0-2150 GCA_045810465.1 Massilia sp. | reverse complement strand
TCACGCAGCCCAGTGCTGCGACACGAGCCGCCCGCTGCAAAGCCGGCGGCTTTTTTATTGCCCGAAAACCGGGGTCTGACCCCGGTTTTCGGGAAACGGAACCTCGCAGCGCGGCGCGTGGCGGGCTGTTAAAATTGCAGACTCGTCCTGGCAAGGATTTCATTTTTATCTCGAGGAAAGAACATGATCAAAGTTGGCATCGTCGGCGGAACCGGATATACGGGCGTGGAGTTGCTGCGGCTGTTGGCCGCCCATCCCGATGTGCAACTGACCGCGATTACGTCGCGCAAGGAAGACGGCTTGCCGGTCGCCGACATGTTCCCGTCCCTGCGCGGCCATGTCGACCTGGCGTTCTCGGCGCCGGACAAGGCCGACCTGTCCAAATGCGACGTGGTGTTCTTCGCCACCCCGCACGGCGTCGCGATGGCCCAGGCGCCGGCGCTGCTCGACGCCGGGGTCAAGGTGATCGACCTGGCCGCCGACTTCCGGCTCAAGGACCGGGCCGCGTTCGAGAAGTGGTACAAGATCGAGCATACCGCGCCGCAGTTGCTGGAAGAGGCCGTCTACGGCCTGCCCGAGCTGAACCGCGACGCGGTCAAGGGCGCGCGCCTGGTCGCCAATCCGGGCTGCTATCCGACCACCATCCAGCTGGGCTTTTACCCGCTGCTCAAGGCCGGCATCATCGACGCGGGCCACCTGATCGCCGATTCCAAGTCGGGCGTGTCCGGCGCTGGCCGCAAGGCCGAGATCGGGACGCTGTTCTCCGAGGCCAGCGACAACTTCAAGGCCTACGGCGTGTCCGGCCACCGCCACACGCCGGAAACCTCGGCCCAGCTGCAGCGCTATACCAGCCAGAAGGTCGGCCTGATCTTCACGCCGCACCTGGTGCCGATGATCCGCGGCATGCACTCGACGCTGTACGCGCGCCTGACCAAAGACATCGACAATGCCGCGTTGCAGGCGTTGTTCGAGGATGAGTACAAGGGCAGCGCGTTCGTCGACGTGATACCGTTCGGCTCGTATCCGGAGACCCGCTCGACCCGCGGCTCCAACGTGCTGCGCCTGGCCGTGCACCGCCCGGACGGCGACGACACCGTCGTGATCCTGGTGGTGCAGGACAACCTGGTCAAGGGCGCTTCGGGCCAGGCCGTGCAGTGCATGAACCTGATGTTCGGCTTGCCCGAGTCCACCGGCCTGCAACAGATCGCGCTATTGCCGTAAAGCACTAATCGCCCACGCCAACGGGGCACGGTCGATTCCGTGCCCGTTTTTTTTATCCGGCACCCGCGCCGGGCGCTGGCGAGGTCCCGGACACGATGTAAATCAAAGCGGCTACTGTTGAGCGCGGTAAATTGACCGATGCACAGGTTCATTTTGCGGGGCAAAAATGTTCCGCTCGGCAATCTTTCAACAGGGGTGCCATCATGTTCGGTCGTAATGCGAAAAGCGAAATAGACAGCCTGGTCGGGATCTCGGCCCGCATCGAGGGGGACCTGTGCTTTACTGGCGGGCTGCGCATCGACGGCGAGGTGCACGGCAACGTGATTGCGGCGGAGGGGCCGGACAGCGTGCTGATCGTGTCGGAGCACGCGCGCATCGAAGGCGAGGTGCGCTGCGCCAACCTGGTGGTCAACGGCTACATTGCCGGCTCGGTGTATTCATCGGAACTTCTTGAATTGCAGCCAAAAGGCCGCATACATGGGGATGTCCATTACAAACTGCTGGAGATGCACGGCGGCGCGCTGGTGACCGGGAAACTGACCCACCAGCAGGCCGGCGAGCCGGTGTTTCACCTGGCAGTGGCGGAAGCCGGGAGCGAAGCATGACTCGCGCCAAGCGACTATAATGGATGAAATTCGAATCCAATCAGGAGTATCCAAATGAATGCAGTCGCCGAAGCGCAAGACACCATTCCGACGCCAATCATCTTCACCGACAGCGCTGCCCAAAAGGTCGCCCAGCTGATCGAGGAAGAGGGCAACCCCGATCTGAAACTGCGCGTGTTCGTGCAGGGCGGCGGCTGCTCCGGCTTCCAGTACGGCTTCACGTTCGACGAGATCGTCAACGAAGACGACACGACCATGGTCAAGAACGGCGTCCAGCTGCTGGTCGACTCGATGAGCTACCAGTACCTGGTCGGCGCCGAGATC
>JBJMVW010000119.1:0-4884 GCA_045810465.1 Massilia sp. | reverse complement strand
TGCAGCTCTCAAGCGACGTGCGCGCCACGATAGAACAGGTGTCGAAAGATTTCCCGGAAGGTGTCGAATACAAAATTGCATACGACCCGACCCAATTTGTGCGCGAATCGATCAACTCGGTCGTCCACACCCTGATCGAAGCGATCGTGCTGGTGGCGATCGTGGTGATCGTGTTCCTGCAAACCTGGCGTGCCTCGGTGATCCCGCTGCTGGCGGTGCCGGTGTCAGTGGTGGGCACGTTCGCCGTGATGCTGCTGTTCGGCTTCTCGATCAACACGCTGTCGCTGTTCGGCCTGGTGCTGGCGATCGGCATCGTGGTCGACGACGCCATCGTGGTCGTCGAAAACGTCGAACGGAACATCGCCAACGGGCTGTCCCCGCGCGACGCGACGATCCAGGCGATGAAAGAGGTCAGCGGCCCGATCATCGCGATCGCGCTCGTGCTGTGCGCCGTGTTCGTGCCGATCGCTTTCGTCTCGGGCCTGACCGGCCAGTTCTACCGCCAGTTCGCGCTGACCATTGCGATTTCGACCGTGATCTCGGCGTTCAGCTCGCTGACCCTGGCGCCAGCCCTGTCGGCGGCGCTGCTGAAGGCCCACGGCGCGCCCAAGGATGGCCTGACCCGCGTCATGGACAAGCTGTTCGGCCGCTTCTTCGGCGTGTTCAATCGCGTCTTCGGGCGCGCCTCGCACCGTTACGAAGCCGGCGTGCAGGGCGTGTTGCGCCGCAAGAGCGCGGCGCTGGGCGTCTACGTGCTGCTCGCGGTGGCCGGCGTCTTCATGTTCAAGGCCGTGCCGGCAGGTTTCGTGCCGAGCCAGGACAAGGGCTTCCTGATCGGCTTTGCCCAGCTGCCGGATGCGGCTTCGCTGGACCGCACTGAGGCCGTGATCCGCAAAATGTCAGCGATCGCCCAGGACATCCCGGGCGTGGCAGACTCGGTCGCCTTCCCTGGCCTGTCGATCAACGGCTTTACCAATGCGCCCAATGCCGGCATCGTGTTCACCGCACTCAAACCGGCTGGCCAGCGCCACGGCAAGGAGCAGAGCGCCGAGGCGATCGCCGCCGAGATCAACAAGCGCATGGGTGTAATCGAGGACGCGTTCGTGCTGGTGCTGCCGCCGCCTCCGGTCAGCGGCCTGGGTACCACCGGCGGCTTCAAGATGATGATTGAGGACCGTGGCAACCTCGGCTACGAGGAACTGTACAAGGCGGTCAAGGCGATTGAGGAAAGGGCGTCCAAGAACCCGCAGCTGAAGGGGGTGTTCACGAGCTACCAGATCAACGTACCGCAGCTGTTCGCCGACATCGATCGCGTGAGGGCCAAGCAGCTGGGCGTGCCGCTGGCCGAGATCAACCAGACGCTGCAGATCAACCTCGGTTCGCTGTACGTGAACGACTTCAACCAGTTTGGCCGCACCTACCAGGTGCGGGTGCAGGCGGACGCCCAGTTCCGTTCACAGCGTGAACAGATCGAGCAGCTCAAGGTCCGCAACAACAAGGGCGAGATGATCCCGCTGTCGTCGCTCATGAAGGTGAAGGACACCTACGGCCCGGACCGCGTCCAGCGCTACAACAACTACGTCGCCGCTGAACTGAACGGCGGCCCGGCTCCCGGCGTGTCGTCCGGCCAGGCCCAGGCGCTCATGGAGCAGATCGCCAAGGAGACCCTGCCGAAAGGGATCGGCTACGAATGGACCGACCTGACCTACCAGGACATCCTGGCCGGTAACACCATGCTGTACGTGTTCCCGCTGTGCGTTCTGCTGGTGTTCCTGGTGCTGGCCGCGCAGTACGAAAGCTGGACCCTGCCGCTGGCGGTGATCCTGATCGTGCCGATGTCGATCCTGTGCGCGCTGATTGGCGTGAAGGTCACCGGCGGCGACAACAACATCTTCACCCAGATCGCGCTGTTCGTGCTGGTCGGCCTGGCCTCGAAGAACGCGATCCTGATCGTGGAATTCGCGCTCGAGCTCGAGCACGGGGGCCGCAACGTCGTCGAGGCCGCGCTGGAAGCCTGCCGCCTGCGCCTGCGTCCGATCCTGATGACGTCGATCGCCTTCATCATGGGCGTGCTGCCGCTGGTGTTCTCGCACGGCGCCGGCGCCGAGATGCGTCATGCGATGGGTGTGGCGGTGTTTGCCGGCATGCTGGGCGTGACCTTCTTCGGCCTGTTCCTCACGCCTGTGTTCTATGTCCTGCTGCGCACGCTGGCAAAACGCTTTGACAAAAAGACCCCGGCAGCGGCACCCGCCGCCGCCAAGATCGAAGGAGTCCACTAATATGAAAGCGATGATCTCAAAGGGTGTGGCTCCCTTGCTGGCGGCGCTGCTGCTGACGGCTTGCGGCGCACCTGTGTTCAAGCAGCCGACGATCGAAACCCCGGCCGCGTTCCGCGAGTCGCAAGTGCCGGCCGCGGACGAGGTTACCATCGGTAGCGACGGCAGTCGCTGGAAGCCGGCCCGTCCGGCGGAACAGCAAGCGCGCGGCGAATGGTGGCGCGCCTTCAACGACCCGGCGCTGACCGGGCTGATCGAGGAGGCGACCCGCAACAACGCAACCCTGGCAGTGGCCGCCGCCCGCGTCAAGCAGGCGCGCGCCATTGCCGGCATCGCCGGGGCCGACCGCGTGCCGCAAGTGGGCCTTGGCGTAGGCGCCCAGCGCGGCCGCGCCGCGGCGCTGGAGGTCGGGCAGCCGGAGGGCACCAAGCTGTCGTCGCAAACCACGTACAGCGCACATCTGACCGCGAGCTACGAGCTGGACCTGTTCGGCCGCGTGGCGTCGAATGTGGCGGCAACGCGTGGCGACACGGCCAGCTCCGAAGCGACCTACCGCTCGGTGCTGCTGTCGCTGCAGGCCGACGTCGCGCAGCAGTACTTCCGCCTGCGCGCCACCGATGCCGAACTGGCCACGGTCGCGCAGACGGTTGGCCTGCGCGAGGAGAGTGTCAGGGTGACCCAGCGGCGCTTCGACCTGGGCGACATTGGCGAATTCGACCTGTCGCGCGCGAAAACCGAACTGGCCACCACGCGTGCCGAGGCAATCGGCCTGCAGCGCCAGCGCACGACGGCCGAGCATGCGCTGGCGGTTTTGCTGGGCAAGCCGGCAGCTAACTTCACGGCCGGCCCGAGCCCGCTGCTGGACACGGCGCTGATGCCCTCGATCCCGGCCGGGATGCCGTCGTCGCTGCTCGAGCGCCGTCCCGATATCGCCGCCGCCCAGCGCGCGATGGAAGCGGCGAACGCCCGCATCGGGGTGGCGCGTGCGGCCAGGTTCCCGGCGCTCTCCATCGGCGCCTCGGGCGGCAACGTGGCCGGCACGCTGGCCGACGCCTTCGCATGGAGCAGCGGCTCGTGGATGGTCGGCGCATTGGCGGCGCTGCCCATCATCGACGGCGGCCGCAACAAGGCCAACGTGACACGCAGCGAGGCGGCGCTTGAGGAAACTGTCGCAGCCTACCGGCAGAGCGTGCTGACGGCGTTCGCCGAGGTCGAGGACAATCTGGCCGGCCTGCGCATCGTGTCCGGCCAGGGGGCGCAGATCGAGGAGGCGGTGGTCTCCGCGCGCCGCTCGGCCGACCTGGCGCAGAAGCTGTATGACGCGGGGCGCTCCAGCTACCTGGAGCTGCTTGACGCGCAGCGTAACCTGGCCGCGGTTGAACGCAGCGCGGTGCAGCTGCGCGGCAACCGGGCGGTAACGACAGTGGCCCTGATCCGGGCGCTCGGCGGCGGCTGGGACGCACCGGCCACCAGCGAGAACACCCAGGCGCGCAACTGAACTGCCTGTTCGGCTTGAGATTTTCCCCCTTGCGGCGGTCCGCGTATGCGGCCGCCGCTTTTTTTATCGCGCTTTGCCGGAGAGTTATTCAGGACCAGGTGCGGCATCGAGACCACCGCCTTTGATCCTTTTGGGCAGTTTATTGAGAAAATCTGGTCTCGAAATCGGTAGCGGGTAGGCCTAAAGTAGAGGCTCCTAACCACCTGATGAAAGAGTCGCAGCATGAGCCGTCTCGCTACCAACGGAATCACCAAGACCAACGCCGTCATCGAAACTATCTTGAGCCGCAGCGCCGCCAAGTATTACGACCCTGCCGCCACCTTGAGCGACGATCAAATCCGCGAGCTGGTGCAAATCGGCACCGCCGCGCCGACCTCCTTCCACTTGCAGAACTGGCGCTTCATCGCCGTACGCTCATCTGAAGCCAAGGCTCGGCTCAGTCCGATCGCCTGGAACCAGCCCGCAATCACCGATGCTGCCGTTACCTTCATCGTCTGCGGTCAGTTGGTCGATACCAGCGTCATACCGGATCGCCTGGCGCCGCTGGTGGCAGCGGGCGTGATGCCGGCAGCGATGGTGCCGGAATGGGAAATCCCTGCACGCAATCTGTATATGGCGTACCCGCAGCGCCGGCGCGACGAGGCGGTACGCACCGCCACCTTCGGCGCCGCGGCGATGATTTATGCGGCCCGCTCGCTGGGCCTGGGTTCGACGCCGATGATCGGCTTCGATGCCGAAGCAGTGCACCGCGAGTTCGGACTGGCCGAGGACGAAGTGCCGGTCATGCTGTTGTCCATAGGGACGGAGCGTCCTGGAAACTGGGCGCAGAAGCCGCGCCGCCCGGTGGCCGATGTGTTGGATTTGGTATAGGCGCGTCGCCGTGGCGGCGATCGTACCGAACGACTAAGCCCGACCAGCTTCGACCCAAGACTTGGGCACGAAGTAAACCAAGGGATGGTCCGCAGACGGACTTTCCTCAATTAGTAAAACCAGTAACTTAAGAAAGACTACGATGCCAAGAACTACTGCTCTCAAGCCGGAACAAGTGCCGGCCGATTCGAAACCGACTCTCGATATGTTCACCAAGAACATCGGGTTCACCCCCAATAT
>JBJMVW010000118.1:0-6962 GCA_045810465.1 Massilia sp. | reverse complement strand
TTCCAGCAGATCGAATTCCTGCGCCTGTCCGAAAAGCGCATCCTGCTGGTGATCGTCGACCCGCGCGGCAACGTCCAGAACCGCCTGCTGCTGACCGACGTCGACTATTCGCCGTCGCAGCTGACGCAATCGGCCAACTACCTGAACCAGAATTTCGCCGGCCTCACCTTCGAACAGGTGCGCACGCGCCTGACCGGCGAACTGCGCGAGCTGCGCGACGACATGGGCCGGCTGATGCAGGCCGCGGTGGAGGCGGGCAGCGCCGCCATGGCCGAGCAGGACGACATGGTCATCTCGGGCGAGCGCAACCTGCTGTCGGTGTCCGACCTGTCATCGATTATGAGTTCGCTGCGCCAGATGTTCGAGATGTTCGAGCAGAAGACCGGGTTGATGCAGCTGCTCGACGTGTCGAGCAAGGCCGGCGGGGTGCAGATCTTCATCGGCGGCGAATCGAAGCTGGTGCCGATGGACGAGATGAGCGTGGTGACCGCGCCGTACGAAGTCAACGGCAAGATCGTCGGCACGCTGGGCGTGATCGGCCCGACCCGCATGGCCTACGAGCGCGTGATCCCGATCGTCGACATCACCGCCAAGCTGCTGTCGAGCGCACTGAGTCACTCGTAGGGTGGGCGGGTCCCCCGCCCACGCGTCCAGACGGTGCCCGCCCCGCGGGGAAATCGCACGGAGGGCAGGGGTGAAGCCCGCCCCCCGCGACAGCCCGTAGCGCCGGCGGGAACGGCGCGACCGCGAGTTTCATCTAATGTCGCATATCCAGCCCAACCGACGAGAGGCCCACCATGCGATCCGCAGTTTCCCAACCCGCGCCCGAGCCAGGCGACGCCGAACTGGCGCAACGCATCGGTGCGGCCGACCAGCAGGCGTTCGTGCTGCTGATGCGGCGCCATAACCAGCTCCTGTACCGCACCGCGCGCAGCATCCTGCGCGACGACGCCGAAGCGCAAGACGCGGTGCAGGACGCCTACCTGCATGCCTGGCGCGCGATCGGCCAGTACCGCGGCGACGCCAAACTCTCGACCTGGCTGACGCGCATCGTGGTGAACGAAGCGGTGGCCCGCGCGCGCAAGGGCGTGCGGCGCGCGCAGGTGACGCAGCTTTACGGCGAGGGCGAACCGGAGCAGGACCTGGCCGCGGCGCCCGGCGGCGGGGTCGATTCGCCGGAACGCGGCGCGATGCGCCAGGAAGCGCGGGCACTGCTCGAGCAAGCGCTCGATGCCCTGCCCGAAGCGTTTCGCACCGTGTTCGTGCTGCGCGCGGTCGAGGAGATGAGCGGCGAGGAAGTCGCGGCCTGCCTCGGTATCCCGGAAGCGACGGTGCGCAGCCGCTTCTTCCGCGCCCGTGGCCTGCTGCGCGCCGCGCTGGCGCAGCAATTGGACCTGGCGACCGAGGAGGCGTTCGGCTTCGACGGCGAGCGCTGCGACCGCATCGTGGCCGCCGTGCTGGCGCAGCTGGGAACCTGGGCAGGCAGCCAGGTAAGCGACTGAACGGAGGCAATCATGCAGAACCAACGCCTGTGCGCGCCAGCCCTGTGCGCCGCCTTGCTCGCCGGCTGCGGCGGCCATGACAAGGCCGCCGCGCCGCCCGATTCCGATCCCGCCCTGGTCGCGCTCGGCCAGACCGCATTCCGTTTCAATACCTTCGGCGACGAGGCCCAGTGGACCGACAAGCTGCGCATCCATGAAGTGATCGCGGCGGCGGTCGATCCGACGACGGCCCTGTCGGTGGGCCTGAAGGTCGACGCCGACGCGCTGCCTCCGGCCGTGCAGCAGGGGATCAAGGATGGCAGCGTGGACCTGAAAAGCCCGCAGACCACCGTCACCCTGCTCAAGCTGAACGCGGTCGTGGGCGTGGTCGGCCAGGTCGAAACCGTCGGCGGCAAGGATGTGCTCAAGCGTGTGGGGGTGACCTGCGCGCTGTGCCATTCAACGGTGGACAACGCGTTCGCGCCGGGGATCGGCAAGCGGCTCGACGGCTGGCCCAACCGCGACCTCAACCCGGGCGCCATCCTCGCCCTCTCGCCGGCGCTGGGCGCGGCGCAGAAGGCCGTGTACAACTCGTGGGGACCGGGCAGGTACGATCCGCGCTTTAACCAGGACGGCAAGAACGGGCCGGTGGTGATCCCGCCCGCGTATGGGCTCAAGGGCATCGCCCGGATCACCGTCACCGGCGATGGCGATGACGTCAGCTACTGGAACCGCTACGTGGCCGTGACCCAGATGGGAGGGCAGGGGCATTTCGCCGATCCGCGCATCGGGGTCGACGTGACGAACGGCTCGGCGGACCTGGTCGGCCCGGTGCTTCCTGCCTTGCGCGCCTACCAGCTGTCGCTGGCCGCCCCGGCGCCCCCTGCCGGCAGCTTCGACACGATGGCCGCGCTGCGCGGGCAGGCGCTATTCGGCGGCAAGGCGCAGTGCATCAGCTGCCACAGCGGGGCGACATTCACGGATGCCAACCAGCGCCTGCATCCGGTCGGGGAGGTGGTCAGCGAGCCGGAACCGGATGGTTTTCCGAGTTACGCGTCACGCAGCGCAACCCGGCAATATCGCACTGCGCCGCTGCGCGGCGTGTGGCAGCATGCGCCGTATTTTCATAACGGCAAAGCTGCCACGCTCGAGGACGTGGTGATGACTTATAACACGCAAAAATCGCTCGGCCTGAGCCCCGCCGAAATCGCGGACCTGGCCCAGTACCTGAAATCGCTTTGACCGCGCCGGGCCTCAGTGACGGTGCGGGCAGGCCGTCTTGATGCAATTGCCATAGATCGCCAGCGCGTGCTCGGCGATCTTGAAGCCGCGCTCGTCGGCGATCTTGTGCTGGCGCGATTCGATCTCGTCGTCGTAAAACTCTTCGACGTGGCCGCAGTCGAGGCATACCAGGTGGTCGTGGTGCGAACCGGCGTTCAGCTCGTAGATCGCCTTGCCGGTTTCAAAGTGGTTGCGGTTGAGTAAGCCTGCCTGTTCAAACTGGGTCAGCACGCGGTACACCGTGGCCAGGCCCACGTCCATGTTCTCCGTTAGCAGGATCTTGTACACGTCTTCCGCCGTCAGGTGCCTAACGTCGCTGTTCTGGAAAATTTCCAGGATTTTCAGGCGCGGCAGGGTTGCTTTCAGGCCGCTGGACTTCAGGTCGGTCGGGTTGTTACTCATGTTTTGTTACTCGTATATTGGCGGAGTGCTTTATGATATAGCGTTTTGGAGTTCCCGCTCAAACGTTTTGAGGTCACTTATGCGCGTCAACAATGCCGTTATCCATCGTTTCCATGCCCGGGCAGCGCTCGCGGCCGGCCTGGCCGCCACGCTGATGCTGTCGGGCTGCGCGGCATGGCGCGGCCAGCAGGCCGTCCCGGCAAACACCTCGGCGGCCGCCGTTTCGGCCGATGCCGACAAGGCCGCGGCCATCGCCAATGCCGGCGCGCAGACCAGCAAGGTCACCAAGCTGCAGAAATTCATGTGGTTCTTCTCGCCCTACCGTCCGGATATCCAGCAAGGCAACTTCGTGTCGCAGGAGATGCTGGCCCAGTTGAAGGCCGGCCAGACCCGTGACCAGGTCAAGTTCATCCTCGGCACCCCGCTGCTGGCCGACGCTTTCCACGGCGACCGCTGGGACTACCCGTTCTATCTGGCGCGCGGCAATGGCGAGCTGACCACCAGCCGCGTCAGCGTCTACTTCAAGGACGACAAGGTCGACCACTTCGACGGCGGCAACCTGCCGACCGAGCGCGAATACATCGAACGCATCGCCGGCAAGTCGAAATACACGCCGCCGAAAGAGCTGGCGATCGACGCCGGCAAGCCGGACGTGATCCAGGCGCCGCAAGGGAACCGCCCATGAAACGCCTGAGGATTGCGGTCGCCGGCGCCAATGGGCGCATGGGCCGCATGCTGGTCGAGGCGATCGCCGCCGACCCCGATGCGGTGCTGTCTGGCGCCCTCGGCGTGGCGGGCGCGCCGGAAATCGGCACCGACGCCGGCGCGTTTTCGGGCCAGCTGGCCGGGGTCCTGATCGAGTCCGATCTCGACAAGGGGCTGGCGGGCGCCGACTTCCTGATCGATTTCACCCGCCCTGAAGGCACGCTGCGCCACCTCGAATACTGCGCCGCGCGCGGCATCAAGGTGGTGATCGGCACCACCGGTTTCGACGACGCCGGCAAGGCCGCGATCCGTGCCGCCGCCGGCAAGACCGCGGTCCTGTTCGCACCGAACATGAGCGTTGGCGTCAACGTCACGTTCAAGCTGCTGGAGCTGGCGGCCAAAAGCCTGTCCGAAGGCTATGACATCGAGATCATCGAAGCACACCACCGCCACAAGGTCGACGCGCCGTCGGGTACCGCGCTGAAGATGGGCGAAGTGATCGCCGAGGCGCTCGGGCGCGACCTGAAGCAGTGCGCCGTGTATGGGCGCGAAGGCGTGACCGGCGAGCGCGATCCATCTACCATCGGCTTTGCCACCGTGCGCGGCGGCGACATCATCGGCGACCACACGGTGCTGTTTGCCGGTACCGGCGAGCGCATCGAAATCAGCCACAAGTCGGGCAGCCGGGCGTCCTACGCCAATGGTGCGCTGCGCGCCGTGCGCTTCCTGGCGGACAAGCCGACTGGCCTGTTCGACATGCAGGATGTGCTGGGGCTGAAGGGCTGAGCGAGGATTCGACCATGGCCACCGCACAACTGAACGGCGCGGCGATCGTCGACGAGGCCTCGTTCCACGCCGAGAGCTGCCGCGCGTTCGGCTTTCCCGGCTCGTACGCCGGGACCATCGACGCCTGGGTCGATTGCCTGAGCTACCTGCGCGACGAGGAGAACATGACCAAGTTCCGGCTCAAGCCGGACGAGGTGCTGGAAATCGTCATTACCGATGCCGACCAGATGCGCGCCCAGGCGCCCGACCTGCTCGACGAGATCACCTTCTGCATCGGCGGCATCAACGAGCGCTACGAGGATTACGGCGAGCCGCCGGCGCTGGAACTGGTGCTGCGTTGAGTCAGGCCAGCGAGGTTTTGACGATCAGACCAACCAGGAGCGCCAAGGTGAGGCCGTTCATCCACTTCAGGTAGGTCATTTGCGCCCGCAGCGAGACCTCGAGCTTGTCTACCCTGCTCGCGAGCGCCCGGATCTCTTCGCGAAGCCGTGCTTCGCTCTGCGCAATCTCGCTCCGCAGCCGTGCTTCGCTCTGCGCAATCTCGCTCCGCAGCCGCGCTTCGGTTTCCGCCAGTTTGTACAAAAGCTCGTTCCGCAGGTCGTGGAGGTCACTCGGCAACGGGACACAGTTTCCGACCACGTGCGCCAGCGTCCGGGCATGCACCTCCGCCCGGGTCCGCGGTGCGCCAGCCGCCTCCAGCTGCTGGGCATAGCCGATCGCATCGAATTCGATTGTCATGAACGGTTAGACAATCTACGGCCCCGGCAGTTCCGTCCCGCCGGGGGCGCCGGCCCCGCTTCGCCGTGCTGCAACACGAACCGTTATAATGCTCTGATCCGCCTCCCAATTTTTCCGCAGAACACCATGCAAGATAAATATAGTCCGGCCGAAGTCGAACAGGCCGCCCAGGCCTACTGGAAGTCGATCGACGCCTATCGGGCCATCGAGAACGACCCGCGTTTCCCGAAGGGCAAGTACTACGCCTGCTCGATGCTGCCTTACCCGTCGGGCAAGCTGCACATGGGCCACGTGCGCAACTATACGATCAATGACGTGATGTACCGCTACCTGCGGATGAACGGCTACAACGTGCTGATGCCGATGGGCTGGGACGCGTTCGGCATGCCGGCCGAGAATGCGGCGATGGCCAACAACGTGCCGCCGGCCGAGTGGACCTACTCGAACATCGCGCACATGAAAAAGCAGATGGAGTCGATGGGCCTGGCGATCGACTGGTCGCGCGAAATGACCGCCTGCAGCCCCGAATACTACAAGTGGAACCAGTGGATGTTCCTGAAGATGCTGGAGAAAGGCATCATTTACAAGAAAACCGGCACCGTGAACTGGGATCCGATTGACCAAACCGTGCTCGCCAACGAGCAGGTGATCGATGGCCGCGGCTGGCGCTCGGGCGCGCTGGTCGAGCAGCGAGAGATGCCACAGTGGTACTTCGGCATCACCAAATTCTCCGAGGACTTGCTGCAGGCGCTCGACCGCCTCGATCGCTGGCCGGAGAAAGTGCGCGTCATGCAGCGCAACTGGATCGGCCGCTCGGAGGGGCTCCTTGTCCGCTTCGCGCTCGATCCCGCGACGACGCCCGACGGCGAGACAGAGCTCGAGGTCTTCACCACGCGGCATGACACGCTGTTTGGCGCCAAGTTCATGGCGCTCTCGCCCGACCATCCGCTCGCCGCAGCGGCGGCCGCGAACAATCCCGCGCTCGCCGAATTCATCGCGGAATGCCGCCGCCACGGCACCGCCCAGCAGCTGATCGACACCGCGGAAAAGCAGGGCTTCGACACCGGGATGAAGGCGGTCCATCCGTTCGATCCGGATTGGAAGCTTCCGGTCTATGTCGCCAACTTCATCCTGATGGACTACGGCACCGGCGCGATCTTCGGCTGTCCGGCGCACGATCAGCGCGACCTCGATTTCGCCAACAAATACGGGCTCGGCAACACACCGGTGGTGTGTCCGCCGGGGCAGGATCCCGGCACGTTCGTCATCACCGACACCGCCTATGACGGCGACGGCCGCATGATCAATTCGCGCTTCCTCGACGGCATGACCATCGAGCAGGCGAAGGAGGAGGTCGCGCGCCGGCTCGAACATGCGAAGCGCGACGGCCGTGCCGTCGCCAGCCGCCAGGTCAATTTCCGCCTTCGCGACTGGGGCATTTCGCGCCAGCGCTATTGGGGCTGCCCGATCCCGGTAATTCACTGCGCGAAGTGCGACGTGGTGCCGGTGCCGGCGAGCGATCTGCCGGTCACGCTGCCTGACGATGCCACCTTCGACAGACCGGGCAAT
>JBJMVW010000117.1:0-5578 GCA_045810465.1 Massilia sp. | reverse complement strand
GGATGGCCACCGAGCGCTGCGACGTCGTGGTCGCGGCCGGCTCGAACGCGGCCTACCTGAAGGGACGGGTGTCGGCCCCGGTGGTCGTCGCCAGGGCCAGCGGCTTCGACCTGATGCAGGCCCTGGCGCGCGCGCGGCGCGTCTCGGAGCGGATCGGCGTGATCTCGTACCAGGAACCATTGCCTGAGCTGGCCGAGTTCAGCGGCACCTTCGGCATCGCGGTGGCGCAGCGCACCTACGTGACCGAGGAAGACGCGCGCGCCGGGATCAAGGAGCTGAAGGCGGCCGGCATCGAGGCGATCGTCGGCGCCGGCCTGATCACCGACCTCGCCGAGGAAGCCGGCCTGACCGGCGTGCTGATGTACTCGGCGGCGTCGATCCGGCAGGCGTTCGACGACGCACTGGAGATGGCGCGCCTGACCCAGCTCCAGTCGATGGGGCGGCGCCGCAGCGCGGTGCCCGAAACGCTGCGCGCGCGGCGCGGGCTGAACGACCTGCGCGGCGAATCGCAGGCGATGGAGCGGCTGCGCCAGTCGGTGGTGCTGTACGCGCGCTCGCCGGCGACGGTGCTGATCCAGGGCGAGACCGGGACCGGCAAGGAACTGGTGGCGCAGGCGATCCACCGCGAAGCGCCGCGCAGCCTGGGCCAGAACCGGCCGTTCGTGGCGGTGAACTGTGGCGCCATCGCCGAATCGCTGCTGGAATCGGAACTGTTCGGGCACGAGGAAGGCGCCTTCACGGGCGCGCGGCGCGGCGGGCACGCCGGCCTGTTCGAGGCCGCCAACCTCGGCACCCTGTTTTTGGACGAGATCGGCGAGATGCCGCTGGCGCTGCAAACCCGCCTCTTGCGCGTGCTGGAAGAACGCGAAGTGATGCGGGTCGGCGGCACGCGGCCGGTGCCGGTCGACCTGCGCGTGATCAGCGCGACCCACTGCGACCTCGAAGCACGCGTGCGCGAAGGCCGCTTCCGGGCCGACCTGTTCTACCGGCTGGCGGTACTGCGGCTGCCGCTGCCGCCGCTACGCGAGCGCGCCGCCGACATCGTGCCGCTGGCCGAATGGTCGCTCAAGCAGGCGATGGCGGCGCTTGGGGCGCGGCCGCATCCGAACCTGCATGCCGAGGTCACGGCGTGCGCGCCGCTGCTCCAGGCTTACGGCTGGCCGGGGAATGTGCGCGAACTGCGCAACCTGATGGAGCGGCTGGCGCTGTTCCTGGCGGCCGAGCCGCTGCAGGCGCTGACGGCCAGCTTTCTGCTGGCGATCGCGCCGGAGCTGGGGCGGAAGGATCCCGCGGCGCCGGCGCCCGCCCTGCCCTCGCCGGCGCCAACCGACACCGCGGCCGCCGTGCTGGCCCGCTTCGGCGGCCAGCGCGATGCGGCGGCGCGTTATCTTGGCATCAGCCGCACCACCTTCTGGCGGCGGCTTCGAAACGGAGCGTAGGCTGCGCACTTGTGCGCACGCGGACACCCGTGCGCACCCGACGGCGTCAGATCAGCGCACACACGCCACGTATGCCTTGTTGTCGTTAAGCTCGGGAGCCGAAGCGCCGGTTGACAGCTGCACGGCCAGGTGCGTTCCCGTCGCTGCCCCTGACGTGGACGACCATGTTTTGCCCAGGGTCCAGCCTTGCCCCGCGAGCGCGCCTGACGCGAACAGCTCCGTCAGGTCAAACTCGGTTGCCAGTTGCCACCCCGTCAGGCCGTTGATTTTCGAGCTCGTGCAAAACGCGTTTGCATCGCTCCAGGTGAGTGCGAAGGTGGTGGGCATCCATGCCAGCTGGCCGCGCGTGACGTAGTTTGCCGTGCCCGGAGCCGGCGCCACGCATTCCCCGTTCTGGCGCACTGCCGGCAAGACGCACGGATTGACGCACTGCCCGTTCTCGCGGACGGTCGGCAAGGTGCATACCCGGGGCGCGACTGTCAGGAGGGTACTGGTCGACGTTTCGTAATAACTCCCCATCCTGGGCTGCTGCGCGGTAATCGTGGTGGTGCCCGCAAGCTTCACCGTCACCATGTTCCCGGAAATTGTCGCCACGTTCGTGTCGCTGCTGCTGAAGGCGAAGGCGGCAGGGCTGGATGAGCTGGGTGCGACCAGCGCAAACGGGGCGTCGCCCTCCGTCTTGGAGATCGCCGGGAACGGCCCGAGCGTGACGCCGCTACCGCCACAACTGGCCAGCAGGAACAGGAAGGCGGCCACTGCCGCAATATAAATTTGTTTTTTCAGCATGATCCTGGCGTCGTCGCGGTAGATGTAAGATATATAATGAACAGCCCGTGAATTATGAACCGTTCGCAGTTTTTTTCAAGCTGGGGGGCCGCCTCATTCCGCGCTTATCAACACACGCCGCAGCGAAAAGCGCACAATCTTCCATCCGAAAGAACCTGGCCGTCACCGCGGCCCAACCCGAGCGGACAGCCTCCACAAGACGGCCCTGCCCGTTTCTTTGGAGGTGCAATATGCAACAGGCATCGCAAGCTGCGCTCTTCTCGCTCATCGGCAACACCCCGCTGGTCGAGGTCACGCGCATGGACACTGGCCCGTGCCAGCTGTTCCTGAAGCTGGAATCGCAGAATCCGGGCGGCTCGATCAAGGACCGCATCGGCCGCGCGATGATCGAAGAGGCCGAAGCCGACGGGCGCCTCAAGCCGGGCGGCGTGGTGGTCGAGGCCACCGCCGGCAATACCGGGCTCGGGCTGGCGCTGGTCGCGCGCATCAAGGGCTACCGCGTGGTGCTGGTGGTGCCGGACAAAATGGCGTCCGAAAAAATACTGCACCTCAAAGCGCTGGGCGCCGAGATCCACCTTACCCGCTCCGACGTCGGCAAGGGCCACCCCGAGTACTACCAGGACTATGCGGCGCGGCTCGCGCGCGAGATCCCGAACGCCTGGTTTGCGGACCAGTTCAACAACCCCGCCAACCCGCGCGCCCACGAAACCACCACCGCTCCCGAACTGTGGGAACAGATGCACCACGATCTCGACGCGATCATCGTCGGCGTCGGCTCGTCCGGCACCCTCACCGGCCTGTCGCGCTACTTCAGCCGGGTGCAGCCGCAGCTCGAATTCGTGCTCGCCGATCCGAAGGGTTCGATCCTGGCCGAATACGTGAACCTCGGGCGCATCGCCAGCAAGCCGGGTTCGTGGGCGGTGGAAGGCATCGGCGAAGACTTCATCCCGAGCATTGCCGACTTCTCGCGGGTGAAGTGCGCGTACACGATCAGCGACGAGGAAAGCTTCAACACCGCGCGCATGCTGGTGCGTACCGAAGGCATCCTTGGCGGTTCGTCGACCGGCACCCTGCTCGCCGCCGCCCTGCGCTACTGCCAGGCGCAGACGACGCCCAAACGCGTCGCGACCTTCGTGTGCGACACCGGCACGCGCTACCTGACCAAGATGTACAGCGACGGCTGGATGGTCGACCAGGGCCTGCTGCACCGTCCGCAAACGGGCGACCTGCGCGACCTGATCGGGCGCCGTTTCGACGACGGCGAAGTGGTCACCGTGGCGCCGGGCGACACCCTGCTCACCGCCTTCAACCGCATGCGCAGCGCCGACCTGGCGCAGCTGCCGGTGATCGACAACGGCTGCCTGGCCGGCATCATCGACGAATCGGACCTGCTGCTGCACGTGACCAGCGACCCGGCGCGCTTCTCGGCCCCGGTGGCCAGTACGATGACCGCGCAGCTGCAGACGCTCAAGCCCGGTTCGAGCATGCAGCAGCTGCGCGAGATCCTCGACCGCGGGCTGACGGCCGTGGTCTGCGACGACAACTGCAACTTCTATGGCGTGATCACGCGCTTCGACCTACTCAACCACCTGCGCAGGACCCTATCGTGAACGAGACCCCATCCAAACTGCATATCGCAACGCGCGTGATCCACGGCGGCCAGGAGAGCGACCCGTCGACCGGCGCGGTGATGCCGCCGATTTATGCCACCTCCACCTACGAACAGGAGAGCCCGGGCGTGCACAAGGGCCTCGACTATGGCCGCTCGCACAACCCGACGCGCTGGGCGCTGGAGCGCTGCGTGGCCGACCTCGAAGGCGGCAGCGCCGGGTTCGCGTTCGCATCGGGACTGGCCGCGATCTCCTCGGTGCTGGAACTGCTGCCGGCCGGCTCGCACATCGTGGCCGGCGACGACATGTACGGCGGCACCTACCGCCTGTTCGAACGGGTACGGCGCCACAGCGCAGGGCACGACTTCAGCTACGTGAACCTGGCCGATCCCGACGCGCTGCGCGCCGCGCTGCGGCCGGAGACCGCGATGGTGTGGGTCGAGTCGCCGACCAACCCGATGCTCAAGCTGGCCGACCTGGCGGCGATCGGCGCCCTGTGCCAGGAGCGCCGCATCCTCTCGGTGTGCGACAACACCTTCGCCAGCCCGATCGTCCAGCGGCCACTCGAACAGGGCATCGACATCGTCGTGCACTCGACCACCAAGTTCATGAACGGGCACTCGGACGTGATCGGCGGGATTGCGGTGGTCGGCGCCGAACCGCGCCACGAGCGCTGGCGCGAGCAGCTCGGTTTCATCCAGAACGCGGTGGGCGCGATCCAGGGGCCGTTCGACAGCTTCCTGGTGCTACGCGGGATCAAGACGCTGGCCCTGCGGCTCGAACGCAGCTGCGCCAATGCGCTGGAACTGGCGCGCTGGCTGGAGCGCGAGCCGAAGGTGCGGCGCGTGTATTACCCGGGGCTCGATACGCATCCGCAGCACGCGCTGGCGCGGCGCCAGATGGACGGCTTCGGCGGCATCATTTCGATCGAACTCGATACCAACCTGGCGGGCGCGCGGCGCTTCCTCGAACACTGCGAGGTGTTCACGCTGGCCGAGAGCCTGGGCGGAGTCGAAAGCCTGATCGAGCATCCTGCGCTGATGACGCACGCGACGATTCCCTCGGCGCAGCGCGCGGAACTGGGCATCAGCGACACGCTGATCCGGCTGTCGGTGGGGATCGAGCATGTGGAGGACCAGCGCGCGGATTTGCGGCGGGCGCTGGCGGCGGTTTGATGCACGCGATAGTTGGACGCGCGGGCTCGCGGCCCGACGTAGGGTGCACTCCCGAGCGCACCCTGCCGGTTTAACGCTTCAGCGCCGGGATCGCGCTTGCCTTGTACGGTTTCACCGGCTGTTCCTTCATCTTCTTCTCCAGCAGCTCGATCGCGACTTCGAGCTGGCGATCCCTCCCGTTGAAGGTCTCGTGCGGCAGGTTCTCGACTTCGACGTCCGGCGTCACGCCGACGCCTTCGATCAGCCAGTCGCCCTCGGACGAGAACTGGGTGAACTCGGCCACCCGCGCCATCCCGTTGTCGGAGAGGCCGTTGCCGTCGCTGAGCCACACGCCGGCGCCCGCTGTACGCTTGCCGACCAGCGGCCCGAGCTTGAGCGCCTTGACGCCCGCGGCGAAGGTCTCGCCATCGGAATAGGTCAGCTCGTCCACCAGGACCACCAGGTGGCCGCGGAAGGTGTTCTGCATGTTCGGCGACGGCTGGCTGCCGTGCGCGGTCCAGAAGGCCCACGACCGGCGCAGCAGCTTTTCGATGATCCAGCTGTCGATGTTGCCGCCGTTGTTGCGCCG
>JBJMVW010000116.1:0-7969 GCA_045810465.1 Massilia sp. | reverse complement strand
TACCTCGCGCGCGCCCGAGCTGTCCTTGAGCGCCTGCGACAGCGCCGCCGCCACCGCGGCGCTGTAACGCTCGCGCGGCAGGTAGACCAGCACGTTCAGGTGGCGGCCGTAGACGTCGCGCCGCGCGAACACCTTCGCGCGCGGCTGCTTGTACAGCGACACCACCGAGCTGCACACCTGGGCCAGCCAGTCCGGCTCGGCTTCCAGCGCTTCGGTACGCGGCAGCGATTCGAGGATCTCGAGGAATTTCTCGGCGCGGAAGCCTTCCTGGCGCACGCCGGCGATCGTCAGCACCCTGGCCACGCGGCCGCGCGCAAACGGCAGGCGCGCCAGCGGGGTCGAGGTGGCGGCGCGCGTGAACAGGCCGACAAAGCAGTGCTCGCCGAGGATCTTGCCCTGGGCGTCGGTGTCACGCACACCGATGAAATCGAGCGGCTGGTCGCGGTGCAGCGTGCCTTCGACGTCGGCCTTCACGATCGACAGCGCCTCGACCCGGCCCGAGAGGGTCTCGAAGTCGCCCGGGATGTTGGCCAGGCAGGTGCCGTACACCGGATGCAAAGTATCCTGCAGCACGCCGATGCGGCTCGGGATGTCGCGTTCCAGTTCGCGTGCGCCCGGCTTGACCACGTAGTAGGCGTAGCCGAACGGCTCGAAGCCTTCGTTCTTGGCCCATTCGAGGAAGGCAGCCACCTCCTGGCCCGACGGCGTGCCGATGGCGGCGGCGGCCGCGGCGACGGCGGTCATGCGGTCGGCCATCGCGACCGCGTCGCGGTGCACCACGGCGGCGTCGCGCGCGACCATCTGCAGGCGGCCGGCCAGCGCCGCCAGTTCATCGGCAGGCAGGTCTTCGGCCAGCAGGCACAGGACGTACGATTCGAGCGGGGCGCCATTTTCGCCGACCGCGACCGCCACGCCGTTCGCATCGCGGCGCACAGGGAGCACCGCATTCATGACGCCGGCCGCCGCCACGCGCTGCTTGCGCATCGCCATGACGAACGAATCGACGAGGTAAGGCATGTCGTCGTTCAGGATCAGCAAGGCAGTGGCCATGCCGCCGCGCCCGTCGGAATAGCGCAGCTGCGCGATCTGGCAGCCCTCGACCGTGCGGCTGGCCACTTGCGTGAAGCCGTCCCACAGCAGCGGCGCCAGGCTCTCCGGCGAGGTGCCGGCCAGGTCTTCGTCGTCGAGCGACTCGAGCCACGCGCTGATCAGGGCTGCAACCTGCTCGGGCGCGCCGGCCGGCTTGCTGGCGGCGACCAGCGCAAGGGTCTGGGTGCGTAAATCTTTTGGCATGTCTTTGTTCATCTTGCTTCTCCAATGTTATTCGCCATCGGCGCCGCAGCTTGTGGCTGCACGCCCCACGGCTTCTGGGCGGACGGGGTTGTCCCGTCCAAATCCGTTGGTTTGCTTCCTTGTCCCGGAAGCGTTGAGCTTCGTATTAAACCAGTTAACAACCAGGTGTACAAACGCGCGTTGTCCGGATACGCGCCTCAGTCCGGGCCGTACAGTCCGGGCAAGCCCAGGATCCGCTCCAGTTCCTCCATCGCGGCCGCACATTCGATCGCCAGCTGCGGGTCGGCCAGGTCCTTCGGCTCGATCCGGTCGCGGTAATACTTCTCGACCCATGGCACCAGCTGCGCGTACAGCGCCTCGGTCATGATCACGCCCTGGTGCATCGCCGCGGCCTCCAGGTCGTTGAGCGTGACACGCAGGCGCAGGCATGCGGGGCCGCCGCCGTTGCGCATGCTCTGGCGCAGGTCGAACTCGACCAGCTCGTCGACCGGGCCGCCGCTGGCAACCAGCTGCGCCAGGTAGCCGGCCACCGCCTGGTTCTCGCGGCACTCGTGCGGCACCACCAGCGCCATTTTCCCGTCCGGTTTGGACAGCAGCTGGCTGTTGAACAGGTAGCTCGCCACCGCGTCGGCGACCGGCACCATGCCCGTGTCCACCCGCACCGGCGCCAGGTCGGCGTCGACCGCCGCCATCGCGCGGCGCAGCGCATCGAGCGTGCCCGCTTCGTCGGCGAAGGCCTGCTCGTGGTAGAACAGCACGTTGCCGTTACCGACCGCGATCACGTCGTTGTGGAACACGCCCTTGTCGACCACGTCCGGGTTCTGCGGCGCGAACACGGTGCGCGCGGGATCGAGCCCGTGCAGGCGCGCCACCGCCTGCGAGGCTTCGAGCGTCTGGCGCGCCGGGTATTTTTTCGGCGCCGGCGCCGACGGATCGAATTCGACCCGGCCGTAGACGAAGAACTCGACGCCGGCGGCGCTGTGGTCGAACGCCAGGCGGGTATGGTTGGCCGCGCCCTCATCGCCGAACGCCGGCGTCGCCGGCAGCGGGTCGTGCACCACGAAGTGGTCGCTGTCGGCGAACAGCGCGCGCAGCGTGCGTGTGGCCTGCACATGCTCCCCGGAGCGGTGCAGCTTGTTGTTCAGGTTCGCGGCAGTAAAGTGCACGCGGCCGTCCTGGGTATCGGCCGACGGGCTGACGGTGGCCGCGTTGGCGGTCCACATCGGCGCGGCCGAATAGGCGCAGGCCAGGATCACCGGGGCGTCGCGCCATGCGCGCGCCAGCACGTCGGCGTCGGTACCGGTGAAGCCGATGCGGCGCAGCAGCCGGAAGTCCGGGCGCGCGTGCGGCGGCATCACGGCCTGCGCGAAGCCGCGCGCGGCCAGGGCGCGCATCTTGGCCAGGCCCTGCAGCGCCGCCTGGCGCGGGTTCGACACACTGCGTACGTTGTTGAAGGAGGCGACGTTCCCGAACGAGAGGCCGGCATAGTTATGCGACGGCCCGACCAGGCCGTCGAAGTTGAATTCACGTGCAGTGCGCATAATCAGAAAGTCAGTCCCGGCGACAGTTTGGCCGGCATTTCGAGTTCGGCCGTCTCGATCGAGGCGACCGGGTAGGCGCAGTAGTCGGCGGCGTAGTACGCGCTCGGACGATGGTTGCCCGACTTGCCGACGCCACCGAACGGCGCCGAGCTGGCCGCGCCCGTGGTCGGGCGGTTCCAGTTGACGATGCCGGCGCGCGCCTTGACCGCAAAGCGCTTCCACAGCTGTTCGGACGGCGACAGCAGCGCCGCCGCGAGGCCGAATTCGGTGGCGTTGGCGACCTGCACCGCGGTGTCGAAATCGGGCACGCGGATCACCTGCAGCAGCGGCCCGAACCACTCCTCGTCGGGGATCCCGTGGGCATTCGTCACGTCGACGATGCCGGCGCTGACGAAGCCGGTGTCCGGCTGCAGCTGGCGCATCGGCAGCAGCACTTTGCCGCCCTTCGCCGCCATCTGTTCCTGCGCCCTGACCAGGCGCGCCGCGACGGCGCTCGATACCACAGGCCCCATGAACGGCTGCGGCTGGGCATCCGAGGGGCCGACCGCGAGCCTGGACGCGACGTCGACCAGGCGTTCGATGAAGGCGTCGCCCTGCGCGCCCTCCTGCACCACCAGCCGGCGCGCGCAGGTGCAACGCTGGCCGGCCGAGATAAACGCCGACATCACGGTGTGGTGCACGGCGGCGTCGATATCCTTCACGTCCCACACCACCAGCGGGTTGTTCCCGCCCATTTCCAGCGCCAGCATCTTGCCGGGCTGGCCGCCGAACTGCTTGTGCAGCGCGGCGCCGGTCTGGCTGCTGCCGGTGAACAGCACGCCGTCGATCAGCGGCTCCTGGCCCAGCGCCACCCCGGTTTCGCGCCCGCCGTTGACCAGGTTCAGCACACCCTTCGGCAGCCCGGCCTGCTCCCACAGCTGCACGGTTTTGACGGCGGTGCGCGGCGCATACTCGCTCGGCTTGAACACGACCGTGTTCCCGGCGATCAGGGCCGGCACGATATGCCCGTTCGGCAGGTGGCCCGGGAAGTTGTAGGGCCCGAACACCGCGAACACGCCGTGCGGGCGATGGCGCAGCACCGCGTTGCCGTCGGCGACCCTGGCCGCGCTCTCGCCGGTGCGCGCGCCGTACGACTGCACCGAGATGTCGATCTTGTTGGCCATCGTCGCGACTTCGGTGCGCGCTTCCCACAGCGGCTTGCCGACTTCCTCGGCGATGATGGCCGCCAGCTCCTCGGCATGCTCCTTGAGCAGGTCGCGAAAGCGCGTGCAGATGGCGATGCGCTGCTCCAGCGGCGCCAGCGCCCACTGCTCGAAATGCTCGTGGGCCGCCTGCGCCGCGCGCTGCACGTCCTCGGCAGTCGATTCGTTGCTGGTCCAGGTCTGGCGGCCGGTGGACGGATCGACCGTGGCCAGCAGCGCGCCGCTGCCGGCAACCCACTCGCCGTTGATGTAATTCGACAGGTTAGCCATTGATGTTCTTCCTTACATTGAGTGACAGCGCGCGCACCTGGTCGCCCGCCTGGCAGTGCAGCTGCGACAGCTCCTGCGCCGAGAGCGCAACCCGCGCCTCGCCGATGCTGCCCCGGGTGAGGATCATGCGGAAATCGGACAGGGTGATATTCGATACCATCATATGGTCGGTGTCGCCCTCGGGCCGGCCTTCGTCGGCCAGCGCCAGCACGCTGTCGCGCACCGCGCGCAGCTCGGACACGCGGCCCTGCAGCACCGGGCCGGCGTCGAAAATGTCGACATAGCCTTCATAATGCATGCCCTCCTGCTCGAGCAGCTTGCGCGCCGGGAGCGTGGAACGGTGCACCTCGCCGATCACATCCTGCGCATCCTGCGGCAGGTAGGCCACGTACAGCGGCTGGCGCGGCATCAGCTCGGCGATGAAGGACTTCTTGCCGATCGCGGTCAGGCCGTCGACGTGGTTGAAGTCCATCTTGAAGAAGTGCCGGCCGAGGCCTTCGTAGAACGGCGAGACGCCGTTCTCGTCCTGGTAGCCGCGCATCTCGGCGATGATCTTTTCGGTGAACAGCTGCTGGAACTGGGCGATGAACAGGAAGCGGCTTTTCGACAGCCATTTGCCGTTGTAGCCGGTACGGTACTCGGGCAGCAGGAACAGCGAGCACAGTTCGGTGGCGCCGGTCAGGTCGTTCGACAGGTACAGCGTGTCCATGCGCGTGAACACGTTCAGTTCGCGGCTCGAATGCACCAGCGTGCCGATGCGGTAGTTGTAGAACGGCTCGTTCAGGCCGACCGCACCCTTGATCGCGCACACGCCGGCGATGCGCCCGGCCGCCGAATCCTCCAGCACGAACATGTAGTCGCGCTCTTCGGGCGGGATGGTCGCGGCGAACGACGCCACCGCGGTCGCGACGCGGTCGCCCAGCATCTGGCGGTCCGGCTTGAGCGTGGTCATGCCGCTGCCGACCTGGTGCGCCATCTCGATCAGCGCATCGAGGTCGGACGTTTGGATTGCACGTATGACGAGCATGGATTCCCTCTCAGATTCGGACGCAGATCACGTTCTCGCCCGGCGCCACGCCGAGGGCTTCGCGCGCCTCGGCCGGCAGGTACACCACCTCCCCGGTTTCCACCGGCGGGCAGGCCACGGTAATCGCACGGAAGTTACGCTCGTTGCTGGCGACCGCGTAACTGACCAGCGACTCGGGCATGCCGGCGCGCGCCGCCGTCTCGACCCGGCGCAGGTGCGAGCCGCAGAACGAGCGCAGCGAGTTTTTATGCGCCAGCAGGATCGGGCCGCCGTCGAAGATGTCGATGTACTCGTCGGCTTCGAAGCCCTCTTCCGTCAGCAGGTTGAAGGCCATCTGCCCGCTCGGGTGGATCTGGCCCATCGCGGCCTGGGCGTCGCCCGGCAGCAGCGGCACGTACACCGGATAGTGCGGCATCAGCTCGACGATCAGGGTGCGGTTGCGCGCGCCGCCGATCACCCGCTCGGCGTCGAGGAAATCCATCTTGAAGAATTTGCGGCCCAGCGCGTTCCAGAACGGCGACTGGCCGTCGCCGTCGGTGACGCCGGCCAGCGGCACGAAGAAGCGGTCGCCGAAGCGGTGCGGCGCCAGCACCGCGAACAGCAGGCGCGCGCGCGACAGCAAGGCCGCTTCGAGGCCGGCCGATTCGCGGTTGCGCACGTAAAAGCCCGACAGGTGCGAGTACGCGGTCAGCTCCGAGCAAAGCGTAAGCGCATGCACGCTATGGCTGATGTTCAGGTCGCGCGAGACCTGCTGGATCACGTCGTTGCGAAACGCGAAATAGGTACCGTTCGAGCCGGCCGACGCATGGATCGCGGCGGTGCCGACGACCGCGCCGCTGGCCTGCTCCTCCAGCACGAACAGGTACGATTCCTCGCTCGGGATATCGACGTGGGCGGCGAACGACGCCAGCGAACGCTCGACCGACGCGGCGATCTTTTCGGGCGTGCGCGCGAGGGTATGCACTCCCGGCATCGTCACCGCGGCGATCGCCTCGAGGGCGCCGATATCCGCAGGTTCTGCCGGACGGACAACGTACATATGAACTCCCTAAAGTGCGTGCGAAGGCCGGCGCGCCTTGCGAGGCGGCGCCGGCCGGAGTGTGCCAGCCTTAAGCCGCTGCCAGGAAGCTGTCGACGGCGGCGCGCATGATGCGATCGGCTTCGGCGATCTGCGCGTCCGAGACGATCAGGGCCGGCGCCAGGCGGACCACGTCGGGACCGGCGACCAGCAGCATCAGGCCGAGCTTCTCGGCGGCCTTGGTGATGTCCTTGGCACGGCCCTTGCAGCCTTCGGCGACCGGCAGGCCGATCAACAGCCCCATGCCGCGCGGCTTGCCGAACACCTGCGGATAGTCGGCGGAGAGCTTGTCGAGATTGGCGAAGATCTTCGCGGAGGCCTCCTTCACGCGCGCCAGGAAGGCCGGCTGGTTGATCGTCTGCAGCACGTTCAGCGCCACGGTCGCGGCCAGCGGGTTGCCGCCGTAGGTGGTGCCATGCGCGCCGACGTTGAAGTGCTGGGCGATCGCGTCGGTGGTCAGCATCGCGCCGATCGGGTAGCCGTTGCCGAGCGCCTTGGCCGAGGTCAGGATATCGGGGGTCACGCCGCTGTCCATGTAGGCATACAGCGAACCGGTACGGCCGACGCCGGACTGCACCTCGTCGAACACCAGCAGCGCGCCGGTCTTGTCGCACTGCTCGCGCAGCGCCTTCAGGAATTCGCGGTTGCCCGGGATGACGCCGCCCTCGCCCTGGATCGGCTCGACGATCACGGCGGCCACGTCATCGGTGATGGCGGCGCGCGCGGCCTCGATGTCGTTGTAGGCGATGTGGTTGATATCCTGCGGCAGCGGCTCGAAGCCCTCCGTGTACTTCGGCTGGCCGCCGACCGTCACCGTGAACAGGGTACGGCCGTGGAACGACGACAGGCACGACACGATGCGCGACTTATGCGGGCCAAACCTGGTGTGGGCGTACTTGCGCGCCAGCTTGAGCGCGGCTTCATTGGCCTCGGCGCCGGAGTTGCAGAAGAAAGCGCGGTCGGCGAAGGTTGCTTCGGTCAGCGCCAGGGCCAGGCGCAGGACCGGCTCGTTGGTATAGCCGTTACCGAGGTGCCAGAGCGTGTTGAGCTGTTTGGTGAGCGCGTCGACCAGCACCGGGTTGGCGTGGCCGAGGCTGGAGACGGCGATACCGGACGTAAAGTCCAGGTAATGCTTGCCGTCCTGGTCCCACACATCCAGGCCGGAGGCGCGCACCGGCACCATCGTGGCGGGCGCGTAGGTGGGGACGAGGACCTCGTCGAAGGTCTGCCGAGTGACAGGCCGCGTTGTGACACCCGAATCAAGCTTTGCGTTCATGGCTTCTTCCTCATCCAATCTTGTTAGGAACGCGCGGACCCTGCCGCACACGATGACTCATTATAGAAACACAGCTGTGCAAGTTCTTTTCAATCTGCGACAGCCATTTTCATTTTTGGTCTGACAACAAGGTTTCCCCAAAACCGGGGTCAGAGCACGTTTTCGAGGAAATTTGGTCGAATCGGCGAGCGACTGGCGGCGAAATTTCTTCCAAACCAGGGTCAGAGCACGTTTTTCGAGCAATTCGGTTGAGAGGTAGCGCCGTAGCCGGTGAAATTGCCG
>JBJMVW010000115.1:0-45268 GCA_045810465.1 Massilia sp. | reverse complement strand
TTCGTGGCGGAGCGGACGGGACTCGAACCCGCGACCCCCGGCGTGACAGGCCGGTATTCTAACCAACTGAACTACCGCTCCACAAAATACTGTAACGCGTATCCGGCTGGTGGGCGCTGAGAGGCTCGAACTCCCGACCTAAGCCTTGTAAGGGCTCCGCTCTACCAACTGAGCTAAGCGCCCGACATCATCAGGTGCCGCCAGATACTCTCGCTGCTTGTCACCGCAGCGAAGGACATTAGTTTACAGCATCTTTAAGTGCTTTACCAGCCTTAAATTTCGGAACCCGGGCCGCCTTGATCTTGATGGCTTCCTTGGTGCGCGGGTCACGGCCGGTGCGCGCCGCGCGTTCGCCAACGGTAAAGGTGCCGAAGCCGACCAGGGTGACGCTGTCGTTTTTCTTCAGCGTGGTCGTCACTGCCGCGATCATGGCGTCGAGTGCGCGCGTGGCCGAGGCTTTGGTAATGTCCGCGGACTTCGCGATTTCTTCGATAAGTTCAGTCTTGTTCACTCGTATCCCTCTTTTTCATTGTCCGGCGCATGCGTTGCGGCGCCTTCCAGGGTAAAACTGCAAGCGCGTATTAAACAAGGGGTCAGTAATTGTGTCAAGCAATAATGATGCCGCGTGGCAACACACGAGGCGGCAAGCACTCCAAAGCCCCCGTCGTTCCCGCGAAAGCGGGAACCCATGCTGAGCTTGCAGTCAGGTTCAGCCTCGCGACTCCCGACACTCAGCATGGGTTCCCGCCTTCGCGGGAACGACGGGGTGGGGCCGCAGGCCAAGCGGAGAAAACTGCGGAACGGCGCTATTGAAGCAAAAAAAACAGGCGTCACATGGACGCCTGTTTTATTGTTACCAACTACAGCTTAGTGCTTGACCACACCGCCCTGCCCGTCGACAGTCGCGGTTGCCGTCACTGCCGCAACCTGCGGTACGTCGACCAGTGCCTCGGGTTGGCGTTCCAGCGCGATTTCCAGCACTTTCTCGATCCAGCGAACCGGAACGATCTCGAGCTTGTTCTTCACGTTGTCGGGCACGTCGGCCAGGTCCTTCACGTTCTGCTCGGGGATCAGAACCGTCTTGATGCCGCCGCGTTGCGCCGCCAGCAGCTTTTCCTTCAGGCCGCCGATCGGCAGTACTTCGCCGCGCAGCGTGATCTCGCCGGTCATCGCCACATCGGCGCGGACCGGAATGCCGGTGAACACCGACACCAGCGCGGTGGTCATCGCGATACCGGCGGACGGTCCGTCCTTCGGCGTCGCGCCTTCCGGCACGTGGATGTGGATGTCGGCCTTCTCGAACACCTCGCCCTTGATGCCCAGCCGGTGTGCGCGGCTGCGGACCACGGTGCGCGCAGCTTCGATCGATTCCTTCATCACGTCGCCCAGCGTACCGGTGCGGATGATCGCACCCTTGCCCGGCACCTGCACGGCCTCGATGGTCAGCAGGTCGCCGCCCACTTCGGTCCATGCCAGGCCGACCACCTGGCCGATCTGGTTCTCTTTCTCCGCCACGCCAAAGTCGTAACGGCGCACGCCGAGGAACTTGTCGAGGTTCTTGCTGGTGATCGTGACCTTTTTCTCGCTCTTTTGCAGCAGCAGCATCTTCACGACCTTGCGGCAGATCTTCGACACTTCACGCTCGAGCGAACGCACGCCCGCTTCACGCGTGTAATAGCGAATGATGTCGCGCAGCGCCGATTCGTCGACCTTGATCTCGCCTTCCTTCAGGCCGTTGGCCTTGATCTGCTTCGGCAGCAGATAGCGCTGCGCGATGCTGGTCTTTTCGTCCTCGGTGTAACCCGACAGGCGGATCACTTCCATCCGGTCCAGCAGCGCCGGCGGGATGTTGAACGAGTTCGAGGTCGCAACGAACATCACGTCCGACAAGTCGAAGTCGACTTCGATGTAGTGGTCCGAGAACGTGTGGTTCTGTTCCGGGTCCAGCACTTCGAGCAGGGCCGACGACGGGTCGCCGCGGAAGTCCGCACCCATCTTGTCGATCTCGTCGAGCAGGAACAGCGGGTTGCGCACGCCGACTTTGGCCAGCGATTGCAGCACCTTGCCCGGCATCGAACCGATGTAGGTACGGCGGTGGCCGCGGATCTCGGCCTCGTCACGCACGCCGCCCAGCGCCATGCGCACGAACTTGCGGTTCGTTGCACGGGCGATCGACTGGCCGAGCGAGGTCTTGCCGACGCCCGGAGGGCCGACGAAGCACAGGATCGGGGCCTTCAGCTTGTCGACGCGCTGTTGCACCGCGAGATACTCGAGGATGCGTTCCTTGATCTTGTCGAGGCCATAGTGATCCGCTTCCAGCACCTGCTGGGCGTTTTCGAGGTCGTTGGTGACCTTCGACTTCTTCTTCCACGGCAGCGAGACCAGGGTGTCGATGTAGTTGCGCACCACGGTCGCTTCGGCCGACATCGGCGACATCAGCTTGAGCTTCTTGATCTCGGCGGTGGCCTTGTCGAGGGCCTCCTTCGGCATCTTGGCGGCGACGACTTTCTTCTCGAGTTCGTCGATATCGGCGCCATCTTCGCCCTCGCCCAGTTCCTTCTGGATCGCCTTGACCTGTTCGTTCAGGTAGTACTCGCGCTGCGATTTTTCCATCTGGCGCTTGACGCGGCCACGGATGCGTTTTTCGACCTGCAGGATGTCGAGTTCGCCTTCAAGCTGGCCGAGCAGGTGCTCGAGGCGCTTGGCGACGTTGAAGATCTCGAGGATCACCTGTTTCTGCTCGAGCTTGAGCGGCAGGTGGGCGGCGACGGTGTCGGCCAGGCGGCCGGCGTCGTCGATGCCGGCCAGCGAAGCCAGGATCTCGGGCGGGATTTTCTTGTTCAGTTTGACGTACTGGTCGAACTGCTGGACGATCGCGCGACGCATCGCTTCGACCTCGGAGTCGTCGCCAATTTCGGAGTACACCGGGGTCAGGTCGGCGACGAAATGGGTCGGCGCATCGCTGATGTGGTTAATGCGCGCACGCTGCGAGCCTTCGACCAGCACCTTCACGGTGCCGTCCGGCAGCTTCAGCATTTGCAGAATGTTTGCCACGCAGCCAATCTCATAAATGTCTGCGGCAGAGGGTTCGTCCTTGGCGGCGGCCTTCTGGGCGGCGAGCATGATGCTCTTACCCTGCTCCATCGCGGCTTCCAGGGCCTTGATCGATTTGGGGCGGCCAACGAACAGTGGTATCACCATATGCGGAAACACGACCACGTCGCGCAACGGCAGGAGGGGCAGCGTCGTTTGCTCGGTTAATTTGGAAGTTGTCATGGCATACCTTATAAAAAGCGTGTTGACGATGTTGGGCACTCACGGCCAAAACACAAGACCGGCCGATAAAAATATTTTCTTCAAGTAAGAATCATCAACTTGACGCGAATAATAGCCGTTCCAATAAAAAATCAAGAATCAAAGAAAAAAGCCACCTTCACAGCTTGCGCCGTGAGAGTGGCTTTTCGATTGAAGCCTGAGTCTTTTATTGAGGTAAATTGTACCGCTAAGCTTCCGCGATTCAAGCCCTTTTGTTGTGTGTGCGCCGGGAAATTTTTAGTTTTCGCCGGAAGCTTTTGCCGTTTCGCTATAAATCAGTAAAGGTTTTGCGCCATTCGTGATCGTATTTTCATCGATAACGACTTTGACGACATTTTGCTGGTTCGGCAGCTCGTACATCACATCGAGCAGCGCGTGTTCCAGGATCGAACGCAAGCCACGCGCGCCAGTCTTGCGCGCCAATGCCTTCTTGGCAATCGCATGCATCGCGGCCGGGCGGATTTCGAGTTCCGCGCCTTCCATCTCGAGCAGCTTGCTGTACTGCTTGATCAGCGCGTTCTTCGGCTCGACCAGGATCTGGATCAGCGCATCTTCGGTGAGCTCGCTCAAGGTAGCTACGACAGGCAGACGGCCAACAAGTTCCGGGATCAGGCCAAATTTAATCAGGTCTTCCGGCTCGGCTTCCATCAGGATCTCGCTGGTGGCACGCTGGGTCTGGCTCTTGACCGTGGCCGCAAAGCCGATCCCGCTCTTTTCCGAACGGTTCTGGATGATCTTGGCCAGGCCGTCGAACGCGCCGCCGCAGATGAACATGATGTTGGTCGTGTCGATCTGGACGAAGTCCTGGTTCGGGTGCTTGCGGCCACCTTGCGGCGGCACCGACGCCATCGTGCCTTCGATCAGCTTGAGCAGCGCCTGCTGCACGCCCTCGCCCGACACGTCGCGCGTGATCGACGGGTTGTCGGACTTGCGCGAGATCTTGTCGATTTCGTCGATGTAGACGATGCCGCGCTGGGCCTTTTCAACTTCGTAGTTGCAGCTTTGCAGCAGCTTCTGGATGATGTTCTCGACGTCTTCACCGACATAGCCAGCTTCCGTCAGCGTGGTTGCGTCGGCAATCACGAACGGCACGTTGAGCATGCGCGCGAGCGTCTGCGCCAGCAGGGTCTTGCCGGAACCGGTCGGGCCAACCAGCAGGATGTTGCTCTTTGCCAGCTCGACGTCGTCCTTCTTGCCCAGGTGCTTCAGGCGCTTGTAATGGTTGTACACAGCGACCGACAGGATACGCTTGGCAGTCTGCTGGCCGATCACGTACTGGTCCAGCAGCTCGCTGATCTCGTGCGGGGTCGGCAGGTCGGACTTGGCGCCCGTCACCGATTCGACGTTCGAGGTCTCATCGCGGATGATGTCGTTGCACAGGTCAATGCACTCGTCGCAGATAAAGACCGATGGTCCCGCGATGAGCTTCTTCACTTCGTGCTGGCTCTTGCCACAGAACGAGCAGTACAGGAGTTTTTCGCCGCTAGAGGATTTTTTGTCTGACATGGGGCAGGTATCTATTGAATTGCAATGAATATAACGCTAATACGGGGGCGCAACAAGTGCGCACGACACCGTCATGCTACCTGAAATAAAAACGAAACGCCCGAACGTGTTGGCGCCCGGGCGTTTTTCAGCAACACCTTGTGGTGTGCATCAAGCGCGGTTGGTCAATACCTTGTCGATCAGTCCATATTCCACAGCATCGTCGCCGGACATGAAGCGGTCGCGGTCGGTATCCTTGTGGATCTGTTCCATGCTCTGGCCGGTGCGCTCGGCCAGGATGCGGTTCAGGCGCTCGCGCAGGTACAGGATTTCCTTGGCCTGGATTTCGATGTCCGAGGCCTGGCCCTGTGAGCCGCCGGACGGCTGGTGGATCATGATACGCGAATTCGGCAGTGAGAAGCGCTTGCCCTTCGCGCCCGCGGCCAGCAGGAACGCGCCCATCGAGGCGGCCAGGCCGGTGCACAGCGTGGAGACGTCCGGCTTGATGAAGTTCATCGTGTCGAAAATCGCCAGGCCTGCCGAGACCGAACCGCCCGGCGAGTTGATGTAGAGCGAGATGTCCTTGTCCGGATTCTCGCTCTCCAGGAACAACAGCTGGGCCACGATCAGGTTGGCCATCTGGTCGTTGACAGGACCGACCAGGAAAATGACGCGCTCCTTGAGCAAGCGCGAGTAGATGTCATAGGCGCGCTCGCCGCGGCCGCTCTGTTCGACCACCATCGGCACGAGGCCGAGTGCTTGGGTGTCCAATGCCGGATTGTGGTTCATACCTGTCTCGTTCCTTGTAAGAAGCGTAAAAATTCGGCCGCAATCCCTAGCGAACCGTCATTCCCGCGGAAGCGGGAATCCATACCGAGCCCCCTGAGGCCGCAGAGGCAGCGGACTCGCGAACTGTGCATGGGTTCCCGCTTTCGCGGTAACGACGGCCCGGCTACTCTTTGAGACGGGCCAGGAAGGAAGCATACGCTCCAATCAGCCCTGCGGGTTGCTACCCATCAATTCATCAAAAGCGACGTCCTTGCTGCTGACCTTCGCCTTGCCGAGCACATAGTTAACGACGTTTTCTTCCAATACAAGGGCTTCGACTTCACCCAGGCGGCGACGATCGCTGTAATAGTACTTCAGGACTTCCTTCGGGTCTTCGTAACTCTGCGCGAAGTCCTCGATCTGGGCCTTGACCTGCTCTTGCGTTGCCTGCAGGTTGTTGTCGTTGACCAGCTGGCCAAGGATCAGGCCCAGGCGCACGCGGCGCTCGGCCTTGTCGGCGAACAGTTCCGGCGGGAACGGCATGCTCTTCACGTCCATGCCGCGCTGCGCCATGTCCTGGCGCGTCATTTCGGCCAGGCGCTCCGAATCCTGCGCGATCATCGCTTTCGGCACGTCCAGCTCGGTGGCCTTGACCAGCGCATCCATCACGGCTTCCTTGTTGCGCGCCTTGACGCGGTTGGCGACTTCGCGCTCCAGGTTGACCTTGATGTCGGCGCGCATCTTGGCGATGTCGCCATCTTCGATGCCCAGCGACTTGGCGAACTCGGTATCGACTTCCGGCAGGTGCGCCCACTCGAGCTTCTTGAGCGTGATCGTGAACTCGGCGGTTTTGCCGGCCACGTCCTTGCCGTGGTAGTCCTCAGGGAACGCCAGCGGGAAGGTCTTGCTCTCGCCCACTTTCAGGCCAACGGTCGCCGCTTCGAATTCCGGCAGCATGCGGCCTTCGCCCAGCACGAATGCATAGTTGTCGGCCTTGCCGCCGGCGAACTCGACGCCGTCGATGGCGCCCACGAAATCGACCGTCACGCGGTCGCCGTTCGCGGCCACCGGATCGCCGCCGCTGCCGTGCTCACCGGCTTCGCCCTTGGTGTGGTAGTGCACGCGCTGCTTGCGCAGGATGTCGATGGTCTTGTCGATTTCGGCGTCGGTGACGTCGGCCTTGACGGTTTCGACTTCCACCTTCGACAGGTCGCCGATCACGACCTCCGGGTAGACTTCGAAGGTGGCGTCGAAGGCCAGCATGCCGTCCGGCGCGTCTTCTTTCGGCTCGATTTTCGGGAAGCCGGCAACGCGCAGCTGGTTCTCGTTGGCGGCATCGTTGAATGCGCGGCCAACCTTGTCGTTCAGCACGTCGGACTCGATCTGGTAACCGTACTGGGCCGCGACCATCTTCAGCGGCACTTTGCCCGGACGGAAGCCAGGCGCCTTGGCCGTCTTCGCCTGCTGCTTGAGGCGCTTTTCTACTTCCGTGCGGACATCAGCCAGTGGAAAGGTGATCGTCAAGCGACGCTCGAGTTTACCCAGGGTTTCGACTGCAGTTGCCATTGTAAAAATCGTCCAAAAAAATAATTATTCGTGGTGCGAGGAGGGGGACTCGAACCCCCACACCATTGCTGGCGTCAGGACCTAAACCTGGTGCGTCTACCAATTTCGCCATCCTCGCGCAGGATTGCTGCTTCTTGCCACAAAAACAAAGGGCGTCCGACGGTGAAACCGGCCGCCCTGCACTCCTCTGTTTAGGGGCTACAACTTCAACCCGCTATTTTACTGGATTTTCTGACACGACAGGGAGCGTTTTTTGAACTGGGCGAGTGCACGCCAATTCGCCGTTCGCAGCGCGTGCGCCGGAGAGCGCACGTTACGCCAGCGTAGGTATCGACCGGAACCACGCCGCAGTCAGGGCCTGCCGGAACAGCAGGGACAGCGCGGTTGACGACGTTTAATTCAAAGAAAGTGGCACGCGGCTTGCAAGGCAACAATTATAATCATGCAAAACACCCAGTGAATGACTTGATGGTCATTTAACCAGCCATGCCAGTCGAGCACTACGAAAATTTTCCTGTCGCATCGGTGCTGCTACCGCGCCACCTGCGGCCGGCGGTCGAGGCCATCTACGCCTTCGCGCGCAGCGCCGACGACCTGGCAGACGAAGGCGACGCCGCGCCTGCCGAACGGCTGGCGGCGCTGAACGCGTATGACGAAGCGCTCGACCGGATCGAGCGCGGCGAGGCGGCGAGCGAGCCGCTGTTCGCGCGGCTGGCTGCGGTGCGCGCGCAATACGGCCTGCCGCTGCAGCTGCTGCGCGACCTGCTCTCGGCGTTCAAGCAGGACGTCGTCACCCACCGCTACGCCGACTTCGCCGCCCTGCTCGACTATTGCCGCCGTTCCGCCAACCCGGTCGGCCGGCTGATGCTGGCCCTGTACGGCGCCACTGGCGAGCGCAAGCTGCGCCAGTCCGACGCGATCTGCACAGCGCTCCAGCTGATCAACTTCTGGCAGGACGCTGCGATCGACATTGCCAAAGGACGCATCTACATTCCCCAGGACGACATGGCGCGCTTTGGCGTCAGCGCGGCCGGCATCGAGCGTGGCGAGGCGGGGCCGGCGTGGCGCCGACTGATGACATTCGAAGTCGGGCGCGCGCGCGCGCTGATGCACGAGGGCGCGCCGCTGGCGCTGCAACTGCCGGGGCGGATCGGCTGGGAGCTCCGGCTGGTGGTCCAGGGCGGCCTGCGCATCCTCGAGCTGGTCGAGCGGGTCGACTACGACGTGTTCCGCCGGCGGCCCAAGCTGAGCGCGCGCGACTGGGTAGCCGTCGCCTGGCGCGCCCTGCGCATGCAACCATAATGTAGGGTCAGAGTAGATTTATTCGGCAATTTGCAAAGTTGCTCAACAATTCGACTCTGACCCCACTTTTCGGGCAAAAGGTCGGCGCCTATGAAAATTGGGGTCAGAGTCGAATTAATCGGCAACTACGCGAAGTTGCTCAACAATTTGACTCTGACCCTAGAGCGAAAATGCATTGCTTGTCCCTCGCCCGGGCCCGCTTCGGATAAGATAGCGGATTGGCCTCGCCCATCTTCTTTGTTATTACATGTCTCCCGACGAATACTGCCAGCAAAAGACCGTTCAAAGCGGCTCCAGCTTTTACTACAGCTTCCTGTTCCTCCCGCCCGAGCGGCGACGGGCGATCACCGCGCTGTATGCGTACTGCCGGGAGGTCGATGACACCGTCGACGAGGCCACCGACCAGTCGATCGCGCGCATCAAGCTGGCCTGGTGGCGCGGCGAAATCGCCGCCATGTACCAGGGCGCGCCCACGCACCCGGTGACGCAGGCGCTGCGCCCGCACCTGGATAACTACCGGCTCGAGGAGCAGCACCTGCTGGCCATCATCGACGGTATGGAGATGGACCTCGACCAGACCCGCTACCTCGATTTCCCCGGCCTGCAGCGCTACTGCTGGCATGTCGCCGGCGTGGTCGGCATCCTGTCGGCCAGCATCTTCGGCGTCACCAATCCGCAAACGCTGAAGTACGCCGAGAAGCTCGGGCTGGCGTTCCAGCTCACGAACATCATCCGCGACGTCGGCGAGGACGCGCGCAAGGGCCGCATCTACCTGCCGGTGAACGAGCTACAGCAGTTCAACGTGACCGCGGCCGACATCCTGAACGCACGCCACAGCGAGAAGTTCGAGGCGCTGCTGCGCTTCCAGACCGAGCGCGCGCACAAGCTGTACGACGAGGCGTTCGCGTTGCTGCCGAAGGAAGACCGGCGCGCGCAGCGCCCGGGCCTGATGATGGCGGCGATCTACCGCACCTTGCTCGACGAGATCGAACGCGAGCACTTCCACGTCCTGACCCAGCGCATCTCGCTGACACCGCTGCGCAAGCTGTGGCTGGCGTGGAAAACCTATGTCCGCAGCTGTCAAGCGGCTGCGCGTCGCCGTCGTCGGCGGCGGCTGGGCCGGCTGCGCAGCCGCGGTCGACCTGGCGCACGCCGGCTGCTCCGTCACGCTGTATGAAGCGGCCCGCACGCTGGGCGGGCGCGCGCGCGGAGTCGGGATCAACGGCCGCGTGCTCGACAACGGCCAGCACATCCTGCTGGGCGCCTACAGCGCGTCGCTGCGCCTGCTGCGCCGCGTCGGCGTCGATCCGGCCCGTGCGTTCCTGCGGCTGCCGCTGCAGATGCGCTACCCGCCGGGCGGCGGCGCGATCGACTTCGCCGCGCCGCGCCTGCCGGCGCCGCTGCATATGCTGGCCGCGCTGCTGCGCGCAACAGGTCTGGAGAAGTCCGACAAGATGGCGCTGGCGCGCTTCATGACCAGCGCCCGCTGGATGGGCTGGCAGCTCGACGCCGATTGCAGCGTCGCCGAACTGCTGGAACGCTTCGACCAGACCGAACGCCTGGTGCGCATGATGTGGCGGCCGCTGTGCCTGGCCGCGCTTAACACGCCACCGGAACGGGGGTCGGCCAAGGTGTTCCTCGCGGTGCTGCGCGACAGCCTTGGCGCGCGCCGCGCGGCGTCGGACATGCTGCTGCCGCGGCTGGAGCTCGGTGCGCTGGCCCCCGGGGCCGCGGCGTCCTATGTCGAACGGCACGCTGGCCAGGTGCGCACCGGCGCGCTGGTGACGGAACTGGACCGGGCCGGCCAAGGCTGGCGCGTGCATGCCGGCGACAGCTCCGACCAGTTCGACGCCGTGGTGCTGGCGACGCCGCCGTGGCAGGCGTCGGCGCTACTCAAGCGCCTGCCCGGTTCGGCCGAACTGGCCGCACAGCTCGACGCCTTCGAGTACGAACCGATCGCAACCTGCTACCTCCAGTACGCGCCCGACGTTCGCCTGCCGCTGCCGTTTTGCGCGCTGCTGGACGATCCGGCGGCGGGCGCGTGGGGCCAGTATGTGTTCGACCGCGGCCAGCTCGACGCCGCCCAGGCCGGCCTGCTGGCGGTGGTCATCAGCGCCGCCGGCGGCGCATCCGGACTGGGACGCGACGAACTGGCGAGCGCCCTCGCGGCCCAGCTGGCGGCGGCATTTGCGCGCCCCGAGCTGGCGCAGCCGCTGTGGAGCCAGCTCATCACCGAAAAGCGCGCGACCTTCGCCTGTACGCCAGCGCTGCGCCGGCCGGCGGTCGAAACGCCGTTCGCCGGGCTGGCACTGGCAGGCGACTACACCGCCTCCGATTACCCGGCCACGCTCGAGGCGGCAGTGCGCAGCGGCGCGCGTGCGGCCACGGCCATCCTCGCCTATGGTCGCCTGCCCCGCGAAAACAGCAGCCTGTCGCATCCCGATGGCACGGGCGCGGGCGGCCCGGTACAGTAGCACCATCGATACTGGTATTGACGGAAATCTAAATGAACTTCGATCTCGGACTGCGCACCCTTGCCCTGCTGGCCATCGTTGCCGCGAGCACCGCCGTGCTGGTCAAGCCGGAACTCATCGGCGGCACGGCGGCATCCACCGCGCCCGCGATCGCGTCGATGCTGATCGTCGGCCACAACTGACAACGGAACCCCGCCACATGCGCAAACTGGAATTTCTCGACGCGCTCAAGCGGGCCATGCCGGGCCTGCCGCCCGAGACGCAGGCGAAGACGCTGGCGTACTACGAGCAGCGCTTTGTCGATGGTGTCGCGGCCGGGCGCAGCGAGGAGGACGTGGCGCAGGAGCTGGACGATCCGCGCAAGATCGCGATGACGCTGCGCGCCAGCGCCCACCTGGGGGCCTTCCAGCAAAAGAAGGACCCAGCCAACCTGCTGCGCCTGCTCGTGACCGGCGCCGGGCTGGCGATCTTTAACCTGTTCATGGTGGTGCCGGCGGCGGTGTTTTCGGCGCTGCTGGCGGCGCTGTACGCTTGCGCGCTGGCGTTCTATGTCGGCGGGATCGCGATCACCGCGAGCGGGCTGGCGGGCGCCAACGACCTGCTGCTGAACGTGCCGCACGTGGTGGTCGACGACGGCGACGACGCCGGGCAGACCCGCGTGTCGATCGGCGACAACGGGATCGAGGTGCACCAGGAGAAGCCGGCGCCGCGCCCCGACGAGGTAGACGAACCGTCGCGCGTGCTGCGCGGCGCGGAAGCGGTCGCCGGCCGCAAGATCCATATCTCGACCGACCTCGATGCCGGCTCGCGCACCACCCAGACCCTGTTCGGCCTTGGGATGGTGCTGGGCGGGATCGCGCTGTTCCTGGCCGCGATCGTGGTCACTCGCTACAGCTTCATTGGCATCAAGCGCTACATCCAGATGAATTTTTCCCTGCTCAGGGGCGGTTGAGGGGGCACCATGCGCTCACTACTCAAAATCGGCTTCGCGCTGCTGGTCATGGCATTCGTGCTGATCGGCCTGAGCTTCGGCATGCTGCGCGCCCAGGGGCTGAGCGGGCCGGCCAACCCGGAAGGCAGGATGCTGTCGAACGAGACCCGCGCGGTCGGCAAATCGATCAGCGGGGTCGAGCTGACCGGGCCGATCGACCTTACGCTGCGCTACGGCGCGACGCCGTCGCTGGTCGTGAGCGGCGAACAGCGCCTGCTCGGCAACGTCCAGACCTCGGAGGAAGGCGGCGTCCTGCGCATCGGCACGCGCGGCATCGTGCTGCGCCACCGCCGGCCACTGCAGGCGGTGCTGGTGCTGCCGGCGCTGCAGTCGCTTGTCGTGAACGGCAGCGGCGACAGCACGGTCGACGGCTTCTCGGGCGAACGGATCGAACTCCAGCAGGGCGGTTCGGGCAGCGTCAAGTTCAATGGCCGCTACCGCCGGGTGTTTGCTGGCCTGCACGGCAGCGGCGAACTCGCGATCGATGCCGGCACCAGCAACCGGGTCGAGGTGGAGCTCAACGGCTCGGGCGAGATGACGCTGGTCGGCAGCGCGCAGGACTTGCGCGCCGAGGTGCGCGGATCGGGCAGCCTGGACGCGCAGCACCTGCGCGCGGACGCGGTCTCGATCCAGCAGGTGGGCTCGGGCAGTAGCGTGGTCTTCGCCCGCAACGCGGTGTCGGCCGCGGTAACCGGCAGCGGCGACATCGAAGTCTATGGCAACCCCGGCACCCGCAGCATCAGCCGCACCGGCAGCGGCTCGGTCGAATTTACCGATTGAGCCAGGCCAGCGCGCCGCGCCCGGCGGTGCGCCCGCTGGCAAAGCAGGCGGTCAGCAGGTAGCCGCCGGTCGGCGCTTCCCAGTCGATCATCTCGCCCGCGACAAATACCCCGGGCCGCGCGCGCAGCATTGCGCCCTGCCCGTCCAGCGCCTCGAAGCGCACCCCGCCGGCGCTGCTGATCGCTTCGTCGATCGGGCGCGCCCGCCTGAGCACCAGCGGCAGCATCTTGATTGCCGCAGCCAGCCGCGCCGGGTCGCCATACTCTTCCATCGACAGGCATTCGCGCAGCAGGCCTGCCTTGACGCCCTTGATCCCGAGCCGGCTTTGCAGGTGGCTCGACATCGAGCGCGAGCCGCGCGGCCGCATCACTTCGGCCGCGACCCGCTGCTCGTCATGGTCCGGCGCCAGGTCGAGCCAGATGGTGGCGCTGCCGTCGGCAAGGATCTGGTCGCGCAGCGGCGCCGACAGCGCGTACACCAGGCTGCCTTCGATGCCGGTCGAGGTCACCACGAACTGGCCCTGGCGGCGCGCCCTGGCGCCATTCGCGTCGAGGTAGGTGATCGCCACCGTGCTCAAGGGCTGGCCCGCGTGGCGGCTGCTGAAATGCTCGCTCCAGCCAGTGTCGAAGCCGCAGTTGGACGGTGCCAGCGGCGCGACCTCCACGCTTTCCGCCGCCAGCAGCGGGACCCATGCACCATCCGATCCAAGCCGCGCCCAGCTGCCGCCGCCAAGTGCCAGGATGGTGGCATCGGCGTGCACCAGGTGTTCGCCGCCGGCGGTCGCGAAACGCAGCTGGCCATCGCGCCAGCCCAGCCATCGGTGGCGCCTGTGGAACTGCACACCGGCCTCGCGCAGGCGATGCAGCCAGGCGCGCAGCAGCGGCGCCGCCTTCATATCGGCCGGGAACACGCGGCCGGAGGTGCCGACAAAGGTGTCGATGCCCAGGCCGTGGATCCAGTCGCGTACCGCCTGCGGCCCAAAATCCTCGAGCCACGCCGCCACCTCGGCGCTGCGCTTTCCGTAGCGGCCGACGAAGTCGGGATACGGCTCCGCGTGCGTGATGTTCATGCCGCCCTTCCCCGCCAACAGGAATTTACGGCCCACTGACGGCATCGCGTCGTACAGGTCGACGCCGGCGCCGCCTGCGGCCAGCACTTCTGCGGCCATCAGGCCGGCGGGGCCGCCGCCAACGATGGCGACACGGGGTGCGGGGGACGAACTGGAAGACATGGCTGGCGCGTTGCGGGTGGAGGAGCCGCATTGTAGTCGATCGGCCACCATCGAAATAGATGTAAAGGATGCTTGACATGCCAGGGATTCACGCCTACGATGTAAAGCATCCTTTACTTCACTTGGGTGTTCACATGCACGAGAAAAGCGTCGCACGGGCCTATTACCGGGAATTGGGGTTAGCGCTGGCCGTCTATATAGTGCTGCTGTTCGCATCGATCCATTTCGGCAGGCCGATGGCCGAAGGCGCGCTGCGCACCATCGTGCTGGCCTGCCCGATGATCGGCTTCGGCCTCATGATCCGGGCGGTGGCGCGCCAGCTCGGCCGCATCGACGAATACTTGCGCCAGCGGATGCTCGAAACCCTGGCGCTCGCAGCGGCGATCACCGGCGCCCTCACCTTCACCTACGGCTTCCTCGAAACGGCAGGCTATCCGCGGCTGTCGATGTTCACGGTGTGGGCGCTGTTGGGCGCGTCGTGGGGCCTTGTCTGCTTCGTCCGCTGGCTGCGCGAGCGATGAACAACATCATGCGCCGACTGCGCGCGGATAACGGCTGGAGCCAGGCGCAGCTGGCCGACATGCTCGCCGTGTCGCGGCAGACGGTGAACGCGATCGAGACCGGGCGTTACGACCCGAGCCTGCCGCTCGCGTTCGCGATTTCGAAGCTGTTCAGGCAACCGATTGAAACCATTTTCACACCCGACCAGGAGCAAGCATGAAACGCACTCTGTTATTGGCACTCGCCCTCGCCGCCGGCGTCCCGGGGTATGGCGCCGACGCGCCGCAGCCGCCGAACCGCTTCGCCGCCACCATCGTTCCCGCCGAACGCTTCGAGGTTGGCGCGATGCTGGTCGAGCGCCATGGCCAGCGCGGACGCCCGCTGGTGCTCATTCCAGGCCTGGGCAGCGGCAGTTGGGTGTGGCAGGACATGGTCCGCGAATTGAGCGCCGAGCATGTGGTGTACGTGGTGACGCTGCCCGGCTTCGACGGGCGGCCCGCGGTCGCGGGCAACACCATCGACGCGGCGCGCAGCGCACTGGCACAGCTGCTGTCCTCGCGCAGGCTCGACAAACCGGTCGTCGTCGGGCACAGCCTCGGGGGCGCGCTGGCGCTCGCGCTGGCCGAAGACCATCCGGACCTGGTGGGCGGCGTGGTTACATTGGACGGGCTGCCGGTGTTTCCGCGTACCGAGCAGGTGCCGCCTGAACAGCGCCGCCAGATGGCCGACGGGATGAAGGCGATGGTGCCTGCCGGCCCCGCGTTCGAAGCGCAGCAACAGCAGTACATGCGCGGCACGGGCGTGCTCGACATGGGCAAAGCCGATGACCTGGCCAGGCTGTCCAGCCGCAGCGATCCCGCGGCCGTAGCGCAGTACATGGCGGACCTGGTGGCGCTGGACCTGCGTCCGGGACTGGGCAAGATCAAGGCGCCGGTGCTGCTTGTGTCGCCGTACTACGAACCCGACATGAGCCAGTTCGGAATGACGGCGCAGGCGAAGGCCGAGTATTACAAAGGGCTGATGGCCGGTACGCCGAAGCTGGAAGTCGTGACGCTGGCCCCGGCGCGCCACTTCGTGATGTTCGACCAGCCGCGCCAACTGGCCGACACGATCCGCCGCTTTGTCAAATCGCTTTGAGCAGGCCGCATGCCGGCCGTCGCGCATTGCACGCCCGCCGGTACGTGGTCCCGGCGGTAATCAGGCCGCAGCGCTCAGCTGCGGCAGCGACGCCATCAGGTCCGAGAAGCGCTGCCCCTGGATCATCACGTGCTCGCGCGCGAGCTGCGCGGCCAGCTCGCCGTCGCCCTTCAGGATCGCCTGCACCAGTCCTTCGTGCTCGGCGTACGAGTTGCTGACCCGGTTGCGCACCCGTAGCTGAAGGCGCCGGTATGGCCGCAGCCTGCGATACAGGCTGCTCGCCTGCTCGATCAGGAACTGGTTATGGCTGCCCGCGTAGATCGCCCGGTGGAAGGCCTCGTTCCTGACGTAGTAATCGTCCGGGTCGTTGGCGTCGACCGCTCCCTTGCAGGCGGCGTGCGCATCGAGCAGCGCCTGCTGCTCGGCCGGCGTCATGCGGCGCGCCGCCAGCCGGGTGCACACCGCCTCCAGCTCCGACATCACCTCGAACCTCTCGAGCAGCTCCTGCGGTCCGAGCTCGGCCACCACCGCGCCGCGCCGTGGCCGGATCACCACCAGTCCCATCGACGCCAGCTGGATCAGGGTCTCCCGGATCGGCGTGCGCGAGACGCCAAACGTGGCCGCCAGCTCGGTCTCGTCGAGATGCTGCCCGGGCGCCAGCTTGCCGACGGCGATCATTTCCTCAATGGCATCCCGTAATGTTTCTGAGCGGCTTTTCATGGTAGATTGGTCATGCTTTTGTATATGTCCTTACATTATAAAAGCAGAAATAAGCTTGACAATGTATTTGTTCAGTTTATTCTTGTATACATGAAGACGAATGATGCATACGACAAAGAGCGTAGCACGATTCGACCAGCAGCAGTGACCATCTTGGAGGATGTATATGTCGGCAACAACACGCAGGACATTCCTGGGCGCGCTCGCGTCCAGCCCGCTCTGGCTGCAAAGCGCATGGGCACAATCGACCGCCCTGAAGATTTCGCACCAGTTCCCGGGCGGCAGCGTCGCCGAGGGTGACTTCCGCGACCGCCTGTGCCGCATGTTCGCGGCAGAAGTCGAGAAGCGCACCCGCGGCGCCCTCAAATTCTCGATCTACCCAGGTTCTTCGCTGATGAAGACCAACGCCCAGTTCTCGGCCATGCGCAAAGGCGCGCTCGACATGTCGCTGGTGCCGCTGTCGTATGCGGGCGGCGAGGTCCCCGAGGTGAACATCGGCCTAATGCCGGGCCTCGTGACCTCGTATGAACAGGGCTACGGCTGGAAGAACAAGGAAGTGGGCAGGGAACTGGCGCGCATCCTGGCCGAAAAAGGCATCGTCGTGGTCAGCTGGATCTGGCAGGCGGGCGGCGTCGCCTCGCGCAGCAAGCCGATCGTCGACCCAGAAGACGCACGCGGCCTGAAGGTGCGCGGCGGTTCGCGCGAGATGGACCTGATCCTCAAGGAAGCCGGCGCCGCCGTGGTGACGCTGCCGTCCAACGAGATCTACGCCGGCATGCAGACCGGCGCCATGGATGCGGCGCTCACCTCCTCCACCTCGCTGATCTCGTTCCGCCTCGAAGAAGTCTCGCGCGCGCTGACCACCGGCCGCGCCGGCGCCTACTGGTTCATGTTCGAACCGCTGATGATGTCGAAGGCCACCTTCGACCGCCTCGGCAAAGACCAGCAGGCCGCGATCATGGCGGTCGGCGGCGAGCTCGAAGCCTTCGCGCGCAAAGCCGCGCAGGACGACGACGCCGCCGTGGCGGCCGTGTACCAGCGGGCCGGCGCGCGCGTGGTCGACCTGAACCCGGGCGCGCTCAAGAAGTGGCAGGACATCGCCCGCAAGACCGCGTGGAAGGACTATGGCGAGCGCAACGCCAACTGCGCCAAACTGCTTGCGCTCGCGGAGAAAACCCTGTGAGTCATGGCTTCGAGCTCGAACCGGCCGCACCGCCGGTTTTGCCCGAGAATGCCGCCCTGGCGGCATTCTCGGTGTTCTTCGACCGCTTCAACCGCCTGCTGCTGAAGCTGTCGATGTTTGCAATCGTACTGACCGCGCTGGTCCTGACCTACTCGGTGGTCTCCCGCTACTTCTTCAAGGCGCCCACCGACTGGCAGGACGAAGCGTCGGTGTTCATGCTGGTCGGGGTCACCTTCTTCTGCGCCGCCTGGGTCCAGTCCTCGCGCGGCCACATCGGCATCGAGGCGCTGTCGTCGGTGCTGCCGGCAAAGGTCAACGCGGTACGCCTGTTCCTGGTGGACCTGCTGTCCTTCCTGTTCTGCGCTTTCTTCTCGTGGAAATCGTGGACCCTGTTCCACGAGGCGCTGGTCGACGGCCAGACCACTTCCTCGACATTCGCGCCGCCGCTGTGGATTCCCTACGCGATGATGGCTGCCGGGATGTCGATCCTGACCCTGCAAATTTTGGCACAGCTGCTGGCGCACTTTGTCGGAAAGAGGAGCGCGCAATGAGCGACCTGACCCTCGGCGCGCTGTACGGCGCCGTCACCCTGCTGGTAATGTTCTCGGGGATGCCGATCGCGTTCGCGCTCGGCGTCGTCGCCACCAGTTTCATGTACTTCTTCATGCCGCCCTCCTCGCTCGACACGGTCACCCAAAACGTGTACGAGGAGATGGCGTCGATTACCCTGCTGTCGATTCCGCTGTTCATCCTGAAGGGCGCGGCGATCGGCAAATCGCCGGCAGGACGCGACCTGTATGCCGGCATCCACGCCTGGCTGCACAAGGTCCCCGGCGGCCTCGGGATCGCCAACGTGTTTGCCTGCGCCCTGTTCGCGGCAATGGCCGGCTCGTCGCCCGCCACCTGCTCGGCGATCGGCTCGGCCGGCATTCCCGAAATGCGCAAGCGCGGCTATTCGCCCGGTTTCGCGGCCGGCATCATTGCCGCCGGGGGCACGCTGGGCATCCTGCTGCCGCCGTCGATCACGATGATCCTGTACGCGGTCGCGGCCGAGCAATCGCTGGGCCGCCTGTTCCTGGCCGGGATCGGCCCCGGCGTGCTGCTGGTGCTGCTGTTCGCCGGCTATGCGGTGTACCGCGCACGCAAGGAGTATGGCCTGGCGCTTGCCGCTTACGAGGGCGGCGGCGCAAAGTCGGCCTACCTCGAGCGTGAACACTTCACGTTCGCGCAGAAGGTCGAGATGCTGCCGCGCGTGCTGCCGTTCCTGATCCTGCTGATCGGCGTGATGGTCGCGCTGTACGGCGGCTACGCGACGCCGTCCGAGACCGCCGGCCTCGGCGCGTTGCTGGCGCTGGTGCTGATCGCCGTGATCTACGGCGTGTGGCGGCCAAAGGACCTGTCGCCGATCCTGTCGTCCTCCATCAAGGAATCGACGATGCTGTTGCTGATCATCGGCATGTCGCTGCTGTATTCCTACGTGATGAGCTACCTGCACATCAGCCAGTCGGCCGCGCAGTGGGTGGTCGACATGCACCTGTCGCGCTGGGTGCTGCTGTCGGTGATCCTGTTCATGGTGATCGTGCTCGGCTTCTTCCTGCCGCCGGTGTCGATCATCCTGATGACCGCGCCGATCATCCTGCCGCCACTGAAAGCGGCCGGCTTCGACCTGATCTGGTTCGGCATCGTGATGACAATCGTGATGGAGATGGGCCTGATCCACCCGCCGGTTGGCCTCAACATCTTCGTCATCAAGAACATCGCGCCCGATATTCCGCTGCGGGACGTGATCGTCGGCGTCATCCCGTTCGTCGGCCTGATGTTCGTCGCGATCGTGCTGCTGTGCGTGTTCCCGTCGATCGCCACCACGCTGCCCGCGGTGCTGATGGGAGCCGGCTGATGAACGCGCCGCACAAGTGCTGGAATACGCTCCAGGCCAATCGCGCCGAACGGCTGCGGCGTGCCGCCGCCGTGCTGGGCGATGCGCTCGACGGCAAGGCGCTCCCGAGCGCGCGCGTGGGCGACCTGCTGCACCACGTGCTCGAGTGCGGCGACCGCGTCTGCCTCGAGGGGAACAACCAGAAGCAGGCCGACTTCCTGGCCCAGGCGCTGGCCGGCCTCGACCCGGCGCGCATCAACAACCTGCACATGCTGCAGTCGGTGCTGGCGCTGCCCGAGCACCTCGACGTGTTCGAACGCGGCATCGCGTCCCGCCTCGACTTCTCGTTCTCCGGCCCGCAAGCCGGCCGTGTCGCCAAACTGGCGGCGGCCGGCCAGCTGAACATCGGTGCGATCCATACCTACCTCGAGCTGTTCAGCCGCTACTTCATCGACCTGATCCCGCGCGTGGCGCTGGTGGCGGCCGAAGCGGCGGACCGCCAGGGCAACCTGTACACCGGGCCGAACACCGAGGACACCCCGGCGATCCTGGAGGCGACCGCGTTCAAGAACGGTATCGTGATCGTGCAGGTGAACCGGATCGTCGACCAGCTGCCGCGCGTCGACATCCCGGGCGACTGGGTCGACTTCGTGGTGCAGTCGCCCAGGCCCTATTACATCGAGCCGCTGTTCACGCGCGACCCGGCCCAGATCTCCGAAATCCAGGTGCTGATGGCGATGATGGCGATCAAGGGCATCTACGCCGAATACCAGGTCGAGCGCCTGAACCACGGGATCGGTTTCGACACCGCCGCGATCGAACTGCTGCTGCCGACCTACGCCACCGCGCTTGGACTGAAGGGCAAGATCGCGCGCCACTGGGCGCTCAATCCCCATCCGGCCCTGATCCCGGCGATCGAGTCCGGCTTTGTCGAATCGGTCCACTCGTTCGGCTCCGAGCTCGGCATGGAAGAGTACATCCGCGCGCGGCCCGACATCTTTTCCGTCGGGCCCGACGGCAGCATGCGCAGCAACCGCGCGCTGTGCCAGGCAGCCGGCCACTATGCTTGCGACATGTTCATCGGCTCCACGCTGCAGATCGACCTGCAGGGTAACTCCTCGACAGCGACGCTGGGGCGGATCGCCGGCTTCGGCGGCGCGCCGAACATGGGCGCCGACGCGCGCGGGCGGCGTCACGCCAGCCCGGCCTGGCTGAAGGCCGGCCGCGAGGCGCGCGCCGGCAGCAATGCGATCCCGCGCGGCCAGAAGCTGGTGGTGCAGATGGTCGAGACCTTCCGCGAGCACATGCAGCCAGCCTTCGTCGACAAGCTCGACGCGTGGGAACTGGCGCAGCAGGCAGGTTTCGAGATTCCGCCGGTGATGATCTACGGCGACGACGTGACCCATATCCTCACCGAGGAAGGCATCGCCAACCTGCTCCTGTGCCGCAGCGAGGAGGAACGCGAGCAGGCGATCCGCGGCGTGGCCGGGTACACCCCGGTCGGCCTTGGACGCGACAAGCGCATGGTCGAGAACCTGCGCGACCGCGGCGTGATCCGGCGCGCGGAAGACCTGGGCATCGACAAGCGGCTCGCCACGCGCGACCTGCTGGCGGCCAAGAACATGAAGGACCTGGTGCGCGCCGCGCATGGCTTGTACGAGCCGCCGAAGCGGTTCAGGAACTGGTAAGCGAAAAGATTATGGAAAAGCTGAGTTATCGGTTTGAACGCGGCAGCAGGAAGCTGCCGCAACAGGCGGGGGTGGTCGGCGTGGCCGGCTCCGGGAACCTGGAGGTACTGATCGAATCGGCCCCGCAGGATGGCGCCTGCACGATCGACATCAACACAGCGGCGGTCGGATTTGGCGCGATATGGGAAGCGGTCATGCGCGACTTCCACGAACGCTGGCAACTGGCCGACATCCGCATCGCGATCAACGACATGGGCGCGACACCGGCGGTAGTGAGCCTGCGCCTGGACCAGGCCGTCGAAACCATGCTGGGAGGCGCGCCATGAGCAGCTACCTGGAAGCGAGCGCACGCGAGCGCCTTGCGCAGCTGTTCGACCAAGGCAGTTTCGAGGAATTCCTGCCGCCGGCGGCACGCGTCACCAGCCCCCACCTGGGCCAGCTCGATGCGCCGGTGGCGTTCGACGACGGCGTCGCGGTCGGCCGCGCACGGCTCGGCGCACTCAATGTATTCACGGCCGCGCAGGAAGGCGGCTTCATGGGCGGCGCCGTCGGCGAGGTCCATGGGGCCAAGCTGGTCGGTTTGCTGCGCCGCGCGATACTGGAGCGGCCCGACGCCGTTGTGCTGCTGCTGGAAAGCGGCGGCGTGCGCCTGCACGAGGCGAACGCGGGGCTGGTTGCCGTGTCCGAGGTGATGCGGGCAGTCCTCGACACGCGCGGCGCCGGCATTCCCGTCGTCGCACTGATCGGCGGCGCCAATGGGTGCTTTGGCGGCATGGGCATTGTGGCTCGCTGCGCCAATTCGATCGTGATGTCGGAGGAAGGCCGGCTGGCGATGTCCGGGCCGGAAGTCATCGAAACCGCAAACGGCGTCGAGGAGTTCGACTCGCGCGACCGCGCGCTGGTGTGGCGCACGACTGGCGGCAAGCATCGTTACCTGCTGGGCGACTGCCAGTCCCTCGTCGCCGACTCGATCGACGCCTTCCGCCAGGCCGCAATCGACGCGATCGCGGCATGCAGCCAGGTCGAGCTGACCATCGAGGCGCTCGAGCGCGAGCAGGCACTGCTGGCCGAGCGCATCGAGCGTTTCGGCGCGCTGCGCGAGCCGATGGATATCTGGCGCGCGCTGGGTATCGCCGATCCACTGTCGGTGCCGATGCTCGACGCACGGGAGTTTGTCCTGGGTGCCGCCACACACAAGCTGGGGGTGAACTGATGGACTGGAAAACCGTTGCCGACAGCCTGTTCCCGAACGGGCACGCAATCACCGAACAAGACCAGTTCCTGAGCGGCAGCGCCGACGTCGGCGGGCAAACCATCGCCGTGGTCGGGACCAGCGAACACGCGCCGATCGGGGTCGAGATCGCCCTGGCACAGGCGAAGTTCGTCCTGCGGACGATGCGCGAGCACCCGGGCCGGCCGATCCTGATTTTGGTCGACACGGTGGGCCAGCGCCTGCGCCATCGCGACGAGATGTTGGGGATTAACAGCTACATGGCCCACCTGGGCAAATGCGTCGAACTGGCCAGGCGCAGCGGACACCGCGTGCTCGGGCTGGTGTACGACCAGGCGCTGTCGGGCGGCTTCATCACCAGCGGCCTGCTGGCCGATGCCTGCTACGCGCTGCCGGAATCGACGATCCGCGTGATGGCGCTGCCGGCAATGGCACGCATCACCAAGGTCCCGCTGGAGCGCCTGACCGAACTCGCCGCCAGCAACCCCGTGTTTGCCCCGGGCCCCGAGAACTACCTGCGGATGGGCGGGGTGCGCGAAATCTGGAGCGGCAATCTCGCAGCCCAGCTGGAGGAAGCGCTGCGCCTCGAGCATGCCGGCGACGAGCGCGCCGCGCTGGGCCTGTCGCGCGGCGGGCGCAAGCTGGCGCAACCGGTGGTCATGGCCATCGTCTCGGGCAGCGATGTACTCGCGCCATGACCTGGTCTGGTTGACGCCGCACGGCTGGCGCGCGGCCGCAGAGAGCGCGCCAGCGCCTGACCGCGATGCGATCGAGCTGTGGCGGCGCGAGGACTGGCCCGCGATCGTGAGGCGCCATGACGCCGGCGCCCCTGCCGGCACGGTATCGCTGGGTATCGCGCTGCCGCCCGACCCCGCCGATGGCAGCAAACGCCGCATCGCGATACGGGCGCCTGGTTCCCACGTGGCGCGGCGCACGCCGCCGCTCCCGCTAGCGGAAACGCTGGCGGCGGCGCCAGCCCACTGGCACCAGGGCCTGGCTGCGCTCGACGCCAACGCGCCCGGCCCAGGGTTGCGCGCCTACGGGTCGCTGGCGCTCCAGGCGCTCACCGGACGCCAGTACCTCACCGCGTCATCCGACATCGACCTGCTGTTCGGTCCCGCTACGGTCGGGCAGCTGGACGCAGGCATCGCGCTGCTCTCGGCCCACGTGGCCACGCTCCCGCTCGACGGCGAGATCGTATTCCCATGCGGGGATGCGGTAGCGTGGAAGGAGTGGCGCGGCGCGCGCGAGAACGGGGCGCGGGTGCTGGTCAAGTCGATCGGCGCGGTCCGGCTGGCCGATCCGGCAGCGCTGATTGCGGCACTGGAGGCGCCGTGACCAGTTTCGCCCTGCTCCGAACCAGCACGCTGCCGGCGGGACGCACGCCGCATGCGTTGCGCAAGCTATGCCGGGATACCGCGCGGGTCGCGGTTCGATGCCTGTATGCGGAGCTCACGCTCTACCCCAAGCCCGGACTGGTGTCGCTGGTCGACAACGGCAGCCATGCCGACATGAGCGCTGCCACCTTCGTGCGCAGCCTGTTCGCGCTGCGCCACTACTTTGCCCACATCTGCCGGGCCGGTATCGACGACGCCCCGTTTGCCGAGTTGAGGCGGCTCGGCATCGCGGCCGAGCAACGCATGCTCAGGGCAACCGGCGGCATCAACACGCACCGCGGCGCCATCTTCAGCCTTGGCCTGGTATGCGCTGCGATCGGCCGCGCCACCGCGCAGGGCATGCTGCTGACCCCGGCCGCGCTGCGCGCGGTGCTGCTGATACGGTGGGGCGAGGAACTTGCGATGCATGGCAGCGCCGCCGGATCCGAATCGAACGGCCTTCGCGCGGCGCGCATGCACGGCGCCGGCGGCGCCCGCGAGGAAGGCGCACTGGGCCTGCCCTCCGTGTTTGAAGTCGGGCTGCCCGCGCTGCGCGCTACGATCTCCGCCGGGCGCAGCATGCGCCACGCCCGGATCGACGCCCTGTTCGCGTTGATGGCGCAGATGAGCGATACCAACGTCTATCACCGCGGCGGCGCCGAGGGCGCGCGAACGGTGCGTGACCATGGGCGCCGCTTCGTCGACGCGGGCGGCACCGGGGACGCGCAGTGGCAAGCGCGCGCGCTCGACAGCCATCGGGTATTCGTCCAGGCGCGGCTGTCCCCAGGCGGCGCGGCCGACCTGCTTGCCGCCACCTGCCTGGTGCACTCGGTCACCAGCGGTGCGGGACGATGAGCGCGCGCCTGCTGATCCTGTGCCCCGGCCAGGGCGGCCAGCATGCCGGCATGTTCGACCTGGCGCGCACGGATGCGCGCGCCAGCCGCTTCCTCGACAGCTGCCAGGCGAAGGTCGATCCGGACACGATGTTCGAGAACCGCGTGGCGCAGCCGGCCATTGTCGCGGCATCGCTGGCAGTCTGGGAAGCGCTGCGAGAGCGCATCGAAGCGCCATCGCTGGCCGCCGGCTACAGTATCGGCGAGCTTGCGGCGTACGGTGTGGCCGGGGCGCTGGCGCCCGAAGATGCGGTGGCGCTTGCCGCGCTGCGCGCCGGACTGATGGAGGCAGCGGCGCAGTCCAACCCCGGGCAGGCGATGGCGGCAATCGGCGGGCTGGCGCCTGGCCGCGCGTCCGAACTCGCCCGGCACCACGGTTTCGCCGTGGCGATCGTCACCGGCGGCGACAGCTGCATCGTGGGAGGATTGCAGGACGCGCTGCAGGCGCTCGAAACGGCGATCCAGTGCGCAGGTGGCCGGTACCAAAGGCTGCCCGTCGCGGTTGCGTCGCATACGCCGTTGATGGCCAGCGCCGTGGCGCCGTTTGCGTCCGCGCTGCAGGCGGCGCCGTTCCTTACCCAGCGCTGTCCAGTCCTCGCCGGCATCGACGCGAGCCGCGTCTACGGCAAACAGCTGGCGGCGGACACCCTGTCGCGCCAGCTGGCACAAACCATCGAGTGGGCCGGATGCATGGATGCAGCCGATGAAGCGGGTATCACGGTCGCGCTCGAACTCGGTCCCGGCGCCGCCTTGTCGCGCATGCTGCAGGGCCGCCACCCGCATATCGCATGCCGGTCGGCGTCCGACTTTCGCAGCATCGACGGCATCGCCGCGTGGCTCGAGCACGAACTCGGCTAAATCAGCCGCCGGTCACCGGCGGGAAGAACGCCACCTCGGCGCCCTCCTTCACCTCGGTCCCGGGGTCGCACATCACTTGGTTGTAGGCCATGCGCAGCGCGCGGTCGTGCGCAAGCGCCTCGGCCCATGCGCCGCCGCGCCCGATCAGCAGGTCGCGCACAGCGCCTACGGTCCCGACTCCCGGAGGCAGCGCGATGGTTTCCTGGGACGTGCCGAGCGCCTCGCGCACGCCGGCAAAAAAACGGAGGGTGATGTTCATGGGATTCCTAGTGCTGCAATTGAGCGAACGGGATGAAGCGGACAATATCGCCGGCGGCGATGGCCTGGCCGGGCCGGTTGTCGATCAGGCCGTCGGCCCACACCGTCGAGGTCAGCACGCCCGAGCCCTGGTTCGGGAACAGTTCGAGCCCGCCCGCGGCATTGATCCGCGCGCGCAGGAACTCGTTGCGGCGGTCCGCCTTCGGCCAGTTGAAATCGGCGCGCATCGGATAGGCGTGCGGCTCGAGCGGGCCGGCCGCACCCTGCAGGCGCAGCAGGAACGGGCGCACGAACAGCAGGAAGGTGATGAAGCTCGATACCGGATTGCCCGGCAAGCCCAGGAAAAAGGCCGAGCCGCCGTCGCGCCGCACTTCGCCGAACGCGAGCGGCTTGCCGGGCTTGACCGCGATCTGCCACATGTCCAGGCGCCCTTCCGCTTCAACCGCCGGCTTGATATGGTCTTCCTCGCCCACCGACACGCCACCCGACGTGATGATCAGGTCGTGCTCGCGCGCCGCGTTACGCAGCGTCTCGCGGGTCGCGTCGAGCGAATCGGGCACGATGCCGAAGTCGGTGATCCGGCAACCGAAATTCTCGAGCAGCCCGCGCAGGGTGAACCGGTTCGAGTTATAGATCGCGCCTGGCGCCAGCTGCCCGCCGGGCGCCTCGCCCGGCATCGTCAGTTCGTCGCCGGTAAAGAATACTGCCACCCGCAGCCTGCGGCGCACCGGCAGCGTGGCCAGGCCAACCGATGCGGCAAGGCCCAGTTCCTGGCTGCGCAGGCGGGTGCCGGCCGGCAGGATGGCCGACCCCGCCACGATGTCCTCGCCGGTCCTGCGGATCCAGTCCCCGGCCTTGGGCGTATGGCGGATGGTGACGCTGTCGCCGGCCACCTCGCACTGCTCCTGCATCACGACCGCATCGGCGCCCGCGGGTATCAGCGCGCCCGTAAAAATGCGCGCCGCAGTCCCCGGTTCCAGGAACTGGCCGACCGTGCCCGCCGGGATCCGCTGCGACACCTTGAGCGTCGCATGGCCAGTGGCACAGTCGGCGGCGCGCACGGCGTAGCCGTCCATCTGCGTGTTATCGGCCGATGGCACGTTGATGGTCGAAGCCTGGTCTTCGGCCAGCACGCGTCCGTTGGCGTCAAGAGTGGCGACGGTTTCGACGCCATCGACCGGACGCGCGGCGCCGAGCAGGAAGTCGAGCGCCTCGCGTACCGACAGCATCGGCCGTGGTGCGGGTTTCTGGTCTGGTGCGGTCATGGCTTTACAGTCCGGTGTGCGCCGCGATGAAGGTCTTCATCTGTTCGAGGTTCGGTTCCATCACCACGAACTTCGGCGGCAGCGATTCGATGTCCTCGAAACCGGCCGGGCGCGGGGCGTCGGCGCCGATCGCCTCGAGGATGGTCTCGTTGAACTTTGCCGCGAGCGCCGTTTCGAGCACGATCATCGGCACGCCGGGCTGCATATGCTCGCGTGCGACCTTGATACCGTCGGCGGTATGCGTGTCGATCGTGATGCCGTAGTCGTCGAACGCCATGCGGATCGTGTCCAGCCGGTCCTTGTGGGTCGACTTCCCGGACTGGAAGCCGTACTGGCCGACCAGCTTGAACTCGTCGCCGTCGCTGCCCGGGCCACCCGACAGGTCGAAGCCGCCATGCGTGTCGACCTTGCGGAACAGCGCATGCACGCGCTCGGGATCGCGCCCGACCAGGTCATAGACGAAGCGCTCGAAATTCGACGCCTTGGAGATATCCATCGACGGACTGCTGGTGTGGAAGGTCTCGGATGGCTTGCGCACGCGGTAAACGCCGGTGCGGAAGAACTCGTCAAGCACGTCGTTTTCGTTGGTGGCGGCGACCAGTTTGTCGATCGGGAGGCCCATCATGCGCGCGATATGGCCGGCGCAGATATTCCCGAAGTTCCCCGACGGGACCGTGAACGAGACTTTCTGGTCGTTGCTGGTGGTGGCCTTGAGGTAGCCGCGGAAGTAGTAGACGACCTGCGCCACCACGCGCGCCCAGTTGATCGAGTTGACGGTACCGATCTTGTGGCGTGCCTTGAACGAGAGGTCGTTCGAGACCGCCTTGACCATGTCCTGGCAGTCGTCGAACACGCCTTCGACCGCGATGTTGAAAATGTTCGGGTCCTGCAGGCTGAACATCTGCGCAGTCTGGAATGCGCTCATCTTGCTATGCGGCGACAGCATGAACACGCGGATGCCGCGCTTGCCGCGCATCGCATATTCGGCCGCGCTGCCGGTATCGCCGGAGGTCGCGCCGAAGATATTGAGCTCGTCGTTATTCCTGGCGAGCGCGTACTCGAACAGGTTCCCGAGGAGCTGCATCGCCATGTCCTTGAACGCCAGCGTCGGCCCGTTCGACAGCGCCTGCAGGACCAGCGTCTTGCCGCCGCCCTCCTCGAGCGTGCGCAGCGGGGTGATCTCGGCCGCCGATTCGTCGGCGCGCGCGTTACGATAGACCGCGGCGGTGTAAGTCCTGGCGGTCAGCGCCTTCAGGTCGGCGTCGGGGATATCGGTCGCGAACTTGCGCAGCACTTCATAGGCCAGTTCGGCGTAGGACAGCTTGCGCCACGCATCGAGCTCGGCGCCGCTCACGCGCGGGTACTCGGCTGGCAGGTACAGGCCCCCGTCCGGCGCGAGGCCGCCTAGCAGGATGTCGGAAAAGTGCTCGGGATTGCGAGAGGCGGACGCGCTGGTGGCGCGGGTGGACACGTATTGCATACAGTAGAAAGATCCGGTTGGGGCTGGCGTTGGATCTTTATTATAGTGCGACCGGGGGATCTTGCACGGGGAAGCGTTTCGCGACGGTTGACCGCGTGCGCACAAGTGCGCGCCCCGCGGCCGCCGGATAGCGGTAGGGTGCGCACCGGTGCGCACCCGGTCAACGCCAGGTCAGCACGCTGCGTGGTTCACCGTCACCACGTGGATCGCGAGGCCGCCCAGCGAAGTCTCCTTGTACTTGACCTGCATGTCGGCCCCCGTCTGGCGCATGGTTTCGATCACGTCGTCGAGGCTGACGAAGTGCGTGCCGTCGCCTTTCAACGCCAGCGACGCCGCGGTGATGGCCTTGATCGAACCCATGCCGTTACGCTCGATGCAGGGGATTTGCACCAGCCCGCCGATCGGATCGCAGGTCATGCCGAGGTGATGCTCGATGCCGATTTCGGCGGCGTTCTCGATCTGCTCGTTGGTGCCGCCGAGCGCCGCCACCAGCCCTGCCGCCGCCATCGCGCACGCCACCCCCACTTCGCCCTGGCAGCCGATCTCGGCGCCCGAGATCGACGCGTTCTTCTTGCACAGCATGCCGATGGCCGCCGAGGTGAGCAGGAATTCGCGCACGCCGCGCACCGGATCGCTCGGGCGGCAGTCCTCTGCGTAGTAGCGCAGCACGGCCGGGATGATGCCCGCCGCGCCGTTGGTGGGCGCGGTCACGACCCGGCCGCCGGCCGCGTTCTCCTCATTGACCGCCATCGCGTACAGGCTGACCTGGTTGACTGCGTCGTGCGGCAGGTCGTTCCTGCGGACCTCGGCGTTCAGCGCGTCCTGTTCCTGCTTCCAGAGGCGCGCCGCGCGGCGCCGCACGTTCAAGCCGCCCGGCAGGTCGCCGCCGGTGACCAGTCCGTGCGCGATACAGTCCGACATCACGCGCCAGATCTTGTCGAGGCCCGCGTCCAGTTCCGCCCCGCCCATGCGCGCACACTCGTTCGCACGCAGCATGTGCGGAATCGTCAGCCCGTGCGTGCGGCCCTGCTCCAGCAGCTGGGCCATCGTATCGAACGGGAACGGCACGGCGACGGCGGGCGCTTCGTCCTTGCGCGCCTGCGCTTCGCCGGCCGCCGTGATGAAACCACCGCCCACCGAATAGTAGATTTTCTGGTTCACGCTGCCGTCTGCCCGCGTGAGCACGAAGCGCATCCCGTTCGGGTGCTCGGGCAGCGTTTCGGTCTTGTGCCAGACAAGGCCGGTACTGGCGCTGAACGGCACCTGCTTCGTGCCGAGCAGATGAAGCACACCATCGAGTGCAGCCTCGGCCAGCTTGTCCTCCACGGCATCCGGGTCCACACCCTGCGGCGTCTCGCCCATCAGGCCGAGGATCACCGCCTTGTCGGTGGCATGGCCCACGCCGGTCAGGGCCAGCGATCCGTACAGGTGCGCCTCGACGCCGACGGCATCGTCAAGCGGACCGCAGTCGACCAGGAAGCGGCGCGCGGCGACCATCGGCCCCACGGTGTGGGAACTCGACGGGCCAATGCCGATCTTGAACAGGTCGAATACGCTCATGTCCATCAGGTGTCTCCAGTTATCTTTGTTTTGGTACCGCGAACCGGGGCGCGCCGTCTCAAGCGGCTTCGCTGACCCCGAGGTCGATATTTTCGAGCATATCGGCCACCATTTCGTCGACGCCGATGCGCGCCTTCCAGCGCCAGTCCGCGCCGGCGCGGCTGTCGTCGAGGCTCTTCGGCCAGGTGTCGGCGATGGCCTGGCGGCTGTCGGGCTTGTACGCGATCCTGAAGCCGGGACGCGCGCGCGCGATGGCGGCGGCCAGTTCGCGCGGGTTGAACGAGACCCCGGCGACGTTGTACGACGAGCGGATCGCTACCTTGGCGGCTGGCGCTTCCATCAGTTCGATGGTGGCGCGGATCGCATCGGGCATGTAGATCATCGGCAGCGTGGTCTCCGGACCGAGGAAGCATTCGTAGGTTTCGCCGCGCAGCGCCGCATGGAAGATCGCGATCGCGTAGTCGGTGGTGCCGCCGCCGGGCGGCGACTTGAAGCTGATGATGCCCGGGTAGCGGATGCTGCGCACGTCCACGCCGTACTTGGTGTGATAGTACTCGCACAGGCGCTCGCCGGCCAGCTTGCTGATGCCGTAGATCGTGGCCGGATCCATCACCGCGAACTGCGGCGTGTTGTCGGCCGGGGTGTTCGGGCCGAAGGCGGCGATCGACGACGGCCAGAACACGCGCAGCGGCTTGCCGGCTTCGCCACGTTCGCGCGCGATCTCGAGGATGTTGAGCAGGCCGTCCATGTTGAGGGTCCACGCCTTGAGCGGGGCCATCTCGCCGGTAGCCGACAGCAGCGCCGCCAACTGGTACACCTGGGTGACACCTTCGTCGGCGACCAGCTTCGCCACGCTGTCCTTGTCCAGCACGTCGAGCCGGGTGTAGCGCGCCGCGCCGTAGATGTTATCGAGGCCGATGTCCGAGGCGATCACGTTGTCGGCGCCGTGCTTTTGGGCGAGCGCGGCGACCAGTTCACTGCCGATCTGGCCGTTCGCGCCGATGATGAGGATGCGTTCCATGTAGTTTTCCGTATCTGCCAGATCTTAGTTATTCTTGATGATGCCAAGCTCGCGGCCGGCCTGTTCGAAGGCGTGCAGCACCTTGTCGAGCTGTTCGCGGGTGTGCGCCGCCGACAGCTGCACGCGCACGCGCGCCTGCCCCATCGGCACGACCGGGTAGAAGAAGCCCGACAGCAGCACGCCCAGTTCGAACATCCGTGCCGCGAATTTCTGCGCGACCGGCGCGTCGAACAGCATCACCGGCACCACCGGGTGCGTGCCCGGCTTGATCGTGAAGCCGATGCGCTCGATCTCCTTGCGGAAGTATGCAGTGTTCTCGTGCAGGCGGTCGCGCAGTTCGGTCGACTTCGAGATTCGCTCGAGTACCGCCAGCGAGGCGCCGGCGATCATCGGCGCCAGCGTATTCGAGAACAGGTACGGGCGCGACTTCTGGCGCAGTGTCTCGATCACTTCCCTGCGGCCCGAGGTAAAGCCGCCCATCGCCCCGCCCAGCGCCTTGCCAAGCGTCCCGGTGATGATGTCGATCCGGCCCATCACGCCGCAGTGTTCATGCGTGCCGCGGCCGGTCTTGCCCATGAAGCCCGAGGCGTGCGACTCGTCGACCAGCGTCAGCGCGCCATACTTGTCGGCCAGGTCGCAGATCTTGTCGAGCTGTGCGATCGTGCCGTCCATCGAGAACACGCCATCGGTCACGATCACCTTGTGGCGCTTGCCGGCGTCGGTGGCTGCCTGCAGCTGCTTTTCCAGGTCGGACATATCATTGTTGGCATAGCGGTAGCGCGCCGCCTTGCACAGCCGGATACCGTCGATCAGCGACGCGTGGTTGAGGGCGTCGGAGATGATCGCGTCGTTTTCGTCGAACAGCGGCTCGAACACGCCGCCGTTGGCGTCGAATGCGGCGGCGTAGAGGATAGTGTCCTCGGTCCCGAGGAATTTGGACAGCGCCCGCTCCAGCTCCTTGTGCACCGTTTGGGTGCCGCAGATGAAGCGCACCGACGACAGGCCGTAGCCATACTTTTCCAGCGCCGCGGCGGCGGCTTTCTGGGTCTCGGGGTCGCCCGACAAGCCGAGGTAGTTATTCGCGCACATGTTGATCAAGGTGCGGCCGTCGTCGGCCACCACTTCGGCGCCCTGGCGCGAAGCGAGCACGCGCTCCGGCTTGTACAGGCCCTGCTCGCGCAGCGTGTCCAGGTTTTGCTGCAGGCCGGCGTAAAACGCTTGATCGCTCATCTCACTTCCCTCATCCGTGAATGCCGGCTTGACCGGCTGTTGCAGTATGCTGTACCGTCTTGCGGTATCCCGAACTGATTCGCCGCCAGCGCATTTATCCGATATGTCGAACGCGAATTCAATATAATGAATATTACGCCTGCCTGTTGAACTTGGCAAGCTCCACCAGATTACCAAATAATAACGCTGGCACTAGCGATGAAAACAACACTTACCACCAATGCCCCGCCGGAAGTCGGTGCGAGCCTGCAGCGGCTGCGGCTGGCGCGCGGGCTGACGCTCGAAGACCTGTCGCGCATCGCCGGGGTATCGAAGTCGATGCTATCCCAGATCGAACGCGAAAAGGCCAATCCGACCATCGCGATCACCTGGCGGCTCGCCAATGCGCTCGGAGTCGGCATCGGCGAACTGCTGGCCTCGGAGACGCGCGAGGTCGAACCGATCCGCGTGCTGGACGCGCACGAAACGCCGACGCTGCCCGGCAGCCACGCCGGCTACATCTTGCGCATCCTCGGGCCGATGGAACTGGCTGGCAAATACGAGTGGTACGAACTGACGCTGGCGCCGGGCGGCGAACTGGCGTCGCAGGCGCACGACCCGGGTACGAACGAGCACCTGACGGTACTGAACGGGGCGATCGAAGTGGAGGTAGGCGCGACCAAGCGCAAGGTGAGGACGGGCGGCACCGCGCGCTACCCTGCCGACCAGGACCATGCGCTGCGCAATCCTGGCAAAACCGAAGCAAAAGCGCTGCTGGTCGTCGTACACCGCTAAAAAGTGGGGTCAGAGTCGAATTGCGCTAAAAAGTGGGGTCAGAGTCGAATTGTTGAGCAACTTTCGATAGTTGCCGAATAATTCGACTCTGACCCCACTTTTATAAGCTGGAATCCGTTGCCTGAAAAGTGGGGTCAGAGTCAAATTAATCGGCAAGTCACAAAATTGCTGAATAATTCTACTCTGACCCTACTTTTTACATCTTGAGGGCTTTGGCGAGGAAGCCCCAGCGGTCGGCGACTTCGTCGATCTGCTTGGTAGTGGGCTTGCCGGCGCCGTGGCCGGCCTTGGTGTCGATCCGGATAATGACCGGCGCGCTGCCGCCCTGCGCCGCCTGGGCGGTCGCGGCGAACTTGAAGCTGTGCGCCGGAACCACGCGGTCGTCGTGGTCGGCCGTCGTGATCATCGTCGCCGGGTAGCAGTTGCCAGGCTTCAGGTTGTGCAGCGGCGAGTATTTGACCAGCGCCTTGAATTCGTCCGGGTTCTCCGATGAGCCGTAGTCCGAGGTCCAGGCCCAGCCGATGGTGAATTTGTGGAAGCGCAGCATGTCCATGACGCCGACCATCGGGATCGCCGCACCAAACAGTTCCGGACGCTGGGTCATCGCCGCGCCCACCAGCAGGCCACCGTTGCTGCCACCGCCAATCGCGAGTTTTTCGGGCGAGGTCACCTTGTTGGCGATCAGCCATTCGGCCGCGCCGATGAAGTCGTCGAAGACGTTTTGCTTTTGCAGTTTGGTGCCGGCCTGGTGCCAGGCTTCGCCGTATTCGCCACCGCCACGCAGGTTGGCGACGACGTACACGCCGCCCATTTCCATCCATGCGAGGTTGGCCGGCGAGAAGCCCGGCGTCATCGGGATGTTGAAGCCGCCGTAGCCGTACAGATAGGTCGGGTTCGTGCCGTCCAGTTTCATGCCCTTCTTCGAGACGATGAACATCGGGACCCGGGTGCCGTCGCGGCTGGTGTAGAACTGCTGGCGCGTCTCGTAGGCGCTCGGGTCGAAGTCGACTTTCGGCTGGCGCAATACGCTGCTCTTCCCGCTCTTCATGTCGAGCCGGTAGATGGTGGTCGGGGTGGTGAAGCCGGTGAACGAGTAGAAGGTCTCGCTGTCGCTTCGCTTGCCGGTGAAGCCGCCGACCGAGCCGATCCCCGGCAGCGCCAGTTCGCGCACCGCGCGGCCAGCACGGTCGACAATCTTCACCACGCTGCGCGCATCCTGCAGGTACTCGGCGACGATCTGGTTGTCGATCATTTGCGCGTTGACCAGCGTGTCCGCGCTTTCGGGGACGATCTGCTTCCATTCTGTCTCGGCAGGCTTGCGCACGTCGATCGCGACGATGCGCTGGCGCGGCGCGTTCTTGTCCGTGGCGAAATAGAACACCGGCCCGACATTGTCGATGAAGTCGTAGGCGGCGTCGAAGTTGTCCACCAGCGCGACGACCGGCGCGTCGGCCTTGGTCAGGTCCTTGTAGAAGACGCGGTATTTGTGCGCCGTGCCTTTGGTCGCGATGATCAACAGGTAGTGGCCGTCGTCGGTGGTCTGCGCGCGGAAGCCCCATTCCTTCTGGTCCGGGCGGTCGTACACCAGCTTGTCGGCATCCTGCGCGGTGCCGATCTTGTGGAAGTACAGCTTCTGGAAGTAGTTCACGTCGGCCAGCTTGGTGGCTTCCTTCGGCTCGTCGTAGCGGCTGTAGAAGAAGCCCTTGCCGTCCCTGGTCCATGCGGTCTGCGAGAATTTGACCCACTTGAGGTGGTCCGCCAGGTCCTTGCCGGTCTCGATGTCGCGCACCTTCCATTCGTTCCAGTCCGAACCCGAGGCGGCGATGCCGTAGGCGAGCAGTTTGCCGTCCGGGCTGACTTCGGTACCGGCCAGTGCGACGGTACCGTCGGCAGCGAGCGTGTTCGGGTCGAGCAACACGCGCGGTTTGTCCGACAGCGACTTCATGGTGTACAGGACCGACTGGTTTTGCAGGCCGTCGTTGCGGCTGTAGAAGTAGCGCCCGCCTTCCTTGGCCGGCACGCTGTAGCGTTCGAAGTTCCACAGGCGGGTCAGGCGCTGGCGGATCGCGTCACGCTGCACAATCTGCGACAGGTAGGCTTGCGTGACCTTGTTCTCGGCCTCGACCCAGGCCTTGGTGTCGGCGCTGTTGGCGTCTTCGAGCCAGCGGTACGGGTCGGCGATCACGGTGCCGTGGTAGTTGTCGGTCTGGTCGACTTTTTTGGTGACCGGGTAGCTCAGCGGCTGGCCGTAGGACGGGCAGGTCTGGGCGATGGCGCCGCCGGCGCCGGATGCCGCCAGCAGGGCGGCGATCAGGGATGCGTGTCTCAGGTGCATGGTTTTTTTCTCTTGTTCCGGGACGTTACAGTTTGAGGGGTGATGCCGCTGGGAATCATAGCGCGAATCGGGCTGGGGTGTACGTTTTGTGGCAACACCTAGCGCCGCGAACAGGCGCGCGAACTGGGGTCCCCGCCTGCGCGGGGACGACGCGAACTGGCTTAGGCATCAGGCTCGCGGGGAGGTGAGAACTGGGGTCCCCGCCTGCGCGGGGACGACGTGAACTGGCTAAGGCATCAGCCTTGCGGGGAGCGCGCGAACTGGAGGGAGTGGTTCAGCGGGGACGAATTGGTTCAAGAGGAACAAAGCGGAGCGACGGCGGCCATGCGCGCGACCGACCGGCTGCGACCTGGCTCGCCGCAGGCCGCTCAGTGCGGCCGGCGTTCAAGCGCCGCGTTGCGATGCGCGAGCTGCCACTGGCGCGTCATGTCGAGCGCCCAGCCGATCTCGGATGGGGTGAGCCGGCGCGCGACGATGCTTTTGTTGGCGCTGGCCGTTTCGTCGCCGGCGTCCGCTGCAAGCAGCATCCACATGTAGGAGCGCACGGTGTCGCGCTCGACGCCGCGCCCGCTGTTGTACATGCCGCCCAGGTTGTACTGGGCCAGCGCGTGGCCCTGCTCGGCCGCCTGCCCGTACCAGTACACCGCCATCACGTCGTCCTGCGGCACGCCCTGGCCGTTCGCGTACATGACGCCCAGGTTGTTCTGGGCGCTGGCGTCGCCCTGCTCGGCCGCCATCCGGTACCAGTGCGCCGCCTTGATTTCATCCCTGGCGACGCCCTGCCCGTTGGCATAGATAACGCCGAGGTTGAACTGGGCATTGGGAGCGCCCTGGTCCGCCGCGCGGCGGTACCATTCGAGCGCGCGCCGCTCGTCACGCGCGACGCCACGCCCGTTGGCGTACATGTTGCCGAGGTTGTACTGGGCCAGCACATGGCCCTGCTCGGCCGCGCGCAGGTACCAGGACAGCGCCCGCGAATCGTCCTTGTCGACCCCTTTGCCGTTGGCGAGCATCAGCCCGAGCGTGAATTGCGCTTCCTTGTCGCCCTGGTCGCCTGCGCGCTGCAGCCAGGCGAACGCGCGCAGCGGGTCGGCGCGCACGCCCTGCCCGTCGGCGTAGGCGAGGCCGAGCTGGCGCTGCGCCACCGCGTCGCCCTGCGCCGCAGCCTGGCGGAACCAGCACAGCGCCTGCGCGTCGTTGGCGTCGACGCCGTAGCCGCGCTTGTACATCAGGCCCAGGTTGAGCTGGGCCTGGGCGTCGCCCTGCATCGCGGCCTTGCGGAACCACGCCATGGCGAGCGGATAGTTGACGGCCGCGCCGTGCCCGTACAGGTAGCATTCGCCGAGCAGGTTCTGGGCGCTCGCCACGCTTTGCTCGGCCGCCCGGTAAAACCACGCCAGCGCGGTCTCGTGATTCTGCTGCACGCCGCGCCCCTTGCGGTACATCTGGCCGAGGTTCTGCTGGGCCGATGCGTCGCCCTGGTCGGCGGCGCGGCGGAACCAGTGGGCGGCGTCGCCGTCGCTTTTTTCGACCCCGCGGCCGTTGTAGTACATCGCGCCGAGGTGATTTTGGGCGAACGCGAGGCCCTGCTGCGCCGCCTGCCGCAGCCACTTGAAGGCGCGCGCGTCGTCGCGCTCGATGCCGTCGCCTTTTTTGTACATCAGGCCAAGGTTGAACTGGGCGTAGGCGTTGCCCTCCTCAGCCGCCTGGCGGAACCACACGTAAGTCTGATAGTCCTCGCGAGAAACATTCTGGCGGTTCATGCTGGTCCTCCGGCGCGCCGGCCGTTGAAAACGCAGGATATCGGAGCAGGCCGACAAAGCAGCCTCATAAGTATTGCAAAAATTTTAATAAAAGCGACCGGGGCGGAGTTTGACTGCGCACAATCGTGCTGACCGGCGCACCAATAAAAAAACCCCGCCGGCCGGAGCGGGCGGGGTCGGGGCCAGCTGTGTGCGCTTCAGGCGCCGGCCACCGCGCGCCTGGGGCCGACAGCGTAGACCAGCATTGCCAGCACTGTCACGCACCACACGATCAGGGCGCCCGACGGCAGGTCGAAGATGGTGGACAGCACCAGCCCGGCGCCGTAGCCGCCGGCGCCGACCAGGTAGGCGTAGGGCAGCTTCTGGCCTTCGCGGTAGTGGCGCACCGCCAGGCTGGGCACGATCAGGCTGGCGAATACCAGGTAGACGCCGACCAGTTGCACCGACGCCGTCACGGCCAGCGCGAACACGAGGTAGAAGCCGAGCCGGCCGAGCCGGTTGCGCAGCAGCGCGAGCAGCGCCAGGATCACCACCGCGCCCAGCGCCGGCATCGCCAGCTGGTTGTAGCTGACCCACAGGATCTGCCCGGCCAGCAGGTCCTGCAGGTGCTCGCCGCCGTGCGGGTTGTGCGCCACCAGCAGCAGGCCGGCGGTGGCGGCGAGGATGAACATCACCCCGATCTGGGCTTCCTGCACGTCGGGCCAGCGCTTTTCGGTCCAGGTCAGCAGCAGCGCGCCGAGGATGGCGGCGGCGCCGGCCGCCAGCTGCACCGTCCAGCCATGCGGGTCGAGGTCGGCGCTGCCGGCGATGATCACGCCGAGCGCGGCGATCTGCGCGATCGCAAGGTCGATGAACACGATCCCGCGCTTGAGCACCTGGGCGCCGAGCGGGATGTGGGTGGCGAGCACCAGCAGGCCGGCCAGGAAGGCCGGCAGCACGATCATGAGGTCGAAGTCGCCCGTGTTCATTTAACCCCTTCCAGCAGGCGTTGAACGGTGGTGTCGAACAGCGCGAACAGGTTCTGCGACTTGTCGTCGGCGCCGACCGTGAACGGCAGCAGCACCGCAGGAATGTGGGCGTGCTCGGACAGCCACTGCGAAGCGCGCGCGTCCTGGTAGCTGGCGCGCACCACCATCCTGGCCGGCTGGCGCTGCAGTTGCCCCAGCAGTTCGGACAGGTGCGCGGCGCTCGGCTCGACGCCGGGCTTGGCCTCGAGCGTGCCGACCACGCGCATGCCGAGCCAGTTCACCAGGTACTCCATGTTCTTGTGGTGCTCGACCAGCGCGACGTTGCGCAGCGGCGCGGCCTGCTGTTCCCACTTCAGCATCGCGGCGTTCCAGCGCTTCGAGAAGTCGGCCTGGCGCGCCTGGTAGTAGGCCGTGTTGGCCGGGTCGATCTCGGCCAGGCGCTTCGACAGCGCGGTGGCGACCAGTGCGATGTTGTGCGGGTTCTGCTGGATGTGTGGGTTGCCGTAGGCGTGGATATCGCCCTCGCTGCGGTCGAGGCGGTTCGGCACGTCCAGCCGCGGCACCAGCATGCCGGCCTCGAAGTGGCCCGGCCGCCCTGCCACGATCTTGTCGTTGCCGGACTGCTGGATCAGCACCGGCAGCCAGCCGACTTCGAGGTCGAGCCCGGTGCATACCAGCAGGTCGGCGTTGCGGGTGCGCGCGATCAGGCCGGGACGGGCCTCGACCCGGTGCGGGTCCTGCAGCGCGTTGGTGGCGCTGGTCGCCTTGACCTTGTCGCCGCCGAGTTCCTCGGCCAGCGCTTGCCATTCCGGCTCGCAGGCCAGCACGTTGACGGCCGCCTGCGCGGCGCTGGACATGAGCGCGGCCGCGCCAAGCAAGGCGGCGGCCACGAGTTTTTGATGGATGGTTTTCATGCGAACTCCTTCTTAGAACGCGTGGGCCGCGTGGGTGCCCAGACTCATGATGTACTGCAGGAAGATCTCGTTGTCGGCCGCGCCCGGACGCGCCTTGTCGCGCGCGAACTGCAGGCGCAGGCGCGAGAATTCGGACGGGCTGTAGTCGAGCATGACGGTGCCGCGCGACGGCGCATACGAGGCCAGCGCCGGGAAGGCGCCGATGCCGAGCTGGCCGTTGTCGACCAGGCCGATTTGCGGCGTGCCCGACGACAGGCGGTCGTAGCGCAGGCCGGCGCGCCAGTACGGCATGAACTGGTACACGCCCTGCAGGTACCAGCCCGATTGGGTGCTCGCATAGGGCCCGGCCAGTTCGCCGGCGGCCAGCGTCCCGCTCTCCTTGCGGCGCAGGTATTCGCCTTGCAGCTTGAGGTTCTGGCGGCTCGGGTCGCCGTGCGGCGCCCATTTGTAGATCGCGTCGGCGACCCACATGTTGGAGGTGCCCGAGAACGCGTTCTGTACGCCGTTGTCGTCGAACCCGCGGTTGGCGGAGCCGGTATGCAGGTAGGACAGGCCGGCGCGCCAGCTGCCTGAATCGCCGATGTCGTCGCCGACATGGGCAAACACGATGCTCGAGCCGATGCCGTTCTTGTTACGGTCGCTGCCCGGGAAGCTGCGCCCGCTGCCGGCTTCGGCGCCAAGTTCGATGAAGGTGTCGGTCGGCGCCAGCCAGCGCGCCTGCACGCCGTCGGTCTTGTACTGGCCGCCGAAGAAGGCCTGGTAGGCCAGCGGCGCGTCGACGAAGTCCCAGGCGTGTGCGTGGATGCTGTTCAGGTAGCCGAGCGAGGACAGGAAGCGCCCGGCCCTGACGTTGAAGCCGCTGCCGAGGGAGCGGGTCTGGAAGTAGCCTTCCTCGACGCCGACCGTGTCCTCGCTGCCCAGCGCGAACGTCAGCACGCCGGAGAACATCGGGTCGATGTTGGCCATCATCGTCAGTTCCGATTCGCCCAGGTTGAAGCTGCGCTGGCCTGGTCCCACTTCGCCGCCAGGCGGCGCGAAGCCCTGGATGCGGTACCGGGACGGGTCTTGCGACAGGTTCTGGTAGGTACCGGCCAGCACCAGCGAGATGTTCGGGTTGAAGGCGTTGGCGGCCGCTGGCGCGGGGGCGGGAGCCGGAGCCGGTTCGGGCGCGGCCGCTGGCGCCTGCTGCGCCGCGACCGCCGTGTTCTGGGCCTGCGCCACCGCGGCCTGCGCTTCCTGCAGCCGCTGTTCGAGCGACTGCAGGCGCGCTTCGTAGGATTCCTTCATCTGGCGGATCTGCTCGCGGATCGCGGCAAGTTCCTTGTCGTCGGCGGCCGAGGCGGCAGGCGCGACGAAGGCGGCGGCCAGTGCCACCGTCAATACACTCTTTTTCATCATGAATCAGTCCTGTGCGTACAGAGAACGACGGGCCGCACCCCGCGCGGTGGCGGGATGGCCCGGGCTGTCGGTGTCTCTATACGGCGCCAGGCGGCGCGCGCGAGCGGAAGGCGCAGACGGTGCGCGCGCAGCGCGGATGGTCGGCGTTGGCCGCCACCAGGATGGCCCCGGCGGCCGGCGGCGCAAAACTACGTGGGGAATTGGCCAGGCCGCTGGCGATCTGGGCAAAGGCCAGGCATTGGCCGCAGCTCTTGTCCTTGGCGAAGGCCTTGGACACGCTGTCGTCGTCGACCGCCTGGGCCCGTGGCGCCAGTTCGCTGTTCCAGTGCGTGATGACATGCGAGATCGCCATCTGCTGCGAGACGAGCAGCAGCAAGGACAGCAGCAGTCGAATTACGGAACGGCGGGTCATGGTGAGCCGAATTGTAATGCGATCAGTTAATTTGTGTAGTCTTTTTTTCAGCCTGGCCGGCTGTGCAGTATTTACTCATCCATGCCGGCACTTTGGCCGCCGACACTTTGTTCAGCGACGCCAGCAATGCGGGCTCGACCTGGCCCAGGCCGTAGGTATCGCCGAGGTGGCGGCCGATATGGAGCAGCAGCTCGGCGGCGACTTCGGCGTCGGCCTCGGCCCGGTGGGCGCGGCTGTTGAAGCGGATGCCGAGCTGGCCCGACAGCTGGCCGAGCTTGTAACTGGACAGGCCCGGGAACACGCGGCGCGACAGCTTGAGCGAACAGACCAGGTGGGCGTGGCCGCAGCTGCGTCCGAGGCGCTCGCTTTCGGCCTTCAGGAACTTCTCGTCGAAGCTGGCGTTGTGCGCCGCCAGCGCGTCGGCGCCGATGAAGTCGAGCAGTTCGGGCACCACGCGCGAGGCCGGGGGCGCGTTGTCGACCATGTCCTGGCTGATGCCGGTCAGCGCGCTGATGAAGGCCGGGATGCGGGCGCCGCAGTTGACCAGCGAGACATAGCGCTCGGTGACGCGGCCGCCGACGATGCGCAGCGCGGCGACTTCGGTAATGCGGTCGCCCACCGCGGGCGACAGCCCGGTGGTCTCGAAGTCGAGCATGACGATCGGGCGTTCGAATACACTCATCTGCCGCCCCTAGCCGAACTTGCGCTGGGCGTCGAGCGCGAGCCCGGCGCCGATGCTGCCGAACAGGTCGCCCTCGACCTTGCGCGCGGCCGGCGCCAGCGCGCCGATGCGCTCGCGCAGCAGCCCGACGCCGCTCGAGCCGCCGGTAAAGAACACGGTGTCGACCGCGCCGGGCGCAACGCCGGCATCGGCCAGCAGGCGCAGCACGGTGGCGCCGACGGTGTCGACCAGCTGCCCGATCGCGGCTTCGAACCCGGCGCGCGTAACCAGCAGCGATTCGGGCGGCGCCAGGCGGTCGAGCTCGAGCCGCACCTGCTCGTCGGCCGACAGGCCGATCTTGGCCTGCTCGACCTGGATCGCCAGCCAGTGGCCGGCGCGCTCGTCGATCAGCTTGCGCAGGCGTTCCAGTTTGGCCGGTTCGCGCGCGTCGCGCACCAGGTCGTCGAGCTGGGCGATGCTCTTGCGGGTGTAGGCCTGGTTGATCGTGTGCCAGGTCGCGAGGTTGAAATAGTAGCTGGACGGGATGTCGGCGCCCGACACCAGCTGGCTGCCATAGCCGAGCAGCGGCATGACCGAGGCCAGGCTCAGGTACTTGTCGAAATCGGTGCCGCCGATGTGCACGCCGCCGGTGGCGAGGATATCGTCGCGCCGCTCCGCGCGGCCGGCGCGCGCCGGTCCCAGCCGGACCAGCGAGAAGTCCGAGGTGCCGCCGCCGATGTCGACGATCAGCACCAGTTCTTCGCGGTCGATCTGCGATTCGTAGTCGAACGCGGCGGCGATCGGCTCGTACTGGAAGCCGATCTCGGCAAAGCCGACCGCGCGCGCCACCTCGGCCAGCGTGTCCTCGGCCTGGCGGTCGGCGCCCGGATTGTCGTCGACGAAGAACACCGGACGGCCGAACACCGCGCGGCTGAAGGCGCGCCCGGCCTCGGCCTCGGCGCGGCGCTTCAGTTCGCCGATGAACTGGCCCAGCAGCATCCGGAACGGCAGCGCGCGCCCCGCGACCTCGGTCTGGCCGTCGATCAGGCTGGTGCCGAGCAGGCTTTTCAGCGAGCGCATCAGGCGCCCTTCGTAGCCTTCCAGGTAATCGGCCAGTGCGGCGCGGCCGTAGCTGACCTGCTCGTCCTCGGCGTTAAAAAACACCACGGACGGCAAGGTCGGCTTGCTGTCTTCGAGCGCAAGCAGCGAGGGGCGGCCGGGTTGTACCCAGCCCACCGTGGAATTGGACGTGCCGAAGTCGACGCCGCAAGCGTTCGCCATGTGTGCCTTTCTTGGGGAGGGCCGGAATCTTACCAGATTCGGCGCCGCGCGCGAACCTGTCGGGATCGCTTGTTGTCGCGCGCCCACTTGTTGCCGATCAAAAACTTTCCGCCGTTAAAAAGATACGCTGGGAAACTTGGAGCGCCTTTTCAGGTTCTTCACGGATCTCCGGGAAACGTCATTCCCGCGAAGGCGGAAATCTCAGTTCGCTTTCGTGGCGGCGGTCACAAACTTGGGTTCCCGCCTGCGCGGGAACGACGGATTTCACGCTAATCCGAGAAGAACTTTTTTCAGGAGGGAATCTTGAAGACACAACACGCAAGTGCATGGCTGCTGGTGGTCGCGATCGGGTTGGCGGGCTGCGGCGGCGGGGGCGGCTCGTCGGCGCAAGGCAGCTGTGCGCTGGGCGCCAGCGCCGGCTGCGGTGGCAGCCTGCCGCCGGACAATCCGGCGCCGCCGGCCTCGGGCGGCGGCGGGTCCGACCCGGCCGCGTCGGTTGGCACGGTCGACCTGGTCGCCAGCAGCGCCGAACTGGCCTCGGCCGGCCTGGCGGGCGGCGAAGTGACGGTCACCGCGCTGGTCAAGACCGCCGGCAACGTCGCCGTCAGCGGCGTACCCGTACGATTTTCCGCCGATTCGGGCTTCCTGGCCGTGGTCAACGCGACCAGCGACGCCAGCGGCAAGGCCAGCGCCCGCCTCGGCACCGGCGGATCGAAGGCGAACCGGGCGATCAAGGTCAGCGCCACGGCCGGCGCCAAAAGCGCCTCCACCGTCGTGACCGTCACCGGCACCCGGATTGCGTTCAGCGCTCCCAGCTATATGACAGTGGGCAGCACCAGCCTGCTGTCGGCCACGCTGCTCGACTCGGCTGGCCAGCCGGTGGCCGGGCAGGCGATCGGCGCCAGTGCCCGCAACGGCAACGGCGCAACGGTCGGCGCTGCCAGCGACGCCAATGGCCAGGTGCAGGTAAAGGTCAATGCGACCACCCGCGGCGCCGAGGAAATCACCCTGTCGGCGCTGGGCGCCACGGTCACCCGCGCAATCACCATCGGTGGCGGCGACGTCAGCCTGACGCCGGCGGTGACCTCGGACGGCGCCGGCAACGAGGTGCTGCCGGAGGTGGCGACCGGCATCTGCGCCCCGATCGACGGCAACACTTCCACCGCCGCCACCAGCGTGACCCTGGCGGCCTCGCGTGGCGCACTGTACCTGGACGCCACCTGCGACCAGCCAATCCGCGGCGCCCTGGCGCTGGCCGGCGGCGGCGCCTTCCCGCACACCTGGATCAGGTCCGAAAACGCCGGGCTGGCCACGGTCGAGGCCACGTTGTCGAATGGCGCGCGCGGCAGCACCCAGCTCGAATTCGTCGCCCCGCTGCTGCCGGGCGCACGGGTGTCGCTGCAGCCTGACCTGGCGGTGGTCGGCAGCGGCGAACGCAGCACGCTGATCGCGGTGGTGCGCGACGGCACCAGCGCGAATAACCTGATCAAGGGCGCCACGGTCCAGTTCGCGATCGTGTCCGACCCCAGCGGCGGCAACCTGCTCTCGCCGCTGTCCTCGGTGACCGGCAGCGATGGGGTGGCGCGCGCGGTATTCGTGGCCGGGCCGGCCGACGGCGGCAAGGACGGCACCATGATCGAGGCGCGCATCGCCGGGCTGGCCTACTCGAGCGCGCTGGCCACGCTGACGGTCAACAAGAAGCCGCTGTCGATCCAGTTCGGGACCGGCAACTCGCTGACGGCATACTCCCCCAGTGTGTTCCAACAGGACTTCACCGTGTTCGTGTCCGACAGCGCCGGCAATCCGGTGAAGGACGTCACGATCAGCGCCGCGGTCTGGGCGACCGCCTACCGCACCGGTAGCCAGGGCTGGTTCCCGGATGACTCCACCAGCCCGGATACGAAGGGGCGCTGGCAGATCAAGGGCGGGACCACCTGCGACAACGAGGACATCCAGCGCAAGGGGCTGTTCGAGAACGCGTTCGACCGCAACGGCAACGGCCTGCTGGACCCGGGAATTCCGCTGTCAGCGAGCTCGAGCGGCAAGACCGACGCGCTTGGCATGGCAGTGGTCGCGCTGCGCTATCCGCGCGACCGCGCCCGCTGGGTGCAGGCCGAACTAACCGTGACCGGGACCGTCGCCGGCACCGAATCGCTGGCACGCAGCACGTTCTGGCTGTCCGGCCTGGCCTCGGATTACGTCAACCGCGATGCTGCGCCGCCTGGCTTGCTGAGCCCGTACGGCCAGGGCACCACCTGCTTCGCCGTCGACTGAAACGGAGCCCGGCCAGCCGCAGGCGCGCTTGCAACGCGTCTGCGGCCGGTTCGGTTAGCGAAGTTTCTGTTTGACCTGCGTCAAGCGCCCCACCCCGCTCCAATCGTGCCGCGGCCCGCCCCGCTATAGTCGTCGCTAGTTCCGAGCCCACCCCGGGAGAGCGCGATGAGCGGCGTCACCACTGGCAAGAGCCCCGATTACGTCCACGGCGAGGGCGAGCACGTCCACCCCCACGGCTGGCGGCGCTGGCTGTACGCCACCAACCACAAGGACATCGGCACGCTCTACCTGTGGTTCGC
>JBJMVW010000114.1:0-19440 GCA_045810465.1 Massilia sp. | reverse complement strand
GCGCTCGTGGATCCGCGATGGCGCAATGATGTCGGAAGGGATGCTGCGGCTCGGGAATGACGCGGTGGCGAAGGATTACGCGCGCTGGTTCGCTCCCTACCAGTTCGAGGGCGGCAAGGTGCCATGCTGCGTCGACCGGCGCGGCGCCGATCCGGTGCCCGAGAACGACAGCCAGGGCGAGTTCATTTTCCTGGCCGCCCAGCTGTGGCGCTATACGCAAGACCGTGCGCTGCTCGGGCAGCTGTGGCCGCACGTGACCGGCGCGGCGGCCTACATGGAGCGGCAGCGCCAGTCCGAACGCAGCGCCGCCAATCAGGCGCCGGGGAAGGAAGCGCTGTACGGCCTGCTGCCGGCATCGATCAGCCACGAAGGCTATTCGGCCAAGCCGATGCACTCGTACTGGGACGACTTCTGGGGCCTGCGCGGCTACCGCGACGCGGCGATGCTGGCCGCGGCGCTCGGCAAGCGTGGCGAGGCGGCGGCATTCAAGGCGCAGGGCGACCAGTTCGAGCGTGAGCTGCTGGCGTCCCTGGTGCTGGCCTCGAGCCAGCACCAGGTCGGCTACCTGTCCGGCGCCGCCGAGCTGGGCGACTTCGACGCCACCTCGACCACGATCGCGCTGTCGCCTGGAGGGCTGCAGCAGCGGCTGCCGCAGGACCTGCTGCACGGGACCTTCGAGCGCTACTGGGCCGGGTTCGTGGAGCGCCGCACTGGTGCGCGCGAGTGGAAGGACTACACGCCCTACGAGCTGCGCAACGTGGCCGCGTTCATCCGGCTCGGCTGGCGCGAGCGCGCGCACGAGCTGCTCGGCTTCTTCATGAACGACCGCCGCCCGCGCGCATGGAACCAGTGGGCCGAGGTGGTCGGACGGCTCGAACGCGAGCCGCGCTTCGTCGGCGACATGCCGCACGGCTGGATCTCGTCCGATTTCATCCGCTCGGCGCTCGACCTGTTCGCGTACGAACGCGAGTCCGACCACGCGCTGGTCGTCGGCGACGGCATCCCGGCCGCCTGGCTCGCCGGCCACGGCGTCGCGGTGGGCGGGCTGCGCACGCCGTATGGCCCGCTCAGCTACGGCATGAAACAGCAGGGCGCAACAGTCGTGGTCGAACTCGAGGACGGCTTGCGCGTGCCGCCGGGCGGCATCGTCCTGCGCGCACCTGACGCCAAGTGGCGCACCGGCCGCACCACGGTCAACGGCAAGGCCGTGCGCTGGACCGGCGGCGAGCTGCGCGTGCGTACGCTGCCGGCCCGCATTGCGATCGAACCTGCGATCGAACCCGCCGCCGCGCGCGGCAACCCAAGACAATCAACCAGCAAGGCAAGACCATGACCCAGACTATCCGCTTTCCCGACAACTTCCTGTGGGGTGCGTCGACCTCGGCCTACCAGATCGAAGGTTCGCCGCTGGCCGACGGCGCCGGCCCCAGCATCTGGCAGCGCTTCGTGCACAGCCCCGGTAACATCCGCGACGGCGATACCGGCGACATCGCCTGCGACCACTACAACCGGTGGGAACAGGACGTGGCGCTGATGCGCGAGATCGGCCTGCAGGCCTACCGTTTCAGCATCTCCTGGAGCCGGGTGCTGCCGCAGGGCCGCGGTCGGGTCAACCAGGCCGGCCTCGCGTTCTACGACCGGCTGGTCGACCGCCTGCTCGAAAACGGCATCAAGCCGATGGTGACCCTGTTCCACTGGGACCTGCCGGAGGCGCTCGACAACCAGGGCGGCTGGCTCAATCGCGACATCGCCGACTGGTTCGCCGATTATGCGCGCGTGATGTTCCGCCGCCTCGACGACCGGGTGACGTCGTGGGCCACGCTGAACGAACCGTGGGTGGTGTCGGACGGCGGCTACCTGCACGGGACGCTGGCGCCGGGCCACCGCAACCGTTTCGAAGCGCCGATCGCCGCGCACAACCTGCTGCGCGCCCACGGCGCCGCGGTCAAGGCTTACCGCGAGGAGGGCGGTCGCCACGACATCGGGCTGGTGGTCAACCTCGAGCCAAAATACCCGGCCACGAACAGCCCCGCCGACGTCGACGCGGCGGCGCGCGGCCACGCCTACATGAACGGCCAGTTCCTCGATCCTGTCTTCTTCGGCCGCTATCCCGAAAAGATGAAGGACGTGTACGGTGACGCCTGGCCCGAGTGGCCGATTGAAGACTTCGAACTGATCAAGCAGCCGCTCGACTTCATCGGCGTGAACTACTACACCCGCAGCGTGAGCCGCGACGACGACAGCGGTTATCCGGTGCGTGCGACAGCCGTGCGCCAGAAGCTGGCCACCTACACCGAGACCGGTTGGGAGGTGTTTGCGCAGGGCCTTACCGACACGCTCAAGTGGGTCGCGCAGCGCTACGGCAATCCGCCGCTCTACATCACCGAAAATGGCGCCGCCTTCTTCGACCCGCCGGCTGCCGAAGGTGGACGCGTGCACGATCCGCTGCGCGTGGACTACTATCAAAAGCACCTGCGTGCGATCCACGACGCGATCGAAAGCGGCGTCGACCTGCGCGGTTACTGCGCCTGGTCGCTGCTCGACAACCTCGAGTGGGCGCACGGCTATTCGAAGCGCTTCGGCCTCGTGCACGTCAATTTCGAGACCCAGGAGCGCACGCTCAAGGACAGCGCCTACTTCTACCGCGAGGTCATCGACAGCAACGGCAAGGTACTCGAGAGCGTGCCCCCGCGTCCGTCCCGCTGGACAGGCCCGAAAATGTGGGCCGAGTGACAAAACGCGCCCGGCGCGTGCTACATTGAGGTCTTATGGCCGGAGCGATCCGGCCTGCCAGTCTTCCAGGGAGGCTGATGTGATGCCGATTTCGAGCGCATGCAAGAAGCTGTTGGAGCAGGGACGGGAACATTCACCCCTGTACGCAAACCGCCTCGCAAACCACCTGCCGATGGCGCTCATTGCGCTCGACCGGATGGGGGCGGACGCAGCGGTGATGCAGTCGTTCGCCGACCGCTACCGGCGCCGCCTTCGCACCGTGCCCGACGAGCCGGGTTACGTCGATCCGCGCGAATACCTGGGCAGCGGCGAGCACTACCCGGAAATCGCGCGGTTTTTCCGCCGCCGGATCGAGGACGCCGGCACCGGTGAGGTCCTGCGCGAATGGGTGCCGCTACTGCTCCCGGGCCTTGCCGCCTCCGCCTTCCATTCGATGATCAGGCTGGCCTATGCGGTCGACGCCGACGACCAGCAGGACATCCCCCTCGCGCTCGCGTACTGGGCGACCGAGTACGCGCCCATCCCCTTATCGATGGACACAACCGACGCGACGCTTGCCGCCGTCGCAGCGCACCTGTCGCTGGAGACGTCCGGCCATATTTTCGGGCCGGGCATCATCATCGACAAGATGCTCGAGATCGCGCAGCATCCGGCGCTTGCACACGCCGCGGTCCTGCCAGCACAGGACCTGACCTTGAACGACGTGGCGCAGTTCGCGCTTTCCGTGTACGTGGATCACGAAGACTTTACGCTCCTTCACCTGGTGACCGGCTGCCATGCACTGCGCCAGTTGCTGCCTTACGCAGGCGACACGCAACTGGCGCTGCGTTATCTGTGGCACGCGGTGCTGGCCGCCTACCTGACCGTCCCGCGTCCGGCCCCCGCCAGCGCCGCCCCCGTGGACTGCGCGATTCCCGCGGACCTGATCCCGGGCCTGGCCTGTGCCGCCGGCGACGACCACGTCATCAAGCTCTGTTATTCCGCGCTGTGTGAGTATCGCGAATATGGCGACGAGCGCTACCTGCACGCGGCCGGCCGCAAGCTGGCGTCGGCCGGGCTGGCCCCGCAGCAGTCTGCGCGCCCCGGCTGACGGTCAGCGGGAAGTCACAGTCAGAGCCTGGCTTTGCCGTTATCCGGGCGGATCATGATGCTACCCACCCCGGCAAGCGATCAAACCAGGGCTGCGCCTGCTCCAGTTGATGCGCCAGCTGCAGCAGCCGGTCCTCGCTGCCGAACGGCCCGACAAACTGTACGCCCAGCGGCAGGCCATCGGCGGTCCAGTGCAGCGGCACCGACATCGCCGGCGTGCCGGTCAGGTTGGCCAGCTGGGTGAACGGCACGTAGCGCAGGCTGTCCTCGGCGATCTTGCTGACGGTCGAGTCGAGCAGGCCAAGCCGGGCGAGGGCGCCGAGCAGGCCGCTGCGCTGCATGAAGCCGAGGAAGGCTTTCTGGCCTGCGGGCAGGTCGCCCACGCCGTGCCGGATCGGCGGATGCGCCAGCGCCGGCGTCAGCAGCATGTCGTAACGCTGGTGGAAGCGCGCCAGCGCGCGGGCGAACACGTTCCATTGCACCAGCTGGTCGGTGAGCCGCGGCGCTCCAATAGCCGACCCCAGCGTGACCAGCAGCCTGCTCATGAATTCGATGTCGCCGCCAGCCGCCTTGCTGCGGGCGGCCATCGCCGGAACCTGGCCGAAGTAGATATGCAGGAAGCTGCTGGCCAGTGCCGCGCCGTCGATTTCCGGTTCGGCTTCCTCGACCTCGTGCCCCAGTCCGCGCAGCAGTTCGCACGCGTGCCGCACCGCGGCCAGGGCCTCAGGGTGGACCTCGGTGCCGATCGGCGAACGCGTGGTGAAGCCGATGCGCAGGCGGCCGGGATCGCGCTGCATCAGCTCGGAGTAAGGCGCGGCGGGCGGCGCAATGACGAACGGGTCGCCCGCTTCGGCCCCCTGCAGCACATCGAGCGCGCGCGCCGAGTCGCGCACGCTGCGCGACAGCACGCCTTCGCTGGAGGCGCCAAACCAGACCTCGCCGATGCCAGGCCCCGACGACACGCGCCCGCGCGACGGCCGCAGCCCGAACAGGCCGCAGCAGGCCGCCGGAATCCGGATCGATCCGCCACCGTCGTTCCCGGCCGCCATCGGCACGATGCCGGCCGCCACCGCCGCAGCCGCGCCGCCGCTCGAGCCGCCCGGCGTATGCGCGAGGTTCCACGGGTTGTTGGTGCGGCCGAACAGTTCGGGGTCGGTCACCGCTTTCAGCGCGAACTCGGGCAGGTTGGTTTTGCCGAAGATGACCAGCCCGGCCTCGAGGTAGCGCCGCACCACCGCCGAGTGCTCGCCGGGGACGATGCGCTGCATCGAGCGGCTGGCGTAGCTGGTCGGCAGGCCGGCGTAGTCCTGCACGCAGTCCTTGATCAGGAACGGCACGCCGGCGAACGGGCCGGCCAGCGGCCGCGCGGCCTGCTCGCTGGCCTGTTGTTCCATCAGCGTGCAGATCGCGTTGACTCGGCCGTGCACGCGCTCATGCTGGGCCAATGCCAGGCCAAGCAGCTCGGTTGGCGTGGTGTCGCCGTTGGCGACATGCCGGGCGAGCGCGGTGGCGTCGCAGTTGACATACTCGGAGAATTTCATCGGCGAGCCCATAAGAAAATATTGCTCTCAATGAAATAGTCCTAGTAAGGAATTGTCAAGAAAAACCTCGCCGCACGGTATGATACCCGCCCATTAGCGCTTGAACAGGGAACTGGGAACGATGAAAGTCTGCATGGTGGGCGCCGGCGCGATCGGCGGTTTTATCGGTACGCGGCTGGCGGCGCAAGGCGCGCGGGTGAGTGCGCTGGCGCGCGGCGCAACGCTTCAGGCGCTGCGCACGCACGGCTGGCGCTTGCGCCTGGGCGAGCAACTGCTGCAGGCGCCGGCCATCGCCTCCGACGATGCGCGCGAACTGGGCGTGCAGGACCTGGTGGTGGTTGCGGTCAAGGGCCATTCGATGGGCGCGGTCGCCGATGCGGTCGCACCGCTGATCGGTCCCGACACCATCGTGCTGCCGGCCATGAACGGCGTGCCATGGTGGTTCAGCCACGGCGTCGCGGCCCTGGCCGGCGCGCCGTTGGCGAGCGTCGACCCGGGCGGCCGCATCGCCGCGCGCATCCCGCAGCGGCACGTGGTCGGCTGCGTGGTCCACGCCAGCACCGCCACGCTTGAACCGGGGCTGGTCCAGCATCGGATGGGGCACGGCCTGATCGTAGGCGAGCCGGCCGGCGGCAAGTCCGGGCGCGTGGCGCTCCTCGGCGAACTGTTCGCGCGCGCCGGCTTCGAAGTCACCGTATCGCCAACTATCCGCGACGACGTCTGGTACAAATTGTGGGGCAACCTGACCATGAACCCGGTCTCGGCGCTGACCGGCGCCACCATGGACCGGGTGCTCGACGACCCGCTGGTGCGCGCGTTCTGTTCGGCCGCGATGCGCGAGGCGGCGGCGATTGGCGAGCGCATCGGCTGCCCGCTGGCGCAGAGCCCCGAGGACCGCCACGCCGTGACGCGCAAGCTGGGCGCGTTCAAGACCTCGATGCTGCAGGACGTCGAGGCAGGGCGGCCGATCGAACTCGATGCGATCGTCGGCGCAGTCCAGGAGATCGGCCAGCGGGTCGGCATCGCGACCCCGAACATCGATGCGCTGCTTGGGCTCACCCGGCTGTTCGGCGAAGTGCGCGGCATCTACAAGCATCAGGTCGAGCTGTGGTCCCAGGGGCAGCAGGAAGCCGTGCGGCTGGATGCTGCCCGGGGTGCGGATGGGTTCCTGGTCGCAGGTCGACAAAACGAGTAGAGCGGGGAGGGCCGGGCCACAGCCGATGAGCACGATAAGCGCCCATGTTCGGTCATTTCCGCGATGAGGGTATACTATTAACGTTTGCGCCCGATATCCAATCAAGCTCCCCGGCCATGAACAAGAGAGTCCCCGTCAAGCAACCGATCACGCAAGAGCAGCGGTTCCAGTACCTGATCTCCGGCATCAGCGACTATGCCATTTACATGCTCGACCCGGCCGGCACGGTCAGTAGCTGGAACGCCGGCGCGCAACGCTTCAAGGGCTATACCGCGGACGAGATCCTCGGAGAGCATTTTTCGCGCTTTTATACCGACGAGGACCGGGCCAGCGGGCTGCCGGCCAGGGCGCTGGCGATCGCGCTCGCCGAAGGGAAGTACGAAGCCGAGGGCTGGCGCGTGCGCAAGGACGGCGCCCGGTTCTGGGCCAGTATCGTCATCGACCCGATCTACGACGAAGGGGGCGCGCTGATCGGCTTCGCCAAGGTCACGCGCGACATCACCGAGCGCAAGAAAGCGGTGGACGCGCTGCGCGAGAGCGAACAACGCTTCCGCCTGCTGGTACAGGGCGTCACCGATTACGCGATCTACATGCTCTCGCCCGAAGGAGTGGTCTCGAACTGGAACGTCGGCGCCGAGCGCATCAAGGGCTACAGCTACGACGACATCGTCGGCAGCCACTTCTCGCAGTTCTACACCAGCGAAGACCGCGCGCGCGGGGTGCCGGCGCGCGCGCTGCAGACCGCCGCCACGGTCGGACGCTACGAGGCCGAAGGCTGGCGCGTGCGCAAGGACGGCACGCGCTTCTGGGCGCACGTGGTGATCGACGCCATCCGCGACGAGGCGGGCAGTCTGGTCGGCTTTGCCAAGATCACGCGCGACCTGACCGAAAAGAAGGCCGCCGAGGACGCGCTGGCGGAGGCCAACCGGGCCCTGTTCCAGTCGCAGAAAATGGAATCGATCGGCCAGCTCACCGGCGGCATCGCGCACGACTTCAACAACCTGCTGTCGGTGCTGGCCAGCGGGCTCGAGGTGCTGTCGCTGAATCGCCAGAACAACGGCGACGTCAAGACCTTCGACAGCATGCGCCGCGCGATCGACCGCGGCGCGACCCTGACCCAGCAACTGCTCGCGTTCGCGCGCCAGCAGCCGCTGGTGGCCGAAACGCGCAACGTCAACCGCCTGATCAGCGGCTTCGAGTCGGTGCTGCGGCGCGCCGGCGACGCGTCGATCGAATTCCAGGTCGAGCTCGATCCGCACCTGCACAGCACGCTGATCGACAGCGCGCGCTTCGAATCGGCGCTGCTCAACCTGGTCGTCAACGCGCGCGACGCAATGCCGATGGGCGGCCGGCTGCACATCGCCACCCATAACGTCAACCTGGCCGAACGCCAGGTCGGGACGCTGGCGGCCGGGCCCTACGTCAAGGTCACGGTCAGCGACACCGGCACCGGCATGTCGCCGGAAACCCTGATGCGCGCGTTCGAGCCGTTCTACACCACCAAGGAAGTCGGCAAGGGCACCGGCCTTGGACTGTCGCAGGTGTATGGCTTCATCAAGCAGTCGGGCGGCGAGGTTGTCATCGCCAGCACGCAGGGCGAGGGTACCGCGATTTCGATCTACCTGCCGGCGGTGGCCGATACCGGCCAGGTCGCGCCGCCGCGCGGCACCGACCTGGTGCTGATCGTCGAGGACGAGCCTGACCTGATGGACGTGGCGTCGTCGCTGTTCATCAGCATGGGTTACGAGGTGCTCACAGCCTCCAGCGCGCAGGAGGCCCTGAAGCTGCTGGACAAGAACGACGTCGACATCCTGTTCACCGACATCGTCATGCCGAACGGGATGAACGGGATCGAACTGGCGAGGTATGCCCACGACACCTGGCCGGACATCACCGTCATCCTGGCCTCGGGCTATCCGCTGCCGACCCTGAAGTCGGAGGGTGTCGACCTGGGCCAGTTTGTGTTCGTCAGCAAACCGTACCGGCTGGCGGACCTGGCGCGCGCACTACGCACGGCGGCCTGAGCGATGAGCTTGCACATCCCGACCCCGCTGCTCGAATCGGGCGCGATGCCGGTGCGCGCGGGCCAGTCGGCCTGGCTCAAGATGGACGCGCTGCAGCCATCGGGCTCGTTCAAGCTGCGTGGGATCGGCTATGCGTGCGAGGAGTACCTGCGGCGCGGCGCGCGCCGCTTCGTGTCTTCGTCGGGCGGCAACGCGGGCATCGCGGCGGCTTACGCCGGCCGCAAGCTGGGCGTGCCGGTCACGGTCGTGCTGCCGCAGACCACCAGCAGCCGGGCACGCGAACTGATCGCGCGCGAACGGGCCGAGATCGTCGTGCACGGCGCCTCATGGCAGGAAGCGAACGCGCTGGCGCTGTCGATGCTGGGCGAGCGCGACGCCTTCATCCATCCGTTCGACGACCCGCTGCTGTGGCAGGGACACGCCAGCATGATCGACGAAGTCGCGCAGGCCGGTGTGCGGCCCGATGTGGTGGTGCTGTCGGTGGGTGGCGGCGGCCTGCTGTGCGGCGTGGTCGAGGGCCTGCGCCGCAATGCTTGGGGCGAGGTGCCGGTGGTGGCAGTGGAAACCGAGGGCGCCGATTCGTACGCGCAGTCGCTGGCGGCCGGCGAGCGCGTCGAACTGCCGCGCATCGCCAGCATCGCCACCTCGCTGGGGGCGCGCAAGGTGTCCGAGCGCGCGTTCGCGCTGGCGGCCGAGCATCCGATCCGGCCGGTGGTGGTGAGCGACGCGGCCGCGGTCGACGCCTGCCTGCGCTTCATGGACGACCACCGGGTGGTGGTGGAGCCGGCGTGCGGCGCGTCGCTGGCGCTGGCCTACCAGGCGCGCGAGGCGCTCGCACAGTTCGACAAGGTGCTGGTCATCGTGTGCGGCGGCGTGACGGCAACCGTGGCGCAGCTGCAGGAATGGGGGCGGGCGGCGTGATCGGTCGATCCGGCGCCGATTGAACGCGTGGGCGGGGAACCCGCCCACCCTACATGCTGGCATGAGCACAAAAACGTCGCCCCCGCGAAGGCGGGGACCTGAGTTCAATCGAAAAGACGGTATCTACAAGCCGAAAATGATGTCGCTGATCCGGTCGTACACCGGATCCGCCGACGGCCCAGGGTTTGGCCAGTTCAGGATATCGAAGTGGTCGTAGCCCCGATAATTCCCAAGGAAGTTCCAGGTTCCCGGCACCGACTGGCCATCGTAGTCGCGCACCGGGTGGCCGTTCGGCGCCCGCATGCTCGCCGTGTTGACCACGCCGTCGTTCGCAAACCACCCGCTGTCGATGCGCACCCGTCCCACCGCGTTCTGGGTGTACGCGCCCATGCCGTGCTGGTACAGCGACGGCACGATCCATTCGCCGGCATATTGCCTGAAGTAGGCCATCATGTCGGCGCGCGGATACTGGTAAGCGCTGGTCTGGATCGGCGCGACGATGCGGTCGGTGCCGTTGCAGCACCAGCTGCCGGCCTCGGTGGCGAGCGTGCCGAGCGAGTAGTAGACCACGTGCGGCGAGGTGCGCGCCCACAGGTTGAAGTCGCGCGCGCCATCGGGCGCCAGTTCCCAGTGCGCGATGTCGTTGTCGAGCAGGTCGCGCAGCGGCGTGTGCAGGTTGGGCAGGAAGTCGAGCACCGCGTCCCTGAGGGTAGTGCCGTTGTGCGGCGCCGAGATCGTGGTGACGCTCCTGACCCAGCCAATATTGCCGCCCTTGTACAGCTCGCCGCCGCCTTCGTCGCCGTCCGGCGAGCCGTGTTCGAGCAGCTCGACCAGCGCCCGGATCGTGGTGCCGCCTTGGCTGTGGCCGAGGAAGTGGACCGGGTGGGCGGCGTCCCACGCCGGGTAGAACGCGAGCGGGTAATGGTGCGGGTTGTCGTCGGGGTTGGCGGCCCAGCATTTGCCGGCCGGCTTCTGCTGCTGGCCGGGTTGCCCGTGGCGAAGCACGTGGGTGGCGCCGTAGTCGACGCAGCCGCCCTTGACCTGCGCGTAGAGCTCGGCGGCGCGGTCCCAGTTCGAACTGATCGCGCCAACGCTGGCGGCGAATACCGCGTGCGGGCCTTTGTAGACCTGCATGTGGGCGGCGATGTCGCCGTAGCCACCCCAGTACTTGAAGCCGGTTTGCCGGAACTGGTCGGGGCCGAAGCCGAGGAAGCCGTGGACCAGCACGACCGGGGCGTTGTTGGCGGCGCGGGCCGGTAGCGCCGCCGACAGCGCGGCGAGCGCGAGCAGGGCGGCGGCACAGCTGGTGGTCAATCGCAACATTGCGCTCTCCATCAAATGAGGCTGGATTCCCATTTTCCGGGCTGAGCCGTTGTCGCGGGTTGTTTTAAATCGGGAAATCTCGCTGGCGGAGGCTGCGGCGCACCCGGATGGTGCGAAAGTTGCTTGAGAGCGCAACCGGGGAAAGCAGCGGTGGGAAGAGTGCTGTCACGCGTGGCCAGGCCATGGCCACGCGCGGCGCATGCGCCTGGTTAGCGCGCCGAAGTGCTACCCACGGCGCCATTGCCGGTCGCAGCCCCATTGACCGGCGTGAGCGAAGCGGTGACGGCGGCCTTCTCGGCGCTGTCGACCTTGTCGCCGCTCCAGACTACGCGCTCGTCGATCGAATACAGCTTGCACGGCTCGCTGCTCTTGGACGAGCAGCTGGCCAGCGCGCGCGCCTCCGGCGCTTCGCCTTCCTCGGCCCAGCACCAGGCGCCGCTCGGCGACACCGCGAAGGCGCGCGGCGTCATCTTGGTCAGGTACTCGCGGTACGCCTTGCGTCCGTTGTCTGACAGGAACGGGACGGCCCCGGCGTCGTCCAGCTTCGCGAAGCGGGTCTCGGGCGGCAGCGGCGGCTCCGGCACGTCATGCACGACCTTGGTCGGCATGCCGATCTGTTTCAGGAACTTTTCGGTGTCCGCCAGCCACACCTTCTCGCCGTCGCGACTGGCGACCATGCCGTGCGAATCGCGCTTGAACGCCGGGTACTCGACCAGGCGCGCGCTGCCGCCGGCACGTTCGAACGCGTCGTGCATGCGGGCGGCCAGGTCGGGCCCGAACAGCGAGTCGTTCTCGCCGTACAGCCACAGGCTCGGCAGCGTGCTGTTGGCGCCGTACTGGGAAAACGCCGACACCAGCGCCGAGCGCCAGGCGCAGCGGTCGGTATCGTCGCGCAAGCCGCCGGCGAAGTTGAGCAGCCCGCGCACGCCCGGCAGCTCGCGGGTGCCGAGCGCGATCGTGGCCAGCCCGCCATACGACTGGCCGGCGATCACGATATGGTCGGCGTCGACCCATGATTGCTCGCGAGCATACTTGAGCGCGTCCATGATGTCGTCGGCCTGCGTGTAGCCGTTGGCGGTCATGTCGCAGCCGTGGTCGTTGTAGCGGCCGGTGGAATTGGCGAAGCCCTGGCGCATCGGCACCATCACCGCGTAGCCGCGTTCGACGAAGGCGCGCGCCATGTGGTAGAAGCGGTCGCGCGGCTGCAGGTTGGGGCGCCCCGGATCCTTGCCGTGGTTGATGATCAGGAGCGGAAACGGCCCCGGCCCGTTGGGCTGGAACACGGTCGTCTCCATCATGGCCTGGTGGTCCTGGCCGGCCGGGACCAGCACGATGTGCTCGTTGATGCGGTAATCAAGCTGAAGCTCTTGCTCAATTGCCAACGCGGGCAGCAGTGCGAGGCTGACAATGAGTGCGGATGTAAATTTGCGAACAGATGGTCGTACTCTAATCATGGAAACTCTCGAGTGACGGCGTTCCGTTGGGGAACACATTGCTTAGCGGAATAAATTGATTCTAAGCAGCCTAATTTTCGAGAGCAATATCCGTTTCGCCAATTCCAGACATAAATCTACGCGTGTGGCCACAAATGACATAACAGGCTGATAATCAGGCTGTCTAAGGATTTCGACCCGATGAGCGCGCTCGACGAACGTTTCCTGATTGCATTGCACGCCTGCGCACGCGGCTGGCGCCAGTCGCTCGACCGCCGGCTGCAAGGCAGCGGGCTGTCGCGCGCCGGCTGGAACGCGGTGCTCGCCATCGCGCAAGCGCCGCAGCCGCCGTCGCAGACCGAGCTGGCGCAGCTGCTTGGTGTCGAAGGAGCAACGGTGGTGGCCACGGTCGACCGCCTGGTGGCGGCCGGCATGGTCGAGCGCGTGCCAAGCCGCACCGACCGCCGCGTCAAGCTGGTGGTGGCCACCGCGCGCGGCCGCGAGCTGGCGGCGCGCATCGAGACCGAGTCGGCGGCGCTGCGCCGCCAGTTGTTGCAGCAGATCGACACCCAGCGGATGGCGGTGGCCGCCACCGTGCTCGAACAGCTGCGGCAGATGCTCGAGGAGACGCAATGAGCACCGACACCCCGCGCAAATGGGCGCCGGACGAAAAGCCGACCTTTCCCGGTTCGCCATCGTTTCCGCAGGATCGGCCGCGCTGGCTGCTGGCGGCGTACCTGGTGGTCGGCGTCATCGTCGCGCTGACCGGCGGCCTCGGCAATGCGCTGGTCACCGTCAACCTGCTCGACCTGCAAGGCCCGCTGGGCGCCTATTCGAGCGAAACCAATTGGCTGCCGGCGGCGTACGTGATGACCAACGCGTCGATGAACCTGGTGCTGGTGAAATTCCGCCAGCAGTTCGGCCTGTGCCTGTTCACCGAAATGTTCCTGGCGCTGTACGCGCTGGTGACGTTCGCGCACCTGTTCGTCAACGACCTGATGTCGGCGGTCGCGGTGCGGGCGGCGCACGGGATGGTCGGCGCCGCGCTGACGTCGCTTGGCCTGTTTTACATCCTGCAGGCTTTCCCCAAGCGCGAAACGCGCCTGCGCGGCCTCGCGCTCGCGCTCGGCGTGATCCAGTTGCCGTTGCCGCTGGCCTACCTGTTCTCGGCCGACATGCTCAAGTTAGGCGAATGGCGCGGCCTGTACCTGTTCGAGCTGGGGCTGTCGCTGCTGGCGATGGCCTGCGTGCTGGCCCTCAAGCTGCCGCCGGGCGACCGCGTCAATGCGTTCCGCAAGATGGACGTCGTCACGTTTTTCCTGTTCGCACCGGGCGTCGCGCTGCTGTGCGCGGCGCTCACGTTCGGCCGCGTCCTGTGGTGGTTCGAGGTGCCGTGGGTCGGCGTGGCGCTGGCCGCCTCGGTGGTGCTGATTGCCGCTGCCTTCTTCGTCGAGCACAACCGCAGCGACCCCTTGCTGAACATGCGCTGGCTGACCAATGCCAGCATCGTCCGGCTGGGCATCGGCCTGGTGCTGGTGCGGATCGTGCTGTCCGAGCAAAGCGTGGGCGCGGTCGGCTTTTTCCGCGCGCTTGGCCTGAAGAACGAGCAGTTGCAGATTCTGTTCGTCATCGTGCTGCTCGCAGCCATTGCCGGCACCCTGGTCGCGGCCATGACGATCAACCCGCAGCACCTGCTGGCGCCGCAGGTGATTGCGCTGCTGATCATGGCGCTGGGCGCCTTCATCGACTCGCACGCCACCAACCTGACGCGCCCGGAACAGATGTACGTCAGCCAGGCCATGCTGGCGTTCGGCGGCACGCTGTTCCTCGGGCCGCTGGTGATTTCGCTGGTCGTCCAGGTGATCGCCATGCCGGGTAACCTGATCAGCTTCGTGATCTTGTTCGGCCTGACGCAGAACCTGGGTGGCCTGATCGGTTCTTCGCTGCTCGGCACTTTCCAGGTGATCCGCGAGAAGTATCACTCGGCCATGCTGGTCGAGCACCTGAGCGCGCTCGACCCGCTGGTCGCGAGCCGCGTCCAGGCGGGCGCGGCGGCGGTAGGGCGCTTGCTCGCCGACCCGGCCTCGCGCGAGCGGCAGGGGCTGTCGGCGCTGGCCGCGGCTGCCACCCGGGAAGCCAACGTGCTGGCTTACAACGACGTGTTCCTGCTCATCGCCGGCATTGCCGCGCTCCATGCCGCATGGGTGTTCGTCGGTGCCGTCTGGCTCACGTATTTCGCGCCGCCAGCGGCGCCGGCGCCGCCGGGCCCATCCGCACCTCCACAACCTATTACCGACTGATATGGATGACGCTACTGCAACTCCCGCACCCCCCGCACCGCCCGCCGTTCCGCCAACCGCCACCAAACCGTCGCGCAACGTCTTGCTCAGCGCGCTGATCTTCGGTTCGATTGCACTGGTCGGCGTGCTGGCCGTTCTGTACGCGTGGAACCTGCCGCCGTTCCGCGGCACTGTCCAGAGCACCGAGAACGCGCTGGTGCGCGGGCAGGTCACGATCATCGGCCCGCAGCTGTCCGGCTACGTGGTCGAGGTCGACGTGCAGGATTTCCAGCTGGTGCACAAGGGCGACTTGCTGATGCGCATCGACGACCGGATCTACCACCAGCGGCTCGACCAGGCGCGCGCGCAACTGGCGGCGCAGCAGGCGGCGCTGGCGAACTACGCACAGACCAACAAGAGCGCCCAGGCAACCATCGCCCAGAACGAGGCTGCGCTGGCCAATGCCGGCGCCCAGGCGCGGCGCGCCACCGCCGACCTGCGCCGGGTCGAAGAGCTCGCTGCCGACGGTTCGCTGTCGGCGCGCGAGCGCGACGCCGCGCGCGCCGCCCACGCGCAGAGCGTGGCCGCGACCGAGCAGGCGCGCGCGGCGCTCGAGATTTCGCGCCAGAACCTGCGCTCGGTCGGCGTCAACCGCAATTCGCTCGAGGCCGCGGTCGAGAACGCGCGCGCGGCCGTGCGGCTGGCCGAGATCGACCTGTCGAACACGCGCATCCTGGCCCCGCGCGACGGCCAGCTGGGGCAGGTGACGGTGCGGGTCGGCGCCTATGTCAATGCCGGCGCGCAGGTGATGGGGCTGGTGCCGGCCCAGATGTGGGTGATCGCCAACATGAAGGAAACCCAGATGGCCGAGGTGCGGCTGGGCCAGCCGGTGCGGTTCACGGTCGACGCGCTCAACAACGCCGAACTGCGTGGCCATGTCGAGCGGATCTCGCCGGCAACCGGCTCCGAGTTCTCGGTGATCACACCGGACAATGCCACTGGTAACTTCGTAAAGATCGCGCAGCGCATCCCGGTGCGGGTGAGTATCGACCCGGACCAGCCGCTGGCGCAACGCCTGCGGCCCGGCATGTCGGTGGTCGCGAGTATCGACACCGCCGCGACCGGGAAGGGGCGCCAGCAATGAGGGGCAGGGACCGGCGGACGGTTGCGTCATTGCTGGCCGGCATGCTGCTGGCGGGATGCGCGATGGCGCCGCAACCCCAGCCGGCCTCGACGCTGCAGGTGCCCGCCGCCTGGCGAACCCAGCTGGTCGGGCCCGCTTCCGCTGTCGAGCGCGACTGGTGGCGCGCGTTCAACGACCCGGTGCTCGACCAGCTGGTGCGCGAGGCGCTCGAACGCAACGGCGACCTGCGGACGGCCCGTTCCCGGCTGCAGGAATACGCGGCGCGCGTCAGGGTGGCTGCGAGCGCCCAGCAGCCGAACCTGACGGCAAGCTTGAATCCGGGCAAGGCGCGCGTGATCGGGCCGTTCAGAACGCCGATCCAGGTCACCTCGATGGCAGGCAATGTCCAGGCAAGCTACGAGCTCGACTTGTTCGGCCGGCTCGCCGAAACCACCGCGGCGGCGCGGTTCGATTACCAGTCGCAGCAGGCGGCGGCGGACGCGGCCGCGCTGGCGGTGGCCGCGAACACCGCCTCGGGCTACCTCAACCTGCGCGGGCTCGACGCCCAGCTCGAGCTGGCGGTTGCGACGCTGGCCTCGCGCCAGCGCTCGTACGACCTGGCCAGGCGCCAGTTCGAAGTCGGCTACAGCTCGCGGCTGGAACTGTCGCAAGCCGAAGCCGAGCTGCACGCGACCGCCGGCGTGGTGCCGCAGCTGGAGCGTGCGATTGCGGAACAGGAAAACGCACTCAGCGTACTGGTTGGCGCCAGTCCCGGCCCGGTGGCGCGCGGCACCGCGCTGTCGTCGCTGAATCCGCCACCGATCATCCCGGGCCTGCCCTCCGAATTGCTGCGCCGGCGCCCCGACGTCGCCCAGGCCGAGCGGGCGGTCGCCGCGGCCGACGCCAGCCTGGCCGCCGCGCGCGACCAGTTGCTGCCATCGATCCGGCTGACCGCCTCGGCCGGGCTGACCGCAACCAGCGTGAAACAACTGCTCGAATCGCCGATTGCGTTATGGAGTGCCGGCGGCAGCGTGCTGGCGCCGATCTTCGACGCCGGCCGCTTGCGCGCCCAAGCCGAGATCGCCGCTTCCTTGCGCGACCGCGCCGTGTTCGCCTACGAAAGCGTGGTGCGCAACGCATTTGCCGAAACCGAAAACGGCCTGGACGGCGTAGAGCGGCTGGGCGAGCAACTGGCCGAGGCCGAGCAACGCAGCACCGTGGCGGCCGAGGTATTGCGCATCGCCCACAACCGCTATGCGAACGGCTACGCCTCTTACCTCGAGGAACTCGACGCGCAGCGCAACGCCTTCAGCGCCCAGGTCAACGTGCTCCAGCTGCGTGCCAGCCTGCTGCGCGCGCACGTCGACCTGTACCGGGCCCTCGGCGGCGGCTGGACCCCGCCGCGCTGAAGCAATGTGGCGCGCTTGGGTGCGCATTCTCACTAGAATTTGCCCAAGGCAGCTTTGGGAATTCCAACCACAGGAGGATGGTGATCATGATCAAAGTGGCAGTGATTATTGGAAGCACCCGTCCCGGCCGCAAAGCCGAGGACGTTGCGCGCTGGGTAATGGACATCGCCAGGCTGCGCGCCGACGCGGTGTTCGAGCTGGTCGATATCCAGGACTTCAACCTGCCGCTGCTCGACGAGCCAGTGCCGCCGTCGATGGGCCAGTATTCGAAGGACCATACCAAGGCATGGGCCGCCAAAATCGACCAGTACGATGGTTTCGTGTTCGTCACGCCCGAATACAACCACGGCACCTCTGGCGCCCTGAAGAACGCGATCGATTACCTGTTCAAGGAGTGGAACAACAAGGCGGCCGGCTTCGTCGGCTACGGCAGCGCGGGCGGGGTGCGCGCGGTCGAGCACCTGCGCCTGGTGATGGGCGAGCTGATGGTGGCCGACGTGCGCGCGCAGGTGATGCTGTCGCTGTTTACCGACTTCGAAAACTTCACCGTCTTCAAGCCCGCCGCCTACCATGAGCAGCTGGTCGACGCGATGCTCGACCAGGTCGTCGCGTGGAGCGGGGCGCTGCAGACGCTGCGCAACAAGCCGGCCTGAAGCGCTGCTACAATCGGCGGCCCGCAACCCTGCCGCCGCCGCATGACTGATTCGCCAACCCCGAAACGCGCGACCTGCGGCGCTTGCCTGCGCGCGCAGTCGGCATGCATTTGCCATTTTGCCGCGCCGCTCGCGTCGTGCGTCGAATTGCTGGTCCTTCAACATCCGCTCGAGGTGGCGAACGCCAAGAACAGCGCGCGCCTGCTGCACCTGTCGCTGCCAAACAGCACGCTGGCGGTGGGCGAGCAGTTCGAGCCCGACGCGCTGTCCAGGCTGCTGCACGAGGCAGGGCGCGTCCCGGTGCTGCTGTACCCGGCCACGCCCGGGGACGCCGCGCTTGGCATCGCGCCGTCGCCCCAGCCCGCTCCTGGACTGTTGGATGAGCTGTCGCGGCTGCGCCTGGTCGTGGTCGACGCGACGTGGCGCAAAAGCCGCAAGATGCTGTACCTGAACCCGCTTCTCCAGCAACTGCCACGGCTTGCCCTGCGTGACATGCCAGCCTCGGCCTACCGGATTCGCAAGGCTCATGCCCCGGACCAGCTGTCGACGCTGGAGGCGTCTGCCTATGCGTTGATGCAACTGGAGGGCAACGAGGCCCGCTACCGGCCACTGCTGGCGGCCTTCGATGGGTTTGTCGCACAACAGGCCGCGTTCGTGCGCGCTTGAATTCGCGGCAAACGCGGCGTAAGATACTGTATAAACGTACAGTAAGGATAACCCGTGGCCGACCGCGAACAACGAACCGAAGGCGATGACAGCGAGGGGCAGGTCATGCTCCCGCCGCGCCCGCTCGCCGCGCGCAAGGGGCGGGGCGCGGTGTCCAACATGCAGGGCCGTTACGAAGTCAACGGCCGCGAAGGCTTTGACGACGGCTGGTCGCACGACGAGGACGACGCGCCGGCGCAGTTCAAGACCCAGGTCACCGACGAATACGCCAAGAGCATCCTGACCCGCAACGCCTCGCCCGACGTGCCGTTCAACGTCTCGCTGAACCCGTACCGCGGCTGCGAGCACGGTTGCATCTACTGCTTCGCGCGGCCGTCGCACAGCTACCTCGGCCTGTCGCCCGGTCTCGACTTCGAGAGCCGCTTGTTTGCCAAGGTCAACGCGGCCGACCTGTTGCGGCGCGAACTGGCGCGGCCCGGTTACGTGCCCGAGCACATTGCCGTCGGCGTCAACACCGACGCCTACCAGCCGTGCGAACGCCAGTTCGGCCTTACCCGGCAGGTGCTGGAAGTGCTCTACGAATGCCAGCACCCGGTCGGGCTGATCACCAAGTCGTCGCTGATCGAGCGCGACATCGACCTGATCGCGCCGATGGCAGCCAGGCAGCTGGCCTGCGCGGCAATCACCATCACCACGCTCGACCCCGAAATCTCGCGCACGCTCGAGCCGCGTGCGGCCGCGCCCGCGCGCCGGCTGCGTACGATTCGCACGCTGGCCGAGGCCGGCATCCCGGTCAGCGTCAGCGTGGCGCCGATCATTCCGTTTGTCACCGAGCCCGAGATCGAAAAGATCCTCGAAGCCGCGCGCGATGCGGGCGCGGTGGGCGCGCATTACGTGGTGCTCAGGCTGCCGTGGGAAGTCAATCCGCTGTTCCAGGAGTGGCTGGAGGCGCACTTCCCCGACCGGGCGCAGCGCGTGATGAACCGGGTGCGCGACCTGCGTGGCGGCAAGGATTACGACAGCGATTTTTCCACCCGCATGCACGGGGAGG
>JBJMVW010000113.1:0-3475 GCA_045810465.1 Massilia sp. | reverse complement strand
GCTACATGGGCCTGATCAGCATGGACCTGGGTGAAGGCGACACCGAATTCCTGCACCTGGAATACGCCAAGGAGACCAAGCTGTATGTGCCGGTCTCGCAGCTGCACGTGATCTCGCGCTACTCCGGCGCCTCGCCGGACGACGCGCCGCTGCACGCGCTGGGCTCCGGCGCGTGGGAAAAAGCCAAGCGCAAGGCCGCCGAGCAGGTGCGCGACACCGCCGCCGAGCTGCTCAACCTGTACGCCCGCCGCGCGCTGCGCAAAGGCCATTCGTTCGAATACTCGGCGAACGATTACCAGAATTTTGCCGACAGTTTCGGCTTCGAAGAGACCCCGGACCAGCAGGAAGCGATCAATAACGTCATCAAGGATATGACCGGCGGCAAACCGATGGATCGCCTGGTGTGCGGCGACGTCGGCTTCGGCAAGACCGAAGTGGCACTGCGCGCTGCCTTCATCGCCGTCATGGGCGGCAAGCAGGTCGCGATCCTGGCGCCGACCACGCTGCTGGCCGAGCAGCACGCCCAGACTTTCGCCGACCGCTTCGCCGACTGGCCGGTGCGCATCGCCGAGCTGTCGCGCTTCCGCAGTGGCAAGGAGATCAACAACGCGATCAAGGGCATGGCCGACGGTACGCTGGACATCGTCATCGGCACCCACAAGCTGCTGTCGGACGACGTCAAGTTCACCCGACTCGGCCTGGTCATCATCGACGAGGAACACCGCTTCGGCGTGCGCCAGAAGGAGGCGCTCAAAGCCCTGCGCGCCGAGGTCGACGTGCTGACCCTGACCGCGACCCCGATCCCGCGCACCCTTGGCATGGCGCTGGAAGGCCTGCGCGACTTCTCGATCATCGCCACCGCGCCGCAGAAGCGGCTGGCGATCAAGACCTTTGTCCGCAGCGAGGATGGCTCGGTGATTCGCGAGGCCTGCCTGCGCGAACTCAAGCGCGGCGGCCAGATCTACTTCCTGCACAACGAGGTCGAGACCATCGAAAACCGCCGGGCGATGCTGGAGGAGTTGCTGCCCGAGGCGCGCATCGGCGTCGCGCACGGCCAGATGCACGAACGCGACCTGGAAAGGGTGATGCGCGACTTCGTCGCCCAGCGCTTCAACATCCTGCTGTGCACGACCATCATCGAGACCGGTATCGACGTGCCGACCTCGAACACGATCATCATGCACCGCGCCGACAAGTTCGGCCTGGCCCAGTTGCACCAGCTGCGCGGGCGCGTCGGACGCTCGCACCACCAGGCCTATGCCTACCTGCTGGTGAACGACGTGACCAGCCTGACCAAGCAGGCGCAGCGCCGCCTCGACGCGATCCAGCAGATGGAAGAACTGGGCAGCGGCTTCTACCTGGCCATGCACGACCTCGAGATCCGCGGCGCCGGCGAGGTGCTGGGCGAGAACCAGTCCGGCGAGATGCTGGAAATCGGCTTCCAGCTGTATTCGGACATGCTGAACGAGGCGGTACGCTCGCTCAAGGCCGGCAAGGAGCCGGACATGTCGGCGCCGCTGGCCTCGACCACCGAAATCAACCTGCACGTCCCGGCGCTGCTGCCGGCCGACTTCTGCGGCGACGTGCACGAACGCCTGTCGATCTACAAGCGGCTTGCCAACTGCGAGAGCCAGGACAAGATCGACGACATGCAGGAAGAGCTGATCGACCGCTTCGGCAAGCTGCCGGAGCCGGTGAAGGCGCTGGTCGAAACCCACCGCCTGCGCATCGCGGCCAAATCGGTCGGCATCACCAAGATCGACGTCCACGGCGAGGCCGCCAGCCTGCAGTTCATGGAAAAGCCGCCGATCGACCCGCTCAAGATCATCACCCTGATCCAGAAAAACCGCCACATCAAGCTGGCCGGGCAGGACAAGCTGCGCATCACCGCCAGCATGCCCGACCTGGGCGCGCGCGTGACGCAGGTGAAGCAAACCATCAAACAACTGCTGGCATAACAACGTATGACAATGAACTTGGTGTTGCAGGGCCCCTGGGCCACTATTGCGCTGCTCAACGAGATCGCGGCGTTGGCCCGGCCTGCAAAAGTGGTGGCACTGGGCGCGCGCGCGGTACGCTGCGAAAACGTGGATGCCTCGGCCGAAGCCAGGCATGCCGTCGAAACGGCCGCCTGGGCGGCGCAGGTGGACGCGACCTTCATCGAGGGCGGGCGCAAGCTGGCCGACTTCCGGCTGGTGGCGATGGACATGGACTCGACGCTGATCACGATCGAGTGCATCGACGAGATCGCGGACATGCAGGGTTTGAAGCCCCAGGTCGCTGCCATCACCGAGGCCGCGATGCGCGGCGAACTCGATTTTGCGGCCAGCCTGACGCGCCGCGTGGCCCTGCTCAAGGGGCTGGACGCCTCCGCGCTGCATCGCGTGTACGACGAACGGCTGCGGATCTCGATGGGCGGCGAGGCGATGCTGGCCGGCGTGAAGGCGGCGGGCCTGAAGACGCTGCTTGTGTCGGGCGGCTTTACCTTCTTCACCGAGCGGCTCAAGGAGCGCCTCGGCCTCGACTACACGCATGCGAACCTGCTCGAAGTCGAGGATGGCAAGCTGACCGGACGCGTGTCCGATGGCATAGTCGACGCCGACGAGAAGATGCGCACGGTGCAGCGCGTGTGCGCCGGGATCGGCATCGACCCGCAGCAGGCAATCGTGATGGGCGACGGCGCCAACGACCTGAAGATGATGGGCATTGCCGGGCTGTCGGTGGCGTTCCGCGCCAAGCCGGTGGTGCGCGCGCAGGCCAGCGTCGCGCTCAACTTCTGCGGCCTCGACGGCCTGCTGACGATCCTCAGCTAAGTGTTCCTGGCGTCCGATGACAGCAGCTTCGTCGCCGGCAGCGAATTGCTTGTCGACGGAGGCATGTGCTCGGTTTAAGCTCCTGACCTGACGAGCCACCGGCCCGACGCCGCGGGCTTTAATTCGCGCGCCGCATCCGTACCAGCGGCACACGCACCCCGCCAGACAGTTCCAGCTCGAAGCGCTCGCATTGCTCAAACCCCAGCGCCCGGTACAGCGGCTCGCCGGGCAGCGTCGCCGCCAGCTCCAGCACGCTGAAGCCGGCAGCGGCGGCGTCAAGGGCACAGTGCTTCAACAGCATCGTACCGAGCCCGTGCCTTGCCATTGCCGGCTCAACGAAGAATGCCCGGATGCGCGCCGGCTCGGTCGCCGGGTCGAGCAGCCGGTCCGGGCCCTGCTTGGCCTGGTCGCCGCCATGCAGCGTCGAACGCATGCCCCAGCCGCCGCACGCGACCAGCGCCGCGCCATGCTCGATCACGAAATAGGTCCCGTCCCGTACCAGCTGGCTGTCAACGCCAAACACCTCGCGCGTGATCGCCACCGCCTGCTCCGGGGAATAGAAGCCGGCCGACAGTTCCACGCCGGAGCGCTTGATCAGCGCCTGCATGGCCGGAATGTCCCGCTCAAGCGCCGGCCTGAGCCGAAATTCATGTTCCATAAGT
>JBJMVW010000112.1:0-5378 GCA_045810465.1 Massilia sp. | reverse complement strand
GGCAGCATGGAAGGCGTGAAGGTCGTGTGCGCGCACTCGCAGGCGCTGGCGCAGTGCCAGGTGTGGCTCAACCTGCATCACCCGACCGTGGAACGGCGCGCGGTGGCGTCGAACGCCGAAGCCGCGATCATGGCGAGCCAGGATCCGGCCATCGCCGCCATCGCCAGCGAAATGGCGGGCGAGCAGTACCAGCTCGGCGTGGTGCAGGCCCATATCCAGGACGACCCGCACAACCGCACCCGCTTTGCCGTGATCGGCCACCTGCACACCAGCCCGTCGGGCGTGGACCACACCTCGCTGGTGCTGGCGGTGCCGAACAAGGCCGGCGCCGTCTACAACCTGCTGGCGCCGCTGGCGAAGCACGGCGTGTCGATGACGCGCTTCGAGTCGCGCCCGGCGCGCATCGGCACCTGGGAGTACTACTTCTACGTCGACATCGAGGGCCACGTGATGGATACAGCCGTCGCCAGGGCGCTTGAAGAGCTGAAGGATAATGCAGCGTTCTTCAAGGTGCTGGGCTCCTACCCGCAAAGTTTGTAAACCCTTTTCCCGAGATTCCCAATGTCGCAATTCGGTCCAGATTACGTTCGCGCCATCGCCCCTTACCAGGCCGGCAAACCCATTTCCGAAGTCGCCCGCGAGTTCGGGCTCGACGAAGCTGCCATCGTCAAGCTGGCGTCCAACGAGAATCCGTTCGGTCTGCCCGAGTCCAGCAAGCGGGCGATGGCGCAAGCGGCCGCCGACCTGGGCCGCTATCCGGACGCCAACGCGTTCGAACTGAAAGCGGCGCTGGCCGCGCGCTACGACGTGCCGGCCGACTGGATCACGCTTGGCAACGGCAGTAACGACATTCTCGAAATCGCCGCCCACGCCTTCGTGCAAAAAGGCGAGTCGGTGGTCTATTCGCAGTACTCGTTCGCGGTCTACGCGCTCGCCACGCAGGGTGTCGGCGGCCGCGCCATCGTGGTGCCGGCCCGCGAATACGGCCATGACCTCGATGCGATGGCCGCCGCGATCGAACCTGATACCCGCCTGGTCTATATCGCCAACCCCAACAACCCGACCGGCACCTTCATCCCGGCCGCGCGGATCGAGGCCTTCCTCGGCAAGGTGCCGGCCAGCGTGGTCGTGGTGCTGGACGAGGCCTACAACGAATACCTGGCGCCGGAACACCAGTTCGAGTCGTCGCAGTGGGCCCGCAAGTACCCGAACCTGGTGGTCTCGCGCACCTTCTCCAAGGCCTACGGCCTGGCTGGCCTGCGCGTCGGCTTCGCGATCGCGCAGCCGGCCGTCACCGACCTGATGAACCGCATCCGCCAGCCGTTCAACGTCAACACGCTGGCGCAGGCCGCCGCCGTCGCGGCCCTGAACGACAAGGAGTTCCTCGCGAAGGGCGCGCAGAACAACGCGCAAGGCTACCGCCAGCTGACCGCCGCCTTCGACGAGCTCGGCCTCGAATACGTGCCGTCGTACGGTAACTTCGTGCTGGTGAAGGTCGGCACGGACGATGGCGCCGGCGCGCGCGTGAACCTCGCGCTGCTCAGGCAGGGCGTGATCGTGCGCCCGGTCGGCAATTACGGCCTGCCGCAGTGGCTGCGCATCTCGATCGGCCTGCCGCAAGAAAACGCGACCTTCATCGCGGCGCTGAAGAAGGCGCTCGCCTGATGTTCGACAAGGTCGTCATCGTCGGCGTGGGCCTCATCGGCGGCTCGTTCGCGCTCGCGCTCAAGCAGGCGGGCGCGGCGAAGACCGTGGTCGGCATGGGCCGCTCGTCCGGGGTCATGGCGCGCGCGCTGGCGCTCGGGATCGTCGACGCCACCACCGGTTCGCCTGAAGAAGCGATGCGTGGCGCCGACCTGGTGCTGCTGGCCGCGCCGGTGGCGCAGACCGGGCCGATCCTGGCGCAGTTGGCGCCCTGGCTGGAGCCGGGGACGGTGATCACCGACGCCGGCAGCACCAAGAGCGACGTGGTCGCCGCCGCGCGCGCCGCGCTGGGCGGGCGCGTCAACCAGTTCGTGCCGGGCCACCCGATTGCCGGCCGCGAATCGAACGGGCCCGACGCCGCGCTCGCTGAGCTCTACCGCGGCAAGAAGGCGGTGCTCACGCCGCTGCCCGAAAACGCGGACGCCGACGTCGAGCGCGTCGCCGCCGCCTGGCGCGCGTGCGGCGCGGTCATCCACCAGCTCACGCCGGCCGACCACGACAAGGTGTTCGCGGCGGTGAGCCACCTGCCGCACCTGCTGGCCTACGCGCTGGTCGACGACATCGCGGCCAAGCCGCACGCCGGGCTGCTGTTCCAGTATGCCGCCAGCGGCTTTCGCGACTTCACCCGCATCGCCGGTTCGTCGCCCGAAATGTGGCGCGACATCAGCCTGGCCAACCGCGATGCGCTGCTCACCGAGCTCGATGCGTATCTGGCACAATTGACTTCACTACGCGCGATGCTGGCCAACCGCGATGGCGCCGCGCTCGAGGGTGTCTACGCCAACGCGCAGCGCGCCCGGCACGAATGGATCACGGCCATTGAAAACGTGCCCGGGGCGCGTAGCCCGGCTCCGACCCAGGAAAGTAAATGACGCAGCAAAAACACTACCCGCAGCACATCGACCTCGAACCTGTGATGCACGTGCAAGGCACGGTACGCCTGCCGGGCTCGAAGAGCATCTCCAACCGCACGCTGCTGCTGGCCGCGCTGGCGGAGGGCACGACCACCATCCACGACCTGCTGGCGTCGGACGACACGCTGGTGATGCTCGGCGCGCTGCGCTCGCTCGGTATCGGCTGGGACCAGGTCGACGAGCGCACCCACGTGGTGCAGGGCGCCGGCGGGGTGCTGCCGGTGCACGAGGCCGATCTGTTCATGGGGAACGCCGGCACCGCGATCCGCCCGCTGACGGCGGCGCTGGCCGTGATCGGCGGCGACTACACGCTGCACGGCGTCGCACGCATGCACGAGCGCCCGATTGGCGACCTGGTCGACGCGCTGAACGAGGTCGGCGCCCAGGTCGAATACACCGGCGAGCCAGGCTTCCCGCCGCTGCGCATCCGCCGTGGCCACATCCACGCCAACCGCATGGCGGTGCGCGGCAATGTGTCGAGCCAGTTCCTGACCGCGCTCCTGATGGCCGCGCCGCTGATGGCCAAAGACCACCCGGTGTCGATCGACGTGGTCGGCGAGCTGATCTCCAAGCCCTACATCGAAATCACGCTCAACCTGATGCGCCGCTTCGGCGTGACGGTCGGGCAGGACGGCTGGCAGTCGTTCACGGTGCAGCCGGGGCAGCGCTACCGCAGCCCGGGCAGCATCCACGTCGAGGGCGACGCCTCGTCGGCCTCGTACTTCCTGGCGGCCGGCGCGATTGCCGGCGGGCCGGTACGGGTCGAAGGCGTGGGCCGCGACAGCATCCAGGGCGACGTGCGCTTCGCCGACGCGCTCGAACAGATGGGCGCGACCGTCACGCGCGGCGACAACTGGATCGAGGCCAGCGCCAACGGCGTCTTGAAAGCGATCGACGCCGACTTCAACCACATTCCCGACGCGGCGATGACGATCGCGGTGGCCGCGCTGTACGCCGACGGCCCCAGCACGCTGCGCAACATCGCCAGCTGGCGCGTGAAGGAAACCGACCGCCTGGCGGCCATGGCGACCGAGCTGCGCAAGGTCGGCGCAATCGTGGAGGAGGGTGAGGACTACATCCGCATCACGCCGCCGGCCGAGCTGCAGCCTGCTACCATCGACACCTACGACGACCACCGGATGGCGATGTGCTTCTCGCTCGCGTCGCTCGACGGCAAGGCGCGGCGCGGCAACGCAATGCGTATCAACGATCCGAAGTGCGTGGCCAAAACCTTTCCGGATTATTTCGAGGCCTTTGCGGGAATCGCGCGGAACGAGTTATTCTAAACGGGTGTGAACGCGTGGGCGGGAGACCCGCCCACCCTACGTGTCGAACGATCGGCTCGGGTAGGGTGGGCGGGTTTCCCGCCCACGCGTGCAATCAGTGCCTGCGATCCCGGTAATCATCAATTAAGAAAAACGCAACATGCCGAATTCGAACATCCCCGTCATCGCCATCGACGGCCCCACTGCGTCGGGCAAAGGCACGGTCGCGCACAAGGTTGCCGACCGGCTCGGTTTTCACCTGCTCGATTCCGGCGCGCTGTACCGGCTGACCGCGTTGTCGGCGATCCGCCGTGGCGCCGACCTGGGCGACGAGCACGGCCTGGCCAGGATCGCCGAACAGCTGCCGGCCCGCTTCCTCGGCGGCGAAATCTTCCTCGGTACCGACAACGTGACCCAGGCGATCCGGGCGGAGGAGGTCGGCAACAGTGCATCGAAAATCGCCGCGCTGCCAGCCGTGCGCCAGGCGCTGTTCGGCCTGCAGCTCAATTTCCGCCAGGCCCCGGGCCTGGTGGCCGACGGGCGCGACATGGGCACCGTGATCTTCCCCGGCGCCAAACTCAAAGTCTTCCTGACGGCAAGTGTTGCGGCGCGCGCAGAACGCCGATATAAGCAATTGATTGGCAAGGGCTTTTCTGCTAATATGGACGATCTGCTGGCCGATTTGCAGGCGCGCGATGACCGGGATATGAACCGGGCCGTCGCCCCGCTGGTGCCGGCAGAGGGCGCACATATCCTCGACACTTCCAGCATGACGGCCGACGAGGCCGTCGAGGAAGTGCTGAAATGGTATGCGCGCCTCTAGCGCAGTGGTGCCTGTGACGGCGATGTCGCCTCGCAGGTGTTGTTCAACCTAACCCAGTTTAAGTCGCATCGTGCGATCTCTGCTGGCTAACTCGTGTAAATTCTATGTCTACAGCAACAACTGAAGCAACCGGTATGGAAAGTTTTGCAGCGCTCTTCGAGGAATCGTTGTCGCGGCAAGATATGCGCTCCGGCGAAGTTATTTCCGCTGAAGTCGTGCGCCTTGACCACAATTTCGTGATCGTCAACGCCGGCCTCAAGTCCGAAGCTTTCATCCCCATCGAAGAATTCAAGAATGACCAGGGCGAACTGGAAGTCAAGGTAGGCGACTTCGTTTCCGTGGCCATCGAATCGCTGGAAAACGGTTTCGGCGATACCATCCTGTCGCGTGACAAGGCGAAGCGCCTGGCATCGTGGCTGGCACTGGAAAAAGCAATGGAGTCGGGTGAGATCGTCACCGGCACCGTGAACGGTAAAGTCAAAGGCGGCCTGACCGTCCTGACCAACGGCATCCGCGCATTCCTGCCGGGTTCGCTGGTTGACACCCGTCCGGTCAAGGACACCACCCCGTTCGAAGGCAAGACCCTCGAATTCAAGGTTATCAAGCTGGACCGCAAGCGTAACAACGTCGTGCTGTCGCGTCGCGCCGTCATCGAAGCATCGATGGGCGAAG
>JBJMVW010000111.1:0-4416 GCA_045810465.1 Massilia sp. | reverse complement strand
TACGGCCTTGAAAGCACCGTGACCGCGGGCGTGGTGAGCGCCAAGGGCCGCTCGATCGACGCCGACAGCGCGGTGCCGTTCATCCAGACCGACGTTGCGGTCAACCCGGGTAACTCCGGCGGCCCGCTGTTTAACACGCGCGGCGAGGTGGTCGGCATCAACTCGCAGATTTACAGCCAGACCGGCGGCTACCAGGGCCTGTCGTTCGCGATTCCGATCGACCTCGCGACGCGTATCAAGGACCAGATCGTCGCCACCGGCAAAGTACAACACGCCAAGCTGGGCGTGACGGTGCAGGACGTGAACCAGGGCTTTGCCGACTCGTTCCGCCTCGACACGGTCGAAGGCGCGCTGGTCTCGAATGTCGAGCGCGGCAGCGCGGCGGACAAGGCCGGCCTGAAGTCGGGCGACATCATCCGCAAGGTCGACGGGCAGCCGATCATCGCCTCGGGCGACCTGCCGAGCATGCTGTCGGTTGCCAAGCCGGGCGAGCGGGTCGCAATGGAAGTCTGGCGCGACGGTAAGATCGTGCGCATCGACGCCACGCTTTCGAACGCCGGCGACAAGGCGGTTCCGGCCGACCGGGCCGAAATGGCGAGCGCCGACACCGGCAGCAAGCTGGGCCTGGCATTGCGTCCGCTCGACCCGGCCGAGCGCCGCCAGTCGGGTATCGCCCAGGGCCTGGTGATCGAAGATGTGGGCGGCGCCGCGGCGCGGGCCGACATCCAGCCGGGCGATGTACTGTTAGCGGTCAACGGCAAGCCAGTCTCGTCGGTTGGCCAAGTGCGTGACTTGGTGGGCAAAGCCAGCAAGTCGGTGGCCTTGCTGATCCAGCGCGGGGATGACAAAATCTTCATTCCGGTGCGGATTGGTTAAGGGAACGTAGAGTTTTCCATCCGCAGGGTTCGAGAAACGGGGGCGTGATGCGGCTGTTGCTGGTGGAAGACGATACGATGATCGGCGAAGTAGTGCTCGACCTGTTACGGGCCGAGCACTACGCCGTCGACTGGGTCAAGGACGGCGAAATGGCCGACACTGCCCTGATGCAGAACCAGAACTACGACCTGGTGCTGCTGGACCTGGGCCTGCCCCGCAAGGACGGGCTCGAGGTGCTGCGCGTGATGCGCTCGCGCAAGGACCGCACGCCGGTACTGGTCGCCACCGCGCGCGACTCGGTCGCGCAGCGCATCGCCGGGCTGGACGCCGGCGCCGACGACTACGTCCTCAAACCCTACGACCTCGACGAACTGCTGGCGCGCATCCGCGCGCTGCTGCGGCGTGCCGCCGGGCGCGCCGAACCGGTCTTCGAATACAAGAACATCTCGGTCAACCCCGCCACCCGCGAAGTGTCCGTCGACGGTGCGCCGGTCACGCTGTCGGCACGCGAATGGGCCGTGCTCGAAGCACTGGTCGCGCGGCCGGGCGCGGTGCTGTCGCGTCCCCAGCTGGAAGAAAAGCTGTACAGCTGGCGCGATGAAGTGAGCAGCAACGCGATCGAGGTGTACATCCACGGCCTGCGCAAAAAGCTCGGCAGCGAGTTGATCCAGAACGTGCGCGGCGTCGGCTACATGGTGCCCAAGCTATGAAGCGGAAGGTCACGCACTCGCTGCGCGGACGGCTGCTGTGGTACCTGCTGGCGGCCATCACCATCGCCGCGGTGGCGCAGGCGTCGATCGCCTACCGCACCGCGCTGCACGACGCCGACCAGATCTTCGACTACCACATGCAGCAGATGGCGTTGTCGCTGCGTTCGCGCGCGCCGCTGGTCACCGCCGACGCCGGGGCGGGGGCCGAGTCCGATCCCGGCAACGACGACCTGGTGGTGCAGGTATGGTCGCCCGACGGCGTGCAGGTATTCCGCAGCGTCTCGCGCGCGCACCTGCCGCAGCGCGCGGTGCTCGGCTTTTCCAACGTGCGCGCCAACGGCACCACCTACCGCATCTTCTCGATCCAGACCAACAACCAGACCGTGCAAGTCGCGCAGGACCTGGCCGTGCGCCGCAGCATGGCCGGCAACATGGCGCTGCGTACGCTGGGACCGATCGCGGTCATGATGCCGATCCTGATGCTGGTCGTGTGGTGGGTCGTCAGCGGCTCGCTCGAACCGGTGGCGCGGGTGCGCTCGCAGGTGGCGTCGCGCCAGGCCGACGACCTGTCGCCGGTGTCGGAGGCCGGGCTGCCCGACGAAGTGCAGCCGCTGGTGCAGGAGCTCAACCTGCTGTTCGGGCGCGTGAAGACCGCCTTCGAGACGCAGCAGAACTTCGTGGCCGACGCCGCGCACGAACTGCGCACGCCGCTGGCCGCGCTCAAGCTGCAGGTGCAGAGCCTTGAACGCGGCGCCGACAACCCCGAGGCGCGCAAGGTGGCGATCGGGCGCCTGACGGCCGGGATCGAACGTGCGACGCGGCTGGTGGAACAGCTGCTGGTGCTGGCGCGGCAGGAGGCCAGCGCCGCCGGCGGCGCCGCGAAAAAGGCGGTCGACCTGGGCGAACTGGCGCGCCGCACGGTGGCCGACCTCGCCGGGGTGGCGCAGGCGAGGGGCGTCGATCTCGGCGTGCAGCACGCCGATGCGGCCAGCGTCGAAGGGCAGCCCGATGCGCTCAACATCCTGGTGCGCAACCTGGCCGATAACGCGATCAAGTACACGCCTGCGGGCGGCACGGTCGACATCTCGGTGACGAATGCGGCAGGGGCGGTGACGCTGAGCGTGGAGGACAGCGGACCGGGCATCCCGCCTGAGGAACGCGAACGCGTGTTCGACCGCTTCTACCGGATTGCCGGCAGCGAGGCGGCCGGTAGTGGACTCGGGCTGGCGATCATCAAGGCGATCGCCGAGCGGCATGGAGCGCAGCTGGTGCTGGGGCAGTCGGAGCGGCTGGGCGGGCTGGCGGCGATCGTTCGTTTTCCGTCTGCGTAAGCGCTTCGACTGCTACCCTCAACCCCGTCATTCCCGAGGTTGAGGAACGGCGTGCTTGCGGTAGGGTGGGCGGGTTCCCCGCCCACGCGTTCAGCCCCTGCTCGCGGCTTGACGACACGAATCGAAATGGCACCCGTCCGTTGAACGCGTGGGCGGGAGACCCGCCCACCCTACATTAAACGTCGCAGGTCAGTAAGTAGGGTGGGCAGCCCCTGCCCACGCGAACGCCGGCACCGCGCTAGCGTCCGCGTGGGCAGAGACTGCCCACCCTACATGAAACGTCGCGGGTCAGAACTTGTGCGACAGCCGCGCAAAGTACGCAGCCCCGTTCAAGCCAAACTGCAGGCTCTCGTACTTGAACCCGTTATCGGTCTCGTTCGCATCCTGCTCGGTCGGGTGCACGTTGAAGATATTGGTGCCGCCGACAGTCAGCTTGGTCTTCTCGGTGAACGCCCACGTAAAGCTCAGGTCGGCCGAGGTCTTGGCCTTGTAGCGCGCGTTCGGCACCGGCGGCCCCGAGAACGTGCCCAGCGTCTGCGGGCCGAAGTGCACGATCCGGAAGTCGGTCTCGAGCTGTCCCAGCGTGTAATCGAAGTCCAGCGTCGCCTTGCGCCGCGGGCCGCCCTGTTCGATGAACAGGCGCTCGCGCTCGGACAGCAGCACGTCCTCGAAGCCCTTCAGCGACGCCGGCGCATGCACGCCCGTCACATCGGTCTTGCTGAAGTTAAGCGCCAGGAAGGTGTTCAGCTTGCCCGGGCCGACGTTGGCCTTGTTCGACACCGTCAGGTCCAGGCCCTGGGTGCGGGTGTCGACCGAGTTCACGAAGAACTGCGCCTGGCCGACGCCGAGCGCCTGCAGCGAGGCGCCGAGCGCCGGGTAGTTGTCGGCGTCGAAGCGGCCCGACAGCACGATGCGGTCGTCGATGTTGATGCGGTACAGGTCGGCCGTGACCGAGGTCGACTGGGTCGGCGACCAGGTTGCGCCGAGCGTGTAGTTCTTCGACTTCTCTTCCTTCAGCTGCGGAATGCCGGCCGCGTTGGCGACCTTGCCGCCGTTCGGCGCCAGCACCACGTCCATCGGCACGCCGCTGATGAAGTCCGTGAAGGTGGAGGAGAACCAGACCTGCTGCAGCGAAGGCGCGCGGAAGCCGGTGCTGCCCGATGCGCGCAGCAGGACGTCGTCCGTGAGCTTGAAGGAGCCGGCCAGCTTGGCGGTGGTGGTCGAGCCGAAGTCGGAGTAGCGCTCGTGGCGCAGGGCGGCCTGCAGCTTGGTGCGGGCCGTCAGGTCGGCTTCGAAGTCGAGGTAGGCGGCGCTGCTGTGGCGGTTGCGGTCGGCGGCGTCGCCCGGCTGGAATCCCGGGAAGCCCTGGCTGCCGGCATTGCCGCCCACGCCCAGGCCGTCGGCATCGATGTAGGAGCCCGGTTCGCCGGCGAAGATCTGGTAGTTCTCGGCGCGGTATTCGAAGCCGAAGGCCGCGTTCAGGCCGCCGAGCACGTCGG
>JBJMVW010000110.1:0-3157 GCA_045810465.1 Massilia sp. | reverse complement strand
GCCGTCTTCATAGTCGAGGGCGACCAGCGGTTTGATCCAGGCACTGAATTGCTGCGGCGTCAGTTCGAGTTCAAGCTGCGCGGAACAGGTCTGCCAAAAGTTTTCCATACATCCGACTAATTGATACGTAACACGCTATTTTACCCGCCTTGACGCGAGTTATCCACAGGCACGTCGCTTATTTTCAACCGAAATGTCGTTTTGGCAGGCGGACGCGGCGGGCCGCTGGCGCGCCTGCCGGGCCGGGCTCCGCAACAACATCAACCTTGACAGCTCGGCCGAAAATGCTGTCTAATTCAGGGTTCCCTATCCCCATGCCGTGTCAAGCAGTCAACTGCTGCTTTGGCCTGAGCGGGCGAAAAGAGTATCTGCTGTGGCGTGACGCTGGCTTAACCATCTGCGAACTGTCATTGGCGCCGAATCCTGACGAGACGTCAGACCCGATTTTGCATTTTATTTTGCTTTAAGCGAGACCACCATGAAACGTACTTACCAACCTTCCGTCGTCCGTCGCAAGCGCACGCACGGCTTCCGCGCACGTATGGCTACCCGTGGTGGCCGTCAAGTCCTGAACGCTCGCCGCGCCAAGGGCCGCAAGCGCCTGGCAGTATAAGGCTGAAAAGCCTCGAGATCGTCGCGCTCGGCCATGACAGCCGAAGTTTCGCACGACTTCGCGCGCGTTCGGCGCATCGTTAAAACGGATGAGTTTTCATCCGTTTTTCGTTTGCGGCCAGCGCAAAAAACCGCGCATTTCGTGCTCTACACCAGACCGAACGGGTTGCCGCATGCGCGCCTGGGCGTCGTTGCGGCCAAGCGTTTCGCGCCGCGCGCCGTGACGCGCAATACGATCAAGCGCGTGACCCGCGAACTGTTCCGCGTCTCCACGCTGCCGGCCGTCGATTGCATCGTGCGCCTGGCGCGCCCGGTCAACAGCAAGGACGGCCCGGCCACCACGCGCGCGCTCAAAGTCGAGCTGCGCACCGAGCTGGCGCGCCTGTTCGCGTCGCAGAAGCCGCGCGCCCAGGGCCCGGCCAGGCCCGCGCCTGCCGCACCCGCCCCGGCCGCTTCGACATGAAAACGCTGCTCGTCTGGCTGTTGCGCGGCTACCAGCTGCTGCTGTCGCCGCTGATGGGGCAGAACTGTCGGTTCTACCCGACTTGCTCCAATTACGCGATCGAAGCGCTGCGCACGCACGGCGTCGCCCGCGGCGGCCTGCTGGCCGTGCGCCGCATCTGCCGCTGCCATCCGTGGAACGCCGGCGGCGTCGATCCGGTGCCGCCCGCCGGAAACAAGCAATCTTCCACAGCCGCTTGCGGTTGCAACCACTCCTGACCAATACCACCAATGGAAATCAATAAACGTACCATCCTGTGGATCGTGTTCGCCGTATCGCTGGTAGTTCTGTGGAACGACTGGATGGTGTCGAACGGTAAGCAGTCGATGTTCTCGGCCGCCCCTCCGGCCAAGGTCGCCACCAGCACCGCCCCGGCCGCCAAGCCGGCCGACGTGCCGGCCGCCGCCAACCAGGCGCAAAGCGGCGCGGTCCCGGGCGCACCTGCCGCCCCGGCCCCGGCCCAGACGCAAATCATCACCATCACCACCGACGTCGTGAAAGTCGACATCGACACGGCCGGCGGCGTCATCAAGCGCCTCGAACTGCTGAAGTACCGCGATGGCGTCGACCATAGCAAGAATCAGGTGCTGTTCCACATGTCGGGCAACGATACCTATATCGCCCAGACCGGCCTGATCGGCCAGAGCGCGGCCGGCCCGCTGCCGAACCACAACACCCCGTTCGTCGCCCGTCCGGGCGCGCGCAGCCTCGACGGCGGCGACCAGGTGCAACTGGTGCTGGACGGCGAGCAGGGCGGCGTCAAGCTGACCAAGACCTTCACGTTCAAGCGCGGCGATTACGTGGTCGGCCTGCGCCATGACGTGACCAACCAGACCCCGGCTCCGGTGGCGCCGTCGCTGTACCTGCAGATCGAGCACGACGGCAACAAGCCGCCTGGCGATTCGTTCTTCATGAGCAGCTACACCGGCCCGACGTTGTACACCTCGGCCGACAAGTACCAGAAGCTCACCTTCGACAAGATCGAAAAGGGCAGCGCCGAGCACAGCACGAAGTCGAACGACGGCTGGTTCGCGCTGTCGCAGCACTTCTTCGTGTCGGCCTTCATCCCGGCCGACAAGACGCCGCGCGACATCTACACCAAGAAGATCGCGACCAACCTGTACGCGATCGGCAACGTGCTGCCGCTGGGCACCATCGCACCGGGTGCGACCGTGTCGAACGAAACCCGCCTGTACTCGGGTCCGCAGACCGAGAAGGTGCTCGAGCACGTGGCGCCGGGGCTGGAACTGGTCAAGGACTATGGCTGGGCGACCATCATCGCCAAGCCGATCTTCGGCGCCATGGGCTGGATCCACGGCGTGCTGGGTAACTGGGGCTGGACCATCATCGCGTTCACCATCCTGATCAAGCTGCTGTTCTTCCCGCTGTCGGCGGCCGGCTACCGCAGCATGGCCAAGATGAAGACCGTGACGCCGAAGATGCAGGCGATCCGCGAGCGCTACAAGAGCGACCCGGCCAAGATGCAGCAGGCCACCATGGAGCTGTACAAGACCGAGAAGATCAACCCGCTGGGCGGCTGCCTGCCGATCCTGGTGCAGATGCCGGTGTTCATCGCGCTGTACTGGGTGCTGCAGGCGTCGGTCGAGATGCGCGGCGCGCCATGGGTCGGCTGGATCCAGGACCTGACCGCACCTGACCCGTTCTTCATCCTGCCGGTCCTGTACGCGATCTCGATGTACCTGACGCAGAAGATGAACCCGGCCCCGGCCGATCCGATGCAGGCCAAGGTCATGCTGTTCATGCCGCTGGCGTTCTCGGTGATGTTCTTCTTCTTCCCGTCCGGCTTGGTGCTGTACTGGGTGGTGAACAACCTCATCTCGATGGCGCAGCAGTATGTGATCACCAAGAAGTTCGCGCCCGCCACGAAGTAACCCTGGCGAGCCCTGCAAAAAAGCCCGTGCCGCCACGGGCTTTTTTGTATTTCAGTTAGCCGTCGTCCTCGCGAACGCGGGGACCCATGCTGAGGACGCTGGCTTGCGGCCTTTAACTCTTATGACAAGCTCGGCATGGGTCCCCGCGTTC
>JBJMVW010000109.1:0-4134 GCA_045810465.1 Massilia sp. | reverse complement strand
TCTCCTACCCGGAGCTGGAGTCGCACCCTGACTACGAACTGGCAAAGACCCTGCTGCCCAACGGCTGCGGCGCGGTCTTCACCTTCAATATCAAGGGCGACCGCGCGGCCGGGTGCCGCTTCGTCGACGGCCTCAAGGTGTTCTCGCACCTTGCCAACGTCGGCGACGCCAGGTCGCTGGTGATCCATCCGGCGTCGACCACACACCTCCGGGTCCCGGCCGGCCAGCTGGCCGCAAGCGGCATCACCGAAGGAACGATCCGGCTGTCGGTCGGCCTTGAAGACGCCGACGACCTGATCGAAGACCTGGCGCGCGGCCTGAAGCTTGCGCAGAAAGGAGCCTGACGTGATCCTCGACGTACAAGGCGCCCAGGCCTACTGCTACACCGGCGGCAGACCGTTCGACCCGGCGCTGCCGACCGCCGTCTTCATCCACGGCGCGCAGAACGACCACTCCGTGTGGGCGCTGCAGAGCCGCTACTTCGCCCATCATGGCTTTGGCGTGCTGGCTGTGGACCTGCCGGGCCATGGCCGCAGCAAGGGCCGCGCTTTGGCAAGCGTCGAGGCGATGGCGGACTGGCTGCTGGCGCTGCTGGACGCGGCCGGCGCCGCCAGTGCCTTGCTGGTCGGGCACAGCATGGGTTCGCTGGTTGCGCTCGAGGCCAGCGGGCGTGCGCCTGGCCGGGTCAGCGGCCTCGCGCTGGCCGGCACCACCTATCCAATGAAAGTGTCGGATGCCTTGCTCGAGACCTCGCGCAACGACGAGCAGGCCGCGATCGACATGGTGAACATCTGGTCGCATTCGTCGATCGCGCAAAAACCGTCGTCCCCGGGCCCGGGCTTTTACGTGATGGGCGGCGCGCGGCGCCTGATGCAGCGGATGTCGCAACTCAATCCCGGGCACCTGTTCCATACCGACTTCGCGGCCTGTAACGCCTACGCCAACGGCCAGGCCGCGGCCGAAGCGGTGCGCTGCCCGGTACTGTTCATCTTTGGGTCGAAGGACATGATGACGCCGCCGCGCTCCACCAAAACACTGACCGGCGCGATCGCGCATGGGAAGGTGGTCAGCGTCGACGCCGGCCACTCGCTGATGGCCGAGCAGCCCGATGCGGTGCTTGATGCCCTGTACGGTTTCGCGAAGGCTGGCCTGAAGGGAGCGAACGGATGACGGCGCGTTACCAGAGCTTCGCCGAGTTCTACCCGTACTACCTGACCCAGCACGCCGACCGCCGTTGCCGGCGCGCGCACTTCCTGGGTACCTCGTCGGCGATTGCGGCGCTGGTGCAGTACTTCGACGGCTTCAATCCGTGGTGGCTGCTGGTGGCGGTGGCCACCGGCTATGGCGGCGCCTGGATCGGCCACTTCTTCTACGAGCATAACCGGCCCGCCACGTTCGACCAGCCGCTCTATTCGTTCAGGGCGGATTGGGTGATGTACTGGCAGATGTTGACGGGGAAGCTGAGCTGGTAGCGCGCGCAAAATGCTCCGCCAGCGTCTGGTCCAGGCCCTGCTCCACCGCCGCCTCGACCTGCCGCGCGAGCGTCGAGGCATCGAGCGCCAGCGGCGACACCGGCACCGGCTCCGTCCCCACGATTGCGTCCTGCCCCGCTCCGCCGAACACGAACAGGCGGTACACGTCCGACAGCCTGATCTTGGCCGGGTCGACCAGCAGCACCCAGTTGTCGGCGCTGTCGCGCACGCCCGAGCCCCAGCGCGCCCGCGCGGCAACCTCGTCCTGCACCCGCCCGACCCAGCCGGCCGCCACCATCTGCTCCAGCAGCGTTGTCATCTCGTCGTACCCGATGCGGGTGTGCGCCCGGATCGCCGCCGACGACACCAGCGCCGTGCCGGTCAGCTGCACGCCGCCGTAGAGCACCTTCAGGATCGACATCGCGTCGACGAACAGGCCGCCCGGCGCCGGCTGGTACCACCAGCGCTCGTACTTCACCACCGGCAGCGCCGCCGCGATCAGCGCCCCCACCAGCGTGATCATCCACGACAGATACATCCAGACCAGGAGCAGCGGCAGCGCCGCCAGCGCGCCGTAGATGATCGCGTAGGTCGGGAACTGCCTGATGAAGACCGCGAACATGCGCTTGGCGACCTCGAACGCGATTGCCGCCACCAGCGCGCCCCAGATGGCGTCGCGCCAGTCGACGTAGCGGTTGGGCACCGTCATGTACAGCAAGGTGTAGGCACCGGTGGTCAGCCCCACCGACACCACGGTGTTGACCAGCGCGCCAAGGAAGGGCAGCGACTTGCCCAGCCCGCCGGTGGCGATGAACAGTTGCGCGGTCACCGTCAGCGACAGGCCGAACAGCAGCGGCCCGAGCGTCAACAGTGCCCAATAGATCGTCACGCGCTGCACCAGCGGCCGTGGCCGGCGCACGGCCCAGATCTGGTTGAAGGCGCGCTCGACCATCGCCATCATTGTCGTCGAGGTGAACAGCAGCGCGACCGCGCCGACCGCCGACAGGCGCGTCGCCTTGCTCGCAAACTGCGTCAGGTTTGAGATGATCGTGTTCGCAATCGCCTTCGGCATAACGGTTTGCACGAAGTAGTTGTCCAACGCGGTACGGAACTGGCCGAACAGCGGGAAGGTGGTGAAGATGGCGAGCACGATGGTGAGCAGCGGCACCAGCGCCAGCGTGGTGGTAAACGTCAGGCTGCCTGCGACCTGGGGCAATTTCTCCTCGTTCAGCCGACGCCGCGCGAAGCGGACCAGGTCGCGCACCTCTCCCCACGTCAGGCCGCGTACCATGTCGACGCTGACGTTGATCATTTCGCTCGTGGAGCGCGATATCGATGAGACGGTTTTGGAAAGCATGTAGTTGTTAAAATCTCGCCTTGCCCGGGCATGTCACTATGTAAAGCGCCCTATAATACCAATGATGAACCAAACCAATCTGATTATCCTCGTTCTTTATTACTCGCGTCACGGCGCCACCCGCAAGCTGGCCGAACTGATCGCCCAGGGCATCGAGAGCGTGCCCGGCGCCGAGGCGCGGCTGCGCACCGTGCCGGCGGTGTCCACCGTGACCGAGGCGACCGAACCCGATATTCCGTCCGATGGCTCGCCCTACGTCGAGCTGGAGGACCTGGCCGAGTGCGCCGGCGTCGCGCTGGGCTCGCCCACGCGCTTCGGCAACATGGCGTCGGCGATGAAATATTTTTGGGACGGTACCGCCGCCGATTGGGTGTCGGGCACCCTTTCCGGCAAACCGGCGGTAGTATTCACATCGACCGGCAGCCTGCATGGCGGCCAGGAGGCGACCTTGCTGTCGATGATGATACCGCTGCTGCACCACGGGATGCTGGTGATGGGCCTGCCCTACACGCACCCCGAACTGATGAACACCGCCAGCGGTGGCAGCCCGTACGGCGCCACCCACTGGGCTGGGATCGACGGCAACAAGCCGGTTACCGACGATGAAAAGCGGCTCGCGGTCGCGCTCGGGCGACGTTTGGCGGCGGCCGCGGTCAAACTGCACGGGAATACACGCTGATGCAAACCGCCAGGATTTTTCATGCCGGCGCCCTCGCCAGCCTCGTCTTGCTGATCTGCTGGCTGGTCGCCTGGGAAGCCGTGATCGCTCCGCTCCACCCGGGCGGATGGCTGCTCGCGCTCAAGGCAGTACCACTGCTGGTGCCGCTGCGCGGCATCGTCAAACGCGACCTGTACACGCTGCAATGGTCGTCGATGCTGATCCTGGCCTATTTCACCGAAGGGGTGGTGCGGGCCTGGGCCGACCAGCAAGAGCTGTCGCGCTGGATGGCGCTGGGTGAGGTCGGCCTGTCGGTACTGTATTTCGTCTGCGCCCTGCTCTACCTGCGCCCGTACAAGCAGGCGGCCAAGCGGATGGCCAAGGAGTTGCTGGACAAGGTCAAGGTGCCGCATGACTGAAGCGCATGACTGATGACTTCCTGCGGCGCTGCCGCGAGATCGTCGGTGCCGGGCATGTGCTCGACCGCGTCGATGCGATGGCGCCGCACCTGACCGACTGGCGCGGCCGCTTCACCGGCAAGGCGCGCGCGGTGCTGCAACCGGGCGATACCGGCCAGGTTGCCCAGCTGGTGCAGGCGTGTAACGCGTGGCGGGTGCCGATCGTGCCGCAGGGCGGCCGCACCGGCC
>JBJMVW010000108.1:0-2546 GCA_045810465.1 Massilia sp. | reverse complement strand
CGACGTGCTGAAGATCGACCGCTCGTTCGTGGCCGACATCACGCACGACGCCAACGACGCCGCGATCGTCACCTCGATCATCGCGCTGGCGCACAACCTGAAGCTGTCGGTGATCGCCGAGGGCGTCGAGACCGGCGAGCAGCTCGACTACCTGCGTCGCCACGGCTGCGACGAGATGCAGGGCTACTACTTCAGCCGGCCGCTGCCGGCCGAGGAATTCGAACAGCTGCTGCGCCAGCGGCACGCGCTGCCACCGGCCGCGGCGGCCACGCACGAGGCGATTGCCGCATAAAAAAAGGCGCTGTCCCCGCTAACTGTTGAATTTGCCCGAACTGCTGAGGTCCAAGGGGTTCCAGACCACCAGGCGGAGGGCGTATGAACGCGGGGGACTTCGAGCGTTTTCTCGGGCAACTGAGCCAGCTCTCCAAACGGCAGCGTGATCGTGTCATGCAGGTGCTTCGCCCTGCGGCGAGGCTGGATCGGGTGACGGACGTCATCGAAAGCGCCGCTGTCCCGAAGCTGGCATGCCCCCGTTGCGGTGCAAACAGGCCGTATCGTCACGGTCACTCCCACGGCTTGCAGCGATACCGCTGTTGCGGTTGCGGCAAAACATTTAATTGCCTGACGAGTACCCCGTTGGCGCGGCTGCGGCACAAGGCCAGATGGCTCGACTACCTCGATTGCCTGCTCGACTCGACCACGGTGCGCCGGGCAGCCAGCGCCGTTGGGGTGCACAAGAACACCAGTTTCCGCTGGCGGCACCGGTTCCTGGACGTGACCAAGCACGATCGCCCGGAGCGGCTGCATGGCATCGCGGAGGCTGACGAGTTGTATCTGCTCGAGTCAGAAAAAGGGGCACGACAATTAAGCCGGCCGGCGCGAAAACGAGGAGGCGCCGCGACCAAGCGCGGGACCTCGGACGAGCAGGTCTGCGTGCTCGTGGCGCGCGACAGGACCGGGCAAACCTTCGATTTCATTACTGGCCGAGGTCCGGTGTCGAAGCGACAGTTGCATCAATGTCTGGCGCCTGTGCTGGCCGCGGATGTGCTGCTCGTCAGCGATGCGAACGCCGCTTATCGCTACTTCGCGCAGGAGGCTGGGATCTCGCATGAGGCGGTCAACCTGCGAGCTGGCGAAAGGGTGAGAGGCGCCATTCATGTGCAAAACGTGAACGCCTACCACAGCCGTCTTCGCGAATGGCTTCAGCGCTTCCATGGCGTCGCTACCCACTACCTGTCCAATTACCTGGGATGGCGATGGGCTGTCGACATGAACCGCATCAACTCATCCGACGTGCTGCTCCGAGCGGCATTCGGGATATTCCACACTTAGCGGGGACAGCGCCTAAAAAAACGATGTCACAGACCAGTTTTTTATGGTCAAACCTGCATCGTTGCCCTACAATAGCCGTGTCTCTTTTGCAATACCTGAGAACGGGAAAACCATGATCAATGAAAGCAACAGCGACCAGGCCGTCGCCGAACGCGAAGCGGTGCGCCGTCTGCGCACCGACATGCGCACACGCGACCTGGTCAACCAGGCGGTAGCCTCGATTCCGACGCTGGGACTGCAGCGCGCGGCCGAGTTCCTGGTGGCGATGAACGTGCCGCCCGAAATTGCGGTGCGGACGCTGGTCTACCCAACCCGCCGCCGCCCGAGCTGAAGGCCGGCGCCGGCCGCGCCGGTATTGCGGGCCGGGGTTAGCGGCGTTGTTCCTGGGCCGCGATGTCGGCCAGGGATTCGCGTCCCTTGTCGGTGACCGCGAACCCGCCTTCGGGCCGTTCGGCGATGTGCGACTTGCGGGACAGGAACTGGGCCACCTCCGGCTCGACCGCCGCCGCCGCATCGGCCACCAGGGCGCGCAGCGTCTCGATGCAGCGCCGCACGAACAGCAGTTGCTCGCCTTTCTCGGTGAGCGCGACCTTGCCGTCCCTTCCATATTGGATCATCTTGAGGCCCGCCAGCTTCTTGGCGTTGCGCCCTACACAGGCATTCACCCGGTCATGCCGGGCGCCGCGCCGGATGTGCTCGAGCGCGTCGTATTCGTCTGTCGTCAGTTTGTCGTTGTTCATTGCCACTTGTAGATTGCCATTGATGTGCGCTGCGGGGCAGCAATGGTAACCGCCGCGGGCGCCGCGGGCAATGGGTCGACAGTAATGCGCGGCTAGCGCAGCGCGCGCAGCAGCGCCAGCCCGACACCGGCCAGCGCACCGACGGCGAGCGCCAGCTGCAGGGGGCGCGAGCTCAACAGCGAGGGACGGCCCAGATAGATTTTGTTGTGCAGCGAGTTGCCCATGAGACTCTCCAAGCAGAAACTGACCGATGAGTAATTATAGGAAGCTTGTGTAACCTGTGTGTGACAGCGAACACAACAAGCAACATGTGTATCTTTTGGGCAACAACACCTCGACAGCGTATTGCGCGCCGGCGGCGCCTGCGCGCTGCTAGGATCACATCAGCCTATTTGCATTTGGAGCACGCCATGACTTACACGCATCACAAAACCGATCCCGGAGTAAAGGGCCGCCCGTACCTGGAAGAGGCTG
>JBJMVW010000107.1:0-11492 GCA_045810465.1 Massilia sp. | reverse complement strand
GGCGGAACAGGGTCCAGGTCGAAGGCGGCGTGTGCAGCACCTTGGTGCAGATCGGGCACTCCTCCTGGTCCGGCTCGAGCGGCGCCTTGCAGCTCGGACAGGTGTGCTGCTCCGGCGGCGTGACCGCACGCCCGGTAACAATGCCCTCGACCTGGTCACGGAACTGGTCGACCACGCGGATCGCCTGCAGGTTCTGGCCCAGCGTAAAGCGCCACGCGGCCAGCAAGCCGTGCTGGTCGACCAGCTCGAGGTGGCCGACGCCGGCGTGGTCGTGGTGGCGCAGTGCGAGCCCGGCCTGGTACGGCCACTCGCGCCACTCGGTTTCATGGGGCGCGCGCGCCAGCAGGCGGCGGTTGGTGACAACCAGCAGGCCCTTGGTGAAACGTAATTTCGCGTCGAGGTCAACCTCGACGCTACTTAAAACGTTTTCCCCTGCGGCAAGCTTTTTTTCCACCTCGGCCTGCCAGTGTTCCGGCAGGAAGCTGGAGGCGACCGCCAGCGACGAAGGAGGAACCAGTTGTTGAGTTGTCATCGTTGATGCCGCCCGTAACAGGCATGGATAAAGGGAAAAGGGTATTGCGGTCGGCTCGGCGCGCTGGAGTGTTGCAGATATGCCCGTGCCGCGACAGGCCGCGCTGAGAGTGCACGGCGCTCTAACGGAGCGCCAGAGCAATCTACGGTATTCTGTCGGAGGGGGCTTAGACTGGCAGAAATCGGTTCGGCGCGGTAAGCTTCGTCCCGGCAAGTATACATCATGTACGCTGCATGACGCCTGGTTTCAGGTACTGTAGCGGGCAGGCAGTCAAACATAGGCAAAGTCATAACGGTGCGACGAACCGACGCCGGTGGCAAAGACATCATTACATGGCAAAGAAGAAAGATATTAAGTTTCTCCGAGTGACTCACCTGCGCGGCCCCAACATCTGGACTTACCGCCCCGTCATCGAAGCCTGGCTTGACCTGGGCGAACTGGAAGACTGCCCGTCCAATACCCTTCCCGGATTCAACCAACGGCTGACTGCCTGGCTGCCCGGCCTGGCCGAACACCGCTGCGGGGTCGGCGCGCCCGGCGGCTTCCTCGAGCGCCTGCGCGACGGCACCTGGGCCGGCCACATCCTCGAACACGTCGTGCTCGAGCTGCAGAACCTGGCCGGCATGAAGACCGGCTTCGGCAAGACCCGCTCGGTGGGCGAACCCGGCATCTACAAGATGGCCTTCCGCACGCGCGAGGGAAGTGTCGGCCACGCCGCGCTCGAAGCCGGCCACGCGCTGCTGATGGCGGCGATCAACGACACCCCGTTCGACCTGCAGGCCACCGTGCTGGCGCTGACCGAGCTGGTGGACCGCCGCTGCCTGGGCCCGTCGACCGCGCACATCGTCGATGCCGCCACCGAGCGCCGCATCCCGTCGATCCGCCTGACCGAGGGTAACCTGGTCCAGCTCGGGTATGGCTCGGCCCAGCGCCGCATCTGGACCGCCGAAACCGACCGCACCGGCGCGATCGCCGAGAGCATCGCCAGCGACAAGGACCTGACCAAGTCGCTGCTCAAATCGGTCGGCGTACCGGTCCCGGAAGGCAGCGTGGTGCGCAGCGCACACCAGGCGTGGGAAGAAGCGCAGGACATCGGCCTGCCGGTCGTGCTCAAGCCGTGCGACGGCAACCACGGGCGCGGCGTCACGCTGAACCTGATGACCGAGGCCGACGTCATGGCAGCCTACCATATCGCCTCCGAAGCGGGCGAATCGAGCGCGGTGCTGGTCGAACGCTACATCACCGGTAACGAACACCGCCTGCTGGTGGTCGGCCAGCAGGTGGTCGCCGCCGCGCGCGGCGAATCGCTGTGGGTCACCGGAGACGGCAAGTCGAGCGTGGTCGCACTGTGCGAGCGCCAGATCAACACCGACCCGCGCCGCGGCCCGACCGAGGAATTCCCGCTCAATCCGGTCGACCCGCGCGACAGCGAGATCGTGCTCGACCTGAAGCGCCAGGGCCTCACGCCCGACTCGGTGCCGCAGGACGGCCAGAAGGTCCTGATCCAGCTGAACGGCAACGTGGCCGACGACGTCACCGACATCGTGCATCCGGACGTCGCCTACGCGGCGGCGCTGGCGGCGCGCACGGTGGGCCTCGACATCGCCGGCATCGACCTGGTGTGCGAAGACATCTCGCGCCCGCTCGAAGAGCAGCGCGGCGCGATCATCGAAGTCAATTCGAGCCCGGGCCTGCTGGCCCACATCAAGCCGGCCACCGGCGAGCCGCGCGCGGTCGGCAGCGCGATCGTCGAGCACCTGTTCGCAGCCGACGAAAACGGTCGCATCCCGGTGGTCGGCGTCACCGGCACGCTCGGCGCCAGCCTGATCGCGCGGCTGGTCGGCTGCCTGGTCAACCTGACCGGCAAGCACGTGGGCGTGGTCAACGGCGAAGGCCTGTACCTCGACCAGCGCCAGGTCAAGGCGGGCGACTGCATGAACGTCGAAGCGGGCCAGCGCCTGCTGATGAACCGCACGGTGCAGGCCGCCGTGTTCGAGTCGAACGCACGCACCATCCTGGCCGAAGGCCTGGCCTACGACCGCTGCACGATCGGGGTGGTCACCGACATGCAGGGCCTCGAGCAGCTCGGCGAGTACTACATCCGCGACGAAGACCAACTGGCGAACGTGATCCGCAGCCAGGTCGACGTGATCCTGCCCGACGGCGCGGCGGTGCTGAACGCGGCCGACCCGGCCGTCGTCAGGCTCGCCGGACTGTGCGACGGCGGCGTGATCTTCTATGCGCTGGACGAACACAACGAGGTCATGGCGGGCCACCGCGCGGGCGGCGGGCGGATCGCCTTCGTGCGCGACGCGCGCATCGTGCTGGCCGAAGGCGCGCTCGAGACGCCGCTGCTGGCGCTCAACAAGATCAAGCCGGCCACCGTCAAGCACCCGGAAAGCCTGCTGGCCGCCGCCGCCGCGGCCTGGGCGCTGGGCGTGCCGGCCGACCTGATCTGCGCGGGCCTGCGCAACTTCGACGCGGCCCCGAAAAAAACGAGTAATTAAAGGACTGAAGGTTTATGGAAGTATCACGCGTACGGGCCCTGCGAGGCCCCAACCTCTGGAGTCACCACACGTCGGTGGAAGCGATCGTTTCGTGCACCCCTGACGAGGAATCCATTGGCGGGCTGCCCGGGTTCGAATCGCGCCTGCGCGCCCGCTTCCCGAACATCGGGCCGCTGCAGCCGACCGGCCATGACGACACCGTGCCGATGGCGCAGGTGCTCGAACTGGCTGCCCTCGGCCTGCAGGCGCAGGCCGGCTGCCCGGTCACCTTCAGCCGCTCCACCGCGACGCTCGAACCCGGCATCTACCAGGTGGTGGTCGAGTACAGCGAGGAAGACGTGGGCCGGCTCGCGCTCGAGCTGGCGCGGCAGCTGTGCCAGGCCGCGGCGGACGATGCGCCGTTCGACCTCGACGCCGCGCTGGCCCAGTTGCGCGACCTGGACGAGGACGTGCGCCTCGGCCCGTCGACCGGTTCGATCGTGTACGCCGCGGTCGCGCGCGGCATCCCGTACCGGCGCCTGACCGAAGGCAGCCTGGTGATGTTCGGCTGGGGCAGCCGCCAGCGCCGCATCCAGGCCGCCGAGATCGACTGCACCGGCGCGATCGCCGAATCGATCGCGCAGGACAAGGAACTGACCAAGAAACTGCTCGACGCCGCCGGCGTGCCGGTGCCGCTCGGCCGCACCGTCGCCGATCCGGACGACGCCTGGGCCGCGGCGCAGGAAATCGGCCTGCCGGTCGTGATCAAGCCGAAGGACGGCAACCAGGGCAAGGGCGTGACCGTCAACGTGACCACGCGCGAACAGCTGACCGCGGGCTTCCACACCGCCGCCGAATTCCGCGACGACGTCATGGTCGAGCGCTACCTGCCGGGCCACGACTACCGCCTGCTCGTGATCGGCAACAAGCTGGTCGCCGCGGCGCGCCGCGAACCGCCGCATGTGGTCGGCGACGGCGTGCACACCGTGCGCCAGCTGGTCGACACGGTCAACCTCGACCCGCGCCGCGGCAGTGGCCACTCGACCTCGCTGACCAAGATCCGCTTCGACGACATCGCGCTGGCGAGCCTGGCCAAGCAGGGCTACGTGGCCGACTCGGTGCCGCCCAAAGGGCAGCGCGTCACCCTGCGCAACAACGCCAACCTTTCGACCGGCGGCGCGGCCACCGACGTGACCGACGACGTGCACCCGGAAGTGGCGGCGCGCGCGATCGCGGCGGCGCACATGGTCGGCCTGGATATTTGCGGCGTCGACCTGGTGTGCGACAGCGTGCTCAAGCCGATCGAGGACCAGGGCGGCGGCATCGTCGAGGTGAACGCCGCGCCGGGCCTTCGCATGCACCTGTCGCCGTCGTTCGGCAAGGGCCGCGCGGTCGGCGAGGCGATCATCGCGTCGATGTTTGCCGACGGCGACGACGGCCGCATCCCGGTGGTGGCGGTGACCGGCACCAACGGCAAGACCACCACCGTGCGCCTGATCGCGCACCTGCTCACCGCCTCGGGCCTGCGCACCGGCATGACCAACACCGACGGCGTCTACATCCAGGGCCGCCGCATCGACTGCGGCGACTGCAGCGGCCCGCGCAGCGCGCGCAACGTGCTGCTCCATCCCGACGTCGATGCGGCCGTGTTCGAAACCGCGCGCGGCGGCATGCTGCGCGAAGGCCTGGCCTTCGACCGCTGCCAGGTCGCGGTGGTCACCAACATCGGCGCCGGCGACCACCTGGGCCTGAACTACATCACGACGCTGGAAGACCTCGCGGTCCTCAAGCGCGTGATCGTGCAGAACGTGTCGGACAGCGGCATGGCGGTGCTGAACGCGGCCGACCCGATGGTCGCGGCGATGGCCGACAACACGCGCGGCGCAGTCACCTTCTTCGCCCAGGATGGCGGCAACGAAGTGCTGACCATGCACCGCGCGCGCGGCCAGCGCGTGGTGTTCGTCGAGGACGGGATGCTGGTCGCGGCGCAGGGCAGGAACGAACACAAGATCCCGCTGGCGGAAGTACCGATCACGCGCGGCGGCGCGGTCGGCTTCCAGGTCGAGAACGTGATGGCCTCGGTGGCTGCGGCGTGGGCGGTCGGCACCTCGTGGGATGCGATTCGCCTCGGCCTGAAGACCTTTGTCGGCGAGAGCGACAACGCGCCCGGCCGCTTCAACGTGTTCGATTACAAAGGCGCGACCGTGATCGCCGACTACGGCCACAACCCGGACGCGATCTCGGCGCTGGTGAATGCGGTCGAGGCGATGCCGGCCAAGCGCCGTTCGGTCGTGATCAGCGGCGCCGGCGACCGCCGCGACCAGGACATCCGCCAGCAGACCGAGATCCTGGGCGCCGCGTTCGACGACGTGCTGCTGTACCAGGATGCGTGCCAGCGCGGCCGCGCCGACGGCGAAGTCATCGGCCTGCTGCGCGCCGGACTGGAGGGCGCGAACCGCACCAGCTACGTCGAAGAGATCAACGGCGAGTTCGTCGCGATCGACACCGTACTGGCGCGGCTGGCCGAGGGCGACCTGTGCCTGATCCTGATCGACCAGGTCGAACAAGCGCTGGCGCATATCAAGAAGCGCGTCGCCGAAGCGTAAATCACCACAGGTCATCCCCGCTTGCGCGGGAATGACCTGTGGGGGCTAACCAGGCCGGTCTCCTCCTCAGCGGTCCACTAACCGCTCCAGCAAGCAATCCAACGCTTCCCGATACTGTCCCCGCATCAGATTGGTCCGCTCCTGATCACCTCGGGCCGAGCTGAGAGCCAAACCACTGCCATGCGCATGGTCGACCAGGATATCCCGCCAAAGGAGGTGCTTTGCCGTGATCGCGGCAAGCAGCGAGCCCAGGCGATCGGTAATCTGGCGGCTCACCCCGGCAAACGCTTCAGGTTCGGCAAAAATCGCCAGGGCGAGTTGCGGATGCCTGCCAACGGCATCGTAATAGCGGGTCAGCAGCGTCCGGATTTCGGCGCGCTGGTCCGTCAGTCCAGCGAGTGCATCCAACACTTCGCCGTAAACCCTGTCCGATAGTGCCGCCAGCAGTCCAGCGCGATCAACCACGTGGTGGTAAAGACTCATTGGGGTGACCCCCAGCCGCGCGGCAGGGGAGCGCATTGTCAACCCTTTTCCTCCGCCTTCATCCAACAGCAGCATCGCTGCGTCCAGGATGTCATTTCGCGTCACTCCCCTCCCTTGGGCAGGGCGACCACGTGGCCGCGTCATGGGGAGATCTGGTAAGTGGATTGCACCAGGCCTGAAGGAAAACTGCGACTGGATACCAATGCAAGATCTATATCTCGCGGCAAGGTGCCGAACAAAGGCTTGCCGGCGCCGATCAGTACCGGCACGGTGGTGATCACTATGTCCTTGATCAGCCCTGCGCGCAGGAAGGACTGCACTAGCTGCCCCCCATCCACATACACCCTGTGCACGTTTCGGCACGCCAATTCCCCCATCGTCTCTGCCGGAGAGAGGTCGGAGAATCGCACCTTTCCTTGCAGCGCGTCGGGTACTGGCATGCCCACCAGTTGCTTCGACAGCACCAGCACCGGCCGATCATAGGGCCACGTGTCAAAGGACAGGACCTTTTCGTAGCTCCCTCGTCCCATCACGATCATATCTTTGTCCGCGATGAAATCGGTGTAGCCGTGATTTTCCGCCGGGTCATCACGCACTAGCAGCCAATCGATGTCGCCATCGGCACGCGCAATATAGCCATCTACGCTGGTCGCAATAAAAACATGTCCAGTGGTCATCAAATTCCCGTAATTTATACACTGTATATTTTTCAAGATGATGATCCTACCATAAGACGTTTAACAAGCTCATCCTCTTAGTGCGGCGCTTGCACGCGTCCCCGTCGAGTGCTACCTTCGTCATCCTGAACCGAGGTGCATATGAACCGACCCGAACCGGACGTTGTCCTGCCTTTCGAGGATCAGGCGCCCCTCCAACCGGAATACCACGACGATTTTGCCTTGTGGCTGCGTGTCCAGGCAGAGCTGTTGCTTGAACGGAAATTCGAGTTGCTCGACGTGGACAAGCTGGCGGAAGAGGTCGACAGCACGGGCAGGAACCTGCATCGCGAGTTGAAGAGCCGCCTGGACGTCATCCTCATTCACCTGCTGAAGCTAAAGTTCCAATCGGATCACCGCTCCCGCAATTGGCTCGGTTCGCTCAGGGAGCAACGCAAGCAGGTCGCGCGACTGCTTGCTGACAGTCCCAGCCTGAAGCGCCACGTTGTGGAGTATGCCGAGCAGGAATACCAGGGGGCGGTTGCCAGCGCAGCCGATGAGACCGGTATGCCGGCGTCAACCTTCCCCCCAACCAATCCATTCTCGGACGCCCAGCTGCTCGACCCCGATTACGTCCCCTGAGCTTCCGCGGTCGCGCGGCGCTTGCCCCTGCGCTCGCCCGATGCTACCTTCGTCATCCTGAACGGAGGTGCAGATGAACCGACCCGAACCCGACGCTGTCCTGCCTTCCGGGGACGATGCCCCCCTCCTCCCCGGGTATTACGATGATTTCACGCTCTGGCTGCGCGCCCAGGCAGCCCTGCTGCGCGAACGGAAAGTAGAGTTGCTCGACGTTGAAAACCTGGCGGAAGAGGTTGAGGGCATGGCGAGGAAAGAGCACCGCGAGCTGAGTAACCGGCTGCACGTTGTGCTGGTGCACCTACTTAAGTGCCAAGTCCAGCCGAGCCACCGATCTCGCAATTGGCTGGGCACGCTTCGGGAACAGCGGCGCCAGATCCACAAGCTTATCAAGGACAGCCCAAGCCTCAGGCGTTACGTCGCCGAGTATGCTGACGATGTGTACCGCGACGCCGTTTCAACGGCAGCGCTGGAGACAGGGCTGCCCGACGCAGGCTTCCCAAGGTCCAACCCGTTCTCCCTGGATCAGCTGCTCGACCCCGATTACGTCCCCTGAGCTTCCTCGGTCGCGCGCCGCTCGCGCGGCAGCAATTCGCGGATGATCGCGGTCAGCCGTTCGATCGACATCGGCTTGCCGATGTGGGCCGAGAACCCGGCCTGGCGCGCCATCGCGATATCCTTCTCGCGCCCCAGCCCGCTGACCGCCACCGCCGGCAGCTTGGCGTAGCGCGGCATGCGCCGCACCGCCTGCAGGAATTCGTAGCCGTCCATGTCGGGCATCGAAATATCCGAGATCAGCAGGTCGATGTCCTCGCGTTCGAGCACCTCGAGCCCCTCCTGCCCGCTGGTGGCCGCGAACGCGACCGCCCCTTCCATCTCCAGCAGCGTCTTGAACACCTGCACCACGTCATCGACATCGTCGACCAGCAGCACGCGCACGCCGGCAATGCCTTCGCCGGCTGCGGCGTGCGGGCCCGCATGCGCCCACGCCTCGCTGTCGAGCAGCGGCAACCAGATGCTGAAGCAGGCGCCCTTGCCGTTCCCTTCGGAGGCCGCTTCGACCCGCCCGCCATGCAGCGCAACGATCTCGCGCACCAGCGCCAGCCCGATCCCGAGCCCACCCTTGGCGCGCGTGGTCACCGAGCCGGGCTGGCCGAACATCTCGAACACATGTGGCAGGAAGGCCGGCGCGATGCCCTGCCCGGTATCCTTGACGTCGATGCGCAGCATGCCGTCGTCGGTCGCCAGCGCCACCTCGATGCGGCCGCCGGCCGGCGTAAACTTGACCGCGTTGTTCAGCAAATTCATCACCACCTGCTCGATGCGCACCTGGTCGGCCAGCACGCACTGGCCGTCGGTGGTGCCGCTGACCGAGATGTCGAGGCCGGCGGCGGCCGGGTCGTCGCGGGCGGCATCGACAATCGCCTGCACCACCGGGCCCAGCTCGACCGGCGCCATCGACAGGCTCAGCTTGCCGGTGCGCACGCGCGACATGTCGAGCAGGTCGTCGATGATCTTGGCCTGGCTCAGCACCGAGCTGCGGATCGCCGCGGTGGCGCGCCGGCAGGTGGCAGAATGGGCGATCTCGGGCAGACGCGCCAGCAACTCGACGTTAATGTGGATCATGTTCAGCGGATGGCGCAGCTCGTGCGACATGATCGCCAGGAACTCGTCCTTGAGCGCGTTCGCGCTTTCGGCGTGGCTGCGGCCGCGCTGTTCATGGTTCAGCGCGTGCTCGAGTTCGCTATCGTGCCGGATCCGCGAGGTCTGGTCGCGCGCGATCTTGGCGTAGCCGTACGCCGCGTCGGTGCCAAGCGGGGTGGTGACGCCGCTGCAGAAGAAGCGGCTGCCGTCCTTGCGCAGGTGCCAGCGCTCGTCCTCGGCGCGGCCGTCCTCGCGTGCGCGCCGCAGCTCGTCCTGCGGCACGCCGCGTTCGCGGTCTTCCGGCACGAACAGCCGGTCCAGGCTCTGGCCCAGGATTTCCTGCTCGGTATAGCCGAAGATCCGCTCGGCCCCTTTGTTCCAGCTGGTCGCGCAATTGGCCGCGTCCATCGTCATGATCGCGTAATCGGTGGCGCTTTCGGCCACCAGCCGCATGCGTGCCTCGCCGGCGAGCAGCCGCTCCTCGGCCTGGCGCCGCAGCGTGATGTCGATGAAGGTCATCACCGCGCCTTCGATCCGGTCTTCGGTGGTGCGGTACGGCAGCAGGCGCACGATGTAGTAGCGGCCGGCGTCGCTGCGCACCTCGCGCTCGACCGGGCGCAGCGTCTCGAACGTGTGGCCGACATCCTCGGCCAGCTGGTCGTAGTCGAGCCGGTGGGTCAGGTCCAGCAGCGAGCGGCCGATGTCGGACGGGATGATCGAAAAGATGTCGGCCGCGCGCGGCGTGAAGCGCTTGATGCGCAGGCCGCTGTCGACGAACACGGTGGCGATGTCGGTCGAGGCGATCAGGTTGTTCAGGTCGTCGTTGGCCTTGCCGGTTTCCTCGACCTTGACCTTGAGCTCGTAGTTGACCGTGATGAGCTCTTCGTTGACCGACTGCAGCTCTTCCTTGCTGGTCTCGAGTTCTTCCGTGGCCGAGCGCAGCTCTTCGTTGATCGCCTGCAGTTCCTCGTTCGACGCGCGCAGCTCCTCGTTCGAGATTTCCGAGTGTTCTATGGTTTCCTGCAACTGCTCGCGCTTGCGCTGCAGCTCGGCCTCGAGCTGCGTCAGGACCAGCTCTTCGCCGCGTGGCGCCGGCGCCAGCGCCGGCGCGTTCGCCTCCTCGAGCTGGCGGAACAGCACCAGCAGGAAGTCGGCCGCCGCCTCCTCGTCGTGGAACGGGCGCACCGTCATGTGGACCACCGCCGGCTCGTGGCCGACTTGCAGCTGCACCGGACGGCAGTCGACGCTGTCGTTGCCCTGCTGCGCCTGGTACAGCGCGGTGCGCAGCTCGAGCCGCAGCTCGGGCAGCACCAGCGACAGCAGCTGGTGCGACGGCGCGCCGGCCGAATGGCGAAGGAAGCGGCCCGCGTCTTCGGACAGGTGGACGATGTTCGCTTCCGCGTCGACCAGCACGCTGGGCGGCGCGTGCCGCTCGGCGAGGCGCCGGTGCAGGTCGGCGTAGCCGGGCCTGCGCTTCTCCAGCGTGCGGAAGTCGAGGTGACGCGCCGCCAGGCCGGGCGATGTGGCCATCGGCAGGTTCGGCATGTAGCGAGCCGTTCGCTGCACGACGTTGGCCTTGTAGATGCGGTGCTTCTTGTCGACCACCGAGAAGAACGTCGACGCCGTGTCGGCCGACTCGGAGCTGCCCAGGAACAGAATGCCGCCCGGCTTGAGCGCGAAGTGGAACATCTCGAGCAACTCGGCATGCACGTCGCGGTCGAGGTAGATGAGCAGGTTGCGGCAGGAGATGAGGTCGAGCTTCGAGAACGGCGGGTCGTGCAGCAGGTTGTGCACGGCGAACATCATCTTCTCGCGCACCTCCTTGCGGATCTGGTAGTGGTTGGCATCGTGCTCGAAGAAGCGGCGCAGACGCGCGGGAGTCACGTCGGTCTCGATGGAGGCCGGGTACACGCCCATGCGCGCATGCGCGATCGCGGCCTCGTCGATGTCGGTGGCGAACAGGTGGATCTTCGGCGCCCGCGGCGCGGCCGCGGCCAGCTCGCTCAGCAGGATCCCCATCGAGTACGCCTCTTCGCCGGTGGCGCATCCGGCCACCCAGACGCGCACGTTCGCACCCTGGCGGTCGCCGCCGTCGAACATCGGCCCCAGCCCTTCCTTCTTCAGCGCCTCGAACGCCTCGGGATCGCGGAAGAAGTTCGTGACGCCGATGAGCAGGTCCTTCAGCAGGGCCTGCGCTTCTTCCGGCTGCGCCTGCAGGAATGCCCGGTAGGCCGGCAGGCTGGGCAGGCCGTGCACCTGCAGCCGGCGCTCGAGGCGGCGCAGCACGGTGGCGCGCTTGTAGTTGCGGAAATCGTGGCCGGTGCGTGCACGCAGGATGGCGAGGATGTCGCGCAGCGCCTCCTCGGCGAGCTTGGTGTCCTGCTCGGACGACGGCGCCTTGCCGGGCACGTCTTCGGCGGGGGGCAGCTCGATCTCGCGCGCATTC
>JBJMVW010000106.1:0-4104 GCA_045810465.1 Massilia sp. | reverse complement strand
TGTCAGCGTGACCTCCGCCCCGCCCTCGGGCCGGTTGCGCGCCGCGACCGCGCCGCCCAGCGTGCGCGCGACGTTCACCACCAGGAACAGGCCGAGGCCACCGCCCTCGCGTCCCTTGCTCGACTGGTAGGGCTTGCCGAACTGGGCCAGCATCGACGGCGCGAAGCCGGGGCCGGCGTCGGTCACGCTCAGGACCAGGGTCCCATGTTCGCAGCGTGCTTCCAGGCCGACAAAGCCGGGCGAGGCTTCCAGCGCGTTGTCGAGCACGTTGTCGATCATTTGTTTCAGGGCCGAGTCGAACACGACAGGGATGTCGTCGCCGATCCGGTTGTGGTAGCTGAACGAGCGCACCGGCCGGCTGGCCTTCCACTCGTCGACCAGATGGTCGAGGAAGGTGCGGATCGTGGTGCGCTTGGCCGACTCGCCGCGCGCTTCGCCGGCCGACAGCAGGATGCCGCTGACGATCGACTTGCAGCGCTGGAGCTGGGTCTGCATCTCGGCGATTTCCTCGAGCAGTTCGGGATTCATTTTAAACTCGGGCATGCGCTTCCAGTCGCCAAGGATCACCGACAAGGTGGCCAGCGGCGTGCCCAGTTCGTGCGCCGCGCCCGAGGCCAGCAGGCCCATGCGCACGATATGGTCTTCCTCGGCGGCGCGCTGGCGCAGGTCGGCCAGCTGGGCGGCCTTGGCGCGCAGCGTGCCGCTGATGCGCGAGACGAACACCACCAGCAGCGCCGCATCGAGCGTAAAACAGATCAGCATGCCCTGCACGTACAGGCTGGCGAAGCCGCGCGCGTGGTCGAACGGCAGCGCCAGCGGGCGCGCGAATACCGACAGCCCGGCCAGGCAGGCCAGCGTGATGGCGACGATGGTCCAGGTCGACCAGGCCTCGAGCAGCACCGCCGACAGGATCACCTGCAGCAGGTACAAAAACGCGAACGGGTTGGTGGTGCCGCCCGACAGGTACAGCTGGACAGTCAGGCTGGCTACGTCCACCAGCAGCGCCAGGAACACCTCGCGGTTGGTGACCGGCACCTTTTCGTGCCAGCGCAGGTGGCTGGCGATATTGAACGCGATCAGGCAAGCCAGCACCTCGAGCATCGGGACCAGCGGCAGCTTGACGTCGAACACCAGGATCGCGCCGGCGATGGTCGTGACCTGGCCGATCACCGCGATCCAGCGCAGCTCGATCAGCTGCAGCATGTTGGTGTGGCCGGCCGCGTATTCGACGTTGGCGGCCGCTACCGATGGTTCCGGCGCGGCGGCCGGCCTGCTTGCGACTTCAGCTTGTACTGTCATTCTTCCTCATCATGCCTGCGGCGGGCGCCCCACCAGAGGGCCACGGCCACCATCAAAGCAAGAGCATACCAAGTGATGGCGTAGATGAGGTGACTGTTATGAAAGGAAATCACGGTCAGGCCGCCGGCCGGATGGTCGGGGGCGCCGGCGGGGTCCTGCGCTTCGGCGGCGTCGACGAAGTACGGCGCCACATTGGCCAGCCCGCGCGCGGCGGCGATCGCCCCCACGTCGCGCGAGTACCAGCGGTTGGCGGCCGGGTCGTTGGTGCGCAGGAAGCCGCCGCCCGGCTCGCTGATACGCAGCAGCCCGGTCAGCGTGACCGGATCGCCGCCCGACGGGCAAGCCGGAGCGGCGGCCTTGTGGCCGGGGTAATGTTTGGGACCGCCCTGCGCCGCCGGCACAAAGCCGCGGTTGACCAGCACAATGGCGCCATCCGGCGTGCACAGCGGGGTCAGCAGCCAATAGCCGCTGCCAAGCTCGGACAGTGCCTGGACCGGAGTCGTGTATTCGTAGAGGAAAGTACCAGCGAGGCGTACGTGCCGGTATTCGTCGGATTCTTGCGTAACCTGCGCCCAGCGCGCCGCGGGGGGCGGCGCGACCGGGGCAGCATGAACGCGCGAGTTCACGCGTTCGATCAGGGCCAGCTTCCATTGCAGGCGGTAAACCTGCCAGCTGCCGAGCCCTGCAAACAGCACGATCAGCAGCAGCCCGGCGGCTGCCAGGACCAGGCGGGCAAGCCGCCCGCGCCTGGCGCCGTGCGCCACTGCCGATGCGTGCTGGTCCTGCATCATGGCATGTCGTGCATCCCGTGGACCGTCGCGCCGCTGTCGGCGCCCATGCCCGGCATCATGTTGGCGTTCATGTGGTACATGACCCAGATCGAGCCCGACAGGACGATAAACAGCAGGATGATGGTCAGGATCAGCGCCATCATGTTCCAGCCACCCTCGGACTTCGAGTTCATGTGCAGGAAGTAGATCATGTGGACCACAACCTGCACCGCGGCGAAGCCGAGGATCACGAACTTGGTGGTGCCCGGTTCCAGCACCTTGCCCATCACCAGCCAGAACGGGATCGCGGTCAGGATCACCGACAGGATGAAGCCGACCGTGTAATCCTTCAGGCTGCCATGGGCTTCGAGGTGGTCGTCGTGGCCGTGGTGGCCGTGATTTTGATGATCGCTCATGGCAACACTCCCATCAGGTAGACAAAGGTAAACACGCCGATCCAGACCACGTCCAGGAAGTGCCAGAACATCGACAGGCACGACAGGCGACGATAGTTTTCCGGCGTAATGCCGTGCTTGGCGACCTGGAACATCAGCGTCACCAGCCACACGATACCGAAGGTCACGTGCAGGCCGTGGGTGCCGACCAGCGAGAAGAACGCGGTCATCGCGCCCGAGCGCTGCGGGCCGTAGCCTTCATGGACCAGGTGCACGAACTCGTACAGTTCCAGGCCCAGGAAGCCGGCGCCGAGGATGCCGGTAATCGCCAGCCACACCAGCACCGCCTTGCTTGCCTTGTGCGGCGCGGCCAGCATCGCGAAGCCATAGGTGATCGACGACAGCAGCAGGAAGGCCGTGTTGACGGCCACCAGCGGCAGGTTGAACAGCTCGGCACCCGATTCACCGCCGGCGTAGTTGCGGCCCAGTACGGCATAGGTCGCGAACAGGCAGGCGAAGATCAGGCAATCGCTCATCAGGTAGATCCAGAAGCCCAGCAGCGTGCCGTTCTCCGGATGGTGCTCGCGCACGAAGTAGCGCGAGCTGTCGGCGGCGCTTACGGCGCCAGCGTTAATTGCTTTAATTTCAGACATGGCTTTCCAACAAAGCGGTGCGAGCATTCTCGGTACGGGTCACTTCCTCGGCCGGGATGTAGTAGTCGCGTTTGTAGTTAAAGGTGTGAACGATGATCGCGGCCATCATGGCGACGAACGCGGCACCGACCACCAGCCACATATGCCAGATGATGCCGAAGCCGATGCCGGCGGACAGCGCTGCGATGACGAAGCCGGCCCAGGTGTTCTTGGGCATGTGGATCGCCACGAAATCGGTCAGCGGACGCGCGTACTTGTTCTTCTTCATGTCAGCCCAGGTGTCGTTGTCGTACACGACCGGGGTGAACGCGAAGTTGTAGTCCGGCGGCGGCGACGAGGTCGCCCACTCCAGGGTACGGCCATTCCACGGGTCGCCGGTCACGTCGGCCAGCTTCTTGCGGTCGCGGATCGAGACGTAGAACTGCATCAGCATGGCGCCAATACCGCCGGCGATCATCAGGGTGCCGACCAGCGAGATACGGAACAGCCACTGGATCGACGGATCTTCGAAGTGCGACATGCGGCGGGTGATGCCCATGAAGCCCAGGATGTACGGCGGGGTGAACGCGACCCAGAAGCCGATCGACCACAGCCAGAACGAGACCGTGCCCCAGAACTTGTCGAGCTTGAAGCCGAACGCTTTCGGGAACCAGTAGTTGATGCCGGCGAACATGCCGAACACGACGCCGCCGATGATCACGTTGTGGAAGTGCGCGATCAGGAACAGCGAGTTGTGCAGCACGAAGTCGGCCGGCGGCACTGCCAGCATCACGCCGGTCATGCCACCGATGGTGAAGGTGATCATGAACGAAATGGTCCACATCATCGGCAGCTCGAAGCGCACCCGCCCCTTGTACATCGTGAACAGCCAGTTGAAGATCTTGGCGCCGGTCGGGATCGAGATGATCATCGTGGTGATGCCGAAGAACGAGTTGACGCTGGCGCCCGAACCCATGGTGAAGAAGTGGTGCAGCCACACCAGGTACG
>JBJMVW010000105.1:0-4267 GCA_045810465.1 Massilia sp. | reverse complement strand
CTGGACCCCGCTCTTGTCGAGCGCGACGCGGGCGGTGACGGACGAGTTGTCGAGCACGATGCCGGCGGCCCCGCCCAGCGCCAGCCGCTTGGGCCCGGTCGCGCGCATGCGCGTGGACGCAAAGCTGCCGACCGGCGGCAGCGCCGGCACCCGCGGGCCGCCGGCCGGCCGGGCCGCGGTCAGGGTAGTTGCTGTGCCGGCCGCCTCCGCCGACAGCGCGGGATCGGGCGGCAGCGAATCCGGCAACGTTTCGTTGTCGTAGAAATAGCCCAGGTTCAGCCTGGAGTCGACGGTGGACGCCCGGGGCATGGTAAGTCGGGTGGCGTAGGAGAAGTTGCCGTTCCAGTAGGGATCGGTGGCAGGCGGCAGGCCGCGTCCTCCGCCCGCGGCCACCCACGCACTCGTCAGCCGGTCGATGTTGGCGTGGTGCAGCCAGAAGATCGGATCGAGCGGCGATTGCATCGTGGTCATCACGGCGCCGATCAGGTCGTGGATCGGGTTGTGCGGCTGGTTCTCGAGCGACGGTTCGAACGCGATCGCATTGGCGAACGAGTCGTTTGGCTCGCGCTGAAAGTGGGTGTAGGTGCCGGAAAACGGCGCCAGGGTGAGCGCCTGCGACACGTTGTTGTTGGTGCGATCAATGTACAGCGGGTTCCAGGCGGCCGCTTCTGTGAATTCGCGCGGGATGGTCGGATCGGCGTAGTAATTCCAGTACGGGAGCATGAGCCCTGGGTTGCCCGACATCTCACGCAGTTGCTTTTCGAACAGGCGCAGGTAGCCGCGGTGCCACTCGATGAAATACGGCACGTTGTGCGGGCAGAAGTTCACGTGGACGTTGGTCCAGTACTGCCAACTGCGCTTGTCGGCGGCATTCGTGTTCGCGCGCATCTTCTTGATCGCGTCCATGAACGAGGAGTAATCGCGGCCCTGCTTGAAGGTGTTCCAGTCGAGCCGCTTCGACAGCGTCGCCTGCGCAAAAGCGCCGGGCGGCATGCTGGCGGCCAGGGTCCCCAACAAGGCATTGCGTAGAAATCCCCGCCGGGTGCGATTGCTGTTCATGACTGGTCCCTTCCCTGTGATTGATGAAAGCAGCGCGTTCAGACGACAAAGTTCGGTGTGTCGGTTTGCAGCAGCAAGGTGCCGACCAGGGTCACCAGGGTGACGAGGGAATTCGCTCCGCCATTGCTGTCGACCCGCACCACGGTGTCGGTGCCCGACGAGGTGTCGAAGCGCAGGTAGCCGCCGGTGAAGGCGTTGGCGCCGTTGTATCCGGCGAAGGTCAGCAGCAGGTCGTGCAGGTTCAGTACGTCGGCGCCGTTGGTGCCCGACTTGCTGAAGTCGAGGATCCGCTCGTTCACGTTGCCGTCGGCCAGCCGGTTGTAGTCGAAGGTGTCGTTGCCCCGGCCGCCGGTCAGCCGGTCGGCGCCCCGGCCGCCGACCAGCAGGTCGTTACCGGCGCCACCTGTCAGCGTATCGTTGCCGTTGCCGCCAACCAGGCGGTAGGTGGCCCCGGCCTCGAGCTCGGCGGAGGCATTCACCACCATGCTGTTGCCCGCATCCAGGCCGACGCCGTTGATCTCCAGGGCCCGCCCGGTGACGACGGTCGCGTTGTTCATCGTCAGGTTGTAGCTGTGCCCGGCCTGCAGCACGATCACTTCGACGTTGGTGAGCGTGGTGGTTCCAAAGACCAGGCCCCCCGAGTAGTCGCCCGACAGGTAGAGCGTATCGGTGCCCGCGCCGCCATCGATGCGGTCGGCGGCTGTCAGCGCGCCGGCGGCGTCAATCGTGTCGTTGGCAGTGCCGCCGGTGACCGTGTCGACGCCACCCATGCCAAGGTCGAACATGTCGAGGCCGGCGCCGCCGGTCAGCACGTCGTTGCCTGCCCCGCCGATCATGCGGTAGCTTGATCCGGCCTGCGTTTCGGCCGACGCGTTGATCGTCATGGTGTTTGCCGCCGACAGCTGCGATCCGTCGACCGACAGGGTGCCGTTGTTCACCGTCGCGTCGTTGAACGTCAGGCTGTAGTTGTTGCCGGCGGTGAGGACAATCGATTCGACATTGGTCAGCGTGGTCGCGCCGAACACGACGCCGGCGGCATAATTGCCGTCGAGGATGAGCGTATCGAACTCGACGTTGTCGTCGACCGGACTGCCGCCGTCGATGCGGTCGGTGGCGGTGAATGCACCACGGGCGAAGATGGTGTCGCTGCCGGCGGCCGCGGTGACGATGTCGTTGCCGCCGGAGGAGATATCGAACCATTCGTCGGCGGCGGTACCGGTCATGGTGTCGTTGCCGGCCGTCCCCATCACGTCGTTGGGGATGTCGGTGACGGTGACCGCGATCGCCTTGGTGCTGGTCTGGCTGCCGTCCGACACCTGCAGGGTCAGGTTGTAGACGTTGTTGGCGCCGACATCGAGCGGGCTTTCGAAATTGGGCGGCGCGATGAAGGACAGCGCGCCGGTGGTGGCGTTGATGGCGAAGCGGGCGGCGTCGCCGCCGGCCGCGATCGACCAGGCCAGTGGCTGGCCTTCGGCATCGGTGGCGGTCGCCGTGGTGACGGCAGTGGTGTTCTCGGCGACGCTGAACGCGGCGCCGGAGGTGATCACCGGCGCGGCGTTATCAACCACGTCGGTCACCGTGATCGCGATCGCCTGGGTACTGGCCAGATTGCCATCGGATACCTGCAGGGTCAGGTTGTAGACGTTGTTCGCGCCCACGTCAGCCGGGTTCTCGAAATCCGGCGCGGTGATGAAGGAGAGGGCTCCGGTGCTGGCGTTGATGGTGAAACGGGCGGCGTCAGTCCCTGGGACAATCGACCACGTCAACGGCTGGCCTTCGGCATCGGTGGCGGTGGCCGTGGCGACGGCAGTCGTGTTCTCGGCCACGTTGAATGCCGCGGCGGAGGTAATGACGGGCGCTGTGTTTTCAAACACGTCGGTCACGGTCACCGCGATCGCTTTCGTGCTGGCCAGGCTGCCGTCGGATACCTGCAGGGTCAGGTTGTAGACGTTGTTTGCGCCAACGTCGGCGGGGTTCTCGAAGTCGGGCGCGGTGACGAAGCTCAGGGCGCCGGTGGTGGCGTCGATCGCAAAACGCGCGGCATCCACGCCCGGCACGATCGACCAGCTTAGCGCCTGGCCTTCGGCATCGGTTGCGGTGGCCGTCGTGACCGCGGTGCCGTTCTCGGCCACGTTGAATGCGGCTGCGGAGGTAATCACCGGTGCTGTGTTTTCAAACACATCGGTCACCGTGACCGCGATTGCTTTCGTGCTGGTCAGGCTGCCATCGGATACCTGCAGGGTCAGGTTGTAGACGTTGTTGGCGCCGGCGTCAAGCGGGTTCTCGAAGTCGGGGGCGGTGACGAAGCTCAGGGCCCCGGTGGTGGCGTCGATCGCAAAACGGGCAGCATCGACACCAGGCACTATCGACCAGGTCATTGCCTGGCCCTCGGCGTCGGTCGCCGTGGCCGTGGCGACCGACGTCGTGTTCTCCGCAACGCTGAACGCGCTGCCGGAAGTGATCACCGGCGCGGCGTTCTCTACGACGTCGGTCACCGTGACCGCGATTGCCTGGCTGGCAGTCTGGCTGCCATTAGACACCTGGATAGCCAGGTTGTAGACGTTGTTGGCGCCGGCATCAAGCGGATTCTCGAAGTCGGGGGCGGCGACGAAAGACACTGCCCCGGTGCTCGCATTGATCGCGAAACGGGCCGCATCATCGCCCGGCACGATCGACCAGGTCAATGGCTGGCCCTCGGCATCGGTCGCAGTGGCCGTGCTGACGGCAGTGGTGTTTTCCGCGATGCTGAAAGCGGCGCCGGAGGTTATCACCGGCGTGCTTTCGATGACGTTGGTAACGGTGACCGCGATCGCCTGCGTCGTCACCAGGCTGCCGTCGGATACCTGCAGGGTCAGGTTGTAGACGTTGTTGGCTCCGGCATCAAGCGGGTTCTCGAAGTCGGGGGCGCTGGCGAAGCTGAGTGCCCCGGTGGTAGCGTTGATTGCGAAACGGGCAGCATCGGCGCCGGGCACGATCGACCACGCCAGCGCCTGGCCTTCGGCATCGGTGGCGGTGGCAGTCGCTACCGCGGTCGTGTTCTCGGCGACGTTAAACGCGGCGGCCGAGGTAATGACCGGTGCTCCGTTTTCAACCACGTCGGTGACCGTCACCGCGATGGCCTGGGTGCTGGCCAGGCTGCCGTCGGATACCTGGACGGTCAGGTTATAGACGTTGTTGGCGCCGACGTCAGTCGGGTTTTCGAAGTCGG
>JBJMVW010000104.1:0-1840 GCA_045810465.1 Massilia sp. | reverse complement strand
TGTTCGGCATGAACATCGGCGGGATTCCGCTGGCCGACCACAAGCACGGCTTCTGGATCGTGGTCGGCATCGTCGTCACCTTCACGGCAGCCGCGGCCTGGCTGGCGTTTCGCAAGAAGCGCTGAACCCATCGGCATTCATTGCTATGCAATCGATAGCGTCTGGGTCAGGCGCCATGCGCCCTGCAGGCAATATCGAGAAGGAATAAGATGGCGGCGTGACTTCCATCCTGAACGCCGACCTGCATTGCCATTCCGTCGTTTCCGACGGCACGCTGACCCCCGAGGAACTCGCAGCGCGCGCGGCCGCCAATGGCGTCGAGCTCTGGGCGCTGACCGATCACGACGAGATCGGCGGCCAGCACCGCGCCGCGGCCGCTGCCCGTGCACACGGCATGAAGTACCTCACCGGCACCGAGATCTCCGTCACCTTTGCCGGCGAAACCGTGCATATCGTCGGATTGGGCTTCGACCCCGAGGACGCCGCCATGACGGAAGGCCTCTACGACACGCGCGGCGGCCGCGGCAAGCGCGCCCAGGAGATGTCCGAAGGCTTGGCCAAGGTCGGCATCCATGGCGCCTACGAAGGCGCGCTCAAGTTCGTCGGCAATCCCGAACTGATCTCACGCACCCACTTCGCCCGCTTCCTGGTGGAGACCGGCCACTGCCGTGACACCTCGGAGGTGTTTCGCAAATTCCTCACCGAAGGAAAGCCCGGCTATGTGCCGCACCGCTGGGCATCCCTCAAGGATGCGGTTCGCTGGATTACCGGCGCCAACGGGCTGGCAGTGATCGCCCATCCCGGCCGCTACAAGTTCACCGCGAACGAGGAATACGCCTTGTTCGTCGAGTTCAAGGCCCACGGAGGCCGCGCGATCGAAGTGGTGACCGGCAGCCACACACCTGCCGAATACGTCGAATACGCCGACAAGGCGCTGGAATTCGACTTCGCCGCCTCACGCGGCAGCGACTTCCACAGCCCCGACGAAAGCCATTGCGACTTGGGCAAGCTGCCCTGGCTGCCGGGAAAACTCACGCCCGTCTGGGAGTTGCTGGAGAGCCGTATCCAGTGAGCGCGTTGGACAGCGGCGCCGCCGTCGCGCAAAAGAGCACCCGCGACATCGAATCCGAGCGCATCCTTGCCGGCATCGGGCTGGTCCTGCTCGCAGTCGCCTGTTTCGCGACGCTGGACACCGCCACCAAGCTGTCGACGGCGGCAGTCCCGATCCTCATGGGCGTCTGGGTCCGCTATGCCTTCCAGGCGGTTGCGACCACGCTGGTGCTGCTTCCCAGGCACGGCACGGCGCTTTTGCGTACAGGCCATCCACGCTATCAATTGCGTCGCGGCGCATTGCTGCTGGTATCGAGCACGCTGGCCTTCTTCAGCCTGCGCTACATGCCGCTGGCCGAGTTCACTTCCATCGTGCTGATCGCGCCGCTCGTGATCACGCTGCTGGCCGCGACCACCCTGAAGGAACACGTCTCGCCGCTGCGCTGGGGCCTGGTGATGGGCGGCTTCACGGGCACGCTCGTGATCCTGCGGCCGGGCGGGGACGCTTTCAGCTGGGCAATGCTGCTGCCGATCGGCCTCGTGCTGACCAACGCATGGTTCCAGGTGCTGACCAGCAAGCTGGCGCAGACGGAAAACCCGCTCACGATGCATTTCTATACCGGCTGGGTCGGCACGCTGCTGGCGTCGTTCGCAGTGCCTTTTGCGTGGACTGCGCTGCCATCGTGGCACTGGTGGGCGCTGCTTTGTCTCATGGGCTTCATGGGGACAGTCGGGCATTTCATCCTCATCCTCGCCTACCAGCGGGCGCCGGCATCGACGCTCACGCCCT
>JBJMVW010000103.1:0-20394 GCA_045810465.1 Massilia sp. | reverse complement strand
TGAAGTCCATGTCGCCCAGGTGGTCTTCATCGCCCAGGATGTCGGTCAGCACCGCAAACTTGCCGCCTTCCTTGATCAGGCCCATGGCGATACCGGCCACGTGCGCCTTCATCGGCACGCCGGCGTCCATCAGCGCGAGGCAGCCGCCGCACACCGATGCCATCGACGAGGAACCGTTCGATTCGGTGATTTCCGATACCAGGCGCACCGAGTAGCTGAACTCGTCGGCTGCCGGCAGCGCGGCGATCAGCGCGCGCTTGGCCAGGCGGCCGTGGCCGATTTCGCGGCGCTTCGGGGTGCCTACGCGGCCGGTTTCGCCGGTTGCGAACGGTGGCATGTTGTAGTGCATCATGAAGTCGTCGGTGTACTCGCCCATCAGCGCGTCGATCTTCTGGCTGTCGCGCGCGGTGCCGAGGGTCGCGATGACCAGCGCCTGGGTTTCGCCGCGGGTGAACAGGGCCGAGCCGTGGGTGCGCGGCAGCACGCTGGTGCGGATCGAGATCGGGCGCACGGTGCGGGTGTCGCGGCCGTCGATGCGCGGCTCGCCTTCGAGGATCTGCGAACGCACGACCTTGGCTTCGATGTCGAACAGGACGTTGCCCACTTCGACTGCATCCACCTGGCTACCGTCGGCGGTCAGGTCGGCCAGCACTTCGCCCGACAGCGCTTTCAGTTTGGCGGTACGCGCCTGCTTGTCGCGGGTCTGGTAGGCGTCGCGGACTTTCGCTTCGGCGACCTGGGCCACGCGCGCGATCAGCGCTTCGTTCTTCGGCGCCGGCGCCCATTCGACTTCCGGCTTGCCGCCTTCGGCCACCAGGTCGTGGATCGCGTCGATGACGACTTTCATCTGGTCGTGGCCGTAGACGACCGCGCCCAGCATGATTTCTTCCGACAGTTGCTGGGCTTCGGATTCGACCATCAGCACGGCGTGTTCGGTACCGGCAACGACCAGGTCCATCTGCGAGGTCTTCAGCTGCGCGGTGGTCGGGTTCAGGATGTACTGACCGTTGGCGTAGCCGACGCGCGCGGCGCCGATCGGGCCGGCAAACGGGATGCCCGCGACGCACAGGGCGGCCGAGGCGCCGATCATTGCCGGGATGTCCGGATCGATCTCAGGGTTGACCGACAGCACGTGGATGATGACCTGGACTTCGTTCAGGTAGCCTTCCGGGAACAGCGGGCGGATCGGACGGTCGATCAGGCGCGAGGTCAGGGTTTCTTTTTCAGAAGGACGGCCTTCGCGCTTGAAGAAACCGCCCGGGATTTTACCGGCAGCGTAACTTTTTTCGACGTAATCGACGGTCAGCGGGAAGAAGTCCTGGCCCGGCTTCGCATCTTTGCGCGCGACGACGGTAGCGAGCACCACGGTGTCTTCAACCGACACCACAACGGCGCCCGATGCCTGACGTGCGATTTCGCCAGTCTCCAGGGTGACCGTGTGTTGGCCGTACTGGAAGGTTTTCGTAACTTTGTTAAACATGGGTAATCCCTTTCTATTTGCCGACAGATTTTCAGGAGCTGTCGTTCACCTCACCACGGGCTGCTCCTCAGAACACAGCCTTACAGCCAAAAACAACAAAAGCAAAAACAAAAAATGCCCGCGACAGTCTGACTGACGCAGGCATTTCCTGACTAAACCGTCTGGCGCAACGATTACTTGCGCAGGCCGAGTTTGGCGATCAGGTCGCGGTAACGGTTCGCGTCCTTGCTCTTCAGGTAGGAGAGCAGGCTCTTGCGGCGGTTAACCATCATGATCAGGCCACGGCGGGAGTGGTGATCCTTCTGGTGTGCCTTGAAGTGGCCGTTCAGCTCGTTGATGCGTGCGGTCAGCAGTGCGACCTGGACTTCCGGCGAGCCGGTGTCGTTCTGGCCACGTGCGTTGTCCGCGATAATCGCGGCTTTGTTGATGTTTTCTACGGTCATGATGTTGCCTTTCACATGCGGTGCAAGAGTCGGAACCCAGCGCACCGTGGGTACGTTGATAAACCTGGCCCTTCGGCCAGACCCGCCAGTATATGCGAAAACTGTGCGTGCGGCCAGTCTTTGGTAGCCTTGGCAGCAGGATGATTACGGATCGGCGGCCTTTGCGGGGTGATGCGATGAACAAGATGATCAAAATAACAATGTTGGGGGCGGTGCTCGCGTTCGGCGGCTGCGCACTGTTGCGGCAGGCGCCCTCGCCCGGCGACCCATTACCGGTCGTGATTCAGAAAATGGGGCAGCCGACGGCGAGCTACCCCGAACCCGGCGGCGGGCAGGAGCTCGAGTACACGCTGCAGCCTGAGGGACAGTTCGCATGGATGGCCCACATCGGGCCGGACGGCCGCCTCACCGCGTACGAGCAGGTGCTGACGGGCGAGAAGTTCGCGACCATCAAGATCGACCAGGCCACCAAGGCCGACGTGCTGCGCACCATCGGGCACCCGGCCCAGACCTCGTACCTGTCGCTGCGCGACCTGGAGGTCTGGTCGTACCGCTACAAGGAAGCCGGGGTGTGGAACTCCCTGATGCACGTGCATTTCGACCGCAACGGAATCGTGCGGCAGATGATCAATGGGCCGGATCCGCGCTACCAGGACCAGGACCGGCACGGGCGGTGACGAGGCTTCGGTCGGGTACTTGGGTTCCCGCCTGCGCGGGAACGACGGTTAAATTGATACGGTGGTTGAAGTAAGCACGTCGTTCCCGCGCAGGCGGGAACCCAAGTTCAGTTACAGCTGCGGATGCGCGCGCTCGACCTTCGAGTGCAGCTTGTTCAGCCCCGAGATATAGGCCTTGGCCGAGGCCACCACGATGTCCGGGTCGGCGCCGACACCGTTGACGATGCGGCCCGAACGCGACAGGCGCATCGTCACCTCGCCTTGCGACTGGGTGCCGCCGCTGATCGCGTTAATCGAGAACAGCACCAGCTCGGCGCCGCTGTTGGCCTGCGATTCGATCGCGTTGACCATCGCGTCGACCGGGCCGTCGCCGCGGCCTTCGCACACCAGCTCCTTGCCGTCGATCGAGAACACGACACGTGCCTGGGGCGTCTCGCCGGTCTCGGAGCGCTGCGACATCGAAACGAAGCGGAAGTACTCGCCTTCCTGCGCGTGATCCTCGGCCGAGACCAGCGCCATGATGTCCTCGTCGAAGATCTCGGCCTTGCGGTCGGCCAGGTCCTTGAAGCGCGCGAACGCGGCATTCACCTCGGCCTCGGACTCGAGCTCGATGCCCAGCTCCTGCAGGCGCGCCTTGAACGCGTTGCGGCCCGACAGTTTGCCGAGCACGATCTTGGTCGCGGTCCAGCCGACGTCCTCGGCGCGCATGATCTCGTAGGTCTCGCGCGCTTTCAGGATGCCGTCCTGGTGGATGCCGGAAGCGTGCGCGAAGGCGTTGGCGCCGACCACCGATTTGTTCGGCTGGACCGCGAAGCCGGTAATCTGCGAGACCATCTTCGAGGCCGGCACGATCTGCGTGGTGTCGATCCCGACCTGCAGCTTGAAGTAGTCGGCGCGGGTGCGCAGCGCCATCACCACTTCCTCGAGCGCGGTGTTGCCGGCCCGTTCGCCAAGGCCGTTGATGGTGCACTCGATCTGGCGCGCGCCGCCGATCGCCACGCCGGCCAGCGAGTTGGCGACCGCCAGGCCAAGGTCGTTGTGGCAGTGGACCGACCAGATGGCCTTGTCCGAGTTCGGAATGCGCTCGCGCAGTGTGCGGATCCGCTGGCCGTACTCTTCAGGCGTGGCATAACCGACGGTGTCGGGGAAGTTGATGGTGGTCGCGCCCTCGGCGATCACCGCTTCCAGCACGCGGCACAGGAAGTCCTCTTCCGAGCGGCTGCCGTCCTCGGGCGAGAACTCGATGTCGTCGGTGTGGTTGCGGGCGTAGCGGATCGCCTGCCTTGCCTGCTCGAGCACCTGCTCGGGCTCCATCCGCAGCTTCATCTTCATGTGCAGCGGCGAAGTGGCGATGAAGGTGTGGATGCGTTTGCGTGCGGCCGGTTGCAGCGCTTCGGCGGCACGCGCGATGTCGCGGTCGTTGGCGCGCGAGAGCGAACAGATGGTCGATTCGCGCACCGCGCCGGCAATCGCGCGGATCGCTTCGAAGTCGCCCGGCGAGGCGGCCGCGAAGCCCGCTTCGATGACGTCCACCCGCAGGCGCTCGAGCTGGCGCGCGATGCGGACCTTTTCGTCCTTGGTCATCGACGCGCCCGGCGACTGTTCGCCGTCGCGCAGGGTGGTATCGAAAATGATGAGGCGGTTCGGGTCAGGCATGACGGCTCCAATAAGCTAACAACAATAACGCGGGCACGCCGGCAGCCGGACCATCCGGATCTGTCAGCGTCGCTCGCTCTGGTCAACCGGTTCGACATCGGTCTGGATGATGCTGACCGGCTTGCCCTTCGCAAGACGCCAGGACAGCACCGCATAACCGGATAAACCGTATAAAACAAACAGCGGCCACAGGACGACGGCCGGCTTGATCGCGACCAGCGCAAACGCGAGCGCGATCAGGAATACCACGATGAACGGAACCGACTTACGGAAGTTCACGTCCTTGAAGCTGTAAAACGGTACGTTGGTCACCATCGTCAGGCCGGCAAACAGCGCGATGGTCCACGAGATCCAGTCCACCTGGCGCGGGCTGACGTTGATGTCCGGGTCGCTCATCATCAGGATGAAGCCGACCACCAGCGCGGCCGCGGCCGGGCTGGGCAAGCCCTGGAAGTAGCGCTTGTCGACCACTTCGATGTTGGTGTTGAAGCGCGCCAGGCGCAGTGCCGCGCCGGCGCAGTAGACGAAGGCCGCGATCCAGCCCAGTTTGCCCAGGCCGCGCAGCGAATATTCGTAGATCACCAGCGCCGGCGCGGCGCCGAACGAGACCATGTCGGACAGGCTGTCGTACTGGGCGCCGAATTCGGACTGGGTATTGGTCAGGCGCGCGATCCGGCCGTCGAGGGCGTCGAGCACCATCGCGATGAATACGGCCCAGCAGGCGTCCTCGAAGCGCTGGTTCATCGCCATCACGATCGCATAAAACCCACCGAACAGGGCTGCGGTGGTAAACGCATTCGGCAGCAGGTAAATGCCGCGCCTCGGCTTGCCGCCCTCGGCCTTGCGGCCAAAGCGGCTGAAGCGGGGTTGCGGCGCTTTCGCGGCACCGGGTTTTCTGCGTCGGGGAAAAGTCGCCATATGTTTCCGTATCAAGTAAAGATCGCGCGGGGGCGCTCACCACGTCATTATAGTGGCCGCGCATACAAGTTAGCGAACGGATACTGTTACTTGAACTTCACCTTTCCGACGAGACGCATCTGCAATGTGGTTTCGCCCGGCTCGAAGCTGGGCTCGGGAATGGCCTCGGCCATCATCCCCTTGGCGGCGCGCCGTTCCGCCATTGGCGCCGCGGCGGCCCCCGCATAATTACCGCTACCCTCGAAGTCAACCGTGTCGAGCACGGCGTCGGACACCTTGCGCCCCATCGCGTTCGCAATCGATACGATCCGCTCGTTGAGGTTGCGGTAAGTTGCGGCGATGCGTTCGTCGTCCAGGCGCCTGGTCAGTTCCGGGCTCAGGTGGTAGTCGACGCTACTGATCGACAACACCTTCTGTGCCGCGGCGGCCAGTTTCGGTACTCCTGCCAGGTTGCGTGTTTTTACCTCGAGGTACTGGCCGACGCGCCATCCGGTGGGCAGGCGCCGAGCGGGGACAGCGGCGAGCGGCCGCGGCTGCTCGGGGACTTCCGGGTACACCGGATAGGTGAAATAGCCGGCGGTCTTCAGTTCAGCCTGCGGATCCTCGCGGCGCACGACGTCCGTGCCCTGCCTCATCTTCTGGTTGACCCGGCTGGCGGCGGCATTACGGTCCTTGTCCTGCTCCTCGACCACGAAGGTGATGGTCGCCTCGTCATTGGCATGCTTCACTTCGCCGAACGCGGGCACGATGACCATCGTGCCGGTGGACATGGGCGCCGGTGGCACCTGGGCCTGGGCAGCGCTGGCGAGGCTGAGGCCGGCAAGAAGGAACAGTTTCGAAAGCAACATTATTTTTCTCCTGGATTAGTCGGCCGTTCGCCGCATTTCCAGAAAGATACCGCTTTTCCAACCCCCACCATGTGCCGGTAATGAAAAGTTGCAAAACAATTCGACTCTGACCCTATTTGTTAGCCACAGCACGTCGTTCCCGCGAAGGCGGGAACCCAAGTTCTGCGGCTGATCCACCAACTTGGGTCCCCGCCTCCGCGGGGACGACGGGTCGCTGTTAACGAAGGCCGTCAGTTTTTCGACTGGTCGACCAGCTTGTTTTTGGCGATCCACGGCATCATCGCGCGCAGCTTGCCGCCAACTTCTTCGATCTGGTGCTCGGCCGTCAGGCGGCGGCGCGAGATCAGGGTCGGGGCGCCAGCCTTGTTTTCGAGGATGAAGCTCTTCGCGTATTCGCCGGTCTGGATGTCTTTCAGGCACTGGCGCATGGCTTTCTTGGTCTGCTCGGTCACGATCCGCGGGCCGGTGACGTATTCGCCGTATTCCGCATTGTTCGAGATCGAGTAGTTCATGTTGGCGATGCCGCCTTCGTAGATCAGGTCGACGATCAGCTTGAGCTCGTGCAGGCATTCGAAGTAGGCCATCTCCGGCGCGTAGCCAGCTTCAACCAGGGTCTCGAAGCCAGCCTTGATCAGCTCGACCGTGCCGCCGCACAGCACGGCTTGCTCGCCGAACAGGTCGGTCTCGGTCTCTTCACGGAAGTTGGTTTCGATGATGCCGGCACGGCCGCCGCCATTGGCCATCGCGTACGACAGCGCGATGTCGCGCGCCGCGCCCGATTTGTCCTGGTACACGGCGACCAGGTGCGGCACGCCGCCACCCTGGGCGTAGGTGTTGCGCACGGTGTGGCCCGGGGCCTTCGGCGCGATCATGATGACGTCGAGGTCGGCGCGCGGCACGACCTGGCCATAGTGCACGTTGAAGCCGTGCGCGAACGCGAGTACCGCGCCCTGCTTGGCGTTGGGCGCGACGTTTTCGTTGTAGACCTGCGCGATGTTCTCGTCCGGCAGCAGGATCATGATGACGTCGGCATTCTTGACCGCTTCGTCCACTTCGGCGACCTTGAGCCCGGCCTTCTCGGCCTTCTGCCACGAGGCGCCGCCGCGGCGCAGGCCGACGGTGACGTTGACGCCCGAGTCGTTCAGGTTCTGCGCGTGCGCGTGGCCCTGCGAGCCATAGCCGATGATGGCGACATTCTTGCCTTTGATGAGGGAGAGGTCGCAGTCTTTGTCGTAGAAAACTTTCATTTGTGTCCTTTATATTGTGCAATTATTAGTTTTGCGGTTGAACGCGTGGGCGGCAGAGCCGCCCACCCTACACTTTAAGGATGCGCTCGCCGCGGCCGATGCCGGACCCGCCGGTACGCACGGTTTCGAGGATGGAGGCGCGGTCGATCGAATCGATGAAGGCGTCGAGCTTGCCTTTGTTGCCGGTCAGTTCGATCGTGTAGGTCTTTTCGGTCACGTCGATGATGCGGCCGCGGAATATGTCGGCGGTGCGCTTCATCTCTTCGCGTTCCTTGCCGACCGCGCGCACCTTGATCAGCATGAGCTCGCGCTCGATGTGCGCGCCTTCGGTCAGGTCGACCACTTTCACCACCTCGATCAGGCGGTTCAGGTGCTTGGTGATCTGCTCGATGATGTCGTCCGAGCCGGAGGTGACGATGGTCATCCGCGACAAGGTCGCGTCTTCGGTCGGCGCCACGGTCAGGGTTTCGATGTTGTAGCCGCGCGCGGAGAACAGGCCGACGACGCGCGACAGCGCGCCGGCTTCGTTCTCGATCAGGACGGAAATGATGTGTCTCATTTACAGGTCCTCCGAGCCAAGCAGCATTTCGGACAGGCCCATGCCGGCTTTCACCATCGGCCAGACGTTCTCGTTCTGGTCGGTGATGAAGTTCATGAACACGAGGCGGTCCTTCATGCCAAACGCTTCGCGCAGCGCGCCATCGACGTCGCCCGGCTTTTCGATGCGCATGCCGACGTGGCCGTAGGCTTCGGCCAGCTTCTCGAAGTCGGGCAGCGAATCCATGTACGACTCCGAATAGCGCGAGCCGTAATCGAGTTCCTGCCACTGGCGCACCATGCCGAGGAAGCGGTTGTTGAGCAGGATGATCTTCGGCGTCAGGTGGTATTGCTTGCAGGTGGCAAGCTCCTGGATGCACATCTGGACCGAGCCTTCGCCGGTGATGCAGGCAACCGTCGCGTCGGGGTTGGCCATCTGCACGCCCATGGCGTACGGCAGGCCGACGCCCATCGTGCCCAGGCCGCCCGAGTTGATCCAGCGGCGCGGCTTGTCGAACGGGTAGTACTGCGCGGCCCACATCTGGTGCTGGCCGACGTCGGAGGTGATGAAGGCATCGCCTTTGGTCACTTCCCAGACTTTTTCGACGACCGACTGCGGCTTGATGACCTCGTTCGACGGCGCGTACTTCAGGCATTCGCGGCCACGCCACTCGGCGATCTGCTTCCACCACGCCTGCAGCGGCGCCGGGTTCGGCTTGGCGTCGCTGGCGTCGAGCTGGGCCAGGAACTCGGTCAGCACTTCCTTGACGTTGCCGACGATCGGGATGTCGACCTTGACCCGTTTAGAGATCGAGGACGGGTCGATGTCAATGTGGATGATCTTGCGCGGGTTGCTGGCGAAGTGCTTCGGGTTGCCGATCACGCGGTCGTCGAAGCGCGCGCCGATCGCGACCAGCACGTCGCAGTGCTGCATCGCCATGTTGGCTTCGTAGGTGCCGTGCATGCCGGGCATGCCGACGAACTTGTCGCTCGACGAGCGGTAGGCGCCCAGCCCCATCAGGGTGTTGGTGACCGGGAAGCCGAGCTTGTCGACAAAGCGGTTCAGTTCAGGCGCGGCATTGGCGAGGATCACGCCGCCGCCGGCGTAGATCATCGGGCGCTCGGCCTGCAGCAGCAATTGCACGGCCTTGCGGATCTGGCCCGCATGGCCTTTGTCGACCGGACGGTACGAGCGCATTTCGATCTCGCGCGGGTACTCGTACACGCACTTGTGCATGCTGATGTCTTTGGGGATGTCGACCAGCACCGGGCCCGGCCGGCCGGTACGCGCGATGTAGAACGCCTTCTTGATCGTCGACGCCAGTTCCTTGACGTCCTTGACCAGGAAGTTGTGCTTGACGACCGGGCGCGTGATGCCGACCGTGTCGCATTCCTGGAACGCGTCCTGGCCGATCGCATGGCTCGGCACCTGGCCGCTGATGACGACCATCGGGATCGAATCCATGTAGGCGGTCGACAGGCCGGTCACCGCATTGGTGACGCCGGGGCCAGACGTGACCAGGGCCACGCCGACCGTGTTCGAGCTGCGCGAGTAGGCGTCCGCTGCATGGACGGCGGCCTGCTCGTGGCGCACCAGGATGTGCTGGAATTTGTCCTGCTTGAAGATGGCGTCGTAGATGTAGAGGACCGCGCCGCCCGGATAGCCGAAGACGTGCTTGACGCCCTCTTCCGCGAGACAACGGACCACGATCTCCGCGCCCGTGATGGGAACGGCTGCTTCGTTACTCATGATACATTCCTTTCAAAACCCATTGGGAGATTGATCGGATGCTCGTTCCTAACGAAAACCGCGTGGCGCGACAGTGCTCAGGCTTCCCTTCTTTCTGCGGTCACGTCGATCTTTCGGCTACCCATAGATAGCGTACGAACCGGCGCTGGGCGCAACTCGTTTGGCGTGAGTGTCTGTGGCGTTCAGTGCGGATCTCTCGCGCTTGTGGCGCGGGTCGGAGCAAACTGCCTACAAATGAAAGCGCGTCAAGTCGGCGATGGCGTTGTGTGCCGGTCCCGACCTGACTATGGACTTTGGGGGTGCAAAGCGTCAGATACCTTACTGCGTCGCACCATTTTGGTCAAGGGCCAAATCATACTTTTTGAACAAGCGGGCTCAGCGCTGCATTCCCCAACGCCGTACGGTGAACCGTTCGACCGCCTGGAACACGAGATTCTCGACCAGCAGGCCGATCAGGATCACCGTGGCCAGGCCGGCGAACACCTTGTCGGTGAACAGCTCGTTACGGCTCTGGAAGATGTACCAGCCCAGCCCGCCCTTGCCGGACGTGGTGCCGAACACCAGTTCGGCCGCAATCAAGGTGCGCCAGGCGAAGGCCCAGCCGATCTTGAGGCCCGACAGGATCGCCGGCAGCGCCGCCGGCACCATCACCTGCACCAGCAGGCGCAGCTGGCCGAGGCCGTAATTTCGGCCGGTCATGCGCAGGCTCTCCGGCACCGAGCGGAAGCCGGCGTACATATTCAGGGCGAGCGGCCACATGACCGAATGGACCAGCACGAACACCAGGCTGGCGCGCCCGAGCCCGAACCACAGTAGCGCCAGCGGCAGCAGCGCGATCGCCGGCAGCGGGTTGAACATCGCGGTCAGCGTTTCGAGCAGGTCGCGCCCGAGGCGGGTCGACATCGCGAGCGAGGTCAGCACGAACGCGCCGGCGATCCCGGCCAGGTAGCCCTGCACCAGCACCGCCAGCGATACGGCCACATAGCCCGGCAGCTCGCCGGACACGATGCCTTGCGCCAGCGCGCGCGCCGTCTGCAGGGCGCCGGGCAGCAGCAGGTCGTTGTCCTGCCAGCGCGCCAGCGCCTCCCACGCCAGCGCCAGTACCAGCAGCAGCAGCGCCTTGCGCAGCCAGGCCCAGGACAGCACGCGCTCGACCCGGGTGAATGGCGGCGCGATGCCGGCTTCGGCGACGGCCAGCTCCGGCAATTCGTATTCGGGCCGGACCGGCGGTTCCAGCAGCGCGCTCATGGCCGCACCGCCCGTACCTGCCGCACCCCGTCGTCGGCGCCGGCCTGCCCGAACAGCAGGCCGTGGATGCGCTGGCTGGCGGCCTGGAACTCGGCCCCGCCGGCGCTGTGCAGGCCGAACTGGTGGCTGTTCAGCTCAGCACGGACCCGGCCCGGATGCGGCGACAGCAGCAGGATCCGGTTGCCGACCACCAGCGCTTCCTCGATCGAGTGGGTGACGAACAGCATCGTGAAGCGGACCTCGTCCCACAGCGCCTGCAGTTCTTCCTGCATCGCGCGGCGGGTCAGCGCGTCGAGCGCGGCGAATGGCTCGTCCATCAGCAGGATCGCCGGCTGCATCGCCAGCGCGCGCGCGATCGCGACGCGCGCTTTCATGCCGCCCGAGAGCGTGTGCGGATACGCCCCGGCGAACCCGGACAAGCCGACCTTGTCGAGCCAGCGCGCGGCGCGTCCGGCCGCCTCGCGCCGCCCGACCCCGGTCGCGAGCATCGGGAACATCACGTTTTCGCCGACCGTCTTCCACGGCGGCAGTTGGTCGAATTCCTGGAACACGACAATACGGTCGGGGCCGGGCCCGGTGATCGGGCGCCCGTCAAGCGTCAGCCGGCCGGCGCGCGGCGCGATGAATCCGGCGGCCGCCTTGAGCAGGGTCGACTTGCCGCAGCCGGAAGGCCCGAGCAGCACGAAACGGTCGCCGCGCCAGACGTCGAAACTGACTTCCTGGGTGGCGCGCACGGTTCCCCCGTGCGCCGGGTATTCGAGGGTCACGCCCTCGGCACGCAACAGCGGGGCCTGGCCGGGTACGACCTGGAACGGGCGGGTCGCCATGGTCAGCTGCCCGAGGCGAGCGCCGGATGCTCGAAGAAATAGTCGCGCCAGCTCGCCGCCTGGCGCTTGATGGCGCCGGCATTGAACAGGAACCGGGCCAGGCCAAGCGTATTTTGCGGCGCCACCTTGAACTGGACCAGCGGATCCTTGATGACCTTGACCAGCATGGCGCGGTCGATGTTGCTGCCCTTGTTCACGCGCAGGTAGGCATCGGCCGCGGCCTCCGGATGGTCGGTCGCGAACCTGGCCGCTTCCGCCAGCGCGGCGACGAAAGCGCCATAGGTTTTCGGGTTCTCTTGCACGAACTTCTCGGTCCCGTACAGCACCGTCGACGAACTCGGCCCGCCCAGCACCTGGTACGAGTCGAGCACGATGTGCGCCTTCCGGTTGCCGGCCAGTTCCTGTTCCTGGTACGGCGGGTTGGCAAAGTGGGCGTTGATTTCGGTGCCGCCACCGATGACTGCCGCAGCCGCATCCGGATGCGGCAGCGCCTGGGTCAGGTGGTCGAGCTTCCTGAAGTCGGCCGCGCCCCACTGGCGCGCCGCCGCCATCTGCAGGATGCGCGCCTGCACCGACACGGTCACGGCCGGCAGCGCGATCCGGTCCTTGTCGGAGAAATCGGCAATGGTCCGGACGTCCGGGTTGGTGCTGACCAGGTAGTAAGGGAAGTTGCCGAGCGAAGCGACGCCCTTGACGTTCTGTTTGCCGGCGGTACGGTCCCAGATGGTCAGCAGCGGGCCGACGCCGGCGGCGGCGATATCGATCGAGTTCGACAACAGCGCGTCGTTGATGGCCGAGCCGCCCGACAGTTTTACCCAGCTGACCTCGATGGGCACGCCGCTTTTCTGGCCGTGCTTTTCAATCAGCTTCTGGTCCTGCGCGATGTTGAGCAGCAGGTAGACCACGCCGAACTGTTCGGCAACACGGATTTTCCCTTCCGCCTGCGCGGGGGCAGCGGCAACCAGGGCGGACAGCGCCAGGGCGGCGGCGAGCTTGGATAACATGGATGGCATGGCAGGAGCTTTCGTAACGGTTGGGTCAGAAGGGCGCGTCGCCCTCGATGGTGGTGCGGTACAGCTTGCGGCGCTGCTGTTCCGGGCAGCCGGCCGCCAGGTGCAGCAGCGAGCGGTTGTCCCAGAACACCATGTCGCCCGCCTGCCATTTGTGCCGGTACACATGCGCGGGCCGGGTACTGTGGGCGAATAACTCGCCGAGCAAGGCGCGGCTTTCGTCCTCCGGCAGGCCCAGGATGCGGGTGGTGAAATGCTCGCTGACGAACAGCGCGCGGCGCCCGGTTTCCGGATGGGTCCGCACGACCGGATGCACCACCGGCTTCACTTCGTCGATCTGTGCCTGCGTCAGCGCCGGGCGCCACGGATTGCGTTCGCGCAGCTCGGCGTATTTGCACAGATAGCTGTGTTCGGCTTGGGCGCCCTCCACCGCACGCTTCAGGTAGGGCGGCAGGGTTTCCCACGCCGTGTGCTGGTTGGCAAACAGCGTATCGCCGCCCTCTTCCGGCAATTCCTGTGCGTGCAGCATCGACCCGAGGCTGGGCACTTCCTTGTACGACAGGTCGGAATGCCAGAAATGGCCGGCATCGCCCAGCCCGATCGGCTGGCCGTTCTCGCGGATGTTGGAAATGACCAGCACCTCGGGATCGTCGGGCAACTGGAATTGGCGCAGCACGTGGATCTGCAGCGGCCCGAAGCGGCGGCTGAACGCGACCTGCTGCGCGGGGCTGATGCGCTGCTCGCGCAATACCAGCACGTGATGGTCCAAGTGGGCGCGGTGGATGCGGGCAAAATCAGCGGCGCCGAGCGGCGCACCAAGGTCGAGGCCGACGATTTCGGCCCCAAGCGGCCCGCCGAACGGGAGAATCTGGAAGCTGTTGTTGGATTGGAGCAAGGCGGCCATGGGCTTGGTGCGTGGAATGAACGAGCACCAAGCTTAGCCATGCCCGATTGGGCCGGCAACGAAGCATTTCAACTATATAAACACGGGTTTTGATTAACGGTTTGACACGGTGCAGGGCTGCCCCAGGGCACCAAACCGCACCTGTCGACACCCGCGCTGCGTAATTACAGTGCAGTCCGCCCTGTTTTTTGCTAGCATTCGTCAGTTTTCCCACAAGCCACAGGCAACGCACCGGTGGCGCACCTTTCATCGCATGGCCACAGACAAAGAACTAAACGACTTCCTCGAGAATGTCGAACGGCGCGCGTTCAAGCAGGCCGTGTATGCGGTGCGCAAGGACGAAGCGGCGCTCGACATCGTGCAGGACGCGATGATCAAGCTTGCCGAGAAATATGGCGACAAGCCGCTCGCCGAGCTGCCGATGCTGTTCCAGCGCATCTTGCAGAACACCATCCTCGATTACTTCCGGCGGGAAAAGGTCCGCAACACCTGGATCAGCCTGTTCTCGGGGCTAGGGCGGCGCGATGGAGAGGATGAAGAATTTGATATACTTGCATCTTACGAAGCGGAGGAAGGAACGGCCGCTGCCGAGTCAAGCGCAGACCAGGTCGAACGCGCCCAAACCTTGAAGTTGATCGAAGCGGAGATACAAAAGCTCCCGGCACGTCAACGCGAAGCCTTCCTCATGCGTTACTGGCAGGACATGGACGTGGCCGAAACGGCCGAAGCGATGGGGTGCTCGGAGGGCAGCGTAAAGACACACTGCTCTCGCGCTACGCATGCCTTAGCCCAAGCGCTAAAGGCCAAGGGAATCAAATTATGAATACGGACGACATCAACCTGGCGTACAAGGTGCGCCATGCACTGAACGAGAACCTGGACAAGTTGCCGGCGTCGACGACGCAGCGGCTGGCTGCCGCGCGCGCCCAGGCGCTGTCGCGCAAGAAGGCCGATGCCCCGGCGCGCCAGCTGGAACGCCGTCCGGTGTTCAACTTCGGCGCACTGTTCTCGCCTTCCGGCCTGGGCCGTATCGGGGTCGTCGTTCCGCTGCTGGCACTGGTTGCCGGCCTGGCCGGCGTGTACCAGTACGAACAGCAGCAACGCATTGCCGAGCTGGCCGAACTGGACGCCGCCGTCCTGTCCGACGAGCTGCCGCTGACCGCCTACCTCGACCACGGCTTCAACGCTTACCTGGCGTCACAGCAGCGCGCCCAATGACGATGACCGGCATCAAGCTGCGCATCGCAGCTGTTGCGGCCGTGGCAGCGCTCGCCCTGGGCGGGGCTGCGACCTGGGCCGTCGCGCAGCAGGCCGCGCCCGGCACGGCCGCGGCGCCAGCCGCTCCCGCAAAACCGGCCACCGCCACTCCGGGGCCGTCCGGCAAAGTCGCACCCAAAGTGCCCGAAAAACCGCTGTGGCGCGACCTGTCGCCTGCACAGAAGAGCGTGCTTGAGCCGCTGGCAAGCGAGTGGGATGCGATGGGACCGGTGCAAAAACGAAAATGGCTCGAAATTGCCGGGCGCTTTGCGGCAATGAAGCCGGAAGAGCAGCAACGGATGCACCAGCGCATGCTCGACTGGGTCAAGCTGACGCCGGCGCAGCGCAAGATGGCCCGCGAAAATTACAACCGTATCAAGAAAATCGCGCCGAGCGACAAGGCGGCGGACTGGGAAAGCTACCAGCAGCTGCCGGACGAGGAAAAGAAAAAGCTGGCCGCGGCGGCCGCCGCCCGCAAGCAAGCAGGCGCCGCGCGCAGCGGGCAGCCTGCGGCCAAGGCTGCCGGCGCGGCCCGTGCGGGGACGGCCGCCTGCCCCGCGGGCACGGTAAAAAATGCGGTATCGGCGACACCGCCGTGCGTTCCGGCGCCTGCCCCCGCCACTGCCGCGCCGGCCCAGCCGCCGGCGCCCGCGACGCCAGCCGCGCAGCCCGCCCCAGCCGCCCCCAATGCCAGCAACTGATTCGCAGCCGGTCGCGGCGCCGACCGTCAAGCGCCGGATCATGTCGATGGTGTACGAGGCGTTTTTGCTGCTCGCCGTCGAGATGCTGGCGGTCGCGCTGTACCTGATCGTTACCGGCAACCGGCACGCACCGGTATATCAGCACGGGCTGAAATTCTTCCTGTTCCTCGTGACCGCCGCCTACTTCGTCCACTTCTGGACCGACAGCGGACACACCCTGGCAATGAAGACCTGGCGCATCAAGCTGGTGATGGACGGCCAGCCGCGCGTGCCGTTCTGGAACGCGACGATGCGCTACCTGCTGGCCTGGGGATGGTTCCTGCCGGCGCTGCTGGCGTGCTGGGTGCTCGGGCTGACCGCCAAGGCCGAAATCGCGGGCGTCATCGCTGTTGGCGTCGTTGCCTGGGGACTGACCGCGTTCCTGGACAAGGACCGGCAGTTCTTGCACGACAAGCTGGCGGGGACGCGGCTGGTGACGCTGCCGAAGGCCGCCAAGAAATAAACAAGCGTCGTTCCCGCGAACGCGGGAACCCATGCTGAAGCTGTGCTTTCCACGCACATGGCGCCAGTACGCACACTCAGCATGGGTTCCCGCCTTCGCGGGAACGACGGGGACTTAGAACCGTTCGTAGTCGGCCAGGTAGCGCCACCGCCCTGCCGCCAGACTGGCCATCGAAATGCGCCCGATGCGAATACGCTTGAGCGACACCACTTCGAGTCCGACGGCGCGGCACATGTGCTCGATCTGCCCCGGCTTCAAACCCTTCGCGGCAAAGCGCAGCCGGTTCTCGTTCTGCCAGCTCACCTTCATCGGCGCCACCGGCTTGCCGTTGAACGTCAGGCCGTGGTTGAGCAGCGCCAGCCCGCCTTCGCGGACCTGGCCCGACACCTCGGCCACATACTCGTGCTCGACCCGTGCGCCGTCGTCGATGAGTTTGCGCGCCACGCGAAAGTCCTGCGTGTAAATCACCAGCCCGCTCGCAGCCGTCTCCAGCGGGGAAGTCAGCGTCAGTCGCGCCAGGTGGCGCTTGAGGAAGCGCTGCCGGCCATGGTCCGCCTGCTCCAGCGTCGCTTCCGTCAGGCACTCGAGCGCGGGCTGGCCCTGGGCGCCGACGCCGGCATTGAAGCCGGCCGGCTTGTGCAGCAGGATCGTGACCGGCGCCGGCTCGAGCGCCGTGGCGCCGGGCAGCAGCGCGATATCCTGCTCGTCGGTCACGCGCGTCGCCGGTTCTTCAACCACCGCGCCGTCGACCGACACCCAGCCGCCGGCGATGTAACGCTCGGCCTCCGCGCGCGAGCACGGCACCATCTCGGCCACGCGCCTGGCGAGGCGGATTGCGTCGTCGGCCATCAGGCGCGCCAGTCTTTGAAAAATGCCTTGAACACGGCAACCGTGCGCTCGACGTCGGCCGCCGACACGTCCAGGTGCGTGACCAGCCGGGTGTGCGGGCCGATCGAGGCGCGGATGCGCTCGCTCGCGAGGGCCTGGCGCAGCGGCTCGCAGGCCGCCGCCGGAATCTCGACGTAGAAGATGTTGGTCTGCGGCGTGGTCACGCCAAGGCCTTCGATCTCGCCAAGGCCGCGCGACAGCCGTGCCGCGTTCTCGTGGTCGTCGGCCAGGCGCTGTACGTTATGCTCGAGCGCATACTGGCCGGCGGCGGCAATCACGCCGGCCTGGCGCATGCCGCCGCCCAGCATCTTGCGCCAGCGTTTGCCCTGCTCGATGAACGTCTTTGGCCCGAGCAGGACCGAACCCACCGGCGCGCCCAGGCCCTTCGACAGGCAGACCGACACCGTGTCGAAGCCGGCCGCCGCCGCGCGCAGGCTGATGCCCTGCCTGACGGCCGCGTTGCAGATGCGCGCGCCATCGAGGTGGGTCGCCAGTCCCTTCGCGTGCGCCAGCGAGGTCGCGGCGGCGATGTAGTCCTGCCCCAGCACGCGGCCGCCGATCGTGTTTTCCAGCGCCAGCAGGCGGGTGCGCGCGAAGTGCATGTCGTCCGGCTTGATGTAGGCCTCGATGTCGGCCAGCGCGATGCTGCCGTCCGGCTGGTTCGCGATCGGCTGCGGCTGGATGCTGCCGAGGACCGCGGCGCCGCCGCCTTCGTACTTGTAGGTGTGCGCTTCCTGCCCGACCAGGTATTCGTCGCCGCGGCCGCAATGCGCCATCAGCGCGATCAGGTTGGTTTGCGTTCCCGACGGCGCGAACAGGCCGGCCTCGAAGCCGAACAGCTCGGCCGCGTATTCCTGCAGCCGGTTGACGGTCGGGTCATCGGCGTACACGTCGTCGCCGACCGGCGCCGCCTCCATGGCTGCGCGCATCGCTTCGGACGGCTGGGTGACGGTGTCGCTGCGCAGGTCGATCCAGTGTTGGTTCTTGTCGCTCATCTTGGTTCAGTCGCTGGTTGTTGTGACTCGGCCTGGGCCACTTGCCCGGTATAGAAACGCTGGCCCATCTCTTCGAGGCCGAGCGTGGACAGCACTTCCTGCAGCCGCTCGCTCGGGCGCCGGCGCGGCAGGTCCTTGTAGGTCGCGATGATCAGCTCGTTCTTCATCGAGTGCTCCCAGCCTACCAGTTCGGTCACGTTGACCTGGTAGCCGTGCGCCTCCAGTTGCAGGCAGCGCAGCACGTTGGTGACCTGGCTGCCGAATTCGCGCGTATGGATCGGGTGGCGCCAGATCTCGGTCAGCGCGCTCTTGCCCAGGTCCTTGCCCTTGTTCTTGCGCAGGACGGACGCGACCTCGGCCTGGCAGCACGGCACCAGCACCATGTGCCGGGCCTTCTTCTTCAGCGCGAAGTCGATCGCGTCGTCGGTCGCGGTATTGCAGGCGTGGAGCGCGGTGACGATGTCGACGGTCGGCGGCAGCAGGCTTGAGGTCGTCGATTCGGCGACCGACAGCGGCAAGAAGGACATGCCGGTAAAGCCGAGCCGCTTCGCCAGTTCGGTCGATCGCTGCACCAGTTCTTCGCGCGTTTCGATGCCGTAGATGTGCGAGCCGTCGTCGAGGTTCTTGAAGAACAGGTCGTACAGGATGAAGCCGAGGTAGGACTTGCCGGCGCCGTGGTCGACCAGCGAGATGCCGGCATGAGCCTGCTTGTCCTGCTGGACTTCCTTGAGCAGTGGCTCGATGAACTGGTACAGGTGGTAGACCTGCTTGAGCTTGCGGCGGCTGTCCTGGTTCAGTTTGCCGTCGCGCGTCAGGATGTGCAGTTCCTTGAGCAGCTCGATCGACTGCCCGGGGCGGATTTCAGGCGCCAGTTCCTGCGGAGCGGGCGCTTTTTTGGTGGTCTCAGCGCGCTTCATCGATCCATGCCGCCTGTATCGCTTCGAGCACGCGCTCGCCACCGCGCGCGCGGTCGTCGTCGAAGCCTTCGAGGCTGACGACCCAATTGTGCAAGTCGACGAAGCGTACGCTCGCCGGATCGACGTCCGGGTGCTGTTCGTACAGGGCTTCGGCGATCGCCGTCACATCATTCCACTTCATGGCAGCTCCCGATTAATGGTTCTTTTCGGCCGCGTGGTTGATCGTGTACTTGGGGATCTCGACCACCAGGTCCTCGTCGGCGACGATCGCCTGGCACGACAGGCGCGACACCGCTTCGAGGCCCCAGGCCTTGTCGAGCATGTCCTCTTCCTTCTCTTCGGGCTCATTGAGCGAATCGAAGCCTTCGCGCACCAGCACGTGACAGGTGGTGCAGGCGCAGACCCGGTCGCAGGCGTGTTCGATGTCGATGTCGTTTTCGAGCATGACATCGCACACCGACTTGCCAGCGGGCGCTTCGAGGACTGCGCCTTCGGGGCAGAACACGGGATGGGGCAGGATGACGATTTGTGGCACTTCTTTACCTCTTCATTGTTGGCTTTACCACGTCGTTCCCGCGGAAGCGGGAACCCATGCCGAGGCGATCACGCCAGCTCAGTATGGATTCCCGCCTTCGCGGGAACGACGTTTGTAGGCGTTATACCTGGTCCAGCGACTTGCCCGCCAGCGCGCTGCGCACGCTCTTGTCCATGCGGCGCGCCGCGAATTCTTCGGTGCCCTGCGCCAGCGCCTGCACCGCATTGTGCAGCGCATCCTGGCGCGAAGCCGCCTCGATCGACTGGTCGTTCGAGCGCGCGATCGCATCGCGCACTGCGCCCACCAGCTTCGCAAGCGCGTCCTGCTCCTCGTTCGAGAGCAGCTCGCGGTCGGTGTCGAGCGCCGACTGCGTCGCCAGCAGGATGCGTTCGGCCTCGACCTGCTCTTCGCGCAGCGCGCGATTCTGCATGTCGACCTGCGCCGAGGTGTACGAATCCTGCAGCATGCGCGCGACCTCGTCGTCGGCCAGGCCGTACGAGGGCTTGACCGTGATCGAGGCTTCCACGCCCGAGCGCGTTTCGCGCGCCGACACCGACAGCAGGCCGTCGGCGTCGACCTGGTAGGTCACGCGGATGCGCGCAGCGCCGGCCGCCATCGGCGGAATGCCGCGCAGCTCGAAGCGCGCCAGCGAGCGGCAATCCGACACCAGTTCGCGCTCGCCCTGCACCACGTGCACCGCCAGCGCGGTCTGCCCGTCCTTGAAGGTCGTGAATTCCTGCGCGCGCGCGACCGGAATGGTCGAATTGCGCGGGATGATCTTCTCGACCAGGCCGCCCATCGTCTCGATGCCGAGCGACAGCGGCGTCACGTCGAGCAGCAGCCACTCGTCGCCGGCGGCGGTGTTACCCGCGAGCAGATTGGCCTGGATGGCGGCGCCCAGCGCCACCACCTTGTCCGGGTCGATGTTCGCGTGCGGGATCGTGTGGAAGAACTCGGACACCGCGCGACGCACGTGCGGCATGCGCGTCGCGCCGCCCACCATCACCACGCCGTCGACGTCCTCGACCGACACGTCCGCGTCGCGCATCGCCTT
>JBJMVW010000102.1:0-70975 GCA_045810465.1 Massilia sp. | reverse complement strand
GGCTTGTACATTTCGGCGGCGGTGTCGACCTGGGCGAAGTCGACGTCGGCGGTGGCCTCGGCGCGCACGTTGCCCTGGCCGACCAGCGGCGCGATGATCGACTCGACCTGCTTGACGATGTTCTGCTGGACCTGCTCGACATACTTGAGCTGGTTGGGGTCGAGCTGCTTGCCGGCGGCCGCGCGGTTGCTGGTGTCCGACAGCAGGTTGCCGTTCTGGTCGACGATGGTGACGTTGGCGGTGGTCAGGTCCGGCACGCTGGAGGCGACCAGGTGCACGATCGCGCTGACCTGGCCCTGGTCGAGCGCGCGGCCGGGCTGCAGGTTCAGCAGCACCGAGGCGGTCGGCTTTTGCTTGTCGCGCACGAACACCGAGTCCTTCGGCAGCGCCAGGTGGACGCGGGCCGCGCTGACCGCGCCGAGCGACTGGATCGAGCGCGCCAGTTCGCCCTCGAGCGAGCGCTGGTAGTTGACCTGTTCGACGAACTGGGAGGTGCCGAGCTTCTGGTTTTCCAGCAATTCGAAGCCGACGTTGCCGCCCTTGGGCAGGCCCTGCGCCGCCAGCTTCAGGCGGATGTCGTGGACCTGCTCGGACGGCACCAGGATCGCCGAGCCGCCTTCGGAGAACTTGTACTTGACGCCCATCTGGTCGAGCGAGGCGGTGATCGCGCCGCCGTCGCGGTCGCTGTAGTTGGAGAACAGCACTTTGTACTCGGCCTGCTGGGTCCACAGCCACAGCGCGACGATCACCGCGAGCGCCACCGCCACCGCGCCGCCGACCAGGATGCGGCGGCCGAACGGCGTCTGGATGAACGGCTGGGGTTGTCCGGTGGGCTGGTCGAGAAGGTCGTCGGCGGCTGCTGCCATGGTAGTTTTCCGTGTGGTCCGTGTGGTCCGTGTAAATACGCGGCGGGCAAAATCTGGGCTCAAGGGGCATTATGAAGCCTATGAGCAACATTCAAACCGCTAAATAGAGCATTATTTCGGTGCCTGCTCAGGGGAAATTGTTGTGCGGGGCCTGATATTCTGACAGCCTGAGTTTGCTTGTACGCACGGGTCCGGGCGGGCAAGCCCACAGCAACAGGAGGTCAGCATGAATATTGGCGGAATCGACAGCAGCCGGATCGAATCGATGATGGCGCAACTGAAGGCGGCGGCAACCAGGCCGGGCGCCGGGGCGACTGGCGCCGACGCGGTCGGCCTGGCCGGGTCGCCACTGGGCGCGGGCGCGCTTGGCCCGGCGCCGGCGGGGCGCGCCAATTTTGCCGACGCCCTCAAGTCGTCGTTGGAGCAAGTGAGCAATTCGCAGGTCAAGGCCGACCAGATGGGCGAGCGGTTCGCGCTGGGTGACGACACGGTCAGCCTGTCCGACACGATGATCGCGATGCAGAAGGCGAACATCAACTTCCAGGCCACCGTGCAGGTGCGCAACAAGCTGGTGTCGGCGTATCACGAAATTATGAATATGCAGGTCTGACCAGCAGCGATCGGCAGGATTTGCAGCAACCTGGCGCGCAGGCAAGCCGCCGCGACCACCCTATGGGAAGCGCGTCCACGTCCATATGGGGACCTGCCTCTTTCCTTGTCTCGTTTTGTCTCGATTGAACTCGTCCCGCCTTTGACAATCTAACAATAGTCAAAACGAGGCAGTTCAAGGCAAAACGAGCGAGGATTCGAGCATGGTCCCCACAGTACCGCTGGAGCTACCCACCCATACCTTCTCTGCCCTGGTTGCGTATTTGCAGGAATCAGGCAGCACGGCAGAACTCGAACAGGTGGCTGTTGCCGCAATCGAGGACTGGATCGCGCAGCAGCGCCAGCGCGCGGGCCGGACGGCTGGCGGCGGCGCTGGCGCGCCCGACCGGGGGCGCGGCTATCAGTGGAAAGCGTTGTTCCTGCCGAGCGGGTCCAGGCTGCGCATGTGGTACGGCGGCAGGCATCACTACGCGGAGGTGGACGGCGACGACATCGTGCTTGAGGGGAGGGTGGTATCGCCCGCGCAAATGGCCAATTCGATCAGCGGCAACACGCGCAATGCATGGCGTGATATCTGGATTCTCCGCCCCGGCGAAACAAGCTGGAAGCTGGCGTCGCTCCGGCGCAGGCAGGCGCAGCAGCTGGAACAACGCCTGGCCGCCGGGCCGCCCGCGCCCGCCGCGCCTTTGCCAGCCGCGCTCCCATCGCTTCTGCCCGCACCGGACGATGCTTCCGTCCACCTGCGGCGGCTCGCCAGCCTGATCGAGCAGGCGCTGCAAATGCGCAGTCTGCCTCGGCAACGGCGGCGTACCGATACGCTGGGAGATGACGTCCCGTTCGACTGAAGGTCCGCCGTTCGACTGAAATCCCCGTCAGCCCAGCCCGGCCAGGCGCGCGTTGCGTTCGCGTTCCAGCCTCGTAATGTAGCGCTGCACCGCGGCCAGGTTGCCGCGCGAGATGTCGACAAACTGGCAGCCGAGGCGCCGGTTGGTCTTGTTGTTCAACATGGTCAGGTCGAGCGAATTGCGGATCTGGAGCGTGGTCGTCACCGGCCCGACTTCGGGCAGGTCGATGCGGCAGTTGGTGAAGGTCTGGCCGACCGTGTTATCGAGCTGCAGCTTGTTGTCGAGGATGGCGATGCCGCCGCAGCTGATGTCGGCCAGCGGGAAGGCGCTGGTGCCGCCGCCCAGTTCCGGCGGCATCGGGATCAGCGCACGCACCGGGTTGCTGACCGGGGTCGGCATCCGGTAATACTCGCGGCGCTGCAGCCGGATCAGGGTCGGCGGGATATCGGCGCGCAGCGCGGTGCCGCCATCGAACGCGCTCTCGCGCAGGTTGTCGGCGGCGAACAGGATGCGGATCTTGTCGAGCGAGGTCTCGCAGGTCATCCGGCGCGCCTTGACGATGCGCTCGTTCTGCTCGCGGTTGACCGAGCGGTCCAGGATCAGACTGTTGCTGTCGGGGTCGACCTGCAGGATCGAGGTCACGCAGACGTCGGCTTCGCCATGCACCAGCATCCGTATCAGCTGGTGCTTCTCGCTGATCTGGCGCAGCAGCGCGATGATCTCCCTGCGCGACTCCACTTCATAGTCGTGCCAGTTCTCCAGTTCCGAATTACTCATCGCTTGCATCCGTTTCCGCTGCTATCTTTTCTGTTTGTGGCTGTTGCGTCGATTCAATATGATATAGCCATGCCAACAGTTCCGCAATTGCCCGGTAGAGCGCCGGCGGGATCTGGCGGTCGAGGTCCACTTCCATCAGCAGCGCCACCAGTTCCTTCGACTCGTGCACGAACACGCCGGCGGCCTGGGCGCGCTCGATGATCTGGCCGGCGACCAGCCCATGGCCCTTGGCCACCACCTTGGGTGCGCCGGAACCGGCATTGTAGGCGAGCGCCACCGCGCTGTGCTGGCGGCGCGGCTCAGTCATCGGGCGCGCTGCCGGCATGCACCGCCAGCGACGCCAGCGGCGTGCCTGCCGCCGTCAGCGCCGTCGCCAGGCGGTCGGCGTGGGCCCGCAACAGCTGGCCGCTGGCATCGGTGCCGGCGTCGAGCCGGATGTGCAACTGGCCGCCGGCCAGCACCACGCTGGCGGCCAGCTCGCCGAGCGTACCGAAGCGCAGCCGCAAGCGGCTTTGCCACGCCTGCGCGCCGCCATCGTCGCCCGCGCCGCCGCCCGGGGCATCCTGGTCGAGCGCACCGCGGCCGACTTCCAGGTACAGCGGCTGGCCTGGCCACACCTGGCCCTGCCAGGCCAGCCGCTGGTGCTCCTGGGTGTCGAGCTGCATGCTGATGAACTGGGCGGTGGCCGGATCGGTGTGCGGCTGGCCGGGGCGCGGGCCCGCCATTTGCGGTTCGGCGGCCAGCTCGGCCAGCGCGCGCTGTCCGTGCGCCCACTGCGCCACGTGCGATTCGTAGAACAGCCCGCTTTTGGCGACGCCGTCGTGCAAGGCCGCAGCCAGCGCGGCGCTGTCGGCGGTCGGCGCGCCCACCAGCGGCAGGCGGCCGCTTACCGCACCGGCGCCCGGGCCGGCCTTGAGCGCGGCGCCCAGCACGCTGCCGAGCAGCGTGGCGGCCGGGGTCAGCGAGGCCGCGCCGGCGCTGCTTCCTTCGCGGTAGCTGAGCGGCGCGGCGCGCGGGTCGGCGCCGGTGGGCGGCGGCGGCCCGGCTTCGGTAAAGGCCGGCGCCGCCTGGCCGCCGACCTCGAAGGTCGGGCGCGGCGCCAGCGCGACCAGGGTCAGCGGCACCTGGGCGCCGACCTGGGCCCCTGCCGGCAACTGCATCCGGGCCGGCGTGCCGGCCACCCGCACCACGAAACTGCCGTCGCCCAGCCGGGACAGGATCTCGCCTTGCAGCGATTTGCCGAGCTGGCCGGCGAGCGCGCGCTGGAACGCCTGCTGGCGCGCGTCGCCGGCCGCTTCGACCGCGCGCACCGCGCTCGTGCGCAGCGGCGGGGCAACGGCCAGCGTGTCGCGCGGCAGCATCGGGTGGGCCGGGCTCAGACCGCGCCGTAGGCGCCGGCGAGGCGGCGTTCGTTGCCGCTGTTTTTGATCAGCGACGACAGCCGCGTCATCCACGGCATGGTCAGGTCGCGGATCTGGCGGTCGGCGCGCAGCATGGTGCGGATCGCCTCGAGTTTCTGGGCCCGTTCGGCAGCGTCGAGCAGCGGCGGCTCGTGGTCCTGCAAGCGGCGCACGCAGGCGGCGCATTGCTGTTCCAGCTCGACCAGGCGGTCCCAGTCGCTGGCGCTGGCGGCGGCGAGCATCTGGCCGGTCAGGTCGGCCATCCCTTGGTAGATCGACAGGGCTTGTTGGCTGGTCATCATGGTCAGGCTACCTTCGGCTGCGCGGCATCCTGGGGCGCCGGTTGGCGGATCGCGTTCCAGGCCCCGCGCAGGTCGGACAACAGGCGGTGCACTTCTTCCAGCATGCCGACGTCGTTCTGCAGGTTGGCCTGCAGCAGGCGCCCGCCCATGTACTCGTACAGCGCCTCGAGGCTGGCCGCGATGTCGCCGCCGGCTTTCTGGTCGAGGCTGGCGCGCAGGCCGTTCTCGATGATCGTGATCGCTTTCGAGATCGCGGCGCCCTTGGCGGCGATGTCGCCGGCTTGCATTTGCACGATCGCCGAGCGGATCGCGACGCAGGCGCCGTCGAACAGCATGACGATCAGCTTGTGCGGGTCGGCCGCCGCCACCCCGGTTTCGATGCCCACATTGGCGTAGGCGCTGACGCCCGTGCGGTTGGTTCCGAACATTTGTGTTTCTCCTGGTGATTATTGGCTGTTCAGCCTGGCCAGCTGCTGGCTCAGGTAGCTGGACGTGGTGCTCATGCTGGAAATGGCGGAGTCGAGCGCGGTGTACTGCGCGCGGTAGCGTGCTTCGACCAGCGCCAGGCGCTGCGTCAGTTTGTCGCGCTGTTTGCCGATGTCGGTGATGGTCGCGTTCAGGCCGTCCTTGCGGTTGGCCAGCAGGCCGTCGCTGCCGACATAGTCGGTCGCGATGTTGTTGAGCTGGTAGGCGTAGCCTTGCGAGAAGCCAACCGTGCCGCGGTCGGCCGGCACGCTGCCGCCGTTGACCCTGACCTTCAGGCCCTCGGCCGCCGAGCCGGCGCCGGCGGTCAGGACCTGGCCGACCCCGGTGGCCGCCTCGCCGCCGATGGTGCCGGCGACGTCGACCCCGGCGCTCGGCCCCGCGGTCCCGAACAGCGTCGCCGGGCTGGTGCCGGCCACGCTCTCGATCGCGATATTCGACTGCGCACCGTATTTGGCCGACGCCACGCTGAGCTGGCCGTTGGCGACGGTGGCGCTGACCGAGGACCCGTTCGCCGCGAAGCTGCTGACCCCGTTGATCGCGGACTGGATCGCGGCTGCCAGCTGGGCCTGGGTATAGGTGCCGGCCGGCAGGTCGACGGTCGCAACCCGGCTCGAGCTGACGTTGTCGCTGAACTGGTCGAGCGTGACCTTCCACTTGGTGCCGGCCATGATCGTCGTCGAGCTCTGCAACGGGATATTGCCGGCCAGCGTACCCTGGGTGGCCAGGCGCGTCACGTGCAGCGCGTACTCGCCCGGCTTGGTGGCCGAGGTCGAGCCTTCGAACCCGACCAGGCTGTCGCTGGCCGCGCCGACCACCGCGAACAGGCCGGCGATGTCGCGCAGGTTGGTCTTCATCGCGCTGTCGAGTTTGGACGAGTCGAGCGCCAGCGTGCCGTCTTTCTGGAACGCCACGCCGACCTGCGACAGGTTGGTCAGGCCGCCGGACAAGCCGGTCAGTCCCTTGCTGAACTGCTGGCGCAGCGTGTTCTGCAGGCCGCGTACGGTCGGGTCGCCAAACAGCGGACCGGCCGTCTTGGTCGCCGCGTTGTAACCGCTGACGCCCTTGATCGCCGTGTTCAGGTCGTTGTAGGCCTTGACGAAGTTGCTGACGCTGGTCTTGATCGCATTGGTGTCGTCGGCGATCGTGACGCTGGTCTTGCCGGTGGTGCTGACGTTCAGCGTGACGCCCTGGATCGCCTCGGTCACGGTGTTGGTTTCGCTGCTGACCGCAATCCCGTTGACGTTCAGCTGGGTGCTTTGCGCGGCCGCGCTCTGGGTCAGGTTCTGGACCCCGGCCGGGTCGTAGCCGAGCAGGCTGGCCAGCGCGGCGTCGGGCGCGCCGCCGTCGGTGCCGGCCAGCGTCACCTTCATGCTCGAGTGGGCGCCGGTCTTGGTCGAGGTCAGGACCAGGTGGTTCGGGGCCGCGCTGCCATCGGAGACGATGGTCGCGGTCACGCCCAGCCCGGCCTTGTTGATGGCGTCGCGGATGCCCTGCAGCGTATTGTTCTTGCTGTCGATCACGACGCTGCCGCTGGTCTGGTTGGCGTCCTGGGTGAAGCTGGCGCCCAGGTAGGCGCCGCCATTGCCGGCGCTCAGGCCGGCGGCGGCCGGATTGGTGCCGCCCACCGTGATCGGGGAGCCGTCGGCCGAGGCCAGGCTGATGGTGCCGGTGGCGGTGACGCTCGAGCCGGCGTTGGCGTCGGCCGGGCCCTTGCCGATGCCGCCCTGGACCACCGGGCCGCTGACCGTCTCGAGCACCGTGATGTTGGCGCCGTCGGCGGCCTGGAATTGCAGGTCGCCGCCGAGCGCGGTGCCGGTGTGGGTGACGCCGGCCGCGGCCAGCGCGGCCGCCACGGCGGGGCCGCCCAGCGCGCTGTCGATCGCGGCCTGGTCGATCGCCGCACCGCTGCCCGACTGGGTCGCCAGCGTGACGCCGGCCACCGACAGCGTGTAGCTGCCGCCGCCAGTGGTGTCGACCGTGCCGAATGTACTGAACAGGCTGGCGCTGGTGCTGGTGGGCGCGGCGCTGGCCGTGACGCCGGTGGTGCCGCTCTTGGCGTTGACCGCGTCCGCCAGCGCCTTGGCGCTGCGGGTGCTGGCATCGGTCGCGATGGCGGTGCCGTTGAGGCTGAGCGCGCCGCCGGGCAGGCCGCCGCTGGCCACGGTGGCGCCGAGCGCGCCGCCGTTGATGCCGAAGCTGCCGCCGCCGATCGCGCCGAGCTGGAACGAAATGGTGGTGCTGAGGCCGCCGCCGATGGCCGCGGTCAGGCTGGTGCGCCCGGCCGCCACCAGCGACTGGGCCTGGGCCAGCTGGGTCACGTTGACCTTGTAGTTGCCGGCCACCGCGCTGCCGCCGGCGCTGGCCGACAGCACCGTGCTGTCGGAAGCGGTGGCGGTGACCGAGCGGAAGGTCGAGGCCGAGGTCAGGCTCGCCAGCGCGCTCTGGAAGCTGCTGAGCGCGCCGGTAATCGTGCCCATCGCGGAGAGCTTGGCCTGGACGCCCGAGGTTTTCTGGTCGAGCAGGTCGAGCGGCCGCTGCTCGATACTCATCAGCTTGGCGACAATGCCGTTGACGTCAAGGTTGGAGCCGATGCCTGGTGACGAGATGCTCAATTCGTTCTCCGCTAGAAAGTGACAATATAAGTTGTTATCGGCGCGGGCAATTCAGACTTGAGAGGGACTTTTGCCGGCTACTTCTGCGGCATCAAGCATTGCCGCTGGGCAGCGCGGGCAGGCAGGGACAGGCCGCGCGCCAGGAAGGCGGGCGGCAAACGGGCGGGGCGGGTCGGCTCAGGCCGTCTGCTTGATCAGCAATCCCTGGGCCGAATCGAGCGCCTTGGCAATATCGAGCGCTTCCTGCGACGGGATCTGGCGGATCACTTCGTGGGTCTTCTGGTCGATCACCCGGACGATGGTGCGGTCGCTGTCCGGGTCCACCGAAAACACCAGCTCCGACTTGTTCGCGAGCGACTTATTGATGTTGGCCAGCGCCGCGTTCAAGTGTTCGGCACTGGGCGCGGCGGGCGCGGCCTGGCTGGCGGCATCGGCCGTGGGAGATACTGACCGGCGGTCACTGGTCTGAGACACCATGGCTTCCTTGCCGCCAGCCGGGTTCACCGGGCGCTGCGCGTTCAACGATTCGATGCTCATAAGAGTTCTTTCATTTCATGGAAAAACGCCCCGGTCGACGAATCGACCGGGGGCCAGGGGTGACACAACCGCTTGTAGATCAGCCGCGATTAACGCAGCAGGCTCAGCACGCCGTTCGGCAGCGAGTTGGCCTGGGCCAGCATCGCGGTACCAGCCTGTTGCAGGATCTGGCCGCGGGTCATCGACGCGGTCTCGGACGCGAAGTCGGTGTCCTGGATGCGGCTGCGCGACGCGGTCAGGTTCTCGGCGGTGGCTTGCAGGTTCGTCACGGTCGAGCTGAAGCGGTTCTGCACGGCGCCGAGGTCGGCGCGCATGTTGTTGATCGCCTTGAGCGCGCCATCCAGCATGGTCAGGCCCTTGTTCGCGCCCGAGATGGTGCTGACGTCGATCGAGCTGAAGCCGGTGGTGTCGGCGACTTTGCCGAGCGCCGTCGTGGAGCCATCCACAACATCGATACCGGCGTCCGCGCCGTCGTCGGTGCCCACTGCCGCGACGACGATGTCACCGGTGGCGGTGTCGTTGGCCGGGGTGCCGAACATTTCGATCTTGGCGGTGCCGGCGGTCGTGTCGACCACCAGGTTGGCCGTCACGCCGGTTTGCGACGACTTGGCGTTGATCGCGTCGACGGTCTTCGACATGTACTCTTTGTACTCGGTGCCGGTGACGTTCGCCGTATCGCCGACCGACAGCGCGCTGCCGGAGATGGTCACGCCATTGACGGTGAAACCGCCGATTTTCACGGATGGCGCGGCGGCGGTGCTGGTGGCATCGGCAGTCAGGGCCGTGCCGGCTGCGGTTGGCAGGGTGATGGCGGTGCCGGTTGTCGAGGCGTACTTCGAGGTGCCCAGGGCGCTGGCGCGGGTATCGGTCAGCGAGGTGATCGCGATGGTCTGGTTGGCGTCGGCGCCGACCTGGAAGGTGAAGCCGCCGCTGCTACCGTCGAGCAGTTTGGTGCCGTTGAACGCGGTCTGGTTGCCGACGCGGTCGATTTCGTTCTTCAGCTGGTCGATTTCCTTCTGCACGCCCTTGCGGTCGTCCGACGACAGCGAGCCGTTGGCGGCCTGCACCGACAGTTCACGCATACGCTGCAGGTTGTCGCCGATCTGGCCCAGTGCGCTTTCCGCGGTCTGCGCCAGCGAGATGCCGTCGTTCGCGTTGCGGGTTGCCTGGTTCAGGCCGTTGATCTGGGACGTCATGCGGGTGGCGATCGCCAGGCCGGCAGCGTCGTCCTTGGCGCTGTTGATGCGCAGGCCCGACGACAGGCGCTGGATCGAGTTGGTCAGCGACATTTGCGACGAGGTCAGGTTGCGCTGTGCGTTCAGGGAAGCGATGTTGCTGTTAATTACTGATGCCATGGTTTCTCTCCAGACGTGTATTTCGGGTTGGGCGGTTTGTCCTGCTCACTTCGCTGCGTCACACTGTTTCGCGACAATCAAACCGCTGTTGTTGCTGGTAACGGAGCGGCCCAGAAAAAGTTGATGGTAGAAAACATGAATAAATTTCTTTTTTTGCCCTAAAGTTCCCACGCCGGGCCCGTTTAGACGGCCGCGTTTTCCAAAACTTTAGGGTAAAAAATTTTTTATTTTTCGCCCAAAAAAACCGGGGTCAGAGCACATTTTCTGATCAATTGATCCAAAAACGTGCTCTGACCCCGGTTTTCAGGAAATGCAGTGGCGGGGCGAGGTCCGCCTAGTCGGCGATCACGACGCGGTTCTTGCCGCTTTGCTTGGCCTGGTACATCGCGCGGTCGGCGCGCTGGACCAGCGCGGCCTGGCCTTCGTTGGGCAGGCGCAGCGCCACCCCGGCCGAGAACGTGATCAGCAGCTTGTCGTGGTCGTGCAGGAAGAAGTGCCGGGTCAGTTCGCGCTGCAGGCGGGTCATGCTGGCCGCCGCCGCGTCCACCGTCGTGTCTGGGAGCAGGATCACGAATTCCTCGCCGCCCAGGCGCGCGATCACGTCCGTCGGCCGCAGGGTCTGCTTGACCACGCGCACCAGGTGCTGCAGCGCGCTGTCGCCGGCGCCGTGGCCGTAGGTGTCGTTCAGGCGCTTGAAGTTGTCAAGGTCGAGCAGGGCCAGGCACAGGGGCGCGTCGCGGCGGTCGGCACGTGCGCTTTCGCGTTCGAACATGTCGTCCAGGCCGCGCCGGTTCAGGCTGCCCGTGAGCTGGTCTTCGCGCGCCAGGTCGCTCATCTGCTGCAACTGCTGTTCCAGCGCGAGGATGCGCTGCTCGGCGTCCTGCACTTCCTGGTGCGCCTGCTGCATGTGGTCGCGCGCCTGCAGCGCCTGTTCCTGTACCTGGTGTGTCTCGCGCAGTATTTCGCCAAGCACCTCGTGCAGCCCGGCGATGTCGGTGGCGTCGCTGATGCGGCGCGAGAAGCCGCCGATCCTGGCGTGGAAGTCGCCGGTCGATGCGGCCACCGCGCCGAGGCGGTCGATGAAGGTCAGCACCATGCCGCGCACGGTCAGCTTCAGGTCCGTCAAGCCGTGCTTGAGCTGGCCCTGCTGGTAGATCACGTCCTTCAGGCCGCGCATCGTCTCTTCCAGCGCGCGCCGGTCGATCGGGCCGGCGATCAGGTCCTGCACGGCGGCGATCTGGCCGCGCATCCAGCTGGCGTCGTCGAGCAGTTCGCCGACGTTGTCCAGCAGCAGCCGGAACAGGCGCAGCAGCAATTCCTGCTGTTCGGCCACGTCGCCGCTGCGGATCTCGATCTGGTAGCACAGTTCCTTCAGGCGCGCCGCGATGTCCTGCAGCGCGTCCTCGGTGTGCGCCAGCTTGACCGCGTCGCCCAGCGTTTCGGCCTCGCTCACCAGCGCCGGGTTGCCCGCCAGCAGGGCGGCGAGCGCAAACGCCAGCGTGCGGCTGAGCATGTCGCGCAGCATGCGGGTGTCGTTGTTCTCGACGCCCAGCAATTCGATCGTGCTGCCTTTGCGCACGTGCTTTTCGACCAGGTGGGACAGCAGCCGCGCGTAGCCGTCCCAGTCGCGTAGCTTGACCTGGCGGTGGAAGCGGTGCCCGAACTCGGCCAGTTCGCCCGGCGTGTCGGCCAGGCGCGTGGCCAGGCCAGCCAGCACGCGCTCGGCGTCCGCTGCGGACCCCGCGGCCGGCACCTCGGGCGCGATCCCGGCAATCTCGTTATAGATGGCGTGGTAGGCGTCCGGGGTCGGCGCGATCCGGCGCGTGGCCAGGCGCCGAAATGCTTCGCGGGCAATATCAGCTGGGTTGGGCAGAGCGGCGGCGGGCGGCTGTGGACTGGATGGGGTGGACATTGATGCGGTGCACTAACTGGGATTATCGTAATGGTAACCAGCTGTCGCGTAGCATCATTGATTGAATAGCGGCAAGAAAGCGGCTTAGCTTTCTGAACTGCCGGCCGGCCGCTATTCGACCAGCTGGTTGCGGATCGCGTAATGGGTCAGTTCGGCGCTGGTTTTCAGTTGCATTTTTACCAGCAGGCGTGCGCGGTATTCGCTGATCGTCTTGACCGACAGCGACAGCTCCCTGGCGATCTCGCTGACAGTCTTGCCCGACGCAATCATTGTCAGCGTCTGGTATTCGCGGTCCGACAGGGTGTCGTGGACCGGCGCTTCATGGTCGGCGCCGACCTGGGTGGCGAGCGCCTGGGCCAGCGCTGCGCTCACGTACTTCTGGCCGGCGGCCACCTGGCGGATCGCGGTGACCAGTTCGCGCGGGGCGCTCTGCTTGGTCAGGTAGCCGGCCGCGCCTGCCTTCAGCGCGCGGATCGCATACTGGTCCTCGCGGTGCATCGACAGCATCAGCACGGCCAGCTCCGGTTTTTCCTTCTTGACCAGTTTGAGCACTTCAATCCCGTTGCGATCGGGCATTGAAATGTCGAGCAACAGCACATGGCACTTCGACTTGCGGAACAGGCGCACGGCATCAAGGCCGTTTTCGGCCTCGCCGGCGACGACGATGTCGCGCTGCTCGGCCAGGATTTGCTTGAGACCTTCGCGCACAATGGCGTGGTCGTCGGCGATGAAGACGCGGATTGTTGCTTTTTCGGTCATTGTGGACTGCGCTCGATTCTGTCGGTGCCGCGCGCTGCGGCAACCAGCCTGGTCTTGATTTCCAACATCGTGCCACCTCCGGGCGCTGGCGACAAGGTCAACTTGCCGCCCAGCGCACGTGCGCGCTCGCTCATCCCGCGCAGCCCGAACGAATGCGGCTTCAGGCGGTCGGCCGGCGCGATGCCGCGGCCGTTGTCGGTGATTGTCAGGGTCAGGTGCGCGCGCTGGCGCCGCAGCGACACCGTCACCCGCGAGGCGCCTGCATGTTTGGCGATATTCGTCAGCGCTTCCTGGAAGATACGGAACAATGCGGTCGCGTGGTCCGGGTCGAGGTCGATCTCCTTGTCGGCCGAACGGAACACGCATGCCACGCCGGCCTGCTGTTCGAATTCGCGCGCCTGCCATTCGAGCGCGGCGACCAGGCCCAGGTCGAGCGTCGAGGGGCGCAGGTCAAGCGAGATCCGGTGCACCGCGTCGATGGTGCGGTCGACCAGGTCGTCGAGGTAGGCGGCCTTGTCCAGCAGCTGCGGCTGCTCGTGGGGCAGGCGCGTGGCCAGCATCGCCAGCGCCATCTTGATCGCGGTCAGGTTGCCGCCGAGGTCGTCGTGGATCTCGCGCGCGATCCGGGTCCGCTCCTGTTCCTTGACCTGCTCGATGTGCGCGGTCAGCTCGGCCAGCCGGGCGCGCGAGCTCATCACCTCCAGCTGCTCGAGCTTGCTGGCGGTAATGTTGGTCATGATCCCGTCCCACTGCACGCCGCCGCCCGGCTGCGGCAGCGCGCGCGGGGTCGCGCGCAGGTTGATCCACTTCACGTCCTGCCAGTCGCCGTCGATCCAGATCCGGCCCTCCCAGTTCCAGGCCGCCATGCTTGCCTTCGAGGCCGCCATGGCGTCCAGGTAGCCCTTGCGATCTTCGGGCAGCACCAGTTGCAGGAACAGCGACGGGTCCTGCTGCAGCTGGCTGACCGCCAGCCCGAGCAGCGCCGCGCAGCCCTCCGACAGATAGGGGAAGGCGAGGGCGCCGTCGTCGTGCAGCACGAACTGGTAGACCAGCCCCGGGGTGTGGTCGACCACCGCGTTGAAGCGCGCCTGGTACTGTTCCAGCGCCGCCGTCGCGGCCTGCTCCAGCGACAAGTCGTCGCCGATCGCCAGGAACAGCGCGCGGCCGTCGCGCAGGAGCCGCAAAAAGCACAATTTGACCGGATAGCTGCTGCCGTCGGCACGGCGGTGGCGCGTGCGCAAGCTGACCTGGGCGCCGACCTCATCCCCGAGCGAGGCCAGCAGGTCTTCGAGTTCGGCCCGCGCCAGCCCGGGCGCCAGGTCGAGCGGGGTCATGCCCGACAGTTGGGCGTGGTCGTACTGCAGGTTCTGGCGCGCCGCCTGGTTGACGTCGACCAGCGCCAGCGTGGCCGCATCGATCAGGTAGATCTCGGAGGCGGCCGCCTGCATCGGCGCGGCCAGGGTGGGCGAGGCTGGACTCATCGGTGTTCGCTCTGGGGGGAAGGGCGGCGGCGCGCGCGCCACAGGCCCACGAAGCGGCGCAGGACGCGCGCCCACGGCCTGGAATGGCGGCTGCCGGACGGCATCGGCGGGCGCAGGCGGCGCAGCAGGCGGCGCGTGCCGTGCCGCAGCACATGCACGGCGCGCCGCGCGCGCCGGAAGCTGCGGCTGGCGCGCAGCCGCCCGAGCAGGCGGTCGCGGGCGGCGATGAAGCGGCTGTGCCAGCGCGCGAACCAGGCCAGCGAGCGCAGCGCCGGCAGGGTCAGCACGTACACCCGCGCCACCACCGCCGCCCCGCCCAGCTTGGCGAGCACGATGACCGCGATCCCGGCCAGCGCGTGGCCATGCGCGATCGCGAGCAGCGCCAGCACCTTGAGCGGCAGCAGCAGCAGCCCCGGCAGCACGAACAGGCACAGCGCCGGGTACGGGCGCAGGCCGGCGATCCGCCGTTCGAGCGCGCGCAACGGCGGCCAGCGGCCGATCACGGAGGCCAGCAGGCTGCCGGCCTCCCAGAACCATTCTTCGAGCAACAGCACCAGCGCCGCCAGGTAGACCAGCGGCGCCAGCAGTGGGCTTCGGGGTGGGACGGTTCGTGTCATCCCGTGCATGATACGGCAAACGCGCAGCGCGGCCGCGAGTGCCGTTACAATATCGACCATGAACAAGGCATTCGTGAAAGAGTCCGACCACGACGACGACGACGAGGCGCAAGCCCTGGCGCAGGCAATTCCGGCCGGCGCAAAGAACTACATCACGCCGCAGGGCTACCAGCGCATCAAGGACGAGTTGCTGCAGCTGATCGACGTCGACCGGCCGGAAGTGGTGCGCATCGTGCACTGGGCCGCCTCCAACGGCGACCGTTCCGAAAACGGCGACTACATCTACGGCAAGCGGCGCCTGCGCGAGATCGACCGCCGCATCCGCTTCCTGACCAAGCGCATGGACTCGGCTGCCGTGGTCGACCCGTCGGTCCACCACGGCAACGACCAGGTATTCTTCGGCGCCACCGTCACCTACCTCAACAAGGCGGGCGAGGAACACACGGTGACCATCGTCGGGATCGACGAGCTCGACCCGCTCAAGGGCAAGATCAGCTGGGTGTCGCCGGTGGCGCGTGCGCTGACCAAGGCGCGCGAGGGCGACACCATCGCGCTGCAGACGCCGCTCGGCAGCGACCAGCTCGAGATCCTCGCCGTCGACTACCCGCCGCCCGCCGCCACCTGAGGCGGGCGCAGCCTGGGCCTGCGCCGCCTTCGACAGCATCCTCGCGCTCGGGTTCGGCAACCACGACGAACGCTGATCAGCACAGCTGCGTGCCGCCGAGCTAATATATACGCTTGCATTCGCTTGCACTCGCTTGCACTCGCTTGCTCTCGCTTGCACTCGCTTGCAACGTCGTTCCCGCGGAGGCGGGAACCCCAGTTATTTTTGCGCCCATGTCGATCCGGCGCGTTCTCGCTCGTCGTAACATCAAAGGCGGCACCCGGCCGCCCTCAACCAACGAAACTGGAGGATGTGATGCGTTTTGCGATCTTGCTGAAAGCCGACCAAGACACCGAAGCCGGCAAACTGCCGAGCGAGGAACTGCTCACCAGGATGGGCCAATTCAACCAGCAACTGATCGACGCCGGCGTCATGCTGGCCGGCGAGGGGCTGCAGCCATCCTCGGCCGGGGCGCGCGTGCGCTTCGCCGACGGCAAGGCAACGGTGGTCGACGGCCCGTTCGCCGAAACCAAGGAACTGATTGCCGGCTTCTGGATATGGAACTGCAAATCGAAGCAGGAAGCGATCGACTGGGTCAAACGGGTGCCGATGCCGATGGCCAGCGGGCAGGCCGAAATCGAAATCCGGCAGATCTTCGAAGCCGAGGATTTCGGCGACGCCTTCACGCCCGAACTGCGCGAGCAGGAAGAGCGCCAGCGCGCGCAACTGTCCTGATGGTCAACTGGCGCTGTCGTCGCCGAGCGGGCGGCGACATGCGCATGGAACTGAGGGCTGCCTGTTGTTGCTGACGGCGGCGTGCAGCGGAGTACAGAAAGTATAGCAATCGGCGCGCGTCGTTATCGGCGCTTTTCGGTAGAATCGACGCTTTCCTTCCGAGGAAAGCCCAGTGCTGGACAGGATCGACCGCGAAATCATCGAGCTGTTGCGCGCCGACGCAAGGCTCAGTTACCGGGAGTTGGGCGAGCAGGTCTGCCTGTCCGCCAACACGGTCGCGGACCGGGTACGCAAGCTGCTGGCCGACCGGGTGCTGGAAGGCTTCGGCGCGCGCGTGAACCTGTCCGCGCTCGAGCTGGGAGTGCTCGCCTTCATCGACATCAAGATGCTGCCCCACACCACCGCCGAGCAATTCGAGGCGGTGATCCAGACCATTCCGGGGGTGGTGGAAGCGAGCCTGGTGACCGGCACCTACGACTACCTGCTGCGGGTAGCCTGCCGCGACCATGCCGACCTGATGCGGCTGGTCGAAGCCTTGCGCAAGCAAGCCGGCGTGCAAGACACGCACAGCCGGGTGGTGCTCAAACAAATGGAAGTGCGCGCCCCGCTGTTCGCCCGCCGTTAACCGTCGTTCCCGCGAAAGCGGGAACCCATGCTGAGTTGAGCGGAGACGCACACGCGACTGGAAGATTGAGCTGATCCAGAAGCAGAACCCGCATTGGCGGGATTTGTTTGAAGATTTCACGGCTTAGGGCCGGCGCCGTGAGTTAAGCATGCTCAGCATGGTTTCCCGCTTTCGCGGGAACGACGGGCTGGCGTTACGCGCGCTCGCGCTCGACGCGGTTCACGCCGGCGACGCGGCGCAGGTTGCGGATCAGGTGCGCCAGATGGACCCGGTCCTTGACCTGGATCGTAAAGCGCAGCTGGGTCATCATGTGTTCGTCGTCCTCGTCCATGCCAACATAGGTAATGTTGGCGTCCGACTCGCCGATCTCGGCCGCCACGCGCGCGAGGATGCCTTTCTCATTATTGATCAACAGCCGGATCCGGCAATCGAAACGGCGATTCAGCTCGGTACCCCACTGCACCGCAATCCAGCGGTCCGGCTCCTTGGCGCGCAGCCGCTTGGCCGGCGAGCAGTCGGCGGTATGCACCACCAGGCCCTGGTCGCGCCGCAGCTGGCCGATGATCTGGTCGCCCGGAATCGGCAGGCAGCACGGCGCCAGCTGCACCGACACGCCCTCGCTGCCGTAAATGATCACCGGGTCCAGGTCGCTCGACGCCATCGGCAGGTTCGACGGCAGCGCGTCGGCGTCGCCCTCGATCAGCCCGAAGATGTGGCGCGCCACCAGCGCCGGCATGCGCTTGCCGATGCCGATGTCCGCATACAGCTCGTCCATCGACTTGGCCGACGACTCGCCCAGCAGCTTGTCGACGATCGCCTCGGGCAGCTCGGGCCGGATATTGCGCGCGGCCAGCGCCTGCGCCAGCAGTTCCTGGCCCAGTTCGACCGACTCGTTGACGTTGATGGTGCGCAGGTGATGGCGGATCGCCGAGCGCGCCTTGCCGGTACGCACGAACGACAGCCATGTCGGGCTCGGCCGCGATTCCGGATCCGTGGCGATCTCGACGATGTCGCCGTTATGCAGCTCGGTGCGCAGCGGCGCCGCCTCGTTGTTGATCTTGACCGACACCGTGTGGTCGCCAATGCCGGTGTGGATCGAGTACGCGAAGTCGAGCGCGGTGGCGCCGCGCGGCAGCGCGATGATCTTCGATTTCGGCGTGAACACGTAGACCGAATCGGGGAACAGGTCGACCTTCACGTGCTCGAGGAATTCGGCCGAGTCGCCGGTCTGCTGCTGGATGTCGAGCAGCGACTGCAGCCACGCGTGGGTGCGCTGCTGCAGGTCGGTCATGTTCGAGTCGCCGTTCTTGTACAGCCAGTGCGCCGCCACCCCCGATTCGGCGGTGCGGTGCATTTCCTGGGTGCGGATCTGGAACTCGACCGGCGTGCCGTAGGGGCCGATCAGGGTGGTGTGCAGCGACTGGTAGCCGTTGAGCTTGCGGATGGCGATGTAGTCCTTGAACTTGCCCGGCATCGGCTTGTACAGCCCGTGCAGCGAGCCCAGCGCGACGTAACAGTTCGGCACCGTGTCGACCACCACCCGGAAGCCGTACACATCGAGCACCTGCGAGAACGACAGGTGCTTGTTGCGCATCTTCTTGTAGATGCCGTACAGCGTCTTTTCGCGGCCGTAGACTTCGGCGTGGATGCCAGCCATGGCCAGCGTGTTCTTGACCGCCTCGAGGATCTTCTTGACCACCTCGCGCCGGTTGCCGCGCGCCGCCTTGACCGCCTTCGACAGCGTGCGGTAGCGCAGCGGGAACAGGTGCGAGAACGCCAGGTCCTGCAGCTCGCGGTAGATATTGTTCAGGCCGAGCCGGTGCGCGATCGGCACATACACTTCCATCGTCTCGGACGCGATGCGGCGCTTCTTGGCCGGGATCATCACGCCCAGCGTGCGCATGTTGTGCAGCCGGTCAGCCAGCTTGATCAGGATGACGCGCACGTCGCTGGCCATCGCCAGCAGCATCTTGCGGAAGTTTTCGGCCTGCGCCTCGACCAGGCTCTGGAACTCGATCTTTTCCAGCTTGGACAGGCCGTCGACCAGGTTCGCGACCTGCGGGCCGAAGCGCTCGAGCAGTTCTTCTTTCTTGACGTCCTGGTCCTCGATCACGTCGTGCAGCAGGGCGGCCATGATCGCCTGCGCGTCGAGCTTCCAGTCGGCGCAAATCTCGGCCACCGCGATCGGGTGCGAAATATAGGGCTCGCCGGACTTGCGCAGCTGCCCGAGGTGCATTTCGTCAGAGAAGCGGTAGGCTTCCTTGACCTTTTTCAGTTCAGCGGGGGTGAGGTAGTCGGACAGCCGGTTGATCAGCTGCGTGACCGACGCGACGGCGGGCGCCGGCGCGGTATCGTGCGCGTCCTGCGACCTGGTCGCCTGCCGCCTGGTCCGGGTCGCGGGTGTGCCTGGGTGGGTCGAATCCGGGGAAGTCAGGTTCATACGCTATGTCGATCAGCCGCTGTGTGGTGACAGAATAACAGAAGAACGGGCTGACACACCTCAGGCACTACAAAGGTTCCGTGCCACGGGACCTTTGGTTTCTTACATCGGGACTTTCTTCAGCATTTCGATGCCAACTTTGCCGGCCGCGATTTCGCGCAAGGCGATCACGGTCGGTTTGTCCTTGGCGTCGACTTTTGGTGTATGGCCCTGCAGCAGCTGGCGTGCGCGGTAGGTTGCGGACAGGGTCAGCTGGAAGCGGTTCGGGATATTCTTGAGGCAATCTTCAATGGTAATGCGGGCCATTTTCACTCCTAAATAGACAGTGCTCGCGCCTGGCGGCCGAGCGGTCACGATGGTTGTTGCGCGTGGATTCCGAACTGGGCAAACAGCGAGACATTGCGGGCCGCCTGCTGTGCGAACCGGCAACGTGTCGCCTTGACAATCGCCCGCAACTCAGCCAGGGCGACGTCGAACTCTTCGTTGATGATAGCATACTCGAAGTCCGGAGCGTGAGCGATCTCCCCGCCGGCCGCCAGCAGGCGCCGCGTGATGATGTGCGGCTCGTCGGTGCCGCGTTTGAGCAGGCGCTCCTCCAGCGCCGCGATCGACGGCGGCAGGATGAAGATGCCGGCCGCGTCCGGGAACTGCTTCTTCACCTGGCGCGCGCCCTGCCAGTCGATCTCGAGCAGGATGTCGGTGCCGGTTTTCATTTCCTGTTCGACGCTCACGCGGCTGGTGCCGTAATAATTGCCGTGCACTTCCGCCCACTCGAGGAACTCGCCGCGGTCGGCGCGCGCGACGAAGTCGTCGGCGCTGGTGAAGTGGTACTCGCGGCCGTTCGTCTCGCCCGGGCGCGGCGGGCGTGTCGTGGTCGAGATCGACAGCTTGATGCCCGGCTCGAGCTTGAGCAGCGCGTTGACCAGGGTCGACTTGCCGGCGCCGGACGGGGCTGCGACGACGAACAGGCTGCCCGAAAAGGCGGGGGTGATGGCCATGGTGGTGGTTCCTCTTACAAGTGGTTCTGTTGCTGCAGCGTGTGGCCGCAATGTTTCGTGGTCGCTTAAGTCCGCTTGGGCACAGGGTGCCCACCCTACAGGAAAACATAACGTAGGGTGGGCACCCTGTGCCCACGCGTTGCTGAGCCTGCGTCGCGCGCAAGCTCGCCAATCATCATTACTCCAGGTTTTGCACCTGCTCCCGCATCTGCTCGATCAGCAGCTTCAATTCCATCGACGCGTCCGCCAATTCCTTGACCGACGCCTTGGCGCCGAGCGTATTCGCTTCGCGGTTCAGCTCCTGCATCATGAAGTCGAGGCGCTTGCCGACCTGGCCGCCTTTTTTCAGGATATGCCGGGTTTCGTTCAAATGCGCCGACAGCCGCGACAATTCCTCGGACACATCAATGCGGATGCCATACAGCGTGACTTCCTGGCGGATCCGTTCGAACACTTCCTGGCGCGTTAATGTCGAGCCATTGCCGTGCCCGGCCAGGCCGAGCGCGTCCTGCATCCGTTCCACCGCTTTTTGCTGGAATTGCGAGATAACCTGGGGAATCAGCGGAGTAATCCGCTTGACGATCGCCTCCATCGCATCGATGCGCGACACCAGCATCGCTTCCAGCGCCGCGCCTTCGCGCTTGCGGCTATCGACGAACGCGGCAAGCACCTTGGCGGTCAGGGCCGCGACGTCGGCCTGCAGCGATTCCTGGCCGATATGCGATTCCTCGACGACGCCCGGCCAGCGCAGCAGTTCGGCGACCGTCATCAGCGGCGCCGACACGAAGTGGCGGGTGACCTCGGTTTGCAGGCGGGCCAGGTCGGCCAGCAACTCCTGGTTGAGCGCCTGCGAGCCGCCGGCGATCTTGCGCCCGAACGACAAGCGCGCCTCGACCTTGCCGCGGGTAATCGCGCCCATGATCGCCGCCCGCAATTCCGGCTCCAGCGCACGCAACTCGTCATTAATGCGGAACTGGAGATCGAGAAAGCGCGAATTGACGCTCTTGATTTCGATCGTGAGGGTCCCTGCAGCGCCTTCGCTGGTGGCGACTGCATAACCAGTCATGCTTGAAATGCTCAATGGAGTCCCCGGTTTTTATTCTTTACAAAGCAGTGATTTATCCACACAATCGCCGTGTTAAGCAAGGAACCCTTCGATGGCTGCACAAAACAACGCTCCCTTGCCCGATGGGCTCGAAATTGCCGGATATCGTATTGTAAAGAAAATTGCGTCCGGCGGGTTCAGTATCGTATATCTTGCCTATGATAGCGACGGGGATGCTGTGGCTATTAAGGAATATTTGCCAAGCGGGCTTGCGCTACGCCAAACCGGTGCGCTGATTCCGACAATCGCAAAGCCTAATCTGGCGGTTTTCCGCATTGGTTTGAAGTGTTTTTTCGAAGAAGGACGGGCGCTGGCCCGGATCGTGCACCCGAATGTGGTGCGGGTCCTGAATTTTTTCCGGGCCAACGAGACCGTGTATATGGTGATGGCCTATGAATCCGGGCATACGTTGCAGGAACACATCGCGCGCCTGGGTGCGAAAGGCAGCCGGCCGGGCGAGGCCCTGATCCGCCAGGTCTTCAACGGCGTCTGCAATGGCCTGCGCGAAGTCCATGCCAACAAATTGCTGCACCTGGACCTGAAGCCGGCCAACATCTACCTGCGTACCGACGGCAGCCCGCTGCTGCTCGATTTTGGTGCGGCGCGCCAGACCATCAACGCCGACGCGCCGATGCTCACGCCCATGTACACGCCCGGCTTTGCGCCGCCCGAACTGTACGCCAAGGGCATCGCGCTCGGGCCGTGGTCGGACATCTACAGCCTGGGGGCCGGCATCTTCGCCTGCATGAGCGGGGCGGCGCCGCAGCCGGCCGACCAGCGCCGGCGCGAGGACAAGATGGAGAAACACTTCGCCAAACTCGACGGCGCCTATTCGCCCGAGCTGGTGGCGATGGTGCGCGCCTGCCTGGCGATCGATACGCTGGCGCGGCCGCAAAGCGTGTTCGCGGTGCAGAAAGTGCTGCAGTCCGGCGCCGTGCCGGCCACCAGGCCGGCCGGGCAGGGCGCCGGCGCGAAGCCATCGGGCTGGCGCGCACTGGTCGGGCGGCTTGGCGCCCTCGGCCGGCGCAGCGGCAGCCGGACCTGACCGGAGGCCGACGATGCAATTCTCCATCTACCAGCAAAGCCACATCGGCGGGCGCAAGGTCAACCAGGACCGGATGGGCTACTGCTTCACGCGCGACGCGCTGCTGCTGGTGCTGGCCGACGGCATGGGTGGCCACCTGCGCGGCGAGATCGCCGCCACCATCGCCACCCAGACCTTGTCGATGATGTTCCAGCAGCAGGCGCGCCCGGCCATCCACAAGCCCGAGCGCTTCCTGGAGGAGGCGCTGCAGCAGGCCCACCTCGACATCCTGCGCTACGCCCAGTCCCACCAGATGCCCGACACCCCGCGCACCACCGTGGTTGCCTGCCTGGTGCAGCACAATTGCGCGCTGTGGGCGCACTGCGGCGATTCGCGCCTGTACTGGCTGCGCCGCGGCCAGCTGCTGGCGCGCACGCGCGACCACTCGCACATCGAATACCTGATCGAGCGCGGGCGCGCACAAGAGTCCGAACGCCACACCCACCCCGACCGCAACAAGCTGTATAACTGCCTTGGCGCCTCGGCCGAGCCGCGCATTGAACTGTCGCGCCAGGCAGTCCTGGCGCCGGGCGACGTGCTGATGCTGTGTTCGGACGGGCTGTGGGGCACGCTGCCCGATACCGAAATCGCCCACCAGCTCTCGACCCAGAGCGTGGTGTGCGCGGTGCCGGACATGGTCGCGATGGCCGCCGCGATCGGCGGCGCCAAGGCCGACAACACCACCGCGCTGGCGATCACGTGGGAAGGCGAGGGCGAGCCCGGGGCAGGCGAGGAAAGCGTGATCTCGACCCGCATGCTGGCCGACGGCCAGGTCAATACCACGATCGCCGCCACGCCGGCCGAGGCCGCGCCAGGCGAAGCCGACCCGTTCGACGAAGCCGAAATCGAAAAAGCGATCGCCGAGATCCGCGACGCCATCGAAAAATCATCCCAGTTACTTAAATAGACAAAGGTTCACCATGACGTTTGAAAACCGCCCGAGTGGGCGCGCAATCGACCAGCTGCGCGCGATCCGCATCACGCGCCAGTACACCAAGCACGCCGAGGGATCGGTGCTGATCGAATGCGGCGACACCAAGGTGATCTGCACCGCCAGCATCGAAGACAAGGTGCCCGGCTTCCTGAAGGGGAAAGGGCAGGGCTGGCTGACCGCCGAATACGGCATGCTGCCGCGCTCGACGCACACGCGCATGGACCGCGAAGCGGCGCGCGGCAAGCAGTCCGGCCGCACCCAGGAGATCCAGCGCCTGATCGGACGCTCGCTGCGCGCCGCGTTCGACCTCGAGGCCTTCGGCGAGCGCACGCTGCACCTCGACTGCGACGTGATCCAGGCCGACGGCGGCACCCGCACCGCGTCGATCACCGGTGCCATGGTCGCCGCCTACGACGCGTTCGCGGCGCTGGTGGCGCGCGGCGCGGTGCCAGCGGTCCCGCTCAGGCATTTCGTGGCCGCGATCTCGGTCGGCGTGTACCGCGGGATGCCGGTGCTCGACCTTGACTACGTCGAGGATGCTGGCTGCGACACCGACATGAACGTGGTGATGACCGATGGCGGCCACTTCATCGAGGTGCAAGGCACCGCCGAAGGCGCGGCGTTCGACCGCGCCGGCATGAACCGGCTGCTCGACCTGGCCGAGCAGGGGATCGGGCGCCTGGTGGAGATGCAGAAGGCGGCGCTCGGCCTGGCTGTCTGATGAATCCGTAGGGTGGGCGGCTTGCCCGCCCACGCGTTCAACCAACGCATGAGCACCGCCTGCTCACGATCTATTCATGCCAGGTTTGAACGCGTGGGCGGGGCACCCGCCCACCCTACAGGCGCGGCAGGCGGGACCGCCCCGGAACCGGTAAAATACCCGTCTCCGCTGCTCCACGCACGCCATCATTCGCACGACCATGACCCAACGCCTCATCCTCGCCTCCAACAACGCCGGCAAGCTCAAGGAATTCGCGCAGTTGCTCGAACCGATCGGTTTCACGCTGCACCCGCAAGGCGAGTTCAACGTCCCCGAAGCCGAAGAGCCGCACGCCACATTCGTCGAGAACGCGCTCGAAAAGGCGCGCCATGCCGCGCGCCTGACCGGCCTCCCAGCGCTGGCCGACGATTCCGGCGTGTGCGTCAATGCGCTCGGCGGCGCCCCGGGGGTCTACTCGGCGCGCTACGCCGGCGAACCGAAATCCGACGCCCGCAACAACGCCAGGCTGGTCGCCGACCTTGCGCCGCACGCCGACAAGTCGGCCTACTACTACTGCGTGCTGGTCTACGTGCGCCACGCCGACGACCCGCAGCCGGTGATCGCCGACGCGCGCTGGCCCGGCCAGATAATCGACACCCCGCGTGGAACCAACGGCTTCGGCTACGATCCGTACTTCCTGCTGCCGTCGCTTGGCAAGACCGCGGCCGAACTCGACCCGCTTGAAAAAAACGCGCTGTCGCACCGCGGCCAGGCGCTGCGCGCACTGGTAGAGAAGCTGCGATGATCCCGATTAAAGTCGCCGGCAGCACGCCCGAACCGCGCTCGCCCGCCGCGAGCGCGCTGCAATACCTGCAGCCCGGCGCGCTGAACCTGGCCGCGCTGCCGCCGCTGTCGCTGTACATCCACTGGCCCTGGTGCGTGCGCAAGTGCCCGTACTGCGACTTCAACTCGCACGAGGCCAAGGGCGAACTGCCGGAACAGGAATACCTCGACGCCGTGCGGCTCGACCTCGAACAGTCGCTGCCGCTGGTCTGGGGCCGCAAGATCCACACCGTCTTCATCGGCGGCGGCACCCCGAGCCTGATGTCGGCCGCCGGCCTCGACCGCCTGCTGTCGGACGTGCGCACGCTGCTGCCGCTCGAGATCGACGCCGAAATCACGATGGAGGCCAACCCCGGCACCTTCGAGGCCGGCAAGTTCCGCGCGTTCCGCGACAGCGGCGTGAACCGGCTGTCGATCGGCATCCAGAGCTTCAACGGCGCGCACCTGAAGGCGCTCGGGCGCATCCACGACGAGCGCGAAGCGCTGCGCGCGGTCGAGATCGCGCAGTCGACGTTCGACAACTTCAACCTCGACCTGATGTATGCGCTGCCGTCGCAGACGCTGGCCGAGGCGCGGCGCGACCTCGACACCGCGCTGGCGTTCGCGCCGCCGCACCTGTCGCTGTACCACCTGACGATGGAGCCGAACACGGTGTTCGCGAAGTATCCGCCGCAGCTGCCGGACGACGACGCCAGCGCCGACATGCAGGACATGATCCTCGAGGCCACCGCCGCGGCGGGGTACGGGCACTACGAGGTGTCGGCCTATGCGCAGCCGGGACGCGAGGCGCGCCACAACCTGAACTACTGGAAGTTCGGCGACTACCTCGGCATCGGCGCCGGCGCCCATTCGAAGATCTCGTTCCCGCACCGGGTGCTGCGCCAGGCGCGCTTCAAGCAGCCCGCTTCGTTCATCGAGGCCGCGCGGCGCGGCAATCCGGTGCAGGAAGAGCGCGAGATCGGACGTGCCGAAATGGGCTTCGAGTTCATGCTCAACACGCTGCGCCTGACCGGCGGCTTCGACCCGAACCTGTTCGGCGAGCGCACCGGGATGAGCATCAATGCGATCGACAAGGCGCTCAACGAGGCCGAGGCCAAGGGCCTGCTGTACCGCGACCACAAGGTGATCCGCCCGACCGAACTTGGCCAGCGCTTCCTGAACGACCTGCAGGAGATTTTCCTGGCGTAGGGAGCGCACCTTACGAAACGGGGGAGCCGAACGGCTCCCCCGATTTCTTTCATCATGGACTAGCGTGGAAACCGTCGTTCCCGCGCAGGCCTCGGCGGCCCCGCGAAACCCAAGTTTGTGACCGCGGCCACGAAACCGAACTGAGATTCCCGCCTGCGCGGGAATGACGTTTCCCTGACATCCGTGATGAACCAGTTCTTTCAGCGGCTCTCCGAACTGGTCAGAACTGTTCCCACTCCGCGCTGGCAGCGGCCTTGGCTGCTTGCTTGCGCGGCGCCGCAGCCGGGGCTGGCCGGGCGACCGGGGCCAGGCGCGTACGCGCAGCGGCGGCGCGCACCGGGGCCGGCGCGCGAACCGGCGCCGGCGCTGCCGTGCCGCCGGCGGCGAGCTTGAAGCGGGTGACCAGCTGCGCCAGCCGCTCCGCCTGTTCCTGCATGCTCGATGCCGCCGCCGCGGCTTCCTCGACCAGCGCCGCGTTCTGCTGGGTGGCCTGGTCCATGTGCGTGATCGCCTCGTTGACCTGGTCGATGCCGATGCTCTGCTCGCGGCTGGCCGCGGTGATCTCGGACATGATGTCGGTCACGCGCGCCACGCTGGCCACCACTTCGCTCATCGTGGTGCCGGCGTCCTGCACCAGCTTCGTGCCCGTGTTGACCTGCTCGACCGAGTCGCCGATCAGCGCCTTGATTTCCTTGGCTGCGCCGGCCGAGCGCTGGGCCAGGTTGCGCACTTCCGATGCCACCACCGCGAAGCCGCGGCCCTGTTCGCCGGCGCGCGCCGCTTCCACGGCCGCGTTCAGCGCCAGGATATTGGTCTGGAACGCGATACCGTCGATGACGCCGATGATGTCGACGATCTTGCGCGACGATGCTTCGATCGAGCCCATCGTGTCGACCACCTTGCCGACGATGTCGCCGCCGCGCGCGGCGACATTCGACGCTGCCTGCGCCATCTGGTTGGCCTGGGTCGCGTTGTCGGCGTTCTGGCGGACCGTCGAGGTCAGCTCTTCCATCGACGACGCGGTTTCCTCGAGCGAGCTAGCCTGCTGTTCGGTGCGTGCCGACAGGTCCAGGTTGCCGGTCGCGATTTCGCTCGACGCGCCGGCGATGTGGCGGGTGCCGTCCTGCACCTCGGCCACCACGGTGGCGAGCTCGTCGTTCATGGTCTTGAGCGCGCGCATCAGGTCACCGACTTCGTCGCGCTGCGGAGGCGCGAACGAGGTGGTCAGGTCGCCCGCCGCGACGGTCTCGGCAATCTTGACCGCAGCGCCCAGCGGGCGCGTGATGCTGCGCGTGATAACGACCGCGCCGAGGCCGCCGAGCACCAGCATCAGCACGTTCAGCAGCACCACCAGGCGCGCGCGCTGCTCGTACGCGGCCTGGATCGCTTGGCCCATGCCATCGATCGTGTTGCGCTGAAGCGACAACATGTCCATCAGCGCCGCCTCGTACGCTTTCGCGGCCGGTTCGAACGACTCGGTGTACAGGCGCTCGCCGCCGGCGTCGTCGCCGGCTTTTTTCGCCTCCATCACCGTGACCTTGGCGGCCTGGTACTTGGCGCGCCGCTCGTTAATCGTCTTGAACTTTGCCGTTTCTTCCGGCGTTTCCAGCAGTGCTTCAAATTTCTTGACTGTTCCGTTGGTCTTGATGACGCTGTCGGCGATCGGCTTCGCGAACGTCGTGGCCAGGTTGGCGTCGGAACTGCGCGCAATCATCGAGGTGCGCGCGATCGCCGCGTAAGTCATCACAAACCATTCGGAGACCAGGCGCTCCTTGGCAAACGGGGTCTGCATCATCTCCTCCATCGCGCGCGCATTGGAGCGGGCGGTCAGCAGCGCGGAGGAGGTGGCGGCGATTGAAAGGATCAGGATCAGGGCGAAGCCAATCGTGAGGCGGGTACCGATACGGAGGTTCAGGAAGAGTTGTCTCATGTGCCTTATTGCTTGTTGGTATATGTAATTACTGCTAAGTAATTATGCACGAATAGTGCCTACAAGCAAATGGTTCCTTTTCCCGGTTGTTGTTTCGCCGCCAAGCGGGAGGCCGCTAGGTGCGCGCCCCTCCGGCCAGCGCGACAATCGTGCGCGCCAGCCCGTTGACGACCCGCGCCATGCTCTCGTAGTCGAGCTTGTCCTCGGTGTCCCCCGCCGTGTGGTAATACGGGTAGCGCAGGAAGGCGGTATCGGTGATCATCAGCGCCGGGTAGCCGTAGCGGTTGTACGACGCGTGGTCGGACAGCGTGACGCCCTCCACGTACGCGGGCGCCGCCAGCCCCTGGGCCGGGAAATCGGACGCGGCGCGAAACGCGGCCAGCGCCTGGCCCACCAGCCGCGACGATTCGAGCGTGCCGACGAAGGCGATGAAGTTGCCGGTATCCGGATAGCGTCCCTCCAGGCCCGGCGGCAGGCGCTGGCTGTGGCGTGCCTGCGAATACCAGCCGACCGTCTCGAGGATCAGCGCGCCTTCGACTTTCTGCCCCTGGCGGTGCAGTTCTTTCGCGTGGCGCATGCTGCCCATCTCCTCGCCCATGAACCAGGGCGGCTCCTCGTTCACGAAGAACACAAATTTCAGTTCCGTCCCTTGCCCGGGCTGCATGTTTTTCAGCAGGCGCGCCAGTTCGAGCACGGCCGCGGTGCCGCTGCCGTTATCGTTGGCGCCGGGTGCGCCCGGCGCCGAATCGTAATGCGCGCCGACGATGAAGATGCGCGCGGGCCTGGCCTGCGCGGCGACGTTCGCCAGCGACACCTCGATGTTGCGCACCAGCTGGCCGCCGGCCCGGTATTGCTGGCGATGGACCTGGTAGCCCTCGGCCGCGAGCGTGCTTTCGATATGGCGCGCGGCCCGTTCCAGTGCGGCTGGCGTGGCGGTGTTGTGTTCTGTCGACGCGATCGCTCGCACGTGCGCGCGCAGGCGGGCGTCGAGGCCGGGCCTGGCGTCGGCCGCGCCCGGAGTCATGGTAAGCACCGCCAGCAGCACGAGGATGACGAGCGCAACAATGGCTTTCCAGTGAGTGCTAAAAAAGGTTCGCATGGCATGAAGGGACGCCGCAAAAAGGGAAGGCCGCTCCTGCTAGACCTCGCAGCTGCAGCCAAGTTCACCTATTCGATGCACCCCGTCCCGATCATACCCAGAGCGATGCCTGGCCGTCGTTCCCGTGGAAACGGGAATCCATGCCGGGCGCGAATGGAGGCTCGGCATGGGTCCCCGCTTGCGCGAGGACGACCGGAATGTGGTTTCAAAAAAAAAGGGCCAGAGCTTGGCCCTGGCCCCCTTGGGCGTGGATCCGGCCTGCCGTTAGCGGCCGGTCTCGCTCCAGCCGCCGCCCAGTACGCGATACAGCGTGACCTGGTTCTGCAGGCGTTGCAGGTTGGCCTGCACCGCCTGCTGCTGTGCCGCAAACAGGGAACGCTGCGCGTCCAGCAGGTCGAGGTAGCTCGCCGTGCCGCTGCGATAGCGCAGGTCGGACAGCTTGAAGCGCTCGGCCTCCGCATCCGCCACCGCGCGCTGTGCGCGCAGCTGTTCGCTGAAGGTGGCCTGGCCGGCCAGCGCATCCGACACTTCGCGGAACGCGGTCTGGATCGTGCGCTCGTATTGCGCCACCGCGATGTCGCGGCCAGCGCGCGCGCCCGCGACGCCGGCTTGCCTGCGGCCGAAGTCGAAGATCGGCATCGTGATCTGCGGGATGAAGCTCCAGCCGAACGAGCCCCCCTTGAACAACCCCGACAGCTCGGTGCTTGCGCTGCCCGCAATGCCGGTCAGCGCGATGCGCGGAAAGTAGGCTGCGCGCGCCGCGCCGATGTTGGCGTTGGCGGCGATCAGTTGCTGCTCCGCCGAGCGGATATCCGGACGCACCGCCAGCAGGTCCGACGGCAGCCCGGCCGGCAGGTCGGGCAGGTTGGTCGCGGCCAGCGTGCTGCCGGCCGGCAGCGTGTCGGGGATCGGCTGGCCGACCAGCAGCGTCAGCAGGTTGCCGTCCTGCGCGCGCTGGCGCTGGATCTGGGCCAGCGTGGTGCGCGCCTGCTCCACCAGCGAGACCGCCAGTTGCTGGTCGAGCTTGGAGACGACTCCGTTCTCGAAGCGCAGCTGGGTCAGGCGCAGCGATTCCTCGCGCGTCTTCAGGGTCTGCTCGGTGATGGCCAGCAGTTCGTCGTCGGCCAGCAGCGCCAGGTAACTGTTGGCAACCGATGCGACCAGGCTGATCTGGACGGTCTTGCGCGCTTCCTCGGTGGCGAGGAATTGGTGCAGGGCCGACTCGGACAGGTTGCGCACGCGCCCGAACAGGTCGAGCTCGAACGCGGTCACGGCGAACCCGGCCTGGTAGTTGCTCTGGATCGCATCGCGCGTGCTGGTGCGGTTGCCGTTGACGGCCGCGCCCAGGGTCGGGAAGCGTTCCGCCCGCTGGATCTGGAACGCGGCGCGCGCCTGCTCGATGTTCAGGATCGAGACGCGCAGGTCGCGGTTGTTGGCCAGCGCCAGGTCGATCAGCTGTTTCAGGCGCGCATCGGTGAAGAAGCGCTGCCAGGCGATCGTGGCCGGGGCTTCGGCCGCGCTCGGGTTGCCGCTGGCAACGCTGCCACCAACGGTCGGGAAGCCGCCCGCCACCGGCGCGGCCGGACGCTCATACTTGGGCGCCAGGTTCACGCAGCCGGCCAGCGCCAGCGCGAGCGCCAGCGGAGTAGCGCTACGTTTGAGTGTTCCAATCATATTTTTTCCTCAATTTTCGAAGCCACGTCTTCGCCGTGCGCATATTTCTCGCGCTGGCGTTCGCTGCCTTTGAAGATGCCGCGAATCACCACGAAGAACACCGGCACGAAGAACACGCCGAGCGCGGTGGCGGTAATCATGCCGCCCATCACGCCGGTGCCGATCGCGCGCTGGGAGGCGGCGCCGGCGCCGCCGGCGATCACCAGCGGCAGCACGCCGAGGATGAAGGCCAGCGAGGTCATCAGGATCGGGCGGAAGCGCAGGTGGCAGGCCTTGATCGCGGCCTCGACCGCCGACATGCCTTGCGCCTGCAGGTCTTTCGCGAACTCGATGATCAGCACCGCGTTTTTCGCGCCGAGGCCGATGATCGTGATCAGGCCGACCTTGAAGTAGACGTCGTTCGGCATGCCGCGCATGGTCGCCGCCAGCAGCGCGCCGAGCACGCCGAGCGGCACCACCATCAGCACCGACACCGGGATCGACCAGCTTTCATACAGCGCGGCCAGGGCCAGGAACACGGCCAGCAGCGAGAAGCCGATCAGCACGAACACGGTCGAGCCGGACAGGATTTCCTCGCGCGACTGGCCGGTCCATTCGAACGCGAAGCCAGGCGGCAGCTGGGACGCCATCCGCTCCATCTCGGACAGCGCCTCGCCGCTCGAGTGGCCCGGGGCCGGCTCGCCGGTGATGCTCATGGCCGGATAGCCGTTGTAGCGCAGCGTCTGCATCGGACCGGTGATCCAGCGCGTGTTGGCGAAGGTCGACAGCGGCACCGGCTGGCCCTTGGTGTTGAGCGCGTTCAGGCGCAGCAGGTCTTCCGGCTGCATGCGGGTACGGGCGTCGGCCTGGACCACCACGCGTTGCAGGCGGCCGGCGTTCGGGAAGTCGTTGACGTAGGCCGAACCGAGCGCGGTCGAGATCGCGGTATTGATCGCGTCGAAGGTCACGCCCAGCGCCTGCGCCTTGTCGCGGTCGATGTCGAGCTGCAGCTGGGGCGCGTCTTCCAGGCCTTCCGGACGGATGCCGGTCAGGACCGGGTTCTTCATCGCCATGCCCAGCATCTGGTTACGCGCCGCCAGCAGCGCCGCGTGGCCATTGCCGCCGCGGTCCTGCAGCCGGAACGAGAAGCCGGCGCCGCGGCCCAGTTCAGGAATCGGCGGCGGGCTCACCACGAAGATGAACGCGTCGCGCAGCGTCATCAGGCGCCCGGTGATGCGGCCGGCCAGGTCTTGCGCGCTCTGGCCCGCGCCCTTGCGCTGGTCCCAGTCCTTGAGCGGGATGAACGCCAGGCCCATGTTCTGGCCCTGGCCCGAGAACGAGAAGCCGGTCACGGTCACCATGTTCGCCACTTCAGGCTGCTTGAGCACGTAGTCTTCGGCGGCCATCAGCACCTTGCTGGTACGCTCGGCGGTCGCGCCTGGCGGCAGCTGGATGTTGGCGATGATGTAGCCCTGGTCTTCGTTGGGCAGGAACGAGTTCGGCATGCGCATGAAGATCAGCGCCACCACGCCGATCACGACCGCAAACACCGCCAGCGCGCGGCCGGTACGGCGCAGGATGCGCGCGACAAAGCCCTCGTAGCGCTTGGCGCCCTGGGTGAAGTTGCGGTTGAACCAGCCGAAGAAGCCGCGCTTCTCGTGGTGGTGGCCGGCCTCGACCGGCTTGAGCAGGTGCGCGCACAGCGCCGGGGTCAGCGACAGCGCCATGAACGCCGAGAACGCGATCGACGACACCATCACCGCCGAGAACTGGCGGTAGATATTACCCACGGCGCCGGCGAAGAACGCCAGCGGCACGAACACCGACATCAGGACCACGGTCACGCCGATGATCGCGCCGGAGATCTGGCCCATTGCCTTGCGGGTCGCCAGCAGCGGCGGCAAGCCTTCCTCGCTCATGATGCGTTCGACGTTTTCGACCACCACGATGGCGTCGTCGACCACGATACCGATCACCAGCACCATGCCGAACATGGTCAGCACGTTGATCGAGAATCCGAGCGCGAGCAGGGTGGCGAACGAGCCGAGCAGCGCGACCGGGACCACGATGGTCGGGATCACGGTGTAGCGGATGTTCTGCAGGAACAGGTACATCACCAGGAACACCAGGAATACCGCTTCGACCAGGGTTTCCACCACCTGGCTGATCGAGATCTGGATGAACTTCGAGCTGTCGTACGGAACCGCGTATTTCATGCCGTGCGGGAAGTACTTCGACAGTTCCTGCAGGCGCGCCTTGATCAGGTTCGCGGTTTCGAGTGCGTTACCGGTCGGCGACAGCTGGACCCCGATACCGGTCGACGGCTTGCCGTTCAGGCGCGCCGAGGTGGCGTAGCTCTGGCCGCCGATTTCGATACGGGCCACGTCCTTCAGCCGTACGGTCGAGCCGTCCGGGTTGGCGCGCAACACGATGTTGCCGAACTGCTCGATCGTGCTGAGCTGGCCGGTGACCACCACGGTCGCGGTGATCTGCTGGCCGGCCGCCAGCGGCAGGTCGCCGATGGTGCCCGAGGCCACCTGGGCGTTCTGCTGGCGGATCGCGTTGTTGACGTCGCCGGGCGACAGATTCAGGCCGACCAGCTTGGCCGGATCGATCCAGATGCGCATCGCCTTCTCGGTACCGAACAGCTGGGCCTGGCCGACGCCGGGGATGCGCTGGATTTCAGGCAGCACCGTGCGCGAGGCGTAGTCGCCGAGCGCGATCGGGTCCCACTTCGGATCGTCCGACGACAGGATCGTGAACAGCAGGAAGTTCGAGCGCGCCTTGTCGACGCGCACGCCCTGCTGGATCACCGCCTGCGGCAGGCGCGGGGTCGCGCGCGACAGGCGGTTCTGGACGTCGACCTGGGCCAGGTCGGGATTGGTGCCGGTCTCGAAGCTGATCGTGATGCTGCCGGTACCGTTGGCCTGGCTGGTCGACTCCATGTAGACCATGCCGGGCGAACCGTTCATTTCGCGCTCGATGACGGAAATGACCGAGTCTTCGAGCGTCTGCGCCGAAGCACCCGGGTAAGCGACGCTGACCACGATCGATGGCGGCGCCACCGTCGGGTACTGCGCAATCGGTAGCTGTTTGATCGCAACGCCGCCCATCACCATGATGAACAGCGCGATCACCCATGCAAAAATTGGGCGGTCAATAAAAAAACGTGCCATTGGAAAAGTCCTGTTTCTGTGCTGTTGCTAGTGATTAGCGGCTGGCGGTGGCAGCACCAGCGGCCGGGGCGGGGGCCGCACCGGATGCCGGTTTGTCCGACGCGGGCGCGGGACTCCATGGCACCGGCTTCACCGGGGTGCCCGGGGGCAGCATCTGGACCTTCTGGAAGCCGTCCACCATCACCTGCTCGCCCGCCTTCAGGCCGTCGAGCACGACCCAGTCGGTGCCGCTTTGCGAGCCGATCTTGACGGTGCGCGGGGCCGGCTTGCCGTCCGGACCGACCACGGTCAGGGTGTCGCCGTTGGGGCCGCCACGGGTGACGGCCTGTTGTGGAACCAGGATGCCGGCCGGCAGTTCGGCCTGCGCCAGGCGCACGCGCACGTACTGGCCCGGCAGCAGGGCGTTGTCCGGGTTCGCCAGCGCGGCGCGCAGCGTGACCTGGCCGGTGGCCTGGTCGACCGTCACGTCCGAGAACAGCAGCTTGCCCTTGCGCGGCAAGATGGTGCCGTCGTCGAGCACCACGCTGACCGGCAGGCCGGCCGCGGCCAGCTTCTCGCCGGCCTTCTTGCGCAGCGCTTGCAGTTCGGTGGCCGATTGGGTGATGTTCAGGTAGACCTGGTCGGTCTGCTGGATCAGCGCCAGCTGGGTGGCCTCGGCGGCCGACACCAGCGCGCCCTCGGTGACCAGCGCCTGGCCGATGCGGCCCGAGATCGGCGCATACACGTTGGCGTAGGCCAGGTTGATCTGGGCGATCTGCAGCGCCGCCTTGGCCGAGTTGACGTCGGCTTCGGCCTGCTTCTGGGCCGCGAACGCGTTCGTGTATTCCTGCTTGGACACCGCATTCGCTTCCAGCAGCGGCTTGTAGCGTTCAACCGTGGCCGCGGTCGAGGTCAGGTTGGCCTGCGCCCGGCCGAGCGCCGCCTGGGCGCTGTTCACCTGCGCCTGGTATGGCTGGGGGTCGATCTGGAACAGCGACTGGCCCTGCTTGACGAGGCTGCCTTCGGTAAACGTCCGCTTGAGCACCACGCCGTTGACGCGGGCCCGCACCTGGGCCACGCGCACCGGGCTGACCCGGGCCGGCAGCTCGGTTTCCAGCGCGACCGGCTGGAACTTGGTGGTGATGACGCCGACTTCCGGCGCGGGCATCTTGGCGCCCGGGCCGCCGGCGCCAGCGGCGTCATTCTTCTTGCCGCAGCCCGCCAGCAGGGCCAGGGCGGTCAGCGTGCATGCGGCGATCCGGGTCAGGGACAGGGAGGAGGAGTTGGCAGAGCGCATTAAGTATGCTTCCTTCAGGTTGTTAAAGGATGAGACCATCCTCGGAAACCTGTAGGCTCCGCTGCGGTCTCATCGCTGGCTTTTGGGAACAATGGGATATACTATCACGTGTGTATGTTTAACGTTTGAGACCACAGAAAAACGGAGTAGCGATGGCGCGCAGGACGAAGGAAGAGGCGGCGGCCACGCGGGACAGCATTCTTGATGCGGCAGAACAACTGTTTGTAGAGCAAGGCGTGTCGCGAACGACCTTGCAGCATATCGCAAGCGCGGCCGGTGTGACGCGCGGTGCGATCTATTGGCACTTTGACGACAAGGGCGCGCTGTTCAATGCGATGATGGAGCGCGCCACCTTGCCGCTCGAGTCCGCATTGCAGCTGCTTGACCAGACCGACGCCGCCGAGCCGCTGCGCGACCTGCGCGAGTATGTGCTGGCGGTGCTGCGGGCGACGGTCGAGGACCCGAAGGCGCGGCGCGTGTTCGAGATCGCGACGCTGAAAATGGAATTCGTGGACGAGCTCGACGCGGCGCGGGTGCGCCGGCGCGCCAGCCTGGAGGCGTGGATGACGCGTGCCGAAGGGCGCATGCGGCTGGCGATCAAGCGCGGCGAGGTGCGTTCAGGCGTGACGCCGCGCGCGGTGGCGCTCGGGCTGTGGGCGCTGGTGGATGGGTTGATCCGGAACTGGCTGTTCGATACCTCGGCGTTCGATCTGCTCGAGCTGGGCGCCGAGATGGTCGATACCCACATCGCGGGCTTGCGGGCGGGGTAGCACCGTCGTTCCCGCGAAAGCGGGAACCCATGCCGAGTCAGTCGGAAGCCGCTTCGGCAATGCTACCGAGTCGACTTCGGAGTCTCGGCATGGATTCCCGCCTGCGCGGGAACGACGGTTCAGGCGCTGGCGGTAACTCTCAACGCATCGATTCGATCATCTGCCTGAGCTTGTTCGAATCGGCGCAGAACGCGCGGATGCCTTCGGCCAGCTTTTCGGTCCCCATCGCGTCTTCGTTGAGCATGAAGCGGAACGTCTTCTCGTCCAGCGCGATCTGCTCGATGCCGTCGTTCGCATCGGCCGCCAGCTTGCGTTCGACCGGCGCATCCGAATCGGCCAGCTTTTGCAGCAGGTCCGGCGAGATGGTCAGCAGGTCGCAGCCGGCCAGTTCGAGGATCTGCGAGGTGTTGCGGAAGCTCGCGCCCATCACTTCGGTCGGGTAGCCGAACTTGCGGTAGTACTGGTAAATGCGCTTGACCGACTGCACGCCCGGATCGTCGGCGCCGGTGTATTCAAGGCCGGTCGACTTCTTGTACCAGTCGTAGATGCGGCCGACGAACGGCGAAATCAGCTTGACGCCCGCTTCGGCGCAGGCGATTGCCTGGCACAGCGAGAACAGCAAAGTCAGGTTGCAATGGATGCCGTCGCGCTCGAGGATTTCGGCGGCGCGGATGCCTTCCCAGGTCGAGGCGATCTTGATCAGCACGCGCTCGCGCGCGATGCCGGCCGCTTCGTACAGCGCGATCAGCTCGCGGCCCTTGGCGACCGTGGCTTCGGTGTCGAACGACAGCGCGGCGTCGATCTCGGTCGAGACGCGGCCCGGCACGTACTTCAGGATCTCGACCCCGAACGCTATCAGCAGGCGGTCGATGATGTCGCCGGTCGGCGCCTTCGGGAAGGCGGCGATGGTTTTTTCCAGCAGCGGGCGGTATTCCGGCTTTTGCACGGCCTTCAGGATCAGCGACGGGTTGGTGGTCGCGTCCTGCGGGGCATAGGCCTTGATCGACTGGAAGTCGCCGGTGTCGGCAACCACCGTGGTGAATTGCTTGAGCTGTTCGAGTTGGTTCATATCGCTTGGTTGGTTGAAGATGCGGTGAAAAGCGACCTGGCGTAGCTTGCCGCGTCAGACGTCGGTGGCGGCCAGGAAGGCTGCAACCATGGCTTCGATGCCGGCGCGGTCGTCATCCGAAAAGCGGTCGAGCGAGGGGCTGTCGATGTCGAACACGCCAATTAGCGCGCCGTCCTTGATCAGCGGCAGCACGATCTCCGAATTGGACGCCGAGTCGCACGCGATGTGGCCGGGGAACGCGTGCACGTCCGGCACCACGATCGTGCGGCGCTCGACGGCGCTGGCGCCGCACACGCCGCGCCCGAACGGGATCCGCGCGCAGGCCGGTTTGCCCTGGAACGGGCCCACCAGCAGGTCCTGTCCCTGGCCGCTTTTTGCCGGCACGGCCAGGTAGAAGCCAGCCCAGTTCAGGTCGGCGAGCGTGTCATAGACGAGGGCGGAAAACTGCGCGGCGTTGGCGGTGAAGTCGCGTTCGCCTTCGAGGACGCTGGCGACCTGGCGCACCAGCAGGTTGTAATCGGGACGGGCGCTGCGTTCGGGATTGATGTGCATAAGATGGCGGCTTGAGCTGTGTGAAGCAGGCTATTTTACACGGCCACAAGGCCGGCTGACGCACCCGGGGCGCGCCGTACGTTGTGCTTTGCGCCGCAGGTCAGCCAATAAAGGAATCGAACTGCAGGTCGAATTCCTGCAGCGCCTTCTGCGCGTTCTGCATCTTCTTGCGAAATTCGGGACCGCGCTGCAGCGCCAGGCCGACTGCCAGCACGTCGATCACGACCAGGTAGGCCAGGCGTGCCGAGATCGGCGTGTACGGGTCGATATTGAAGACCAGGTCGATCGGGATCAGCACGGTCGCCATGTCCGCCAGCGGGGTGCCGGACGGCGCCAGCACGATCACGTCGGCGCCACCCCTGCGCGCCAGCTTGGCCGAACGGACCAGCGACGGGTTGTTGCCGCGCTGTGAGATCGCGACCACCGCGTCGCCCTGGTGCAGCAGGGCCGCCGCGATCGAGTGGATCGCCGGATCGGTGTAGGCCACCGTCGGGACGCCCGAGCGGAAGAACTTGTGCTGGGCGTCGGCCGCCACGAAGCCGGAGGTGCCCTGGCCGTAGAACTCGATCTTGTTGGCGCGCGACAGGATGTCGAGCGCCTTCTGGACCGATTCCGGGTTCAGGTTGTTGCGCAGGTCGAGCAGGGTGTTGATCGAGCGGCTGCAGATCTTGTTGACCAGGTCCGCCGCGAGGTCGTCCTGCGTCGGCTGCTCGTTGGCGGTACCCGGCAGCGCCAGCGCCAGGCCTTGCGCCAGCTTGAGCTTGAATTCATGCCAGCCGTCGTAGCCCAGCGTGCGGCAAAAGCGCACCACGGTCGGCTCCGACACCTGCGCGCTTTTCGCCAGTGCGGTGATGTTCTGGCTGACCGTGCGCGACGGCTGGTCCAGTACCGCCAGCGCGACCTTGCGCTCGGACTTCGACAGCGAATCGAGCTGGGTGCGGATCGAATCGAGCAGCATTTAGTCTTCCGGAAGGGGTGAAGCAGGGGTTTCGTGGTGCACCGCACCGCGCCTGCGAAACGGTATGGCCCTGCAGGGCCAGACTCCTTGCGCTTCCATATTAGTCCTCGGGAAGCGCTTCTTCGCGCCACTGCAGCCCGTCGCGCCCGATCAGCGCCGACGATGCGGCCGGACCCCAGGTGCCCGAGGCGTACGGCACCGGCGCGGTGTCGTCCTGCTCCCAGTAATGAAGGATCGGCTCGACCCATTCCCATGCCGCTTCCAGTTCGTCGCCGCGCATGAACAGGGTCAGCTGGCCGCGCAGCACGTCGAGCAGCAAGCGCTCGTAGGCCTCCATGCGCGGCGCCTTGAACTGCTCGCGGAAGTCGAGTTCGAGCTCGGCCTGCTTCAGGCGCATGCTGTCGCCCGGGGTCTTGGCCATCAGGTTGAGCGACAGGCCTTCGTCCGGCTGCAGCCGGATCACCAGGCTGTTTGGCTGGAAGCTGGACGTGGGCTGGTTGAAGATCGAGTGCGGGATCTGCTTGAAGCGCACCACGATCTCGGCCAGGCGGTCGGCCATGCGTTTGCCGGTGCGCAGGTAGAACGGCACGCCGGCCCAGCGCCAGGTGTCGATCTCGGCTTTCAGGGCGACGAAGGTCTCGGTCTTGGAATACTGCGGCGCGTCCGGCTCGTCGCGGTAGCTCGGCACCGGCTTGCCGTCGACGTGGCCGGCGCGGTACTGGCCGCGCACGATGTTCTGCGCAAGCGTGGTCGGGGTGAAGCGTTTCAGCGAACGCAGCACCTGCAGCTTGGCGTCACGGACCGCGTCCGGCGCGATCGAGGTGGGCGGCTCCATCGCGACGATACACAGCAGCTGCAGCAGGTGATTCTGCAGCATGTCGCGCAGCGCGCCCGAGGTGTCGTAATAGCCCATGCGGTTGCCGACCCCGATCTTTTCGGCGATCGTGATCTGTACGTCGCTGATCCATTCGCGGCGCCACAGCGGCTCGAACAGGATGTTCCCGAAGCGCAGGGCCAGCAGGTTCTGCACCGTCTCCTTGCCGAGGTAGTGGTCGATCCGGTAGATCTGCGATTCGGCGAACACCTTGCCGACCTCGGCGTTGATGCCCTTGGCCGATTTGAGGTCGCGCCCCAGCGGCTTTTCCAGCACCACGCGCGAATTCGGGGTGGCCAGGCCGGTCGCCTTCAGGTTGTCGCAAATTTGCGCGAACAGGCTCGGCGGCGTGGCAAGGTAGTAGACGCGCGTGACCGACTGGTCCTTGCGCAGCGCCTCCACTAGCGGGCCGTAGGTCTTCACATCGCTGGCGTTGACCGACACGTACACCAGGCGCTCGAGGAAGCGCGCCCAGTTCTTGGCGCTTGGCGCTTCCTTGATGTGGGGCTTGGACGTGGTCTCGACCGTGTGCAGGAACTGTTCCTGCGACCAGTCGGCGCGGCCGACGCAAATAATGCGCGCCGTCTCCGGCAGGTCGCTGCAGACGTCGCGCGCGTACATCGCGGGCAGCAGTTTGCGCATCGCAAGGTCGCCACTGCCGCCAAAGAGAACGAGGTCAAAATCGGAAAGAGGCATAGATGTGTTCGGTCGCTAGTAAATGGAAGGCGGTTCGATGTAAATTTACTACACGAATAGCCACTTCGCAAGAAAATTTACTACGGGACGCGCGTGGGCCCGGGCTGTCTATGGTGCCACATTCACCAAGGGAAGGTCGCGCCGCGCGCACTGCAGGGTTCGCAGGGTGCGCTCGCGCGCCCACCCTACCTGCTGAGAAAAGGAGAAACGTCATTCCCGCGGAGGCGGGAATCCCATTTCGCGCAGCTGCCGGGAAACGAACTGGGGTTCCCGCCTGCGCGGGAACGACGGGCTGTTCTGGGAAAAAGGGAAACGTCATTCCCGCCTGCGCGGGAACGACGGGCTGTTCTGGGAAAAGGAGAAACGTCATTCCCGCGGAGGCGGGAATCCCATTTCGCGCAGCTGCCGGTGAAACGAACTGGGGTTCCCGCCTGCGCGGGAACGACGGGCTGCTTCTCTCGATGCTATGAGCGCACCCGACCTGAACTTCATCCAACGTACGGAGTTCAATATCGGCTCGATTACCTGATCGGCGGCCACATTCGCGCTGCAAACTCCTCTTCTACCTTTTCCGATGACACTACGCGGCCAGCATTCGCCGAATCGAGTCCGGCCTGTACTTTGCGTCGAAACCAGCGGTCGTACTCGCCAGCATCTTTCTGTTGACCGACGAAATCGCGCATGAAATCGCGCAAGAGTTGTTCAACGCTGCGATCGCTCTCTTGCGCAACCGCCATGAACTGCTCCTTCAGGTCCTTGTCCACGACAAATGTTAACGTTGTTTCGCTCATAGTCGCCCCCTCTGTCTGGACACCAGTCTAGCATGACGCTCATAAGCTTATGGCTGGTACGCCGGCTCCGGCCGCCCCGCGACATCGACCCGCAGCGATAGCACGCATCCCGTCAGCGGATACTGCGCGCGCTCTTGCGCGGGGCGGTTGTGGCTGGCGCTGGTGATGTACAGGGTTTTCAGGTCGTCGCCGCCGAACGCGATCATGGTCGGGCAGCGCAGCGGCAGCTTCACTTCGCGCAGCAGCTCACCAGTCGGCGCGAAGCACAGCAGGCGGCCGCCTTCGAACATCGCGCACCAGTAGTTGCCTTCGCTGTCGACCGCCGCGCCGTCGGGGCGGCCGCCGTAGTCCGGCGCGCTCTTATCGGTCGAGAACTGCTGGAAGCGCTGCGGGTTCGACGCGATGCCGGTGGCGACGTCGAAATCGTAGCGGTCGATCCGGTGCGAGGTGGTGTCGGCGTGGTACATGTGGCGCGCATCGGGCGTGAAGGCCAGGCCGTTCGAGTTGGTCATCCCGCCGGACCACTGGGTGCGCAGCTGCCCGCGGTCGAGGCAGAACATGTGCGCCGCCTGCTGGTCGCGCGGCTCGTACATCGTCCCCACCCAGAAGCGGCCCGCCGGGTCCACCCGGCCGTCGTTGAAGCGCCATTTCGCGGTGTCGTAAGGCGCCGCGGCCAATGGGGCGATGCCGCCGTCCGCCGTTTTCAAATGCACGAAGCCGTTGCGCGTTGCGACCACCAGGCCGCCGTGGGCATGGATCGCCAGCGCCGAAGGTTCGCTCTCCATGCGCCACGATGCGTGCTCGCCGGTTGCCGGGTCCAGGCGGTGTACGGCGAAGCCGTCGATATCGACCCAGTACAGCTTGCGTTCGCCGTGGTGCCACAGCGGGCATTCGCCGACCGCCATCGGCTCCGCATGCGCGACCTTGATGTCATCGAACGGCATGGGCATCTCCTCAAACGGCGGCGCGGGCGCGCGCGACCAGGCCATTGGTGGAGCTGTCGTGCTGCCCGGGGTCGACCTCGCCGGTCAGCTCGGCCTCGATTTTCTTTGCCAGCACCTTGCCCAGTTCGACGCCCCACTGGTCGAAGCTGTTCAGGTCCCACAGCACACCCTGGACGAAGGTCTTGTGCTCGTACAGCGCGATCAGGGCGCCCAGCGTGGCCGGGGTCAGGTAGTCCATCAGGATCGTGTTGCTCGGGCGGTTGCCGGGGAAGGTCTTGTGCGGCGCGAGGCGCTCGATGTCGGCCAGCGACAGGCCCTGGCCATGCAGGTCCTTGCGCACTTCGTCGACGGTTTTCCCTTTCATGAAGGCTTCCGACTGGGCGAAGCAGTTGGCCAGCAGGGCCGCGTGGTGGTGGTGCAGTTCGTGCGATGGGCGCAGCGCGGCGATGAAGTCGATCGGCGTGACGTCGGTCCCCTGGTGCAGCAGCTGGAAGTAGGCGTGCTGGCCGTTGGTGCCGACATCGCCCCAGATCACCGGGCAGGTCGGGGTGTCGACCGGCTCGCCGTCGCGCGTGACGCGCTTGCCGTTGCTCTCCATGTCGAGCTGCTGCAGGTAGGCCGGGAAGCGGTTCAGGTCCTGGTGGTAGGGCGCGATCGAGACCGACGGGCAGCCCAGGAACTGGCGGTTCCAGAAGCCGACCAGGGCAAGCAGCATCGGCATGTTCTGTTCGACCGGGGCGCTGCGGAAGTGCTGGTCCATCGCGTGCGCACCGGCCAGGAAGTCGGAGAAGTAGCCGAAGCCGACCGACAGCGCGACCGGCAGGCCGATCGCCGACCACACCGAGTAGCGGCCGCCGACCCAGTCCCAGAACGGGAACATGTTGGCCGGGTCGATGCCGAAGGCCTTGATCGCCTCGGTATTGGTCGATACCGCGACGAAGTGCTTCGCCAGCGCGTCTTGCGCGGCGTGCTCGAGGAACCACTTGCGCGCGCTCTGCGCGTTCATCATCGTCTCGGCGGTGGTGAAGGTTTTGGAGGCGACGATGAACAGCGTGGTCTCGGGGTTCACCCTCGACAGTGCGGCGTCGATGTCGTGGCCATCGACGTTCGACACGAAATGCATGGCCAGGCGCGGATGCGCGTACTGGCGCAGCGCGAGGCACACCATTTTGGGGCCAAGGTCGGAGCCGCCGATGCCGATGTTGACGATGTCGGTGATCGGCTTGCCGCTATGGCCGACCCAGGCGCCGCTGCGCACCGCGTCGGAAAAGGCCTTGATGCGGGCGAGGACCGCGTGCACGTCGGCGATCACGTCCTGGCCGTCGACCATCAGTTTCGCGTCGCGCGGGGCGCGCAGGGCGGTGTGCAGGACCGCGCGGTTCTCGGTGTTGTTGATCTTTTCGCCGGCGAACATGGCGTCGCGGCGCTGCTCGACGCCGCGCTCGCGCGCAAGCGCCGCCAGCAGTTCAAGCGTGCGCCCGTCCAGACGGTTTTTTGAATAGTCTAGGAACAGGTCGGCCGCTTCCGCCGACATGCGCTCGAAGCGCTGCGGATCGGCGGCGAACAGGCTGCGCATCTGCCAGTCCTCGGCCTCGATCGCATGGGTTTCGAGGGCCTGGAAGCTGGCGGTGCTGGTCAGTGGCGGCAGGGGCATGGCGTGATGGATAATGTTGTCGAATCAGATAAGCAGAATGATACAGGAATGGCGCGTAAATTCACTACATAAAACACTTGGCGGAGGGACGCCGGCAGCGCTGCGGGGCTCCAGGCGTCAGATGAACGCGTGGGTGGGGGAGCCGCCCACCCTACCGCTAGCCAACCCGGCTGCGCGTCTGGAGCAGGTGGCGCGTCCCGTAGGGTGGGCGGGTTTCCCGCCCACGCGTTCAACCGGTTCCCGAGCCCACGAAGCCCTGTTCTTGCTGCTTTTAGTCGCGGCCGGAAAGTTTGTAGTAAAATTTCAGAAGACGAATTCACAAAGGAACGATCATGGCGCTGCACCCCGTAGTTGAGCAGGTGACGAATCGGATCATCAAGCGCAGCCGGCCGTCGCGCGCGGCCTACCTGGCGCACGTCGACGCGGCGCGCATCGCCGGCGTGCAGCGCAGCGCGCTGTCGTGTACCAACCTGGCGCACGGCTTTGCCGCGTTCCCGGCCAACGACAAGCTCAAGCTGCGCGAGCAAAAGAAGCCGTCGGTGGCGATCGTTTCGTCGTACAACGACATGCTGTCGGCGCACCATCCGTTCGAATACTTCCCGCGTGTGATCAAGGATGCCGTGCGCGAGATCGGCGCCGTGGCCCAGTTCGCGGGCGGCGTGCCGGCCATGTGCGACGGCGTCACGCAGGGCCAGCCGGGCATGGAGCTGTCGCTGTTTTCGCGCGATACGATCGCGATGGCGACCGCGGTCGCGATGTCGCACAATATGTTCGACGCCGGCCTGTACCTCGGCATCTGCGACAAGATCGTGCCGGGCCTGTTGATCGGCGCGCTGCAATTTGGGCACATCCCGGCCGTGTTCGTGCCGGGCGGCCCGATGACCTCGGGCCTGTCGAACAAGGAAAAGGCGCGTGTGCGCCAGCTGTACGCGCAGGGCAAGGCCACGCGCGAGGAACTGCTCGAATGCGAATCGCAGTCGTACCACAGCGAAGGCACCTGCACCTTCTACGGCACCGCCAACAGCAACCAGATGCTGATGGAGATGATGGGCCTGCACCTGCCCAACGCCGCCTTCATCACGCCGGGCACGCCGCTGCGCGACGCGCTGACCGCTGCCGCGGCGCGGCAGGCGGTGGCGATCTCGCAGCAGGGCGGTAACTACATGCCGGTCGCGCAGGTGGTCGACGAGAAGTGCATCGTCAACGCCATCGCCGCGCTGCTGGCGACCGGCGGCTCGACCAACCATACGCTGCACCTGGTCGCGATCGCGCGCGCGGCGGGCATCGTGATCGACTGGGACGACTTCGACGAGCTGTCGAAAGTGGTGCCGCTGCTGACCCGCATCTACCCGAACGGCGACGCGGACGTGAACCACTTCCAGGCCGCCGGCGGCCCGGGCTTCGTGATCCGCGAGCTGCTCGACGCCGGCCTCGCGCACGAGGACGTGAACACGATTCTCGGGCGCGGACTGCGCGCGCACTGCAAGGAACCGTTCCTGGACGGCGACAAGGTGGTGTGGCGTGAGCTGCCGGCGCAAAGCGGCGACGAGGACGTGCTGCGCCCGGCCTCGAACCCGTTCAGCAGGGACGGCGGCCTGATCCTCGTGAAGGGCAACCTGGGGCGCGCGGTGATGAAGGTGTCGGCGGTGAAGGAGCAGCATCGGGTGGTCGAAGCGCCGGCGCTCACCTTCGATTCGCAGGAGGCCTTCATGCACGCTTACAAGGCCGGCCACCTGAACCGCGATTTCGTGGCGGTGATCCGCTTCCAGGGCCCGCGCGCGAACGGCATGCCGGAGCTGCATGCGCTGACCCCGGCGCTGTCGAACCTGCAGGACGCCGGGCACCATGTGGCGATGGTCACCGACGGCCGCATGTCGGGCGCCTCGGGCAAGGTGCCGGCCGCCATCCACGTGTCGCCCGAAATCCTGGCCGGCGGTCCGCTCGGGCTGGTGCGCGACGGTGATATCATCCGCCTCGACGCCGGCGCCGGCACGCTCGAAGCGCTGGTGCCGGCCGACGCCTGGGCGTCGCGCAAGATGGCGTGCGCCGACCTGTCCTCGAGCCACATCGGCATGGGGCGCGAGCTGTTCGCCGTGTTCCGCAATGCGATCAGCGAGGCGGAGCAGGGCGCGGCCACGTTCCCGCTGCCGTCGCCGATCGATACGACCGTGCCGCTGCACGAGGGCGCCGACAGCGGCGAGATCATGCCAGGCTCCGATGAAGACTTCCTGTTCAGGACTCAAAAATGACCATGACCGTACTTGAAATCATGCGCTCGGCGAGCGTCATCCCGGTGATCGCGATCGACGACCCGGCCCATGCCGTGCCGCTGGCGCGCGCGCTGGTCGCGGGCGGCATCCGCGTGCTCGAGGTGACGCTGCGCACCGCGCACGGGCTCGATGCGATCCGCGCGATGACGCAAGTCGAAGGCGCCATCGTCGGCGTCGGCACCCTCACGCAGCCCGAGGAATTCGCCGCCGCGCGCGATGCCGGCGCGGTATTCGGCGTGTCGCCGGGACTGACGCCAACGCTGATCGAGGCGTCCAAAAAGAGCGGCCTGGCGCTGCTGCCGGGCGTGATGACGCCGTCCGAGGTGATGGCCGCGCGCGAAGCGGGCTTCCGCCAGCTCAAGCTGTTCCCGGCCGTGCCGGCGGGCGGCGTCGGCATGCTCAACGCGATCGCCGGCCCGCTGCCGGACGTGACCTTCTGCCCGACCGGCGGCATCTCGATCGACACCGCGCCGCAGTTCCTGGCTTGTAAAAACGTCGCCTGCGTGGGCGGTTCCTGGCTGACGCCGAAGGACGCAATCGCCGCCGGCGACTGGGACCGTATCACCGCGCTGGCGAAAGCGGCGGCGGCACTGCGCAAGCCCGCCTAGCGCGGCCCGGCAGTGCAACGCAAGGCACGCCCGCTGACGGCGGGCGAAATCGCGATGGCGTCGCTGGTGTTTGGCGACGCGATCGACTATTCGCGGGTGCGGGTGCACAACCGCTGCTACCTGCCGTTCGGGCTGCAGCCGAAAAACTGCGCCATGACGCCCAATGGCAGCATCTACTTCCACCATTCCCGTTTCCTGCCCGATTACGCGGCCGGCGACCCGCCCGCCAGGCACTGGTTCATGCACGAGATGGTGCACGTCTGGCAGCACCAGCTGGGCTACCCGGTGCGCCTGCGCGGCGCGCTGCGCATCGGCCTGGCCTACCGCTACGAGCTGCGCGAGGGCGCCACGCTGGCCGACTACAACATGGAGGCGCAGGGCGACCTGCTGGCCGATTACTTCGTGCTCAAGCACCTGAAGAAGCCGGACGCGATGAGCCAGAAGCGCTACCGCCACAGCCTGGCGCTGTACGAGTCGGTGCTGGCCGGCTTCCTGCACCACCCGGCCAGCCGCGGCAACCTGCATCGCGGCCTGGCGCGGCGGCTGGTGCGATCTCCTGCCTGAGGTTGAGCTAGCTCAATAGCTTCCGTACGGCAACATCGTAGGCTTGGGGTTGTTCCTTTTCCCGTCCGCTTGCGAGGTTGTATGAACACCCGTGTCGCCGCCTGCTCGTTGCTACTGTTCGCGTCGTGGCCGGCGCTGGCCGCGCCGTCGGGGCGGGCCGGCGACGCCGAGGTGCGCGAGGCGGCCAACGGCGGGCCATGCTTCACGATTTCCGAGCGCGAGGAGCGGCGCGGCGGCGCACCGAATTTCGATGCGGTGACCGTGACCGAGGCCTCGGGCAAGGGCAGCGTGATGTGGAAGATGGCGATGCCGCCCAGCCGCACCTTCCCGGTCAGCTTCAGCATGTGCATTCCGTACGCGGGCCGGGTGCAGGCGCTGCCCCAGACACCGGCCGCCCAGCTCGAGCCGGGCAAGCTCTACCATGTACGGATCGACGCGCGCCGCGCCAAGGGCGCCAACACGATGTCGTCTTACGAGGCGCGCTTTTGCCTGGCGCGGCAGCCCGACGGCAGCCTGCTGGTGCACCACGTCGGCCGCGACGACCACGAAGGGCGCCGGCTGTACGGCTGCCTGCCGCGCAAGGATTAGGCGTCGCGCCGGGTCGGCCGCGCCGCCGGATTTCCCAAGGGCAAACGGTCAGGCGCGCTCGACCTTGACGCCCGTTAAACGCCGGGCCGGTCACGCCACAACACAGTTGGAATCAGTCAGCGGTTGGCGTAGAGTCTTGTCACCAAAACCAGACCAACGACGGATTCCTCATGACTCCCCATTCCATGCTTCCTGTAAGCCCCTTCAGTGTCTTCGCCCTCAAGAACATGGACCGGATGCGGCAAGCGCGCGGGCGGTCGCTCGACGCGGCCGGCTTCGGGCCGAAAGAAACGCCCTTTACCGTCTTGCACACCGAGCCCGGGCTCAGCCTGCGCAAGTACGGCGGAGACCTCGCCGGCGGCCCGGCCGTCCTGCTGGTTCCGGCACCGATCAAAAAGGCATATATCTGGGACCTGGCGCCGCAGGTGAGCGTGGTGCGGCGCTGGCTGGAGCACGGCTTCCAAGTGTACATGGCCGAATGGATGCCCGACACCGGCCTCGATTTCGGGCTCGACGACTACGCGGACCGCATGCTCGGCACCTGTCAGCAACTCATCCATGCCGACAGCGGCCAGGCGCAAATCGCGGTCGCAGGCCATTCGCTGGGCGGCGCCCTGGCCACCATGTTTTCCTGCTTGCATCCTGAATCGGTCCGCGCGCTGGTGCTGCTGGAGTCGCCGCTCCGGTTCGGCGCCAGCGCCGGCTGCTTCGCCCGGATGATCAGCTCCACGCCCGATTGCCGGCCGATTGCACAGGCATTTGGCGAGGTGCCCGGCGCCTTCCTCAACGCGGTCAGCGCGATGGCGGCGCCGCATGCCTTCCAGATGGAGCGGTTCCTGGACCGCTGCCTGTGCATGGGGAATCCCGCTGCGATGACCACCCATCTGCAGGTGGAGCGGTGGACCCATGACGAGTTTCCGTTGCCGGGCCGGCTGTTCACCGAGGTGGTGGAGTCGCTCTACCGCGAAGACCGGTTCATGTCCGGTACCTTGACGATCGGCGAGCGCCAGGTTGGCCCGGCCGACCTGGTCGCGCCACTGCTGACGGTGATCGATCCGCGCAGCACCGTCATCCCTCCCGATTCCGTCTTGCCGTTCCAGGAGGCTGCGGCGAGCCGGGCCAAACGGGTGCTGCGCTACGAGGGCGATATCGGGGTCAACCTGCAGCACGTGGGCGTGCTGGTCGGGGCCAGCGCGCATGCGAAGATCTGGCCAGAAATCCTCGACTGGCTCGAGACTGAGGCCTGAGCATTTGCTGGAAATGGAGGGAGGGTGGCGCATCCGCTAAAATGGCGGATTCTCCTTCTATTTCCAACATCATGACCCAGGACGAACTCAAGCAAGCAGTTGCGCGCACCGCCATCGACTACGTGGTCGATGGCGAAATCATCGGCGTCGGCACTGGCTCGACCGCGAATTTCTTCATCGACGAGCTGGCCCGGATCAAGGACCGCATCAAGGGCACGGTGGCCTCGTCGGAAGCGACCGCCGCACGCCTGCGCGCGCACGGGATTCCCGTATTCGACCTGAACGACGTGGCCTCGATCGCGGTGTACATCGACGGCGCGGACGAGATCACGGCGGCCGGCGCAATGATCAAGGGCGGCGGCGCTGCGCTGACGCGCGAGAAGATCGTCGCCTCGGTCTCGCAGAAGTTCGTCTGCATCGCGGACGGCTCCAAGCTGGTACAGGTGCTCGGCAAATTCCCGCTGCCGGTCGAAGTGCTGCCGATGGCGCGCGAGGCAGTGATGCGCAAGCTCGCGGCGCTCGGCGGCCAGCCGCGCGTGCGCACCAGGGCCGGCACCAGCGAGCCGTTCATCACCGATAACGGCGGCCAGATCATCGACGTGGCGGGGCTCGCGATCGGCGACCCGGTCGCGCTCGAGACCGCGATCAACCAGATCGTCGGCGTGATCGCGGTCGGCCTGTTCGCGCAGCGCGGCGCCGATGTGTGCCTGCTCGGGACTGCCGAAGGCGTCAAGACGCGGGCCTTCTGATCGGGGAGGGGCCATGAAGCGATTGCTGGTGCTGGTAGCGTTGGTGCTGGGCGGGTGCTCGGCGTTCAAGGGCAAGGGCGAGCCGGCTCCGGCAAGCTCGCAGGCGCAGGCTGCGGCGGGCACGCTGGTGGATGCGAACGGCGCGCCAATCGAGCGGGTGCCGTTTCGCGCCGGCGTGTCGTCGGCGACGGTCGAGAAGCTGGCGAAGCAGCAGGCCTGCAATGGCGGCCCTGGGGCGGGACTGGTGACCGAGCCGGGCCCGGTGGAGGTGTATCGCATGCAGTGCGATAACGGCAAGGTGTTCATGGCGCGCTGCGAGCTGCGGCAGTGTAAGCCGATGTAAAGCGCCTTCACGCCGTCGTAGGGTGGGCACCCCGGGCCCACGCGCTACGGTCGCGTCACGCCAGCTTCCGCGTGGGCACGGTGTGCCCACCCTACAACCCCAACGCCGTCGTTCCCGCGAAAGCGGGAATCCATACTGAGCTGGCTAATCCGATTCAGTATGGGCTCCCGCGTACGCGGGAACGACGTTGTTTGACGGTGCTTGTGCTTACGCCGGCGGCGGCACGTAGCCGGCAGCCTCGTCGGCGCCTTCACCGAAGAAGTGCTTTTCCATCTGCACCGCCAGGTATTTGCGCGCGCGCTGGTCGGCCAGGTTCAGGCGGTTCTCGTTGACCAGCATGGTCTGGTGCTTGAGCCAGGCGGCCCACGCTTCCTTCGACACCGATTCGTAAATACGCTTGCCCAGTTCGCCCGGGTACGGCGGGAAGTCGAGGCCTTCGGCTTCCTTGTTCAGTTTGACGCAGTGGACTGTGCGGGCCATGTTTTGCTCCTGGTTCGGTGTGTTCGAAAACCGTGATTATAAAGTCTTCATCAGAACCTGCGACTTGCGCTGCCAGTTGTACATGTGCTGGCGGTCCTTGGGCAGGTCGTCGACGGTGGCCGGCAGGAAGCCGCGCTTCTTGAACCAGTGCGAGGTGCGCGTGGTCAGCACGAACAGCTTGTTGAAGCCGGCCGCGCGCGCCCGATTCTCCATGTGCTTGAGGATGCGTTCGCCGTCGCCCTGGGCCTGCGCGTCCGGGCTCACCGTCAGGCAGGCCATTTCGGCCATCTTCGATTCCGGGAACGGGTACAGCGCGGCGCAGCCGAAGATCACGCCGTCGTGCTCGATCACCGAGAACTGGTCGATCTCGCGCTCGATCAGCTCGCGGCCGCGGTAGACCAGCGTACCGTCCGCCTCCAGCGGCTCGATCAGCTTGATAATTCCGCCGACGTCCTCAATTGAGGCCTGGCGCAGGCTTTCGAGGTTTTCGTGGCTGATCATCGTGCCAACGCCGTCGTGCGTGAACAGTTCGAGCAGGGCCGAGCCGTCCATCTGGTAGGGTACGATGTGGGCGCGGTCGACGCCGCTGTTGCAGGCCTTGATCGCGTGCTGCAGGTAGAACGCGGCGTCGGCCGGCAGGAAGCCGGCCTGCAGCACCGCTTCGGCCTGGTGCGACGACAGCTCGCGCAGGTCGACCCCGGCGGCGTCCTTCATCATCGGCGTTTCGCTGATGAAGATGAGCTTGTCGGCGTGCAGCGCGATCGCGGCCGCCGCCGCGACGTCTTCCATGGTCAGGTTGAACACTTCGCCGGTCGGCGAGAAGCCGAGCGGGGACAGCAGCACCAGGTTGTCTTCGGTCTGCAGGATCGGGTGGATCTTTTCGGCCGCGATCTTGCGGGTGACGCCGGTCAGTTCGAAGTCGACGCCGTCGATCACGCCGAGCGGGCGCGCGACCACGAAGTTGCCGGAGACGATGCTGATCTGGGCATGCGACATCGGGGTGTTCGGCAAGCCCTGACTGAAGGCGGCTTCAATGTCGAGGCGCAATTCGCCGGCGGCTTCCTTCGCGCACTCGAGCGCGGCGGTATCGGTGATCCGGATGCCGTTGTGGAAGCGGCCTTCGACATTGCGCAGCGCGAGCTGCTCGGCCACTTGCGGGCGCGAGCCATGCACGAGCACGACGCGGATGCCGAGCGCCACGAGCAAGGACAAGTCCTGCGCCAGCACCGGCAGGGCGCCGGCGGCGACTAGTTCACCAGGAAACGCAACGACGAAAGTCTTGCCGCCAAAGGCATGGATGTACGGCGCGACGGAGCGCAGCCACTGGACGAATTGGGTAGGGTTTTCCATTTGCCGCATTATAATTCGCTGCGCGACTTGCGCACCAAATACCTTGAAAATCAATGTCTGAACAGAGTAACAAGCCTTCGCCGAAGTCGGCGCGCGCACCATCTCCCGATCGCACCAATGAGCCGCGGCAGCGTCCCGCCGGCGCGGAGCTGCGCGCGCCGATGACGCAAACGGTGAACGGCGAGTTGCAGGCCAAGGTAGGGGAGCGGGGGGGCGAACTGGGGTTCCCGCCTGCGCGGGAACGACGGGTCGATGGAGGGCGGGGCCAACCCGGAACCGATCAGCGAAATACACGTCGTCCCCGCGCCGGCGGGGACCCAAGTTCGCGTGAAGCCGGCCAGCCCCGCCCTGCGCGCGAGGACGGCCGCAAACCCGCCGTGCGCACCCCGCTCCCGACCATCAGCTTCCCGGAGGAGCTGCCGGTATCGGGCCGGCGCCAGGACATCGCCAAGGCGCTGCGCGAGAACCAGGTGGTCATCGTGTCCGGCGAAACCGGTTCGGGCAAGACCACCCAGCTGCCGAAGATCTGCCTTGAACTGGGCCGCGGCGAGAAGGGCCTGATCGGCCACACGCAGCCGCGCCGCATCGCGGCCTCGTCGACCGCCAAGCGCATCGCGCACGAACTGGGCACGCCGCTGGGCGAACATGTCGGCTTCAAGGTGCGCTTCAACGACACGCTGCAGCCGGGCGCCTGGGTCAAGCTGATGACCGACGGTATCCTGCTGGCCGAGACCCAGACCGATCCGCTGCTGCGCGCCTACGACACGATCATCATCGACGAAGCGCACGAGCGCAGCCTGAACATCGACTTCCTGCTCGGTTACCTGAAGCAGCTGCTGCCGCGCCGGCCCGACCTGAAGGTCATCATCACCTCGGCCACGATCGACGCCGAGCGCTTCGCGCGCCATTTCGGCACGCCGGAAAAACCGGTGCCGGTGATCGAGGTGTCGGGCCGCCTGTACAAGGTCGAGGTGCGCTACCGCCCGGTCGAGCGCGACCAGGTGACGGCCGCTTCGGGCGACTCCGGCAAGCCGGTGCCGAAGGCGCAGGCGGCGCGCGAGAAGCGCGACCTGATCGACGCGGTGGTCGACGGCGTCGAGGAGTTGTGCCGCCTGGGGCCGGGCGACGTGCTGGTGTTCCTGCCCGGCGAGCGCGAGATCCGCGACTGCGCCGAGGCGCTGCGCAAGCACCATCCACCGCACGTCGAGATCCTGCCGCTGTTCGCGCGCCTGTCGGTGGAGGAGCAGGACCGCGTGTTCCGCACCACGAACGCGCGCCGCATCGTCCTCGCCACCAACGTGGCCGAAACCTCGCTCACGGTGCCCGGCATCCGCTACGTGGTGGACTCGGGCCTCGCGCGGGTGAAGCGCTACAGCTTCAGGAACAAGGTCGAGCAGCTGCAGGTCGAGCCGGTCGCGCAATCGGCCGCCAACCAGCGCGCCGGCCGCTGCGGCCGCGTGGCGGACGGCGTCTGCATCCGCCTGTACGAGGAAGAGGATTTCGTCCAGCGTCCCAAGTTCAGCGATCCGGAGATCCTGCGCTCGTCGCTGGCCGCGGTCATCCTGCGTATGAAGTCGCTGCACCTGACCGATGTCGAGACCTTCCCGTTCATCGAGCCGCCGCAGGGCCGCGCGATCGCCGACGGTTACCAGCTGCTGCAGGAAGTGGGCGCGGTCGACGAGACCAACGAACTGACGCCGCTGGGCCGCAAGCTGGCCAGGCTGCCGCTCGACCCGCGCGTCGGCCGCATGATCCTGGCCGCGCTGGACAATGCCTGCCTGTCGGAGATGCTGATCATCGCGTCCGCGCTCTCGGTACAGGACCCGCGCGACCGGCCGATGGAATACCAGCAGCAGGCCGACGAGAAGCACAAGAAGTTCGCCGACGAGAAGTCCGAGTTCCTCAGCTACCTGAAGATCTGGCGCTGGTTCGAGCAGGCGATCGAACACAAGAAGTCGAACCGCCAGCTGCAGGAGACCTGCCGCGAGAACTTCCTGTCGCAGGTGCGCCTGCGCGAGTGGCGCGACGTGCACTCGCAGCTGCTCACGATCGTCAAGGAGCAGGGCTGGCGGATGAACGATGCCGCCGCCACCTACGAGCAGCTGCACACCGCGCTGCTCACTGGCCTGCTGGGGAACATCGGCTTCAAGGCCGACGACGAGCCCGGCGCAGGCTACCTTGGCGCGCGCGGCATCCGGTTTCATATCTGGCCGGGTTCGGCCCTGTCCAAGAAACCGGGCAAGTGGGTGATGGCGGCCGAACTGGTCGAGACCACGCGCCTGTACGCGCGCTGCATCGCGCAGATCCAGCCGGAGTGGGTGGAACGCGTCGGTGCGCACCTGCTGAAAAAATCGTGGGGCGAGCCGCGTTGGGAAAAGCGTGCGGCGCAGGTGACGGCGGCCGAGCGCGCGACCCTGTACGGCATCGTGGTGTACAGCCAGCGCCGCATCAACTACGCGCAGCACAATCCGTTCGAGGCGCGCGAGATCTTCATCCGCGATGCGCTGGTGGCGGGCGACTACGATACGCGCGCGCCGTTCTTCGCGCATAACCACAAGCTGATCAAGGAGATCGAGAACCTCGAGCACAAGTCGCGCCGTCTCGACGTGCTGGTCGACGACCAGCTGATCGCGGCGTTCTACGACAAGGAGATTCCGGCCAATGTGGTGAACGGGGCCGGCTTCGAGAAGTGGTACAAGGACGCGTCGCACGACAACCCGAAACTGCTGTTCCTGAACCGCGAGGAACTGATGCGGCACGAGGCGGCTGGGGTGACGACCGAGCTGTTCCCGAAGGCGATGAACGTGACCGGCATCGAGATGGGGCTCTCCTATCACTTCGAGCCGGGCAGCGTGCGCGACGGCGTGACGCTGGCGGTGCCGCTGTTCGCCCTCAACCAGCTGCCGCGCGAGCGCGCCGACTGGCTGGTGCCGGGCATGCTGAAGGAGAAGGTGCACCTGCTGCTCAAGTCGCTGCCGCAAAAACTGCGCCGCCATATGGTGCCGCTGCCCGATTACGCGGCGCGCTTCGTCGAGCGTATCGACCGGGCCGGCAGCTTCGGGCGCGGCGACCTGGTCGACGTACTGATTGCCGACATCCGCGCCGAGACCGGCGTGCAGGTGATGACGAGTGACTTCAAACTCGAAACGCTGCCGGCGCACATGTTCATGAACTTCAAGGTCATCGACGAGCACGGGCGCCAGCTCGACATGGGACGCAACCTGGCGACGCTGCAGGGCGAGCTGGGCGGGCAGGCGCGCCAGAGCTTCCAGAAGCTGGCGGAAGCAGCGCCGGCGGCTGCCGTTGCGAAGCCGCAAGCGGGCTCCGGGAATGGCGCGGCTGCGGCTGCGGCTGCGCCTGTCGCCGGCGGCAAGGCGAAAGCCGGACCGGGCGCGCCTGCGCCGGCCGCGCCTGCGGTCAGCCAGCATACCGGGATCACCAGTTGGACCTTCGGCGAACTGCCGGAACTGCTCGAGATCAACCAGGGCAAGCTGACGCTGATCGGGTTCCCCGCGCTGGTCGACAAGGGCGCGCATTGCGACCTCGAAGTGTTCGACGACCCGAATGTGGCGGCCCGCACGCACCGGGTTGGCCTGCGCCGCCTGTTCGCGCTGCAATTCAAGGAACAGCTGAAGTTCGCGGAGAAGAACATCCCGGGCTTGCAGCAAATGGGCATGCAGTTCATGTCGCTGGGCACGCAGGAAGAGTTGCGCGACCAGATCGTCCAGAAGGCGATCGAGATCGCTTGCCTGCAGGATCCGCTGCCGCATGATGCGGCGTCGTTCAACAAGCGCAAGGAAGAGGGCAAGGCGCGGCTGGGCTTGCTGATCAACGAGATCGCGCGGCTGGTGTCGCAGATCCTGTCGGAGTTCCATGGCTTGCCGAAGAAGCTGCAGGGTTTGCCGCAGGCCGCCGCGAGCGACATGCAGGGCCAGTTGCAGGGGCTGGTGCACAAGCGCTTTATTGCCGACAACGAGTACAGCCAGCTGGCGCACTTCCCACGCTACCTGAAGGGGATGAACGTGCGCATCGAAAAGCTGCGCGGCAACCCGTCGCGCGATGCGCAGCTGATGGCCGAATGGCAGAACGCGGCCACCCAGTTCTTGCGGATCTCCAAACAGGCGGGCAAGAACCACGACCCGCGCATGGTCGAATTCCGCTGGATGCTGGAGGAACTGCGCGTATCGCTGTTCGCGCAGGAGCTGCGCACGCCGATGCCGGTGTCGGCCAAGCGGCTGCAGAAAGTGTGGGAGTCGATGCTGCGCTGATGCTGCAGGGTGGGGTGCTCCCGAGCGCACGCTGTCGACGCCAACACGCTGCGGACGTCAGGCGAGCGCTCGGGAGCGCACCCCGCGCTATTGCGGCCTTATCCGATATTGCTGCCGCGGATATGGCTCAGAGAGCACGCGGTCGACTGGCAACTCTGCACTGGCGACTCTGCACTGGCGACTCACGAAGGGGTTGAACGCGTGGGCAGCAAGCTGCCCACCCTACTCGCTGCGTGTCCTGTAAAAGGTAGGGTCCGCTCCCGAGCGCACCGTATGCGATTGCGGCCTTATCCGATATTGCTGCCGCGGATGTGGCTCAGGTCCTTGTCGCTGCCACCGGTGCCGGGGCTCGGGTCGACGCTGCCGGGCATCTCCTTGTCCGTTGGCCAGCGGCCGTCCGCACCCGCGCCCTGGTCGGCGCTACTGCCGGCCGATCCCGCGCCCATGCTCGAGCCCATGCCGGCGCCCATTCCCGCGCCAGCGCCGGCGCCGCCAACCGTGCCCCCCATCGGCGCGCCCGGCCCCATGGTCGGGCCGCCTGCCCGCGTCGGGTCGGTGCCGTAGAAGGTGTGAATTTGGTCGGCCCACCGCACGTCGCTCATGTCGGGCCAGGCGTCGGGGTTGAAACCCGGTGCGCTTCTCAGACGGTCCTTTTCGACGTTCAGCACAAAACGCTTGTTGGCGGTGTCCAGGTGCAGCGCCTGCCACGGCACCGCAAACAGCTTTTCGCCCATGCCGAGGAAGCCGCCAAAGGCGAGCACGGCGTACGCCACCTGGCCGCTGTTCATGTCGAGCATGATTTCCTTGATGTCGCCCAGGTCCTCGTCCGCAATGTTGACGACGCTGTCGCCAACCAGCGTGTCGGCGCCCATCAGGGCCGGTCCGGGCCCCGCACTTCTGTTGTCTTTGTACATGCCGTATTTATCACGGCTGGCGTAGGTCATCTTGTGTCTCCCAGTCGTTGTCGTTATCCCGCGAAGGAGCGAAGCTGGCTCGGCGCGGGCTGTTGGCGTGGGCGGAGGGCCGCCCACCCTACATTGATGCCTAGATGTTGTCCCCGCGGCTGCCTCCGGGTCCGCGGGTGGTGCTGTCGAGGTCGCCAGAGCCTGTGCGCGTGCCGGTGTCCAGGCCGCTGTCGCTGCCCACACTGGTGCTGCCGCCGATGCCCGAGCCCAGCGAGCCGCCGCCGGTCGTAGAGGAGCCAACACCCGAGCCGAGGGAGCTGCCTGCCGCGCCGGTCCCGGACGTACCCGCGCCGACGCCGGTGCTGCCAGCCGAGCCCGCGCCCATGCTCGAGCCCATGCCGGCGCCCATTCCCGCACCAGTGCCGGCGCCGCCGATCATGCCGCCCGTTGGCACGGAGGGGCCCATGGTTGGGCCGCCAACGCGGTTTGGATCGGTGCCATAGAAGGTGTGGATCTGGTTAGCCCACTGCACGTCGCTCATGTCGGGCCAGTCGTCCGGATTGAAGCCGGGGGCGTTTTTCAGCCGGTCCTTGTCGACGTTCAGCACGAAGCGCTTGTTGACGGTATCCAGGTGCATCGCCTGCCATGGCACGGCGAACAGTTTTTCGCCCATGCCCAGGAAGCCGCCGAAGGCCAGCACGGCGTAGGCCACCTGGCCGGTGTTCATGTCGAGCATGATTTCCTTGATATCACCCAGGTTCTCGTCCGCACCGTTGACGACGCTGTCGCCGATCAGGGTGTCGGCGCCCATCAGCGCCGGGCCCGGGCCGGCGTCGTTGCTGTCTCTGTACATGCCATATTTGTCGCGGTCTGCGTAGCTCATTCTGCTGTCTCCCTATCATTGTCAGGTTGTCTGCTTGGCCTACCCGCCCAGAGTAGTAGGGGGCGCCGCTGCACCTTTGACATGGGTCAATCGTGCGGAAGCGCCCGCTACACAGGAAATTGTTGTGTTATCGCGGCTATGCGAGACAGCGCACAGAACAGGAGAGGCGGCGTAGCTATTCTGGCAAGAAATGTTCCGGAGCCTTACTCAGATGACTGTCACATCCCGCTGCAACTACGCCGGCCCGCTGGGCAAGCTGATCCCAACCCGCTCGTTCGCCGCCATCGTGCTGGCGCGCCTGCGCCCGATCGCCCGCTTTTTAAGGTGAATTGACTATACGCCCGCGATTTTGGTGCTGACGCACGGTTGGCGGTGACACCGGGACGTGCTCGGGCATCGCTCCACAGCATCCGCAGCCAAACGAGGCACGTCATTCCCGCGGAAGCGGGAATCCATAGGTCGCGTGAAGTCAAACTCAGCATGGATTCACGCGTCTGCGGGAATGACGGTCTTTGGGCTGGTGGTTGTTGCATGTGGTGAGGCGATTCACCCCCCTTTGTCACCTAACGCAGCAGCTTCAGCCCTGGCGGCAGCGCTTCGCCGAACATGCGCTGTTCGCTGGCCTGGTCCAGCTCCACCACCTCGCGCACCATCGCGGCCCAGGCCTGCGGCGCCCCGGTCGCCGACAGGCGGCGCAGCACCTCGCCGCGCAGCACAGGCGAAATGTCGCGCGACCGGTCGCCGGTCATGCGCGCGATGTGGGCCGCCGCAAAGCCAGCCGGTTCGACCTTCTTCCAATCGAGTTGCAGCAGCGACGCCAGCCATTGTTCGGCGGCCTCGGGCGGCGCCACCTCGTGCGCGCTGCCGTGCAGCGGGCGCCGGGCGCCGACCCGCGCCAGCGCCCACAGGTAGCGGTTGTAGCGCGCCGCGGCCTGCGCATCGGCTTTGCCAGGCTGCGCCGGGATCGCCATGATCTGTTCCATCATCCAGTTGCCGATCTCCGCCTTGTACGCGGCCGGAATGCGTTCCAGCGACGCGCCCAGGCGCAGCATGTCGTCCTCGTTGCCGTCGACCAGCGCCGCGGGGCGCCGTCCGCGCTCGCCGGCGTCGGCCTGCAGGTTGAACGCGAAGTCGTCCAGCAGGCGCAGCTGCGCTTGCGTGTCGAGCCCGCCCGCCACGCGGCGCCACAGGGTCCACCACTCGGCGCGCACCTGGCGGTCCTTGTGGTGCTGCGCGCCCGCTTCGAACAGGGGCCACAGCTGCCCGATGCGCCAGTCGTCGAGCGCATCGCCGAAGCCCGGGCGCAGGGTGTAGCCGGCCAGGTTGAGCCAGGCCCGTTCATGCTCGGCGGAGCGGCGCCGTCCCTTGGCGCGCGCCATCAGCGCGTCGAACAGGCGCCGCAGCAGCGGCGTGTCCCAGCGTTCGCGCGCGCCGAGCAGGTGCTCGAGCGAGGCCCGCAGCTGGCGCACTTCGCGCACGTCCACCTGCTGCGCACGGGAGCCGAAAATCCGGTCGATGCGCTTGATCGCTTCGTCCAGCTGGTCGGGCAGGGCAGCGTCGGCGCCGGCTGGTGCGGCGTCTTCCTGGCCGCGCAGCTGGAATTCGAGGCGCCAGCGCTGGCCGCTGCCGTCGTCGGCCACGCAGTGCACGTCGAGCGTGCCGACTTCCGACAGCGCGGCCACCAGCCGGACCGGAATCTCGGCGCTGCGCGCGGCGCCATCGGTCGCGCGCAGCACGGTGGCGATGGCCGGCAGCCGCACCACCTCGGCCGGATCCAGGTCGACCAGTGCGCCTGGCTGTGGCGCCCGGCCGCCGGTATCGGCAATCGACGACACGAGGTGGAAGCGCACCGGGCGTCCGAGCCGCAGCGCAAAGGTGCGCTCGGCCAGCCGCACCTCAGTGGCGGCGGGCGTCCCGCGCGGCAGCAGGCAGACGGCGCGCATCGCGTCGCCCGGCCTGCGCTCGCCATCGAGCAGCAGGTAGTAGCTGCGGGCGGCGCCGCTTTCGATCGCAGGCGCCAATCCCTGCCGCGCCAGCGAATAGGCGACCCCGCCGCGCGCGACGGCGACGTCCGGATTGTCATTGTGGAGCACGCGCACCGGCTGGCCGCGCCAGCCTGACAGCGTGCCGGCCAGCCGCTGCGCCAGCGCGGCGCCGCGAAACACGCCACCGTTCAGCAGCAGCGTGTCGGGCACCGGCAGCGTGCCATCGTCCGCCAGCCCGAGCGCCTCGCGCGCGGCCGCCGCATGCTGGCGCAGGAAGCCCGCCAGGTGGCGCGTAATGGCGGGATCGCTGGCGTAGGGCAGCCCGAATTCGACCAGTGCCGCGCGCGTGCGGCGGGGCATATCCTGTTCGCGGTTGAGCGGGAAGAAGCCGTCGAGCACGATGCGCTCGACCTCCTCGCGCAGCAGGGTGGCCGAGCGGCTGGCGCCGACCAGGCGCGCGCCGCCGCCGAGCAGCGTCACGGTGGCTTGTGGCGGCGCATCGGGCGCCAGCAGCTGTTCCTTGGCGGCGCGGGTGCGCTCGGTGAGCTGCGCCAGGCGCGCCGCCGACAGCCGCTGGTCGCCCTGCGCAGCCAGCCGCGGTTCGAGCAGGTGGGCCAGCGCCAGGTCCATGTTGTCGCCACCGAGGATCAGGTGATTGCCGACGCCGATGCGCGTCAGTTTTGGTTCGCCGCCTTGCAGTTCAACCTTGACCAGCGTGAAGTCGGTGGTGCCGCCGCCGACGTCGGCCACCAGCACCAGCCGCGTTCCCGCCAGCTCCTGCGCCAGCGTGGCGCGGTGCCGGTACAGCCAGTCGTACAGCGCCGCCTGCGGCTCTTCAAGGAGGCGCAGCCGCGGCAGGCCGGCGAGGCGCGCGGCCTCCAGCGTCAGGGCGCGCGCGCCTTCGTCGAACGAGGCGGGGACGGTCAGCACGACCTGCTGGCGGTCCAAAGGATGCTGGGGAAAACGCAGGTCCCAGGCAGCGCGCAGGTGCGCCAGGTAGCTGGCGCTGGCGGCGACCGGCGAGACTTTCGGCACCTCCGGTTCGGCGCCCCAGGGCAGGATCGGCGCCATGCGGTCGACGCCGGGATGGGACAGCCAGCTCTTGGCGCTCGCGACCAGGCGGCCGGGCGACTGCGCGCCGAGCGTGCGCGCAAGCCGGCCCACGACCACTTGCGCCAGCCCGCCGGGGTCGTCGTGGCGCCACGGCAGCTGCAGCTCGCCCGCGGCGATTTCGCCCTCGGCCGGGTGGTAACGCATCGACGGCAGCAGCGGCGCGGCGCCGACTTCGCCGGGCGCGACCAGCTGGTCGATCGGCAGCAGTTCGACCTGGGCAGCGCCCGGCGCCGCCCAGGCCAGCACCGTGTTGGTGGTGCCGAGGTCGATGCTGACCGGGTAGGGGGTCACTGTTGGTGTGGGGCGGAGCGCACGTCGAATTCGACCTTCCAGCGCTGGCCGTCGCGCGCCACGGCTGCCAGTTCCAGGGTGCCCGCTTCGGTCGCCAGCGCGTGCAGCCTGACCTGCACCACGTCGCCCGCGGCGCGGCCTTCCGCGGGCAGCGTCGCCTGGATCTCATTGAGTTCCTGCAGTTCGTCCGGGTTCCAGTGGTCGAGCACTTCGCCGCTGCGATCCTGGCGCCGGGTGGACGAACCAAAGAAGCGGAAGTGCACCGGCTCGCCCACCACCAGGCCGAATTCCTGGCCCGGCAGTTCGAGCTCGCTGCCTTCCTCCATGCCGAACGGCGCCACGCACAGCGCCTGGATCGGCGGTTCCATGCCCGGGATCGCCGGCATCGACGATTCGACGCCGACGTAATAAGAACGGGCGGTGCCGCCGCGGATGCGCACGCCGCCGCCACGCCGCGCGTAGCTGTAGTAGGCGGCGCCGCGCGCCACCGCGAGGTCGAGGTCGGCCCCTTCGAGCATGCGCGCCGGCTGCGCGCCCTCGGCAAGCAGCCAGCCGTTGATGGTGTCCAGCACGCGCTGCGCCAGGATGCCTGACTTGAACACGCCGCCGTTGAACAGCACCGCGCTCGGATGCAGGAAGCTGTGCTGCGGCTGGGCGCGGCCAATGAAGCCTTCCAGTTCGGCCGTGGCGCCAGCCTGGCGGCCGAGGAAGGCGGCCAGGTGGCGCGTGATCGCGGCGTCCTGCGCGTACGGCAGGCCGAGCTGGGTCAGGCCGGCGCGCGGGCGCGCGGCCGGGCGCGCGGAGGCGTCCACGCGCGGGAAAAAGCCATCGGTGATGAAGGTCGTGACTTCGTCGCGCGTGAGCTCGGTGCGGATCGAGCCGCCGATCAGTTTCGAGCCGCGGCTGGGCACCACGATCGGCCAGTTGGTGGCGTCGGGGTCGGCCAGCAGGTGTTCCTTGGCGCTGCGGCAGCCGTAGGTGAGGGCGCGCATCTGCCAGGCGTCGAGCTGCGTGCCGTTGGCGGCCAGCTTGCGCGCCACCAGGTGGGCCAGCGCCAGGTCCATGTTGTCGCCGCCCAGCAGGATATGGTCGCCGACCGCGACGCGGTGCGGTTCGAGCTTGCCGTCGCGCTCGAGGATCGCGATCAGCGAGAAGTCGCTGGTGCCGCCGCCGACGTCGACCACCAGGATGATGTCGCCCGGCTGCACCTGCTTGCGCCAGCGGCCGGTGCTGCCCTGGATCCAGCTGTACAGCGCGGCCTGCGGTTCTTCGAGCAGGGTCGGCGCGGCGTAGCCGGCGGCGCGCGCCGCTTCGGCGGTCAGTTCGCGCGCGGCCGGGTCGAACGAGGCCGGGATCGTGACGGTCACGGCCTGCTGGTCGAACGGCGCGTCCGGGTGCGCCGCGTTCCATGCGCTGCGCAGGTGTTCAAGGTAGCGGGTCGAAGCCTGCAGCGGCGACACGCGCGGCACTTCCTCCGGCGCGTCGGGCGGCAGGATCGCCGCGCGCCGATCCACGCCGGGGTGACACAGCCAGCTCTTGGCCGACGACACCAGCCGGATCGGGGTGGTGGCGCCGCGGCTGCGCGCCATCTCGCCGGTCACCGTGGTTTCGCCGGCGCCGCCGCTCCACGGCAGCGCCAGTTCGCCGGGCGCCATCTCGTCCGGGTGCGGCAGGTACAGGAACGACGGCAGCAGCGGCAGCGCCTCGACGGTGCCGGGCGCGGTCAGCTGCGGCACCGGCAGCACGCCTTGCGCGGTGTGTTCGCCGTCGCTGGCGTCGAGGTCGACGTACGACAGCGCGCTGTGGGTGGTGCCCAGGTCGATGCCGATGGCGTAGCGCGGGTTCACAGTTCCACCTCCGCCGGGGCGATCACGCGCGCGTCATGTTTTTCGGCCAGCTGCGGCAGGCGCACGCTGGTCACGCGCCAGCCGCGATGGCTGAGCGCGCCGGTGAACGGCGGCTTGCCGACCACGTTGCCGGTCAGGCGCACCGCGCCGGCGTCGAAACCTTCGGCCAGCGTGACGCGGCTGCCCTCGGCTTCGTCGCGCACCGGCGCGATCGTGAAGTGCTCGCGCAGTACGCGCGAACAGCCCTCGTGCACCACGCGCGCGGCGGCGCCGATGTCGGCATCGGCGTAGGCGCCCAGGTTTTCGTTGGCGAAGTCGATCAGGCGCGCTTCGCGCTGCAGCAGGCTGAGCAGCTGGAGCGCGGCGTCCGGCGTCGGCGCGCGCAGCGGCGCGGCGGCCGCGGCCGGAGCAGGCGCTGGAGACGGCGCCGGCGGCGCTGCTACCGGGCCGATGCGGTCGTCGCGGATGCGCGCGGCGAACTCGGGGTCGCCCAGGGTCTTGAAGAAGGCGCCGAACGCGAGGGAAATCCTGCTCCAGAAGGAGGGCAAATTGGTCGGTTTGCTCATGTATTGCACTTGGGTAAGGTGAGGGACGGGCGCGCTGCCGGGCAGCGTCGGGCCCGGGGTCCTGAAAAGCGCGCATGATACCAGTTAGTACACGACGGGGGCACGCGCGCTGTTGAAATGACAATGCCCGACTGAGCAGTAAGGTAGGGTGGGCACCCCGTGCCCACGCGCAGGCAGGCACGGCGCGAACATCCGCGTGGGCACGGGGTGCCCACCCTACGGTGAAACGTACAAGCGGAGGCAGGCACGGCGCGAACATCCGCATGGGCACGGGGCGCCCACCCCACGGCGAAACGGGTGCGCCGGGGCGCTCCTTACGGGTTCCCCGCGCCGCGCGCCAGCAGGGCGCCCGCGTAATCGCCGAAATCGTCCAGCCCGCGCTTGATGATGGTGACCAGCGCCGGCAGCGGCGCGGCCTGGTAGTCCCATTCGGCGCGGCAAAATTCGCCGGTGCGCTTGAGGTCTTCGGCCAGCGCCGGGTCGAGCCAGCCCTGGTCGGCCAGGATCGTGATGACCTGGCGCTCGTCGGCCGGCGTGCCGAGCCCGGCCTTGCCGATCACGTAGTCGCCCATCTCGACCGCCGCCTCCCACGCGCGGATGACGTTGAGCGTGGCCGCGTCCTGGCGCGTGACGTCGTCCACGAAGGTGGCCGGGTCCTTGTCGTACTCCTCCCGCGCGCGCCGGCAGCAGCGCTCGATCGTGCCCGCCTTGCTCACCAGTACTTCGTCATCCATACATCCTCCTAGAGCAGGAACAGCGCGGCCGCCACGATCGTCGGTCCCAGCGCGCCGAGCAACAGCCCAAGGGCGCTGATCGATTCGTCGTTGAAGCCGCCGCGCAGCAGCGCCGCGCCGGCCGGATTGGGCGCGTTCGCGATCACGGTCAGGCCGCCGCCGCCCACCGCCCCGGCCACCAGCAGGTACTGCGAGTGCGGGCTCAGGCCGACGATCAGCGAACCGAGGTAGGTCAGTGCGGCATTGTCGGTGATTGCAGTCAATGCGAGCGCACCGAAGAACAGCGCGATCGGCCCCAGGCTCGACACCAGCGGCTGCAGCCACCACTGCTGCATGCCGCCCAGCACCACGAGCCCGGCGAGGAAGAAACCGACCAGCAGGCCTTCGCGCAGCATCAGCGGGTCCTGGTAACGGTGGTAGGCCTGGGTGACGCCGAGGAACAGCATGAACACGCCGAGGAACAGCACCGGGTGGTGCGCCAGCGCGACCACCGCGGCGAGGAAGCCGAGGTTGAGCAGCGACAGGAGCAGGGGCGTGGTGGGCCGTTCCGCGTCGGGCGCCGGCGCGGCCGACGGCGCCAGGTGCGCGCGCAGCAGCAGCGTGGCGGCGGTTGCGTTGACCAGGCTGGCCAGCACGGCGCGCCAGCCGAAGTGGGTGAGCATGAACAGGCTGTCCCAGCCCCAGGTCTTGGCCACCATCAGCACTGGCGGCGCGGCGTACGAGGTCAGGGTGCCGCCGATCGACACGTTGACGAATAGCACGCCGAGTGCCAGATACTTGCGCCACTCCGGGATCCCCTCGCGAAACACGTGTGGCGCCAGCATCAGCGCGGCGAGCGTCATCGCGGCCGGTTCGGTGATCAGGGAGCCGGCCAGCGGCACCAGCGCCAGGCCCATCCAGACCAGCGCGACCTCGATGCGCACCGGCGCCAGCCGCGCCAGCGTGTGCAGCAGCGAGCGCATCGCGTCGAGCACCGGGCGCGAAGCGGAAATCACCATCACCACCATCACGAACAATGGCTCGGCATAGTGGCGCGACTCGGCGTAGCCGACCGCCGCCTCGGCGCCCGAAATCAGGGCGATCGCCAGGATCAGCACGAAGGCCCAGAAGCCGAACACCACTTCGACTTCGCCCAGCAGGTGGAACAAGCCGGCATGGCGCGGGTGGCGGTGCGCGAGGTGCTCGAAGCCCTTGGCGGCGAAGGTGTGGACCAGCGCCAGTGCGAACAGGATTGCGCCGACCAGTTGAATGGTGGTCATGGCTGCCTCCGGCGGGCGGTGCGGCGGGGGATACTGCGTGGGGCGGGGCGGGTTGCGGTCATCGGCTGTGCGTGGAAAGAGGGAGTGCCATTATTTCATTTTTTTATGGATAGGGGGCATCCATATGGCTGGGTGGGCCTGGCGCACAAAAACGACAGGCCTTGCAAAAAGCCGGAGCGCAGAGTACTGTGTATTCATACAGTACTTTTGCATCGACTCCTACCATGACTTGTCCAGAATCCATCGCCGCGCCGGAGGATTTGCACCCTTCGCTCTGGCGCGCTTCGCAGCTGGCGCATGCCAACACGCGCTGCATCGATACCGGCCATCCGGCCCTGTCGGCCCAGTTGCCTGGCGGCGGTTGGCCGACCGGCACCCTGGTCGACCTGCTGCTGCAGCAGCCCGGCATCGGCGAAATGCGCATGCTGCGCCCGGCGCTGGCGGCGGCCGCGTCGCGCCGCATCGTGTTGCTGCAGCCGCCGCACCCGCCGCAGGCGCTGGCGCTGGCCGCGCTCGGGCTCGCGCCGTCGCAGCTGATCTGGGTGCGCAGTAACCGCGGCGCGGATGCGCTGTGGGCCGCCGAGCAGGTGCTGCGCAGCGGCAGTTGCGGCGCGCTGCTGTTCTGGGCCCAGCATGCGCGCGGCGAAAGCCTGCGCCGCCTGCACCTGGCCGCGCAAAGCGGCGACACCCTGTTTTTCATGCTGCGGCCGCTGGCGGCGGCACAGGACGCCTCACCGGCGCCCTTGCGCCTGTCGCTGCGGCCGGCGGCGGGCGGGCTCGACATCGGCTTCGTCAAGCGCCGGGGACCGCAGCGCGATGCGCCGCTGTTCCTGCCACTCACTCCTTCTTTATTGCAGCGCCATGCGTCTCTGGATCGGCCTCTACCTGCCCCAGCTACCGCTCGAGGTGTTCAGCCCGAACTGGCGCATTGACGCCGGCGCCGACGCCGGCAGCGTCGTGCTCGAGCAGGAGCGCGTGCTGGCCGCGTCGCCGGCGGCGCGCGCGGCCGGGGTGCAGGTCGGGATGCGGCGCGGCGGCGTGCTGATGCTTCAACCCGAGGCGCGCCTGTACGAGCGCTCGCCCGAGCGCGAGGCCGAGGCCCTGCATGCGGTCGCGATGGCGCTGCTGCAGTACACGCCGCTGGTGGCGCAGGCCGAGGAATCGACGCTGCTGATCGACATCGGCGCCAGCCTGCGCCTGTTCGGCGGCATCCGCGCGCTGTGCCGGCGCGTGCGCGCCAACCTGCGCGCGCTCGGCTTCTCGAGCGCGCTCAGTTGCGCGCCCACCGCGCGCGGCGCCTGGCTGCTGGCGCGCCGCAACGCCGGGCGCGTGCTCAGCATGGATTCGCTGGTGCGGCGCCTCGACCGGCTGCCCAGCGCGCTGGTGCCGCCGGCACGGCCGTTCTCCAGTTGGTTCGAAGGCATCGGCTGCTTCACGCTGGGCGACATGCGGCGCCTGCCGCGTCCCGGCCTGCAGCGGCGCTGCGGGCGCGCGCTGCTCGACATGCTCGATGCCGCCTACGGCCTGAGCCCCGAGCTGTTCGAATGGATCGAGGCGCCCGCCACCTTCCACGGGCGGCTCGAACTGTTCGACCGGGTCGAAAACGCCGACGCCTTGCTGGCCGGCGCCCACCGGCTGGTGCTGCAGCTCACCGGCTGGCTGTGCGCGCGCCAGCTGGCGGTCGAGCGCATCACCTTGCAGCTCGAGCACGAACGCGGCCGGGTGGCGCGCCCGCCGACGCCAATCGACATCGCGCTGGCCGAACCCACCTGGCGCGACGAGCACCTGGTGCGCCTGCTCAAGGAACGCCTGGCCAAGCTGGTGCTGGAAGCGCCGGTGATCGGGCTGGGGCTCGAAGCGCTGCAGGTGCAGCCGATGGCGCCGCCCAGCGAGTCGCTGTTCCCCGAGCCCGGCGGCAGCGAGGAAGACCGCACGCGCATGCTCGAACTGCTGGTCGCGCGGCTGGGGGCCGACAACGTGCTGCAGGCCGCGCCGCAAGCCGACTACCGGCCCGAACTGGCCAACATGTGGGTGCCGGTGCAGCAGAAGATCCGCGACGCGGCGCGCCAGGCGCAGCTGCCGCCGGATGTGCACAGCCTGCCGCGCCCGGCCTGGCTGCTGGCCAAGCCGATCCCGCTGCTGATCCGCAACCACCGGCCGTTCTACGGCTCGCCGCTCAAGATGGCGTCGAACCCGGAGCGCATCGAGGCCGGCTGGTGGAGCGACTCGCAAACCCGCGACTACTTCGTGGCGGAAGGGCAGGACCACGCGCTGTACTGGGTCTACCGCGAACGGATCGTCGGCTCGGCCGAGGACGCCGAGCCGCGCTGGTTCCTGCATGGGCTGTTTGGGTAGGGCGCCGGCAAAGTTTGCCTGGCCGTGATTTAATGAAGGCTTGAAACACAATGCATCACAGGCCTGCATGTCCAAAAATCACATCGAATTCCCGGCCAACGGCCATACCCTTTCCGCCCGACTCGAATTACCCGACGGACCGGCGCGGGCCACGGCGATCTTCGCCCACTGCTTCACCTGCGGCAAGGACGCTGTCTCGGCGGCCCGCATCGCCCACGCGCTGCCCGCCCACGGCATTGCCGTGCTGCGCTTCGATTTCACCGGGCTGGGCGCCAGCGAAGGTGATTTTTCGGAGACCAATTTCTCGTCCAACGTGGCCGACCTGCTGGCCGCAGCCGACTACCTGCGCCAGCGCGGCATGGCGCCGGCCATGCTGATTGGCCACAGCCTGGGCGGCGCGGCCGTGCTGGCGGCGGCCGGATCGATTCCGGAAGTAAAGGCGGTGGTGACGATCGGCGCCCCGGCCGAGCCCAGCCATGTGACCCACCTGTTCGGCGAGCAGATCGAGGAGATCGAACGCTACGGCGAAGCGGAGGTGGACCTGGCGGGGCGGCCCTTCAACATCAAGCGCCAGTTCATCGAGGACGTGACCAGCCACAAGCTCAGCGACAAGATCGCCACCCTCGGCCGCGCGCTGCTGGTGATGCATTCGCCGATTGACGATACTGTCGACATCAGCAACGCGACGCGGATCCTGGCGGCCGCGCGCCACCCGAAGAGTTTCGTGTCGCTGGACGACGCCGACCACCTGGTGACGCGCCGCGACGACGCATTGTATGTCGCGGATGTGATTGCGGCGTGGAGCGGGCGATATATCTGAAGCGGCGCTGACGCCGCCCGCCGTCACTCGTCGTCGAATTCCTCGGCGAGGTTTTTCCAGCCCTTGCTCTTGGCAAACGCGGCAAACTCCTCGGGCGCTTCGAGCACGATCAGCTTGCGGTCCTGCAGTCCGGGATCGCTGTGGCCGAAGTCGGGCCCCTTGTAGCCGAGCGCGCGCAGGCGCTCGATGATCTGGCCGACAAGCACTTTGTCCTTGTACAGTCCGCCATCGATCGGCGCCGCGAAATCCACGTACACGTCAATAATGCCGTAGCCCTCGTCGAAAATGCGAATCGCCTTCACGTCGTGGGCACGGCCGCTGCTGTCGCTGGCCTTGAACGGGCCGGACAGCAAGATATCGGAATCGGTAGTCATGGCCACAGCATAGCACCGCTCAGGGCTGGCTGCCGCCATCCTTGCCGGCGCCGGTCACCTGGGCCGTGGCGCGCAACCACGACTCCCATACGTCCGGATCCCTGGTCCCGCCGTCGCTGGTGAAGGCGTACTGGGCGAGCAGATCGGCCAGGTCTTCAGACTCGGTCAGGTCGCACTCGCGTTTGAGGAACACCAACATCGCCTCGTAGGCCTGCCTGACGGTCAGGCTCGCTGGTACGGCGTCCATATCTCGCTCCCATTCGAACAAAATTTAAAAAAGATTTCGAAAATCCGTAGTTCGTACGTCTTGAAATCCTTGCGACCGCCATTAGATTGGTCTCAGCGGATGCTCAATGGAGGTCCGTCAACTTATCGCTTAACTTCACAAGGATATTTAATCATGCGTACTTTCGATCTTACTCCCCTGTATCGTTCCGCTATCGGCTTCGACCGCCTGGCCAGCCTGCTCGAGCAACGCACTGAAGCAACGCCGAGCTACCCGCCGTACAACATCGAACTGGTTGCCGAAGACAAGTACCGGATCGTGATGGCGCTCGCTGGCTTCAGCCGCAACGAAGTCGAGATCGTCGCCGAGCGTGACACCCTGCACGTAACCGGCCGCAAGCAGAAGGACGACACCCAGCGCACCTTCCTGCACCGTGGCATCGCCGCACGTGACTTCGAGCAGCGCTTCCAGCTGGCCAACCACGTGAAAGTGACCACTGCGGCGTTCGACAACGGCATGCTGACCATCGACCTGGTCCGCGAAGTGCCTGAAGCGCTCAAGCCGCGCAAGATCGCGATCGCTGACGCCAACGGCAACACCGACAACGTGCAAGTGCTGGAACAGCGCGCCGCGTAACGCATTACAGGTAGTAGCGAAAGAGGCGCCCAGGCGCCTCTTTTTACGTCTGCTGCTTTTCGGGCGTAACAGGTAGGGTGGGCACCCCGCGCCCACGCGGACGTTCGCGCTGTGCCGGCATACGCGTGGGCACGGGGTGCCCACCCTACGAGCGGCGCAACGTTGGGTGCGCCACGCGCACCCAACGGATTGGTCTCCGGCGAACGCAAGCTTAAGCATGTTCTAAGGCTGGTGCGCGAATATAGTAACCAACAAAAGCAGCAATCAATCAATAACCTCTTTCCAAACCAGGAGCACGTACATGCAAACCGAAGGTGCCGTCACTGCCATCACCGCTAAACGTCTCGCGCTCGCGCTGTCCGCGGCGGGCGTCATTGGCGGAGCGGTTGGCGCGATCGCAGTCAATCACAATAACGCAGTCGCTTCCGCCGCCGTCAGCGCTCCCCCCGCCGCAGCCGTGCCAGCGCCCGCGCCGATCGCCGCCGGTTCGCAGGCGGTCGCATTGCCGGACTTTACCCAGATCGTCAAGCGCAATGGCCCCGCGGTGGTCAACATCCGCGTCGTCGGCAGCACCAAAGTCAGCAACCAGCGCGGCATGCCGCAAATGGACGAGGACGACCCGTTCTTCGAATTCTTCCGCCGCTTCCAGGGCCCCCAGGGCGGGCCCCGTGGCCAGCAACGCAGCGTGCCGGTGATGGGCGAAGGCTCCGGCTTCATCGTCAGCGCCGACGGCGTGATCCTGACCAACGCCCACGTTGTGCGCGACGCTAACGAAGTCACCGTCAAGCTGCAGGACCGCCGCGAATACCGCGCCAAGGTGCTCGGCTCGGACCTGAAGACCGACGTCGCGGTGCTGAAGATCGATGCCAAGAACCTGCCGGTGGTCCCGATCGGGAACACCCGCAACCTGCAGGTCGGCGAATGGGTGCTGGCGATCGGTTCGCCGTACGGCCTTGAAAGCACCGTGACCGCGGGCGTGGTGAGCGCCAAGGGCCGCTCGATCGACGCCGACAGCGCGGTGCCGTTCATCCAGACCGACGTTGCGGTCAACCCGGGTAACTCCGGCGGCCCGCTGTTCAACACGCGTGGCGAGGTGGTCGGCATCAACTCGCAGATTTACAGCCAGACCGGTGGCTACCAGGGCCTGTCGTTCGCGATTCCGATCGACCTCGCGACGCGTATCAAGGACCAGATCGTCGCCACCGGCAAAGTACAACACGCCAAGCTGGGCGTGACGGTGCAGGACGTGAACCAGGGC
>JBJMVW010000101.1:0-55427 GCA_045810465.1 Massilia sp. | reverse complement strand
CGCAGCGCGGCCAGGCGTGCCGAAAACTCCGCATACGCCGCGCTGCCGGGCGCGGCGGGCAGCGCCTTTATGGCCAGTTCGAGCGCGTCGAGCGCCGCGGTGACGTCGGCCCTGGCCCCATGCACCAGGCGGGTGAACTGGCCATCGAGCAGGCCGTGGGCCGCCGCGATGCCGGCCTGGGTTTGCTGCACCAGCGAGCGCAGGCGCCCGCGTGCGACGTCGCGGACCTGGGCGGCCGCCGCCTGGTCGGCCACTTGCAGCGCCGCTTCCTGCAGGGCCTTGACGTCTTTGAGCGCCAGCTCGAATACCTGCTTGATCGTGTTGACGGTCCCGTATTCCCATTGCCCCAAAGTGGCGCCGACATCGCCGCAGACCGCCGTGGCCCATTCCTTCGCGATCACGGCCGGTTCGGCGCCGGCCGGCGGCGTGCCCAGCTTGTTCAGGTCGCCGGCCAGCCCGTCGAACAGCGCGTCGATGTCGCGCTTCAGGCGCGCGACCAGGGCATCGCAGTCGAGGCCGGATTCGAGCATCTGGCGCGGCAGCCGGTCGAGCAGGCTGCGCACCCGCTGTTCGACCGCCGCGTAGTCCGCCGCCAGGCCCGACGCGGCGCCGACCGCCCTGATCAGTTTGCCGGTGGCGCTGGGCTCGTCGAACGCGGGAGCGCCGGTCTCGTCGGTACGCGCCATCGCCACCACACCGAGCGTGACCAGCATTTCGGTGTCGCCGCGGCCGTGCTGCAGGTTGACCTTGCCGTCACAGGAAACGGCCAGGTCAAAGCGTGGCCGCCGCGCGCCGGCCAGGCGCGGTGCGGGCACCGCCGGCATGTCGAGGTAGTCGGCGCTCTTGAGGCCGGCGCCGCACAGCACCGGCAGGCGCACCACCCCGGCCGGGCAGTCGACGCCGGGCTTGGGGTCCCATCGATCCGGGTTGTCCCCGGTTCCTTCTTCGGTGTTGGAGTAGAAATACAAATGCTCGGGCTCGTCGAGCCAGCTGCGCGAACGGTTGCCGCCGCCGGCATGCATGCGCAGCGCCAGCTGCGGCTTGGGGTAGAAGCCGCTGGTGTCGGCGCGGTTCCACAAGGGCAATTCGTAGCCGTGGACCAGGTCGCGTCCCCATGCGCTGTTGACATAGATGCGCCGGCTGACGAATTCGCCGGCTTCGACAAAGCCGGTGGCGTTGTTCTCCTTTTGCGCCTCGCCGGCAAACTCGCGCACCAGGTCGACCGGTTCGACATACTCTTCGGTCTTGCGCAGGATCGGCCAGCCGCGCGTATCCTGGGCCTGCAAGGTGGGCTGTTCCGACTCGAACTGCTTGCTGGGGACGGTCGTGCGTTCGTACACGGTGACGTGCTTGGCCCGGTTCCACAGCAGCGCGATGCGGCCGATGCGCACCTTGATCAGGCGCGACAGCTGGCCGTGCTGGGTCTCGACGATGAAGCTCGCGCGTCCCTCGTCAAAGGCCGCGCTGAACCGGCCGCTCGCGCCGAGGGCGGTAAACGCGAGCGTGTCGATCGAGCCGTTGGTGCTGTCCGGGGTGCGCAGGATGCTGAGCAGTTCGGAGGCGAATTCGATGGTGTGCAACACGCCGGCGCGCAGCGCGCCGCTGCTGTCGTCATCGTCCCGGACCCAGTCGTCACCCTTGAGGAAGGGGAGCAGCGACTGTTTCTGTGCAGGCAGCAGGTCGACCGGCGCGTCCTCGGTGCCCAGGCCGCCGCCGGGCAGCGTGACGGGGCGGCGGCGCGGCAGCGGGTTGAGCATCGGCGGGGCGTGCTCGCGGGTGCCGCGGATCCGGAACGTCAAACCTTCGCGCAGGTGCAGGCCACCGTCTTTGCTCCAGGGATCGTACAGGTGGAACTGCGCCAGCCGGGCCGCAAAGTTGGCCTGGTTGGCGTTGTGGGCCGAGCGCAGCGCGCCATAGCCGGCGAGGAAGCTGGCCCAATGCGGGCCGACGGCCGCACCGTCCGGCGCCGCGGTCCAGGGCGCCAGTTCGCCCGACAGCACCGTTGCCGCCCAGCGCCTGGCGTCATCGGCGATGCGGGCGGTGACGGCGGGCGTGACCGGACGGCCGGATAGCGGCGCTGCCGGAGGGAGCGGCAGGGTCGGCGCCGGGTGCCCGAGAAAGGCGGCGGTTTCGGCGATCCGGACATCGGGCTCGTCGCGGTCGGATACCGCGAACCGGACCTGCACCGGATACGCGATTTCGGTCGTGAACGACTGGACCTTGGCGCCGCGCAGCGCCTCGGCCAGGTTGCTTGGATTCTTGTTGTAGCGCCGCGCCAGTACCGAAGGCTGCACGGTCACGGTGGTTGGCGGCGCGAACCGGTATCTCAGTGCCGAGCCCGGTTCGATATATGGCGCGCCAGATGGCCAGAAACGGTTGCCGCGCTCCATTTCCTCGCCCACCGCCTGCGGCGGCAGGTCGAACGCCAGCGTGGTGTCGGGCATGCGCCACTGCGCGCCGTCGGCGTCGTCGCTGCGCCAGACCGCGATCAGCTCGCCGGCCTGGTCGTCGATTTCCACCGGGTGCACCCTGGCGAACACGAACGGCCGCGCCTGGAAGTACAGGGCGTCGCCGCCGAGCGGCGCGCGCACCAGCGAGCGCACCTCCATCGCCACCACCGCATTCCTGCCGGGAGCGCTGGTGTGGCGGATGGTCAGCTGGCATGGCCGGCCGCTGTCGGCGTCGAGCGCATGGCGCAGCGGCTCGCTATCGTTATGCAGGGCCTCCTCGGCGGCGTTTGCGACGTCGAACTCGGCCGACACCTTGCGCAGGCCCGGATCGGTCGCTGCGGACACACGCACGCGGCAGGCGAAGCTGAGGCTCACCTCGGGAAACAAGTCGCGCTGCGTCTCGGTCCAGGCGCCGCGCAGCCCGCAATCGAGCGAAGAATTTTCCTGTGGATTCACCAGGCCGGGCTCGGGCAGGGCGAATTCCAGCGAACCGAGCGTGATCCATGGGCTGCCGGATGGTCCTTTGGTCACCGAGTCGACCGAAAAATGCCAGTCCGCCAGCAGGGTCGGGTCGTTCACCGGGGCGGTGGCGGCGCCGAGCAGCGCGGGCACGGTGGCGGCATCGCTGGACCAGGGCGCGGGCGCTTGCGTGAGCGTGAGCGCGAACGTCAGCGCGGTGCCGGCCAGCGGCGCCGGTTGCGCAAATTGCTTGTCGAGGATGGCGCCGGCCTGCCAGTCGAAGGTCGCCTCGTAAGTGGTGCGTTGGGGAGCGCAGAGGTAGGCGTGCACCAGTGGCGCGGGACCTGGCGCGGACGGCGCGATCCCGAACTTGAGAATGGGGGCGGCGCCATTGTCCGCCTTGACACGCGACAGGACCGGCAACGGCAGCCAGGGCTGGGCGCCGTGGCTGCTGCGCTGGGCGTGCAGCAGGGTCAGCACCGCTTCGTTCCAGGCCGTTTCCAACAGGTCGTTGGTGCGCAGCCGGTCGCGGTGGCCGGGCTTGCCGGCCTCCAGCGGCGACCAGTACACCAGTGCGTCCCAGGCCGGGGCAGGCGCCGGCGCATCGAGCGGCAGGTACAGCAGGGCCGGGGTGCAGGTCCAGTCGTTGATGTCGAGGTCGCCGCCGAGCTCCACCGTGTCCAGGCCGTCGAGCGGCAGCCCGGCGGACAGGTTCCTGTCGCTCGGGCTACGGCTGGCCTTGGGCATCACGACGGCGAACGGCCGCTGGTCCGGGCCGACGAAAACGCCGGCGTAGATATCCAGGCCGCTGGGCCAGATCTGGCCCGGCAGCGCGATGCGCAGGCCGTCTTGTCCAAACGGGAAAGTGGTTTCGTAGGCTTCGGGCGTCGGTTTCCCGATCCAATCATCCACCATGCCCGAATGCGAGTCGTACCGGGTCTTCAGCCATTTTTTCCATTGCTGTCCGAACTTGACTTGCCATCCATTGCCGAGGTACGACAGCCGGAAACCAAGCGTGGCTTGCTGGTGATGTCCGGGCACCGGCGAATCGAACACGATGTCCACTTCGGCAAGGCCGGGACCGAGCGTGATGGAATCGACGAACGAGCCGTCCAGGGAAATCGTGCGGGTGCCATCGATGGAAAAGCGCAGTACGCCCGTGAGCGGCGCGGTCCATGTCCTGCTTGCGTGGGGCCAGTCGGGGGCGCCCCAGGCGGCAGGGTGGGCAAGCACCGGCGACTGGTCGGGCTGTATCAGGTGGGTCGCATCGAATTTCATCACTCCCCCAACGGGCCGCTGCGGTGGGCGGCGCCAGGCTAACTGCGCATAAGGGCAGCCCGCGAACCAGGGATCGGCAATTCGCGGACGGTCGGCATCGAACTGTTCTGGTGAGACGACAGCGCCGCGAACAGCATGCCGGCCCCGTCACCGCGGCGTGCGGGGGGCAAAACGAACGCTCCATTGTGTTCGAAATAAATATAAAAAAACTATTCAATTGTCACAAAGTAAAGTTGCGCGTGGCCCGGAAATGCGCGGCGTGCGGCCTTGCGCCGCGCGCGCTGGTTTCGAGCGGCACGGTGACAATTCATGAGATTTGGCACGGGCATTTGTCCTAGAATCATCCTTCCCGCCACCCCTGAGATAGGAGCAAGTCATGTCAGTTACCATCACGCTGCACATTTTCTCCGGCCGTCCCGATCCGTCCTGGGAACTGTCTGATGACCAGGCAAAGGAGCTTGCGCAGCGAATCGGGCAGATCCAGAAGACGACCCTGCTCAAGCCTGCCGGGTTTGCGGGCACGGTCGGGTACCGCGGGTTTTCGGCCATCGCCGTGCGCGAAAAGGCGCTCGACCCACACGTCTACATCCATGGCGGCGTTGTCGACCTGGATCGTTTCGACCTGAACCGCATTGCGGACAGCCCGGACCTGGAGGAATGGCTGCTGTCGACGGCGGGTTCGGCAGTTTCCGACGAGGTGAGGAAGTTCGTGCAAGCCGAGCTTTCAGGCGGGACCATCCGGCCGCTCGACGCGGCCGTGTCCATCCTCACGGTACCGCCTTACGATCCGGGAAAATGGAACAATGACGCTGCGATACGGACGCGCAACAACTGCTACAACTACGCAAACGACAAAATTACGAACAGCTTTGCGCAGCCGGGGCTGGGAAGTGGGGAACGGTACAGTGCGCTAACCTGCGCCAGCGTCGGTGGCGCCGCGCAGCGGGATGGACAGGTTCCGGTGGGCCCGCCGGTGTCGACCCCGGCCGACGGCCACTATATTGCGCTGGTGATCTGGCCGGGCCAGGATTTTCATTGGTACAGGCAGGACAACAACACGCGCTGGTCGCACAAGCCGGGGCAGTCGCCGGTGCGCAATGTGGACAGCTCGGGCAACATCATCGTGGACCCGCAGTCCTGCGACAGGGGGCCGTACAGCCAGTTCTGCGGCTACTACCACTCGATCCCGGCGAATACGCGGATCCAGTGAAGGCCCGGCGCAGGCCGCGCTTCGGTGTCAGGACAGGTTGGCGTGCGCCAGGATCGCCCACGCCACCGTGATCACGACCATGCCGGTGAAGGTCACGCATGACCAGGTGAAGAACCAGGCCGACAGCAGGCTCGCCTGCAGCGCGCGTTCGAACAGGCACCCGAGCGCGAAATCGAAGACGGTCAGGACCGACCAGCGGCGCAGGTACAGCGGCAGGTAGCGGCTCATGTGGCGGTTATGCTGGCGGGCGGCGTGGCGCTCGAAACGGTTGCGCGCCGCACTGACGTCGAGAAACAGCCAATCGAAAAACAGGAAACGGTAGAGCAGCCTCCAAAAGGAGGGTTCCGGTCCGCTACTGCCTGGTTGGCCTGGTGTTCGGTCGACGTCAGTTGTCATGGTTGCACCGCCTGGTCCTGGTCGCAAAGTTGGAGTTCCCGTCAGTCATGCGGGCGCCGCCCGCACTCCATGGTAAGTCGAAACCGCTTCGAGAACCAGACGCGAAAGCTAATCGTGCGGGTGCTGCGGCCGCCGGCCTCCCCGCCTCCGCGGGAAGGACGGGTGTTTCACGCCGCAAGCTCTTGCGGTTCGCCCTGTTGCGTCGCGGTGAGATGGCGGTTCACCGCCGACAGCACGGCCTTGAACGAGGCGGTCACGATGTTGCTGTCGATGCCGGCGCCGAACAGTGTCGGCCCATTGGCGACGCGCAGTTCGACGTAGCAGGCGGCGCGCGCGTTGGCGCCGGAACCGATCGCGTGCTCGTGGTAGTCCATCAGCCGGATCTCGAGGCCGAGCGCGTCCACGAAGGCGTCGATCGGGCCGTTACCGCCGCCCTGCAGCGACTGCGGCGCATGGTGGCGCGTCACGCCGATCTCGAGCTGGACCGGCTGTGCGCTGCCGCTGTCTTCGGTCATGCGGTGCGAAACGTAGTGGTAGGGCGTGTCCTGCTCCAGGTATTCGCGCGAGAACAGCTCGTGGATGTCGGCCGCGGCAATCTCGCGCCCGCTGGCGTCGGCCACCTTCTGCACCGCGCGCGAGAATTCGATCTGCAGGCGGCGCGGCAGGGCCAGTCCATATTCCTGTTCCAGCAGGTAGGCCATGCCGCCCTTGCCGGACTGGCTGTTGACGCGGATCACCGCGTCGTAGCTGCGCCCGAGGTCGGCCGGGTCGATCGGCAGGTAAGGCACTTCCCAGATGGCGTCGGCCTGTTGCTTGGCGAAGCCCTTCTTGATCGCGTCCTGGTGCGAGCCCGAAAATGCGGTGAACACCAGGTCGCCGGCGTACGGATGGCGCGGATGCACCGGCAGCTGGTTGCAATCCTCGACCAGCTGGCGCACGGCGTCGATGTCGGAGAAGTCCAGCCCCGGGTGCACGCCTTGCGTGTACAGGTTCATCGCCAGCGTCACGAGGTCGACATTGCCGGTGCGCTCGCCATTTCCGAACAGGCAGCCCTCGACCCGGTCGGCGCCCGCCATCACCGCCAGTTCCGCCGCCGCCACCGCGGTGCCACGGTCGTTGTGCGGATGCACGCTGATGACGAGCGAACCGCGCCGTTCGAGGTTGCGGCACATCCATTCGATCTGGTCGGCGTACACGTTCGGCGTGCTGGCCTCCACCGTCGAAGGCAGGTTGACGATCATCGGTCGCTCGGGCGTGGGCTGCCATGCGGCGCTGACGGCGTCGACGATCTGCTTCGAGAAATCCAGTTCCGTGGTCGAGAACGATTCCGGCGAATATTCAAGGCGCCAGTCGGTTTCGGGATGCGCGGCGGCCAGTTCCTTGACCAGGCGGGTGCCGTTCACCGCGATCTGCACGATCTCATCGCGCGACATGCCGAACACCACGCGGCGGAATACCGGCGCCACCGAGTTGTAGATATGAACCACTGCGCGCCTCGCGCCCGCCACCGAGTCGACCGTGCGGCGGATCAGCTCATCGCGGGCCTGGGTCAGCACGATGATGGTGACGTCGTCCGGGATGCGCTTGTCGTCGACCAGCATGCGGACGAAATCGAAGTCGGTCTGCGACGCCGACGGGAAGCCGACTTCGATTTCCTTGATGCCGATTTTGACCAGCATCTCGAAGAAGCGCAGCTTTTTCTCCGGGCTCATCGGCTCGATCAGCGCCTGGTTGCCATCGCGCAGGTCGGTGCTCATCCAGACCGGCGGACGGGTGATGGTGTTGTTCGGCCACTGGCGGTCGGCGAGCTGGACGGCAGGGAAGGGACGGTATTTGGCTGCGGGATTCTTCAACATGATCGGTTGCTCCTGGGGTGAAACGGAAGGGCCGGGACGGCGCGGTGTGGCTGCAGGCTGCCGGACGGGCCACGTAACGCTAGGCCCGGCAACCGATCGGTAGTTTTAGCAGCAGGCAAAACTGAGCACGCGCGCCGGCGGCCAGCAACAAGCTGGTGCGGGTGGACGACGGCGTGAAGTGGGGGGTGGCAAACATCGATAACACTTTCCTGGGACTGCTGGGCCGGCGGGAGCCGGACGGATACGGCGGCGATTTACGCGCGTCGTAGCAGGGCCGCTAGCGATAGCGCGCCAGCGAGCGGTAGGAAAGTGAACGGATGCTGTTGGGAAGACATGGATTCACTCTACGGGAAGCCGGATGCCGATGTCAAGCGTTGCTTTCGCGTCGTTGCAGCATAGTTTTCAGCTAGGCGGCCTTCGTTGCCTCTGATAACATTACTTAACAGAAATAATACTGGAGTGGCTAACATGCCTGATGTCCCCGAGATAAGACTGATCGATAAAACAAATACCGGGACCGCCCTCGAGCACATCCGCAACGTTTGTGTTTTGCTGTGGGATTGTCGACTCGTGCTGCTCGCCACGGTCGCGTTTTGCGTCACCATGCTCGCGCCGCAGACCGCGGAATTCATCGACAACATGCTGTGGATCTGCGGCTCGCGCCCGGCCGCCTGTGCCGCCGGTGGCGGCATCCGGGCGTCATCGGCGCAGTTCCTCGTGTTCGTTGCGCTTTCGTTCGGCTTCAGCGTGCTCGCATGGCGGTTTGCCCTGGAGGCGCGCGCCAGCAACCTGCTGCTCAGGCGCAACAAGTGGGGCAGGCTGCTATTGAGCTGGCTGCCGCGAGCGCTGGGCGCAATGTGCCTGGTGACCGTATGCTGGTCGGTGCTCGGTAACTCCGGCTATCCCGAAAGTGCGGCGTGGATATCCGGCATCCTGCTGTTGCTGGTGGCGATGGGATATGTCACCGGCTTCCATGGCGAGGCTGGCATGCAAGAGCCGCGCTACCTGCGGATCGGCGCACTGCTGGTCATCATTGCGCTGTGCGGGCTGCGCCCGTTTCCTCCGCGCCAGGAAGCGTGGAACATGTTGCTCCCATGGGTGCTGTGCGGCGCCGTGTGCGGCTACGAATTGTTCGTCTCCAGGCGTGGTTACTGGATGAAGTTCGGGCTGTTTTTTGCGGCCGTGCTGGTCAGCGCAGGCTTCGTGTCGAGCGTGGTTGCAGTCGCCGCATCGCGCGCCCCCGGCCAGTACTTCACCTGGACCACTTCGGTCGTGTTGCTGATGCCGGTGGTCTATGGCCTGCTCGTCGCCGCCTCGGCTAACCCGTCGAGGGACCTGAAAGCGTGGCAGTTCCCGCCGGAGTGGAACGTGTTCCTTCACCGCCTGGCGCCTGGCCGGACGGTCGCTTCGACGCTGACCACCATCACGCTGGTTGTCGTGATGATCGGTTTCGCCGGCATCGCTGCAGCCAACCCGGTCAAGGTTGCCCAGTGGTTGTTCGCACCCAGCGCCGTGGTCCTGTTTATCGCGATGTGCCTGTCGATCGCGACCCTGGTGGTGGCCTGTGTCCCGCGCGCGGTGCGCTGGGTAACGCTGGCGGTTTTCATCGGATTCGTGTGCCTGCGCGGCGTGCCGCTTGCTCCGCTCGAAAAGCCCGAAATCGCAATCGGCGCGGAGCCGTGCTCCGAAGCCCGGTTTGTCTGCGATACACGGCAAAGCGTGGCAAAGCTGTGGACCCAGTGGAACGCCCGGCACCCGGCCGCTCCCGACGCGCCGGTGCTGGTGGTGGCTGCCGCCGGCGGCGGCGCGCGCGCCGCGGCCCACACCAGCGCCGTGTTGGCGGCGGTTGACGCCGCCACCTGCGGCGCGTTCGGCGATCGCGTGTTTGCAATCAGCGGGGTATCGGGAGGCGCCGTGGGCGCCGCATTGTACGCGGCAGGCCGGACCGACCTCGCGAGCCGCCGCGACTGGGCGGATTGCAAGCAGCGCAAGCCAGCCGAGCGCTCGCTGCCGCTGATCGATCCGCTGATGCGGGTCAGCGCCGACGACCATATTTCCGCCGCCCTGATCCGGACCCTGTTCCGCGACTTGCCAGCGAGCTTGTGGCCGGGATCGCGTGGAGCGCGCGATCCTGCGCTTGCCGATGCCGACACCCGGGCCGGGACGCTCGAGCAGGCGTGGGGCGCAAGCTACAGCAAGCTGCTGGCGACGATGCGGCTGCAGACCGCCAACAACCGGCTGACCGGGGCCGAGCGTCCGGGTACGGATGGCGCCCAGCCGCTGCTGTTGTTCAATGCGACAAGCGTACAGGATGGCCGCCGCGTCATGCAGAGTAATGTGCCGTTCTGCCCGCACGACAGCTGGTGCGCCCGGGCCGGCGGCAGCTGGCTGGGAATGGCGCTGGACAGCGCGCGTTTTCCCCTGATCAGTCCGGCCCGCGCGCGCAATGTGTTCGGCTATGACGCCTCGCTCAAGACCGCGATCGTCACCGAACGCTCGGTGGTGGACGGGGGATATTACGATAACTCCGGCGTGTCGTCGTTGCTGGAGGTGATCGACGGCCTGGTTGCGGCCGGCGTCGAGCGGCGCCGAATTGTCGCGATTGTTATCACCAGCAATCCGGGCGAGGGCGCCGATCATGACATGGCGGCCGACTACAGCGACGGCGGGCTGGTCGCACAATTGCTGACGCCGGCGCAAACGGCGATCCATGCGCGCGATAGCAGGAGCGAGGTCGCGCTATCGGACCTGCAGCACCGGCTGGAACCGTGCAACGTGATTCATTGGCCGCTCACCAGGAAGTCGCTGAACCCGCTGACCGCGGAAACCCTGGCCGCGTTGCATGAAGAGCCCGAGGTCGAGGCCGCCAAGGTGCTGCACGAACAGGCTGCCGACAGCCTCGAGCGCCAGCCATCGCTGGGCTGGGCGCTGTCGATGCGCTCGGCGGAGCAGCTGCAACGGTTCGCGATTCAGCGTGCGCTGCCTTTCCAGTACGGGAATTTCGCATTCAGTAACGAGCGGGCGCTGGCCGCGCGGCTGGGCGTGTACCGCCCGGAAGGCAGCAAGAGCAAGGTGGACCCGTTGGCGTGCTCGATGGCGGAGTGACGGATCGCGTGAGGGCGTTCTGGCCCAGGCCAGGATGCCTCGGGTTAGCGTGAAATTCATGGTTCCCTCGGATCCCCGCGGCCCCGCCCCATGCGGAGTGGTCGGAGTCGACGTATCACCAGGCAGGCTCAGCATGGATTCCCGCCGTCGCGGGAATGACGGTTTTACGGCCAGTGGACGAAAAAAAGCCCGCGTTCACACGCGGGCTGAACCCAAATCCGGGAATTTGAGGAGACATGCCTGCACTGTGAGGCATGGCGCCGCAAACCGCCACGATTTGTTTCAAATGAGCATATATCGAAATTGCATATCGGCCTGAGCCGACGCGCTAACGGCCCATCGTTAGAGCGACGCCGCCTCGGCCAGGAAGCGCGCGCGCTCGGGCGCAGACTCGATGTGCCCGGCCAGCAGATGGATGAACTCGGCCTTGTCGGCAGTCTGGCGCGCCGCGCGTTTGACGACGACCTGGGCGATCGGGCCGACCAGCACCGCCAGGCGCTGCGCCATCACCTCGACGAAGGCGGCGTCGAACGGGACCGGGGTCCGGATTGCCGTATGTCCGGTCCGGGCGGCCGCCATGCTTGCCGCCGCCGTGCCGGCCAGTGTCGGCGGCCTGCGGATCCCGGTGCCGGTGCCGCTGGCGTCAAGCTTCTTCTTGAGCAGGGCAACGCCTTGCTGGAACTGCGCGCGGCCGGCATCGGATGGGATGTGCGGCAACAGCAGGTCGCACAATTCGTCCATGCCCTCGGCATTGCCCGCCAGCTTTTTGAGCAGGAACCTGGCCATCGGGCCGACCTGGCGCGCGAGCAGCGGTTCGAGTTCGGGCAGGGCCTCGATCTTCCATGGCGTGATCGTGCCACTGACCAGCCCGCTCCCGGTGGTCGGCGTGGCGGGCGGCGCGGGATCGACGGGGTGCAGGCCAGCCGCCAGCATCGTGCGGTCCTCATCGGCGCGCGCGGTGGCGTCGGGGTCGGGCGCCAGGCCATGCCCTGCAGCGGCGAGCGCATCGAGGAAGGCGCGCGCCGACGGGTAGCGGTCGGCCGCCGGCTTGGCCATCGCCCGCGCCACGATGGCGTCGTAGGCCTGGCCGAGCGCCGGCACCAGCGTCGACGGCGGCGCCGGCTGCTGGCTCAGGATCTGCTGCATCACCACCGCGGACGAGCCCGCGAACGGGCGCACGCCGGTCAGCAACTGGTACAGCACGATCCCGGCTGAAAACACGTCCGAGCGGGCGTCCGCCGTCTCGCCGCGGATCTGCTCCGGCGACATGTAGCTGGGCGTGCCGATCATCGATCCGGTCTGCGTCATGGTCGACGATTCGATGCGGGCGATGCCGAAATCGCTGACCTTGACCTGGGCGGCGTGCGTGACCAGCAGGTTGGCCGGCTTGATGTCGCGATGCACCACGCCGCGCGAATGGGCATAGTCGAGCGCCACTAGCAGGTCGCCCATCCAGGCGGTAACACGCGGCAGCGGGGTCGGCTGGTTGGCCGCGATCAGCGCGCTGAGCGGCGTGCCGTCGACGAATTCCATCGCGATATACGCCGATTCGCTGTCCTCGCCGTAGTCGTACACCATCACGATGTTCGGATGGTTCAGGCGGCCGGCGGCCTGGGCCTCGTTCTTGAAACGGCCGATCAGGTCAAGCTGCTGGCTATCGCTGAACAATTCCTTGCGTATCGTCTTGAGGGCGACGGTGCGCTCGATATGCGGGTCGAAGGCCTTGTAGACCACGCCCATCGCGCCTTTGCCGAGGACGCTGTCGATCCGGTACTTGCCGAGCTGCTCGATCATGCCTGCGGCCGTTTCATTCGTCGAGCATCTTCATCGCGCTGGCCAGGCTGGTGCGCATCCTTGCAAACGAGCGCGACAGGGCCGACAACTCGTCGCTGCCCTTGACGTCGAATTCGTCGGCATTGAACTGGCCCAGGCTCACCTGGTCGGCCAGGCGCGACATCTGGGTAATGCGGCGGGTCACGAACATGTGCACCATGATGTTGAGGGCGGCGAACAGGAACACGAAGATGCCGAGCATCGACGCCATATAGGTGCGCAGCATGACGCTGGCGCGCTGCAGCGGCACCGCCATCGGCACCGACACCACCTGCGCGCCGATGATTTCCATGTGCTTCCAGCCGAAGCCATTGTTGCGGCCGTAAATGTCAAGCATCGGCCGCGGCGCGGCGTCCGGCACGCTATGGCAGCGCAGGCAGGCCTCGCTCTTGATCTGCAGCGGGCGCGCGATGTACAGGGCTGGCCCGACCGAGGTTTCGCGCTGCCCGACCAGTTCGGCCAGCGCCGGTTTGGCGCGCAGCGTGTTGACCAGGTCGGCCTCCCAGTCGCTGGCCCGATCGCGCAAATTGGTGGGATTGAGCGTCGCTTCCTTGTAGGTGAAATCGGGATAGGACTTGAGCAGCTGGTTCAGGTGTTCGGTGGCGGCGAACGACGGCACCGACTGCGGCAGGAACTCGTCCTGCAGCCGCGGTTCGAGCAGGGGAACGATCTGGGCCGAGGTGTAGGTGCGGGCGGCGAGGGCCGACTGCATCAGCACGCGGGCGTTCTCCAGCGTTTCCTCGCGCGCGTTCTGTTGCAGCAGGTAGTTGGTGACGGCGCTGGCGCCGACGAAGCCGATTCCGAAAATCGTCAGGAAAACGACATTGAATTTTGCCGCTAGCGATAGTTTCATGATTGGCCCGATCCCTCCGGTTGGGCGGCAGGAGGAGAGGCAGCGCTCCTGGCGTCTGCCGCATGACGTTTCTGCAGAACCAAAAAATATTGTACAGGAGGGTCTTACCAATAGTTACTAATTTTTGTTTCTTGTTGCTATCGCAGGTCGCCCATTCGCTGGGTGCGCGTGGTCGCCGACAATCCCGGGACAAGCGGGAGCGGGAGATGATGACTTTTCTTTAGTCCTGCGGTTCGGGGAAGATGTCGCCGAGCGCAACGAGGGCCTGCGCGGCATGCCGGTTCAGGTAGAGCCGGCATTTTCCGTAATAGAGCGCGACGTCGTCGTGGAATTCGCAGCCGAGCGTCTTGCCGTCAAAAACCGTCGCGCGGGGGCAGTAGCCGGCCACGCGGTTGAATTTGAATGCGTTCGAACTGGCATTGGAGCGGCCCCAGACGTGGCAGGCCGCGTTCCTGCTTTTCGCGACCAGCTCCGAAATATTGTCGACTTCCGCGTCCGGCTCGATGTGGTCGGTGAAGGTCACGGGCTGTCCGGCGGACCTGGCGCGCTGGAGCAAATCGTTCAGATTCACCAGGAGCATCAGGACGCATGCTTCATAGGTCTCGTCGGGGAGGTCGTACTGGCCGAGGGTTTTCATCAATGCGCGGCATTTGCGCATCGCCTCGGCACTGTCGAAGTCGCTGGGCGGGCTCGGCGGAACCCGCCGCTCGAACGGCAAAACATTGTCAGCACACATAGAAGTCCGTTGCGTTGTTGAGGTGAACGATAGCACAACGCTCAACCTCACGGATTTAGAGCACCGAACAAAACGCTGCTTGCCTCAAGGACAACGCTCCTCGTACACTGAGCCTTAACGAACGTCTGCAATCGGCTGCCAGAAGCGGTCCTTCGTCATTGAAGGTGATACATGACATCGTCGCTGTAGCTCCTGATTCTGCTCTAGTGACCGCAGTTTTCGGGGGGCTTACGACTTAAATAGGCCATCTTTACCTGTACACAAGCCGCGGCCGGAACAAGTCACTACCGAACATCGTACGCGAACGGCGTGATTATAAGGAGGCGTCATGGCATCCCCAGACGAAGTTAGCCCTTGGCTGCAAGTTGCTGGAACGGTCGTTGGAGCTCTGATCGGAGGAGCAGGAACACTTTTGGGTGGTTGGTTCGCGCAAAGGACTGAATCAAAGGCTCAGCGGACGCAGCAGGCAGACGCATATCAGTTGCGGATTTGGATGGAACTGCAGGATGCTTTGGAAGGCATCGATAACGCCTTAGCAGAGGTGCTGGGCACCGTCCGTCGGGGCTCGGCTTCTTCAGAGCAGGCCGCAATTGTGGACTTCGGCCATCAATATCGTACTGTCACCCTGCGAACTCGTATTCTTCGCGCACGCCTGGTCGATGCTGAACTTATCAGGCTTGCCGCTCAGGCGTGCGAACTTGCTGATCAATGTGTTGCGCAGTTGGAGCGTTCGAAGATTCAGGACTCGCGCGCGAAATTCCTCAAGAGCGTCGAGCTAATAAACCAACGAATAAATGAACTTATCGTCGAATCGCGGGTTGTCGGATGATTCTCAAGAGTCACGCGCATGTCGCCTAACCCCTCCATCGAGCGCACGGCTAACCGGCAGCGCCGGTCGGTCGCCGCTCATGTCGAACGTTGAACGTCTGCTTTCTGAAGCGAGCTACTTCCGCTTTGGGTTGCGGATTCAACCGGTCGCTGCAACAGATTGATGAAATCGTTGAGCGGACGTACAGATAGTCCGAGTCTCGTAGGCACCTGAGGTCGTCGCGGCCTGCGTATTAAATTCGCGTGCATGTTCTGAGCCCGAACCGACGCCATGGCCCAAGCGCTCCTTCCCCACGAGCTCTGGTCCCTTATCGAAGCTCATCTCCAGGTACACCGTTCGTCTCCGAAAGGTGGTGGACCGCGCATCGATTTCCGAGCCCGCATCGCGGGCGAAAGTTCGTTGGCGGCAATGCCTGCTCCGGCTTATGATTGACATCGAAACAACTAAAACAAGGAGACATCATGCTGCGCAAGGCGTCCCCCGTACTGTTCCTCGTCTTCCTCTTGCTTGCCGGCTACCTGGCACTGGCGCCGGTGCCCATCGATCCGGTGGCCTGGACGGCACCAAAGAATCTGGGATACGCGGGCGCCTATGCCGTCAACGCGCGCCTTGCCGACCTGAAGCAGATTTCAATCGACGCCGAAAGCGGGCCGGAGCATGTCGCGTTCGGCCCCGACGGATTGCTGTATGTCGCGGTCGCCGGCGGGAAAATCCTGCGCATGAAGCCAGACGGTTCCGCGAGGGAGGCCTGGGCGCAAACCGGCGGCCGCGTGCTTGGCTTCGATTTCAACCGGCACGGCGATCTCGTCGCGGCCGATTCGACCAGGGGACTGATCCTGATCGACGCCCAGCCCGGCACGAATGGCGCAAGGCGGATTACGGTGCTGGCCGATAAGGTGCGCGTGGGCGGCGCGATGGATGCGATCCGCTTTGCCGATGCGGTCGTGATCGCGGGCGACGGCAAAATCTACTTTACCGATGCATCCCGCCGTTTCGGCGCCGCCCGGTGGGGCGCGTTCGACGCAAGCATCCTCGACATCCTGGAGCATTCGGCGACCGGGCGCGTGCTCGTCTACGACCCGGCAACCCGAGCGGTGGGGGTGGTGGCGGACGGGCTGTCGTTCGCCAATGGCATCGCGCTGTCGGCCGACGAGCGTTCGATCTTCGTCGCTGAAACCGGGGCGTACCGGGTCTGGAAGCTGGCCGCCACGGCCAGGGGCCTGCAGCTCGCGAGCGGCAGCGGCCGGCAGGACGCCAAGGTGGTGCTGGCGAACCTGCCGGGATATCCCGACAACCTGATGCGCGGCATGAACGGCCGGATCTGGGTGGGGCTGGTCAAACCGCGCAACGCTACCGCCGACGATCTCGCGGCCAGCCCGTTCCTGAGCAAGGTGGCGGCGCGCCTGCCCAAGGCCTTGTGGCCGGTCCCGCCGTCGTACGGGCACGTGCTGGCATTCGACGAGGACGGCAAGGTGCTCGCCGACCTGCAGGACCCGCAGGGCCACTACCCGGAAACCACCGGCGTGACCGAAACGGCCGACCGCCTGTATATCCAGAGCCTGCATGCCCCGGCGCTGGGCTGGCGGCCAAAAGAGGGACTGGGGCTGTAAAGGCGGCAGGCACGAAAGACTTTGTTCAAGCGCGGCCACATGGCGCGCGCACGACAGTGCCGATTCGCCCTATGATGGTCGGGCCGGTTGATGGACGGACGGGCGTAGCAAACGATGGCCTCGCGCGCCACCTGGTTTTTCGCCACTGAAGGAAGGGCATGTTCGGTTTCGATCCGCGGGCCGCGCGCGCCGTCTTTACGGCCGTGCTGGTGCTGGGCGCCTTGTACTTCCTGTACACGATCCGCACGACCTTGCAGGTAGTGGTATTCGCCGTATTCTTCAGCTACATGGTCTATCCTCTGGTCAACGCGGCCGAGCGGTGGCTCGGCGGGCGGGTTCCGCGCGACCTGATCGTCGGCCTCGCGTTCGCACTGGTGCTGGGACTGATCGTGGTGGCGGCGGCCGCGTTCGGCCGTACGATCGCGCTCCAGGCCGTGCTCCTGGCCCAGGAGTTGCCGCGCCTGCTGGACCCGGCAACGCTGGCGCCCCGGCTGCCGCTGCCGGGCTGGCTCGAGCCGTTTCGCGGCCGCCTCGCCGGGCTGGTGCGCGACATCGGTCCCGCCGCCTTGCCGGCCGCCCAGCAGATCGGGGCCGGCGTGCTCTCGGTGGCGGGCCACCTGGTCTACACGGTCGTGATCCCGGTCTTCAGCTTCCTGATGATTCGCCACGCTCCTTCAATCCGCGCGCAGCTGCGTGCGCGGCTCGCTTCGCCCGGCGGCGCGTTCTGGGTGCGCCTTGCGATCGAACTCAATTTCCTGCTGGCGCGTTATGTGCGGGCGCTGGCACTGCTGTCGCTGGCCGCGTTTGTCGTGTACGGGGTGGTGCTGTCGCTGCTGCAGGTGCCGTTCGCGCTGTTCCTGGGCGGCGCCGCCGCAGTGCTTGAGATCATTCCCGTGTTCGGCCCGCTGGTCGGGGCGCTCGCGATTTTGACGGTCGCCACGGTCACCGGTTACCCGCACCTGGTATGGCTGCTGGTGTTTTTTGTGCTGTACCGGATGTTCCAGGACTACTTGCTGGGGCCATACCTGATGAGCGAAGGCGTGCATGTGCCGGCCATTGCTGTCGTGTTCGGCCTGCTGGCCGGCGACGAACTGGCCGGCGTTGCCGGCATGTTCCTGTCAGTGCCGGTGATCGCGGCGACCCGGATCGTGTTCACCCGTTTCCGGCGCCGCCGCGCGACGGCCAGGGCCAGGGCCAAGGCCAAGGCGGAGGCCGAGGCTGAAGCTGAAGGCTGAAGGCTGACGGCCGTCAGTGCTCGAACCGGGTATTGGTCCGGTCCAGTCCGCGCCTGACCGCGCGCGCCAGCTCGTAGGCGTCGCCCACCGCCAGCTGGTGCGAGAAGTACAGCTGCGGCACCTCCGCGGTCTCCTGGTTGTACAGGCAGTGCACCGTGAACCCTTGCCTTCGCATCGTGGACATGACCGGATCGACTTCCGAGGCAATCAAGGCGAAATCGGGCGCGACGGCGGTCCTGTTGCCGCCCAGCGGCTCGAAGTTGATGTTATGGGCTACCCCAAGTTCGGGACTGATGCGAATGCCGCCCAGCGTGATCTGTTCCCGGCGCGGCACTGTGACGACCACCACCCCTTCGTCTTCGACCTCGGCCGTACCGCCGAGGATCTGTTCGAGCAGGCTGGTATTGAGCGGGGTGCTCGGGTGCGCCGGGGGCATTTGCGGCAGCGGCGTGCCGGTGGCGGCAACCACGGCCGCAACCGAGCGCGCCAGCGACAGCGGATTGCCGACTCCCCGGAAGTGGATGTGCCATATCTGCGGCGACAGGTCGAAAAAGTGCTGGTGGAACGCCTGGAAGACCAGTCCTTGGGCAAGGATCCGGTCGATGACGGGATTGGTTTCCCTGCTCAGCAGCGACAATTCGCCGTTAAAGATCGCACGTCCCGGCTGCAGGGCCTGGAAGTACAGGTCGTTGCGCACCTGCCACGGAGGTTTGAACGGAATGCCGCCCGGGCCGGTGACGTTGCCAAGGTCATCGCGGTCCTGCGTGATGCTGAGCACGCCGTTGCTGACTGTGCCCCTGGAGCGAAGAATGGTTTCGATCTGCTGCACGGGAAGCGCGCCTCCCGTCGACTGTTGCGCGTTGGCCGGCGCGGCGACCAGGGCGCTTCCGGCGACCAGTCCCGCCATCATCGTTCCCCCGGTTTGCAGTGCGCGACGCCGTTCAAGGTCAAGCTCACGATCAGGATTCATGATCTGTGTCTCCTTGTTATTCCTTAAGTTCATAAGAACAGAGCGGAGAATTGGTGCACGAGCGTGCTCTCCGCCCCCGACCAGCCCGCCGCCCCGATCGGAACCGGCGGGAACTGGCCATTCTGGACGTGCATATCGGAGGGTGTCTGCGTTGGACCAATCCGCGCTTGGGAACTTGCCGAAGTGCTTCACCCTGGCCGCCGGTGCGTCCGGAGCCGGCATTGCATCAGGGGGCGGTGGCGGGCATGGGCTTGCCAGGGCGGGCCGTGGTGGCGAGGAGCCGGTCGCGCAGGCGCAGGCAGGGACGCTCCACCGCCTGGTACAGCACGGTTGCGACAACCAGGGCCGCGGCGTTGTAGAGGCAAAACGCCAGCAGGGCGGATCCGGGCAGGTGCGGGCCGACACTGTCGTGGATCCAGGAGTAGACCTGCTTGTGTGTGAGATACAAGCTGAACGAGATAGCGGCCAGGTAACAAGCCCCGGGGACCGCGACGCGGCCTGGCCAGGTGCGCGGGCTGAGCACCGCCACGACCAGGCATGCGAGGCTGATCGATAGCAGCGGGAAGAGCGCGACGGCGCCAAAATAGCTGACCGCTTCCACGCGCATGCAGGCAAAGATCCCCGCCACGCCCAGGACCAGGAATGCCGGTCCCCAGCTCATCGCGCGCGCCCACCATTGCGGACGGAACGCCTTCACCACCGCCAGCATGACGCCGGCGAGCAGCCCATCGAGCCGGTTCCAGGTCGGGATATAGATGACCTCAACATAGCGCAGGAAAAAATTGTTCTCGCCGCTGCGCAGATGCGCGTAGGGGGCGACCTCGTGTTGCCAGAGCCAGCCGCGCAGCAGCATGCCGCCGACCAGCACGGTCATTGCAGAGAGCGCGATGTTGCCGCTTGTGGGTTTGCGCGCGAGCAGCCAGGCAATCGCCGGCAGCAGCAGGTAGAAATGCTCTTCGACGCACAAGGACCAGGCGTGTGAATAGGCGGTGTGATGGAAGTAGTCAGGGAACAGGTTGGCCGTGAATGTCAGGAACTGCCAGGGCGGTGCGATGCCGTCGGCTTCCCGCACTGCCGGCACGGTGAAATACAAGGCGAGCACGACCAGGTACGCCGGCAGGACCCGGAACCCGCGGCGCAGCATGAACTGGCCCCAGCGCGGCTGCTCGCCGCAGGCATAGGGCTTCAACAGCTGCCAGCCGATCAGGTAACCGCTCAGCACAAAAAACAGGTCCACGCCCATCCAGCCGTGGTGCACGACGCCGGGCAAGCGAACGCCATAGCTCTCCAGGTGGTACAGCATGACCCAGCCGATAGCGGCGGCGCGCAACAGGTCCAGGCCCGGCGCGCGATGTATCGTTGCGTCAGGCCCCCTGTGCATGCTAGGCGAGCGGCGCCAGCCCGGCGCCGAGCAGCCCGACCGGGGCCGCGCCCTGCGCCAGCATCTGGTCGATGGCGCGCGCGCCGTCGCCGGGTTGCGCGTCGACCGCGCGCATCGCCTCGGGCACGATCAGGGTATCGAAGCCTTCCTTGAGCGCGTCGGCCACCGTATTGAGGACGCAATAGTCGGTCGCCAGCCCGCACACTGCCACCCGGGTGATTGCGCGCTGGCGCATCTGTTGCGCCAGGCCGGTACCGGCAAAGGCGGAATAGGCGTCCACGGCCGCGGTATCGGCTTTCGAAACCACGACCGTATGCGCGGGCAGCGCCAGCTCGGCCGGAAATGATGCGCCCGCCGTGCCGGCGACGCAGTGTGGCGGCCACGGCCCGCCTTGCGCGGCAAACGAACAGTGGTCATGCGGATGCCAGTCGCGCGTGGCATAGATTGGCAAACCGCGCTCGCCATACAAGGCCAGCAGGCGCTTGATCGGGGCCAGCACGTCGTGGCCGCCAGGCACCGCCAGGCTGCCGCCGGGCAGGAAGTCGTACTGCATGTCGATGACGAGCAGGGCGTCGCCCTGGCCGAGTTCCATCATACTCATACGCTATCCTCCCGAACGTGTGTTGCGGCGCGCGGATGCGCCCGCCTGGGCGCCACTATATTCCTGCGCCGGTTTCTGTCATGCTCACGCCTGCGGCTGGCGAGCCCGGCCGTACAATAATACCAACAATCACGAGACCCATGAATATTGCCACGATTGCCCGGCTGGCCGTCTTGCTGGCCGCCAGCCCGCTTGCTTGCGCCCAGAACGCCGACCGCCAGTTCCACAGCTTCCGCCAGGACCACAACACGCTCGAGATCGCCACCAGCGACGGGCGCTACCTGATCAAACCGTATTCGGCCAACATCGTCGAGACGACCTTCATCCCCAAGGGCGAAGGCTACGAGAGCGCTTCGCACGCGGTGGTGCTGGCGCCGGCGGCGGTGCCCGTTAGCGTCACGACCGACGCCCGGCAGCTTGTGTTTGCCACGCCGGGCATCACGGTCACCGTCGACAAGCAGCCGTTCCGGATCAGTTACACGTACAAGGGCCGCGCGCTGGTCGCTGAAAAGCTGGGCTACGCGCGCGCCAACGACATGGACAGCATCGAGTTCGCGCTCGACGCCAGCGAGGCACTGTACGGCGCCGGCGCGCGGGCGGTGGGCATGAACCGGCGCGGCCACCGCTTCCAGCTGTACAACAAGGCGCACTACGGCTATGGCCAGTATGCCGAGTTGCTGAACTTTGCGGTGCCGATGGCCTTGTCGTCGAAAAAGTACGCACTCCACTTCGACAACCCGCAGACCGGTTACCTCGACTTCGACAGCCGCAAGGATGGCACGCTGCGCTACGAAGTCATTGGCGGGCGCAAGACTTACCAGGTGGTGGCGGGCGACAGCTGGGACGAGATCATGGCCGGCTACACCAGCCTGACCGGCCGCCAGCCGTTGCCGCCGCGCTGGGCCTTCGGCAATTTCGCCAGCCGCTTCGGCTACAAGAGCGAGGCCGAAACCCGCGCCACGGTCGACAAGTTCATCGCCGAGAAGATCCCGCTCGACGCCATCGTGCTCGACCTGTACTGGTTCGGCAAGGACGTGAAGGGGACAATGGGCAACCTGGACTGGGACCGCGACACCTTCCCGCACGCCGAACAGATGATGGCCGACCTGGCCAAAAAGGGTGTCAAGACGGTGGTCATCACCGAGCCGTTCGTGCTGTCCACCTCGAAGCGCTGGCACGAAGCGGTCGAGCGCAAGGTGCTGGCGACCAATCGGCAGGGCGCGCCCTACACGTATGATTTCTACTTCGGTAACACGGGCCTGATCGACCTGTACAAACCGGAAGCACGCGACTGGTTCTGGAATATCTACAAGGGCCTCAAGCAAGGCGGCGTGGGCGGCTGGTGGGGCGACCTGGGCGAGCCCGAGATGCATCCGTCGGCGCTGCTGCACGCAAGCGGTACCGCCGGCCAGGTGCACAACGTGTACGGACACGACTGGGCGCGACTGATCGCCGAAGGCTACCAGAAGGACTTTCCCAACGAGCGCCCGTTCATCCTGATGCGCGCCGGCTATTCCGGCTCGCAGCGCTTCGGCCTGATCCCGTGGTCGGGCGACGTCAGCCGCGGCTGGGGCGGCCTGCAATCGCAAATGGAGATCGCGCTGCAGATGGGCATGCAGGGGCTGGCCTACATGCACTCGGACCTGGGCGGCTTCGCGGGTGCGGTGCTGGACGACGAACTGTACCTGCGCTGGCTGCAGTACGGCGTATTCCAGCCGGTGTTCCGCCCGCACGCGCAGTCCGACGTGCCGCCGGAGCCGGTGTTCCGCGAGCCGCGCACGAAGTCGCTGGCGCGCGAGGCGATCCGCCTGCGCTACGCCATGCTGCCGTATAACTACACGCTCGCCTTCGACAACAGCCAGACCGGCATGCCGCTGATGCGTCCGGTACTGTTCGCGGAGCCGGAGGGCAATCTGGAGTCGGTCTCGTCGACCTACCTGTGGGGACCTGATTTCCTGGTGGCGCCGGTCGTGGAGCCGGGCGCGGCGCGCAAGGAAGTGGTGTTCCCGGTCAAGGACAGCGTCTGGTTCGACTTTTACACCGACCAGCCGCACCGCGGCGGGATCACCGAAGTCGTGGCGACGGTGCCCGGGCACATTCCCGTGTTCGTGCGCGCCGGCGCCTTCATCCCGATGGCAAAAGTGGTGCAGTCGACGCGCGACTATTCGACCCGCCAGATCGACCTGCATTATTACCACGACGCCTCAGTCAGCGCAGGCAGCGGCAAGCTGTATGACGACGACGGCGCAACCGCCGGGGCCTATGAGAAGGGCCGCTACGAACTGGTGCGCTTTGGCAGCAGCGCGCGCGCGGGCAAGCTGGAAATCACGCTGCAAACGGAAACCGGCAAGGCCATCGAAGCTGTCGCACGGACCATTGCGCTGAAGGTACACAACGTCCGGGCGCGGCCGCGTGCGGTGTCGCTGGATGGGCGCAGCGTGCCGTTCAGCTGGAACGCGCAACGTAACTTGCTCGAGGTAGCGATGCGGCCACAACAGGGGCGGTCGACGACGCTGGCGATCACGCTGTAGCGGGGGACGGGGCGAGAGGGGTGCCGGCCCGATCGATAAGAATGTGTTATCGTCTTCGGCTTCGCCTTTCGCGTCCCACAACCACAGCACAGCAAGTTCGATGTTGAAAACCAACCACGCAACACCCGTCGCCGAGCGCACGACCGCCGTCGTGCCGCACATGCCCACCTGGCTGATGATGCTGATCGCCAGCGCCTGCGGTCTGATCGTCGCCAACATTTATTACGCCCAGCCGCTGCTCGGCCTGATCAGCCACAGCGTCGGGCTGCAGCCGGGCGCTGCGGGCCTGGTCGTCACGCTGACCCAGGTCGGCTATGGCGCTGGGCTGCTGCTGGTCGTGCCGATGGGCGACCTGCTCGAAAACCGGCGCCTCGTGCTGGGCCTGCTGGTGTTGCTGGTCTGCGCGCTCGGCATCTCGCTGCTGGCCAGCCAGCCCGCCGCGTTTCTGGGAGCGTCGCTGCTGATCGGCTTTGCCGCGGTCGCGGTCCAGGTGCTGGTGCCGTACGCGTCGCACATGGCGCCGGAAGCCGTGCGCGGCCGCGTGGTCGGCAACGTGATGAGCGGGCTGATGCTCGGCATCATGCTGGCGCGGCCGGTCGCCAGCGTGGTCACCCATTTGTGGTCGTGGCAGGCGGTGTATGGCATGTCGGCAGTGCTGATGCTGGTACTGGGCTGCGTGTTGCGGGCGCTGATGCCGCCCCGTGCGCCGCTGGCCAAAACCAGCTACGGCGCGCTGCTCGGGTCATTGGGCGGGATCTTCGCCCGCTACGCCGTGCTGCGCCGCAGGGCGCTGTACCAGGCCGGCATGTTCGGCGCCTTCAGCGTGTTCTGGACCGTCACGCCGCTGTTGCTGTCCAGCCCGGCGTTCGGCCTGACGCAGAAGGGCATCGCGCTGTTCGCGCTGGTCGGCGTGGCCGGGGCCATCGCCGCGCCGATCGCGGGCCGCGTGGCGGACCACGGCTGGACCCGGCAGGCGTCCGCCTTCTGCATGCTGCTGGCCATCGTTTCGTTCGCAATGACCTTGCTCGCGCCCGCGGGCTCGACGCTGGCGCTGGGGCTGCTGGTGGTGGCCGCGGTGCTGCTCGACTTTGGCGTGTCGGGCAACCTGGTGCTCGGCCAGCGCGCAATTTACGGGCTCGACCCGGAACTGCGCAGCCGCGTCAACGGCCTGTACATGGCCACCTTCTTCCTCGGCGGCGCCGCCGGTTCGGCGCTGGGCGCGTGGAGCTATGCGCACTGGGGCTGGGGCGCTGCCGCGATTGTCGGAATGTGCATGCCTACGGCCGCGTTGCTGTATTTCGCAACGGAACGCCGTCAGCCCGGCTAGCGTACGCGCCGTCGTTGGCCGTGCCCACGGTGCAGCGGCAGCGCTGGCCCGGTATGCGTTGAACCAGCCGCGCGAGCTGGGCCAGCCCAAACTCCCAGTCGCCCAGCCCTGACTCGGCATTGATATGTCCGAGCGCGCCGGCGTTGACGAACTCGCAGCCCCATTCGCCGGCCCAGCGCGCGGCGCGTGCAGCGCTCATCCACGGGTCGTCCTCGCTGCCTACCAGGATTGCCGGGATCGGCAGGCGGATGCCGGCCAGTTCACGCTCGACCCCAAACTTGTGCGGGTCGGCGGGGGCCACCAGCAAGGCGCCGGCCAGGTTCGGCGCGCCGGCCGCGATACGGTGGACCGTCGCCAGGCAGCCGAAACTGTGGGCGACCACCAGCGCCGGACGCGCCGAGCGCCTGAGCATGTGGCCGAGCTGTGCCGACCAGGCCGGCAATTCGGGCCGGTCCCAGTGCCATTGCTCGACCCGTTCGAAAGCCGGGTAGAGCCCTTCCCAGCGAGTCTGCCAATGGCTGGCGCCGCTGTTGTGCAGGCCCGGGGCGACCAGGATACGAAAATCGGAAAGTCGTGGAATCATCGTTGGGACGCATGAGTGGACGGTGTCAACCCATTCTATGCGTGCACAACGGGCGTCCCAACGAATCAATCCGGCTATCGATAGATGGTTTGCGCATACGGCTGCCCGACATGTCCTACAGTTGCTGGCGCCCCGGGCCGCTTGCGCCACGGCCGCCTGGGTCTATGATTTCCCCTGTTCCCACCACAGGAGGTGAAGCATGGCTACCAACAACGAAGACAAGGCCGCCGAAGGCCGCAAATACGAGCAGTTGACGCGCGACGGCACCAGCAGCGCGGGCACGATGGGCAGCGGCGCCACCGGCGAGCCCGGCAACATGCAGGGCGGCCAGGGCGGCCCGGCAGGGCGCACCGACGACCTGCTGGCCGGCGGCGCGGCAGGGCAGGACAGCCAGGGTTTTGGCAGCGGCGACCGGACTGCCGAGCTGCAGACCGGCATGGGCGATGTCGGCAGCCTGGGCAAGGGCGGTGCGGGCAACCAACAGCGCGAGGGCGAGCAGCAGCCCGGCGGCGACACCGGCGCGATGCGGTCGGTGAAGGCCGAACAGGGCCCGGCCGGCGTGCCGGAGTCGGGCGGCCAGCGGATCGGCCAGAAGCGCGAACGCGATGCCTGAGCCGGGCTAGAGGCCGGCGGGCAGGCTGGCGTGCCGGCCGCGCGCGCCCAGGATGTCAACCAGGGTCAGCTGCAGCTGCATCAGGTCGTAGGGTTTGGGCAGCAGCCTGGCCTGGCCCGCCGCCACGGGGCGGTCACCCGAGGCGAGGATGATATCGAGCCCGGGCGCGGTGGCGCTGGCGCGCACCGCCAGTTCGTCCCCGGACATGGCCGGCAGGTTCAGGTCGGTGAACAGCACATCGAAGCTGGCAGCGGCCAGCAACTCCAGCGCCTCCTCTGCACTGGACACGCCGTGCGCGCTGTGGCCGAGCGCGGCCAGCATCTCGCAGGCCAGTTCGCGCGCGTCGCGGTCGTCCTCGACCACCAGCAGGCGCAGCGCGCCGGGGGCCGGTTGCGCGGCCGGCGCGGCCTGGGCCTGGCGGCGCGCGCCCAGCTGCTGCCTGATCGTCAACGCCAGTTGTTCGCGGCCATACGGCTTGGGCAGGATCTCGATCCCGGCCGGCATGCGGCTGCCGGCGAACGAGCCGTCGAGCGAGCGGCCGGAGGTGAGCAGGATCGCGATGCCGGGCGCGATGGCGCAGGCCTGCGCCACCAGTTCGGCGCTGTCGACCGCACCCGGCATCGAGACATCGGTAAACAGCAGGTCGACCGGCATGCCGCTCTGCAGGATCGCGAGCGCCTGCTGGCCGTTGTCGGCCTTCAGCGCCCGGTAGCCAAGGCCGGCGACGATGTCGATTGCGGCGGCGCGCACCGCGGGGTCGTCCTCGACCACGAGGATGGTTTCGTCGCCACCCGGGATGGAGCGCGCGCAACTGGCCGGCAGCGCGGCTGCGGCGTCCACGGTGCGCGGCAGGTCGATCGTGATCGTGGTGCCGATCCCCGGGGTGCTGTCGATCCGGATTTCGCCGCCGCTCTGCTTGACGAAACCGTACACCATGCTCATGCCCAGGCCGGTGCCCTTGCCCGGCTCCTTGGTGGTGTAGAACGGGTCGAACACCTTGGCCAGCACCTCGGGCGGCATGCCGCAGCCGGTGTCCGAGACCGAAAGCGAGACCTGGTCGACGGCCGGCCCGGCAATCGCCGCGTGGGCCGGGACGTTGCGCAGCGCGATGGTCAGCCAGCCTACGCCCTGCATCGCGTCGCGCGAGTTGATCGCCATGTTGAGGATCGCGTTTTCGATCTGGTTGGGGTCGACCGAGGTGCTCCACAGGCCCGGCGCGACGTCGAGGTCGAGCCGGACCTGGTCTCCCAGCGCGCGCTGCAACAGGTGTTCGATGTTGCCCAGCAGCTGGCCGAGGTCGGTAACCACCGGCTGCAGCGGCTGGCGCCGCGCAAAGGCCAGCAGCTGCGAGGACAGCCTGGAGCCGCGCTCGACCGCCGCGATCGCATGCGCCAGGCGCGAGCGCAGCAGGCCGCCGACGCTGCCGTCGAGTTCCATCAGCTGCAGGTTGCTCGAGATGATCTGCAGCACATTGTTAAAGTCGTGCGCGACGCCGCTCGCCAGCTGGCCGACCGCTTCCATCTTCTGCGACTGGCGCAGCGCCTCTTCGGTGCGGATGCGCTCGGCCACCTCGGTGCTGACCTTGCGCTCGAGCGATTCGTTCAGTTCGCGCAGCGCCTGTTCGACCGCGTTGCGCTCCGCCTCGGCTTGCTTGCGGTCGGTAATGTCGAACACCACGCCCAGGAAGCGCGGCTGGCCGCTGGTGCCCAGGCCGACCGCCTGGCCCCGGCGCGCGATCCAGCGCCGTTCGCCGTTGTCGGCGCGCGTGATCAGGAATTCGGAATACTCGAGCGGGTTGGCGCGCTGCCCCAACCGGTTCGGGCCGGTCAGGTGCGCGTGCGCCCGATCCACCAGCGACACCATCAGCTCGGCCGTGATCGGCGTGTCCTGGCTGATGCCGAACACGCGCCGGTAGACGTCCGACACGACCAGTTCGCCGCTGGCCGGGTTCCACTCGAAGGTGCCGATTCCGCCGGCCTCCTGCGCCACCCGCAGGCGTTCCTCGGCCATCGCGTGCGCGGTGACGTCGATTCCCTCGACGAAGATGCCGTAAGTGCGGCCTGCGGTGTCTTTCAGCGGCTGGTAGACGAAGTCGAGGATGGCGCGCTGCTTGCCGCCGCCGGGGCCGCTGTCGACAGTCACGTCGATGTTCTTGCCGTAGAACGGTTCGCCGCTGCTGTAGACCTGGTCGAGGATGCCGATGAAGCCCTGTCCGGTCATTTCGGGCAGTGCGAGCTGCAGCGGCTTGCCGATCAGGTCGCGGCGGCCGACCAGCTTTTGATACGCTTCGTTGGCCAGTGCAAACTCGTGGCCGGGGCCGAGCAGCACCGCCATGAAGCTGGGCACTTGCTGGAACAGCCCGCTCAGGAAGGCCATGTCGCCGGCCAGCCGCTGGTTGGCCCGTTGCAACTGCTCGCGCTGGGCGTCGAGTTCGCCGTTGAGCCGCTCGAGCTGCCGTTCGTGCTCGGCGCGTTCGATCGCGGCCAGCGTTTGCGAGGTGGTTTCGATGACGGTGGCGAGCACACCGGCGAACTGGCCGTCGTCGCCGGCCACCGGCGCGTAGTACAGGTCGAACCAGGCTTCCTCGGCCGTACCGGCGCGCTCGAGCATCAGCCGGACGCCCTTGAACACTTGTTGCCGGCCGGCGCGGCAGGCGGCGAACATCGCGCTATTGAAGTCCCACGCTTCGGGCCAGGCGCCTTGCAGTGTGCTGCCCAGCGTGCCCGGGTGTTTGCCGCCGCAGGCCTTGGCGTACTCGTCGTTATAGACCAGGATGCCGGCGTCGCCCCAGATCAGGGTCATCCCGACCGGCGAGCCGAGCACCATGTCGACCAGCGTGCGCAGGCGGGACGGCCAGCGCTCGATCGGGCCGAGCGGGGTCGCCGCCCAGTTGAAGGCGCGCACCAGTCCCGCAGTGTCGCCCGCGCCCGCAGGCCAAATGCTTGTGTTCATATGTTGCGCAATCGCTGTTGCCACGAGGTAAGAAAATCTTGTTTTTAGTGCAAGGTGGCAAGTGTATCACCGCGACAGACGATGTGGTTTCCGGTTGCGGCAGTGCGCGCGCGCCGGCTCAGTCCCAGCCTTTGTCGGCGTCCCCGTCGACAGCCTTGATGTCGCGCGCGAACATCTCGTTGAGCTCGTCGCGCGCACGCTTGGCCAACGACGCGTACTGCTGCTGGTCCTTGTAGAACGGATAGACCGCCAGCACCGTACGCTTGTTGTGCTGCCGGAACTTCATCGCGGCCTGGCGCGCCCGGTAGGCGCCGAAGCCAAGTTCGCGCAGCACATGCTGGCCAAGGATCAGTGCCGACTCGAAGGTTTCGCGTTCGATGATGCTCACGCCACGGTCGAGCAATTGGTAATAGTGGGTGATGTTGCGCGCGCGCGCCAGGATCGGCAGCTGCGGAAACTCGGCGCGCACCGCATCGACCAGCGCCAGGCTGTCGTCGATGTCGTCGATCGCCAGCACCAGCGCGCGCGCATGCTCGGCGCCGGCTGCGCGCAGCAGGTCGGTGCGGGTCGCGTCGCCGTAGTAGACCTCGAAGCCGAAGCGGCGCAGGATCTCGATCTGGTCGGGATCGTGGTCGAGCACCGTGAGCCGGATCCGGTTGGCCCACAGCAGGCGGCCGACGATCTGGCCGAAGCGGCCGAAGCCGGCAATGATGATATGGTCCTCGCGCGCCTCGAGCGCGTCGGCCGGGCGCAGCTTGTCGCCGGAAAAACGGGGCGCGATGACCTTGTCGTGCAATAGCATCAGGAGCGGCGTGACCATCATCGACAGTGCCACCACCACCACCAGGATCGAGGCGGTGTGGGGCGTGAACACGCGGGCGGTTGCAGCGGCGGCGAATACGACGAACGCGAACTCGCCGCCTTGCGAGAGCAGGAAGGCGAACAGCGCCTGCTGGCTGCGCGGGATGCCAAACAGCCGGGCGAGCCCGTACAGCAACGCGACCTTGATCGCGAGGAAGCCGGCGACGAGCCCCAGGATCAGCCAGGGCTGCGCCAGGAACACGGCAAAGTCGACCGACATGCCGACCGCGATGAAAAACAGGCCGAGCAGCAGGCCCTTGAACGGTTCGATGTCGGTTTCCAGCGCGTGGCGGTATTCCGAGTCGGCCAGCAGCACGCCGGCCATGAAGGCGCCGAGCGCCATCGACATGCCGACCGAGCGCATCAGGAGCGCGATCGAAATCACCAGCAGCAGCGCGAACGCGGTGAAGATTTCGCGCAGTTCGGTCCTGGCGATCACGCGCAGCACCGGGCGCAGCAGGTAGCGGCCGCCAACGATCAGCGCGGCCAGCACCGCGCCGACCTTCAGCGCGCCGAGCCAGCCCTGGCCGCTGCCCTGGGCCTCGGCCACGCCCAGCACCGGCACCAGCGCGATCATCGGGATCGCCGCGATGTCCTGGAACAGCAGGATCGCGAAACCGGCCTGTCCGGCGGGCGTGCCCATCAGGTTGCGCTCCTGCAGCGACGCGAGCGCGATCGCGGTCGACGACAGCGACAGGCCGAGCGCTGCGATCAGTGCCACCTTCCAGCCAACCCCGGCCAGCATCGCCGCGCCGCACAGCGTCGCGGTGACCACCACCACTTGCGCGGTCCCCCATCCGAAGATCGGCCGCCGCAGCGACAACAGCCGGTCCACCTCGAGTTCGAGGCCGATCACGAACAGCAGCAGCACCACGCCGAATTCGGAAAAGCCGAGGATGTCCTCGACCTCGGTGATCAGGCCCAGGCCCCACGGTCCGATCGCGATCCCGGCCAGCAGGTAGCCGAGCACCGCGCCCAGGCCGAGCCGGCGCGCGATCGGCACCGTGGCGACCGCCGCCGCGAGGTAGACCAGCGCATTCTGCAGCACGCTATCCATGGTGCAGGGCAGGATCGGGCTCGACGGCGGAGAGCGACGCTGCGGCAGCGTAGCTTTCGAGCCGGCGGCGGAAGCCGGCGACATGGTCGTCGACCACTTCCTCGTCGACCGTGTTGGCGGCGAGCAGCACGTGCGGTTCGAGCCAGCGCATGCCGCAGGTCGCTGCCGTCTGTTCGAATGGCGCGAGGAAATCGGAAAACGGCCTGCAGTGAATGCCGGCCTGGTCGCAGGCCTCGGCTTCGCCACCAGTGGTCACGGCCAGCCAGTAGGTCTTGTTGCGCAAGGCGCCGCCGAGCGAAGCATAGGCCCAGGTGGGCTCGAGCACCGTGTCGAACCATTCCTTGAGCAGCGCGGGCATGCTGTACCAGTTGAGCGGATGCAGGAATACCAGCAGGTCGGCTGCGGCAATTGCAGCCTGTTCGGCGGGCACGTCGATGTAAAAGTCGGGATAGGCCTCGTACAGCTCGCGCACGGTCACGCCGGGCAGGGCGCGCGCGGTGTCGGCCAGGCGGCGATTGACGCGCGAGCGGTGCGGGACCGGGTGGGCGTATATGACCAGGACCTGGGCCAAACCTGCCTCCGTCGGGTGAGGTGGGACTGCTGTTGGCGTACTTCAGGTGCGATTCTACAGCGCTCGCGCGGCCCGCGAGAATCAGTTGCTGTTCTTTAGCATGGAAGGGTAGCCGACGTCCTCGGTCGCCTTCTTCAGGTCGGCAACGGTGGCCTTGCTGTCGTCAAACACGATCACCGCCTCGCGCCGATCGTAGCTTACTTTCACCTTCGACACCCCGGGCACCTTGGCCAGCGAAGCCTTGATGGTGATCGGGCAGGTCGCGCAGTCCATCGTCGGAACGTTCAGCGACACGGTCTGCGGCTTTGCCAAGGCGAATGGCGAAGCGGACAGGAGGACGGCGAGCAGCGGAAGGGCGTGGAATTTTGGCATGGTCATCAGTAAAAAACAGGGGCAATCAGCGGAAACATCAAAAGGGCGGCGATAAACAGGGCGCAGCCGACAAACACGCGGCGCATCACTGGGCGCGCGGTCTCGCAGGCGCTGTTGGCGCCCGGCGCACACACGTTTGCAGGCCGGAACACCAGGTAGCCGGCCCAGCCGAGTGCAACCAGCGCCAGGCCGATGAACACCGGCGTGACCGGCTTGAGCACGGCCAGGTTGGCCATCCATGCGCCGGTGATACCGGCCAGCACCAGCACCAGCGGCAATACGCAGCAGGTGGATGCGAGCAGCGAGGCGGCGACGGCGAGCGCCATCAGCCCGAAGCCGAGTTTGCTGCGCGGCTCGGCCGCAGATACTGGTTGTGCTTGCATTCTGTGTCGCTGCCTCAAGCCTGGATGACGCGGGCGCTGATGGTGTACTTGAACGAATCCGGATCCAGCGGATCGTAGGCTTCGCCACCGGTTTCGGCCTGCGGATACATCAGGAACCCGACCTTGCCGGCCGAGGAACCCGGCAGGCGCAGGTCATGGGCGAAATTGTAGCCCATCCAGTTGCCTTCCCAGCCACCGAACAGCGCTTTCCTGACCGGCGCGACGACTGGATTGTCCGGATCCTTGATCCAGGTGCCGGTTTCCAGGCGCATGACCTTGCCGACGTCGGCCGGATCCATCGCCACCCAGCCGTGCTTGCGCAGATACACTTCTGCGCGGCAATGCTGGGCGCCCTTCAGCGAAGCCGGATTGCCGCCCAGTTCGCGGTAACCGAACGCGCTCGGCACCAGGCGGATGCCGTAGACGTCGCGCGCCGGCACGCCGGCGGCGCGGCACAGGCCGACGAACAGGCCGTTGATGTCGCCGCACTTGCCGCCGAAGTTACCGGTTTCGAGCATCGTCTTGATGTCGCCGGTGCCGCAGCCGCGCACCTTCGGTTCGCGGAAGGTGTTGAGCACGATCCAGTCGTAGATGCGCTGGACTTTTTCCTGGTCCGAGCGGGCGCCGCTGGTGATCTGTTGCGCGGTCTTGCGCACGATGCCGTCGGTCGGCATCAGGTCGGTTGGCTTGAGCCACAGGCGCAGGTCGTCGGCCGATTCCTGGCCCGCCACCGGGGCGCGCCAGTCGTGCGCGCGGTCACGCGTCTGCACGCGCGAGGCCACTTCCAGCCTTGGCGTGGCGGAGCCGTCGAATTCGGCGATCAGGTAGCGCGCGCCGTAGTGGCTGTCCGTGCCAACGCGCAGCGATCTGGCGTTGCCCGACCAGTTGTCCGACAGCGAGCGCTGCCATTCGGTGTCGACCGACGGCAGCGGTACCCAGACGGTCGACGGACCGGTCTTTTTCAGGGAGACCTTCGTGACCACCTCGAACGTGCGCCAGTCGCCCGGACGTGGATCGAACTTGCGCTGCTCCAGCGCCTGCGCCAGCAAGGTCTTGGGCAAGGCGCCCAACAGCAGGGCGCCGGAGCCGGCTTTCAACAGCGTGCGGCGCATCGAGGATTTGTGGTCTTGCATTGAAGTCTCTCGCTAAATTAATCGTGCATCTTTGTCGCGGTTGGCAGCGCGCTTGTTTTTTGAAGCATCCTGCCCAGTTCGCGCCCGAAGCGTTGGTCGCCGGGTGACAGCTCGCCAATGACGCGCCAGCGCGCGCGGCCGTTGCGGTCGATCAGCACGGTGGTTGGCATCACGCCGTTGGTCCAGGCCTTGAACGCATCGCCCGACTTGTCGCGCAGGATCGGATAGCGGAACGGGTGCGCCTGTGCGAAGCGGGCAATCGCGTCGGCCGATTCCTTGTAGTTGACGCCAAGGACGATCAGGTCGCCGCCACCGGCCGGGCTGCCGGCCAGCTCGTTCAGCACCGGCAGCTCATCGACGCACGGGCCGCACCAGCTGGCCCAGAAATTGAGCAGCACGACCTTGCCGCGCAGGCTATCAAGGGTCCATTCCTGGCCGTTCAGGTCGACCAGTCTCAGCGGCGGAACCGGTAATTTGTCCGGCCACGGCCGGAACAGCATGTCGGCCGCCTGCAAGGGAGCGCTTGTCACCACTGCAAGCGCGAACAGCGAACCCGCCACCAGGCGACGACTGCATGAAGCCGTTGACAGCATGAAGTGGCACTTCTCCGGACGAAAACTAATTAACCGATGATGATACCAGATCGTTGTTTTCGTTGCCGAACCAAGGGCCGGCGAGCCGTAGGGTGGGCACCCGGTGCCCACGCGGACCTTGTCGCTGTGCCGGCATTCGCGTGGGCACAGGGTGCCCACCCTACGCAACGCGGCAGGTTGAACGTATCCCAAGCCTCAAATATGCAAGGCCTGTCCCAACGCCCGCAGCGCCGCCTCCTGCACCGCCTCGCCCAGGGTCGGGTGGGCGTGGATCGTGTGCGCCACGTCCTCGAGCTGGGCGCCCATCTCGATCGATTGGGTGAACGCCGCGCTCAATTCGGATACCGCGCGCCCGACCGCCTGCCAGCCGACAATCAGGTGGTTGTCCTTGCGCGCGACCACGCGCACGAAACCGTCGCTAGCTTCCAGCGTCATGGCGCGGCCGTTGGCGGCGAACGGGAAGCTGGCGTGGATGCAGTCGATGCCGGCAGCCGCGGCCTGGTCCGGGCCCAGGCCGGCCACCACCACTTCGGGATCGGTGAAGCAGACGGCGGGAATCGCCGCCGGGGTGAAATGGCGCCGCTTGCCGGCGATGATCTCCGCGACCATTTCGCCTTGCGCCATCGCGCGGTGCGCCAGCATTGGTTCGCCCGCCAGGTCGCCGATGGCCCAGACGTTGCGCATCGAGGTGCGGCACTGGTTGTCGACCTTGACCGCGCGCCCGTTCATGTCCAGCAGCAGGCTCTCGAGGCCGAAACCCTCGGTACGCGGACGGCGGCCGACGGCAACCAGCACCCGGTCCGCTTCGAGCAGCGAGTCGTTGGCGGCGTCGTCGCGCACGCGTACCGCAGCGCCGCTGTCGGCCAGCCCTTGCACGCTGGTGCGCAGGTGGACCTCGATGCCGAGCCGCTTCAGGCTGGCCGCCACCGGCCTGACCAGTTCCTCGTCATAAGCCGGCAGGATGCGGTCGAGCGCCTCGACCACGGTCACGTGGGCGCCAAGCTTGCGGTAGGCGATTCCCAGCTCGAGGCCGATGTAGCCGGCGCCGACCACCACCAGCCGTTGCGCAAGCGTGGCGGGCGAGAGCGCCTCGGTGGCGGAAACGACGGCGCCGCCGAAGGGCATGAAGGGCAGCTCCACCGGCTGCGAACCGGTGGCCAGCAGCAGGTGTTCGCAACGGATGCGCGTGGCCGGCTGCGCGCCGTCCTTCTCCCGCACCTCGACCGTTTTACCGTCGACGATATTGGCCCAGCCATGCAGCACCTGCACGCCGTGCTTCTTCAGCAGCGCGCCGACGCCGCCGGTGAGGCGCTTGACGATCGAGTCCTTCCATTGCACCGTGCGCGCCAGCTCGAGGTGCACCGATCCGACCCGGATCCCGAGCGGCGAGTTGTTGGCATAGTGCGTGGCCTTGTCGAACTCCTCGGCTGCGTGGATCAGCGCCTTGGACGGGATGCAGCCGATGTTCAGGCAGGTGCCGCCGAGCTGTTCGCCTTCGACCAGCACGGTCGGGATGCCGAGCTGGCCGGCGCGGATCGCGGCGACGTAGCCGCCGGGGCCGCCGCCGATGACAAGCAGGGTGGTCGAGATCTGGTTCATTCGGCTACTCCACAAACAGCATCGCCGGGCATTCGAGATAGCCGCGGACCGCCTGCACGAATTCGGCGGCGACCATGCCATCGATCACGCGGTGGTCGAACGACGACGACAGGTTCATCATCTTGCGCGCCACCATGGCGCCGCTCCGCACGACCGGGCGTTCGACGATGCGGTTGACGCCGACAATCGCCACTTCCGGGTGATTGATGACCGGCGTGCTGACGATGCCTCCCAGCGGACCGAGGCTGGTGATCGTGATGGTGGAACCGGACAGCTCGTCGCGCGGCGCCTTGCCGCCACGCGCGGCTTCGGCGAGGCGCGCCACCTCGGCCGCGCTCGACCACGGGTCGCGCGCCTCGGCGTTGCGCACCACCGGCACCATCAGGCCGGTCTCGGTCTGGGTCGCGATGCCGATGTGGACCGGGTTGTGGCGGGTGACGATGCCGGCTTCGTCGTCGAAGCGCGCGTTCACGGCCGGGAACCGGCGCACCGCCAGCACCACCGCGCGCATCAGCAGCGGCAGCAGTGTCAGGCGCGGCCGCTCGTCGCCGTAACGCGCGTTCAGCTGCAGGCGCAGCGCTTCCAGTTCGGTGACGTCGACCTCCTCGACGTAGGTGAAGTGCGGGATCTGGCGCTTCGCCTGCTGCATCTTCTCGGCGATCTTGCGCCGCAGGCCGATCAGCGGCACCGCCTGTTCCCCGCTCAGTTGGGCGTAGCGATGGTCGGCGCCGGTGGGCGCGCCCGACTGGCGGCCTGCCACGTAGGCATCGAGGTCGGCATGCGTGATGCGCCCGGCGGGACCCGATCCAGCCACGTAATTGAGTTCGACGCCAAGGTCCCATGCGCGCTGGCGGACGGCAGGCGCGGCGAGCGGTTTTTCGCCGGCCGCGCGCGGGGGCGGGGGCGACGCGCCGGGCGCCCGGGTGCGCACCGCGGCCGGGGCGTGCGCCCGGTCGACCGGCCCCACCTTCGCCGCCACGACCGGTGCCGGAGCTGGCTCCGCCTTCGCCCCGGTGCCTGCTGCGGCCTGGTCGATGGCCGTGGCCGAGAGCTCGGCCACCGGCGCCTCGGCCCGGGCCTTGCCAGGGTTGTCGTTGCCCGCGCCTTCGATCTCGATCCGGATCAGGTCCGCGCCCACGGCCAGCGACTCGCCGATCGCGCCGCCCAGCGCAAGCACCTTGCCGTGCACCGGCGACGGGATCTCGACGGTTGCCTTGTCGGTCATGACGTCGGCCAGGATCTGGTCCTCGGCCACGTCCTCGCCCGGCTGCACGCGCCACTGGACGATCTCGACTTCGGCGATGCCTTCGCCGATGTCCGGCATTTTAATGACGTGAATGCCCATCTTCAGCCCTCCATCGCACGCTTGAACGCCGCGCCGACGCGGTCGGGACCCGGAAAGTACGCCCACTCCTGCGCATGCGGGTAGGGCGTATCCCAGCCGGTGACGCGTTCGATCGGCGCTTCCAGCTGATAGAAGCAGTGCTCCTGCACCAGCGCGGCCAGTTCGGCGCCGAAGCCGCTGGTGCGGGTGGCTTCGTGCACGACCACGCAGCGCCCGGTCTTCTTGACCGAATTGACGATCGTTTCGAGGTCGAGCGGCCACAGGGTGCGCAGGTCGATGATCTCGGCGTCGATGCCGGTTTCGCGCGCCGCCGCCTCGGACACCCAGACCATCGTGCCGTAGGTGATCACGGTCAGGTCGGCGCCGGGCCGGAACACCGCGGCCTTGTCGAGCGGGACCTTGTAGTAGCCTTCCGGGACTTCGCCCATCGGATGCTTCGACCACGCGACCACCGGCCGGTCGTGGTGGCCGTCGAACGGGCCGTTGTACAGGCGTTTGGGCTCGAGGAAGATCACCGGGTCGTCGTTTTCGATCGAGGCGATCAGCAAGCCCTTTGCATCGTACGGGTTGGACGGCATCACGGTGCGCAGGCCGCACACGTGGGTGAAGAAGGCTTCAGGGCTCTGGCTGTGGGTCTGGCCGCCGTAGATCCCGCCGCCGCAGGGCATGCGAATCGTCAGCGGGGCCGTGAAGTCGCCGGCCGAGCGGTAGCGCAGGCGCGCCGCTTCCGACACGATCTGGTCGGTCGCCGGATAAAAATAGTCGGCGAACTGGATCTCCACCACCGGACGCAGGCCGTAGGCGGCCATGCCGACCGCGGTGCCGACGATGCCGCCCTCCGAGATCGGCGCGTCGAACACGCGCGACTTGCCGTATTTGGCCTGCAGCCCGTCGGTGCAGCGGAACACGCCGCCGAAGTAGCCGACGTCCTGGCCGTAGATCACGACATTGCTGTCGCGCTCGAGCATCACGTCCATCGCCGAGCGCAGCGACTGGATCATGGTCATTGGCACGGTGGCCGTGGTCTGGTCTCGTTTCACGGTCACACTCCCAGTTGTTGGCGTTGGCGCCGCAGGTGTTCGGGCATGTCCTTGTAGACGTCCTCGAACATCGATGCGGCGCTCGGTACGCGGCCGTCGATCAGCGTGCCGTACTGTTCGGCCTCTTTTTGCGCGGCGATCACTTCGGCCTCGAGTTCGGCCAGGGTCGCTTCGTGCTCGGCGTCCGACCACCAGCCGAGGTTGGCCAGGTGGCGCCGCAGGCGGGCGACCGGATCGCCCAGCGGGAAGCGGGTCCAGTCGTCGGCAGGGCGGTAGCGCGAGGGGTCGTCGGAGGTCGAGTGCGGGCCGGCGCGGTAGGTCACCCATTCGATCAGGGACGGTCCGAGGTTGCTGCGGGCGCGCTCGGCGGCCCAGCGCGAGGCGGCGTACACCGCCAGGAAGTCGTTGCCGTCGACCCGCAGCGAGGCAATGCCGGCGCCGACGCCGCGCGCCGCGAAGGTCACGCTTTCGCCGCCGGCCAGCGCCTGGAAGGTGGAGATCGCCCACTGGTTGTTGACCACGTTGAGGATGATCGGCGCCTGGTAGACGTGGGCGAAGGTCAGGCCGGTCGGGAAGTCCGATTCTGCGGTGGCGCCGTCGCCGATCCAGCCCGAGGCGATCTTGGTGTCGCCCTTGATCGCCGACGCCATGGCCCAGCCGACCGCCTGCGGGATCTGGGTCGCCAGGTTGCCCGAGATGCTGAAGAAGCCGGCCTTGCGCACCGAGTACATGACGGGCAGCTGGCGCCCCTTCATCGGGTCGCGCTCGTTCGACAGCAGCTGGCAGATCATGTCGACCAGCGGCACCTGGTGCGCCATCAGCAGGCTTTGCTGGCGGTAGGTCGGGAAGCACATGTCGCCGTCCTGCAGCGCCATCGCGTGGGCGGTGCCGATCGCTTCCTCGCCCAGCGCGGTCATGTAGAACGACAGCTTCTTCTGGCGCTGCGCGATGACCATGCGGGCGTCGAACACGCGGGTCTTCATCATCGTGCGCAGGCCGAAGCGCAGCTGGTCGCGCTCGAGCGCGGGCGCCCACGGGCCGACCGCGTTGCCGTCCTGGTCGAGCACGCGCACCAGGGCCGAGGCCAGGTCCGCCGTGTCGGACGCCGAGACGTCGACTGGCGGGCGGCGCACCGCGCCAGCGGGGCTGACATGTAAATACGAAAAATCGGTCTCGCATCCGGGGCGGCCTGTTGGCTCCGGGACATGCAGGGACAGAGGTTGGCTCTGGCTCATGGTTTCGCTTCCCCTTGTGAGGTGTTTGCGGCAGAGCCATGATAAATCCGGCCGGGCCGCGCGTGATTGGTTTGCTAATTTATTTTCATGCTGCCGTGCAGCACCCGGGCGCCGCGGGAAGCCGGCGGCACGGCTAAGCCCGGCAGGGATCTACTGTATCGGCATCCGCGCGCGCCGGGTAGTGGCAAAGCAAACGTGCGCTGCTGCCCGGCAGTCCGGCCCCGCGGGCGTGTCAAGCGCCGCCTTCCGCCTATCTTCGGTACGATGTGGTCCATGAACTCCCCGGTGCAATCGACGGTCACCGACCAGGGTGGGGCCGCTGCCGAGCGGCCCGGCCAGGCGGCGGCGCGCGCCACCGAGGATGCCTTGCGCGAGAGCGAGGAACGGTTCCGCGCGCTGGTCGAGGGCTTCGCCCAGGCGGTGTGGGAGCTGGACGCCAGCGGGCGCCTGGTGACCGACTCGCCCAGCTGGCGCGCCCATACCGGGCAGACGTTCGCGCAATCGATGGGCTGCGGCTGGGTCGACGCAATCCATCCCGAAGACCACGCCGAGGCGCTGGGCGGGTGGCAGCGCGCGCTGGCGGAGCGGCATGCGGTCAACGCCGAATACCGGGTGCGCACGGCCGACGGCCACTGGCGCTGGACCAACCTGCGCGCCGCGCCGCTGTTCGGGCAGGACGGATCGCTCCGCAAGTGGGTTGGGATGGCGATCGACATCGACGAGCGCCATCGGGCGCAGCTGGCGTTGCGCGAGAGCGAAGCGAACCAGGCGTTCGTGCTCAAGCTGGCCGACATGCTGCGCTCGCTGAGCGACGCCTGCCAGGTGGAGGCGACCGCCTGCCCGATGTTGTGCGAATACATCCATGCCGACCGCGTCGCCTTCGCCGATATCGAAGGTGACGACTACCTGCTTCGCTACAGCTACGACAAGGGCATGCCGCCGCTGGCCAGGCACGGACGGATCGCCGACTTCGGCGCCGCGCTGGCGCCCGCATACCGCAGCGGCAACCCGGTCGCGGTCGAGGACGTGGCTGCGGACCCGCGCTTTTCGGAAGACGAACGCGAACACTTGCTGGCGCAGGGGATCGGCTCCTTCGCCGGGATCATGTTGAACAAGGACGGGCACTGGGTCGGTGCGCTCGGAGTCCAGTGCAAGCACGCGCGGGCCTGGACCAAGGGCGAGCTTGACCTGACACGCGAGGTTGGCGACCGCATCTGGTCGGCTGCCCAGCGCGCGCGGGCCGAGACCGCGCTGCGCGAAAGCGAAGCACTGTTCCGCGCGCTGGCCGATGCGTCGCCCGCACTGATCTGGCAGATCGACGCCGTCGGCAACGCCCTGTACCTGAACCAGCGCTACGTCGAGGTGACCGGCTTGAGCCGCGAGCAGCTGCTGGGCAAGGGGTGGCACCAGGTGCTGCACCCGGACGACCGTGAAGCCTACGTTGCCGCCACCGAGGCCGCGCTGCGCGAGCGCAGGCCATACCAGCTGCGTGTGCGCGCACGATTCCGCGACGGCGCCTGGCACTGGTTCGAGACCCACGCCGCGCCGCGCTTCTCGGCCGACGGCGAGTACCGTGGGCACGTCGGGATCTCGATCGACATTACCGAGGAAGTGTCGGCCGAGGAGTCGCTGCGCGAGGCCGATCGGCGCAAGGACGAATTCCTCGCCACGCTGGCGCATGAACTGCGCAACCCGCTGGCGCCGATCAGCAATGCGGTGCACCTGCTGCGCCATCCCGAGGGCAGGCGGCGCGCCGACAAGATCGTCGAGATGGTCGGGCGCCAGGTGCGCCACATCGTGCGCCTGGTCGACGACCTGATGGAAGTGTCGCGCATCACCCGCGGCAAGATCGAACTCGAGAAGCAGCCGGTGGCGCTGGCCGACATCATCCAGGCGGCGGTCGAGACCAGCCAGCCGGCGATCGAACAGGGCCGGCACCAGATCGACGTGGCGCTGCCGGACCAACCGCTGCGGGTCAACGGCGACAAGGTGCGCTTGACGCAGGTCTTCACCAACCTGCTCAACAACGCGGCCAAGTACACCAACCGCGGTGGCCAGATCCGGCTGTCGGCGCGGCGCGAGGGTGGCTGGGCGGTGGTGGAGGTGCTCGACAATGGCGTCGGCATCGCTCCCGATCAGCTGCCGCATGTGTTCGAAATGTTCGTGCAGGGACACCGCACCGAAGGCCGGGGGCAGGGCGGGCTGGGGATCGGGCTGACGATGGTGCGCAACCTGGTCCAGATGCACGGGGGGCAGGTCGAAGCGCACAGCGCGGGCCTGGGGCAGGGCAGCAAGTTCGTGGTGCGCCTGCCGCTGCTGGCTCGCGCCGACGACCGCGAGGCCGGCGCACCGCGCGCCGGCGCGGGTGCGCCACTGGCGGGCAAGCGGATCCTGATCGTCGACGACAACCGCGACGCGGCCGACTCGCTTTCGCTGCTATTGGAGAGCAAGGGCGCGCAGGTCGCTACGGCCTACGACGGGCGATCCGGGCTGGCGGCGGTGGCGGCGAACAGGCCCGACGCGGTGGTGCTCGACATCGGCATGCCCGGCATGGACGGGTATGAGGTGGCGCGGCGGATCCGCGAAGACCTGCGGCTGCCGTCGGTGCGGATCATCGCCCTGACCGGATGGGGCCAGCAGGCCGACCGCCAGGCGTCGCGCAACAGCGGGTTCGATCATCACCTGACCAAGCCGGTCGACCTGATGCTGTTGCAGCGGTTGCTGGCGGAGTGATGGCTGGATTTGCGCGGGCAGGATTTGGCGATGGCTGGTCCGCAAACGTACCGCGTGCGCACCAGTGCGCACGCGGAGCTGGTGCTCAGCCGGCGCGCTGCTGCCCGGCCGCCGCCAGCGCCTGCAGCGCCGCGTCCTGGATGAACCGCGCCGTCAGTTCAGGCTGCGTGATCGGCAGCATATGGCCGCCATCGACCAGTTGCAGCCGCGCGCCCGCTACCTTGTCGACCAGCGCCTGGCCATTCGCCTTCCAGTCCAGGATCCGGTCGCCGCGGCCGTACAGCACACTGACCGGCATGCGCAATTGCTCATAGCGCGACTCCAGTTGCGGCAGCCCGAGCGGCAGTGCCTGCAGGTCGGCCGACGCCGACAGGAACTGGCGCGGGCGCAGGCTGAGGAGCCCGCCGCCGCGCGTGGCAAAGTCGCGCGGCACCGGCTCCGGTCCGAACACCTGCCCGAGCACGGCTTTGCTCGTCGCGATCGAACCGGGTATCGCCAGCGTCCAGGCGAACAGCTTGCGCAGCCAGGCCGACTCGATGGTCAGGGCCTTGAACGCTTCCGGCACGCCATCCGGCACGTGCGTGACGGGCGCGACCAGGGCCAGGCCGGCCACGCGTTCAGGATATTCGAGCGCCAGCGTGAGCGCCACCGCGCCGCCCAGCGAATGGCCGACCACCAGCGGGCGGTCCAATTGCAGCTGGTCGATCAGGGCCGCGAGCGCGGCGGCCTGGGTCGAGAGGTCGGCCGCGGTGCCCGGATGGCGCGTCGAGTAGCCCGAGCCGGGACGGTCGACGGTGACGACGCGGAACTCGCCGGCCAGGCGCTGGTTCACGCCGTAGGTGTAGTGCGCCATCTGGCCCGCCAGGCCGTGGATCATCAGCAGCGCCGGGCCGCTGCCTTGCTCGCGCACGTGCAGCGTGGCGCCGGGCACGTCGACCTTGCTGCCCGATGCGGGCAGCGCCGCCTCGACCCTGCGCGCGATACGCCAGGTGAACAGCGCCAGCGCGGCGGCCGGCAGCAGGATAACCAGCAGCAGCGCTGCGGCAAACGTCGGGAAGTTCATCGTGCGGCCTTTCTCAGGATGCTCCAGTAACCGACAGGGGCGAGGCGCTCCAGGAAGGCCACGAATTTGGCGTCGGAGCCAACCAGGATGCGCGCCTTGCGCTGCTCGATCCCGCGCACGATGATTTCGCCAGCCTGCTCGGGCGGCATGCGCAGCAGCTTTTTGGCGATGGCGCGCCCGCGTTCGATCTGCTCGCGCGGCGCGTCGGCCGGCACCCGCGCGTTGCTGGCGATCGAGGTCGCGATGCCGCCGGGGTGGACCACCGAGACGCCGATGCTGCTGCCGTCGAGCTCATGGCGCAGCGCGTTCGAGAAACCGCGCACCGCGAATTTGCTGGCCGAGTAGGCGCTCTGGCCGGACGGCGAGACAATACCGTAAATGCTCGAGACGTTGACGATGCGCGCGTCGTCGCTCTGGTGCAGCAGCGGCAGGAAGGCGCGCGTCATGCGCACCACGGCGTGGAAGTTGATCTCCATGAGCCAGTCGAAGTCGGCCTCGCTGACCTGTTCGAAGGTGCCGCCGAGTGCGACCCCGGCGTTGTTCATCAACAGGTCGAGCCGCTGGTGCGCCGCGAACACGGCGCCGGGCAGCACGCGCACCGCCTCGCGGTCGGCGACGTCGAGCTGGTGGCTGCTGGCCCGCACGCCAAGCTGGCGCGCCTGGTGGGCGGTGTCGGCGAGGCCATTGGCGTCGATATCGGCCAGCGCCAGATGGCAGCCGCGGCGCGCGAGCGCGAGCGCGGTGGCGCGGCCGATGCCGCTGCCGGCGCCGGTGACGAGGGCGACACGATTGGTCAACTTCATGGCAAAGCTCCTTTCGCGCCGAAGCGCATGACGCCGTCGGCCAGGCGGCCGTAGCGGATGGTGAGCAGGTCCTGCAGGTAGTTCTGGTAGACCTGCCAGGGGCGGCGCGAGCCCTGCTGCGGCAACACCGACAGGGCGCGCTGGACGTAGCCGGAGGTGAAGCTCAGGAACGGCTCGGGCGTCACGCCGGCCTCGCGCCGCGGCACCGCGATCTCGATGGCGCGCCGGTCCATATAGCGCAGCAGCCGGCACACGTAGGACGCGGTCAGGTCGGCCTTCAGCGTCCACGACGCGTTGGTGTACCCGAAGGTCATCACGCAATTGGGCAGGTCGCTCAGCATCATGCCCTTGTACGACATGGCCTCGTGCGGCTCGAAGCGGCGGCCGTCGACCGTCACCTGCACGCCGCCCAGCAGCTTCAGCTTGAGCCCCGTGGCCAGCACGATCACGTCCGCTTGCAGTTCCTGGCCGGATGCGAGCCGGATGCCCGATGGGGTCAGGCGCTCGATCACGTCGGTGACCACCGATGCGCGGCCGTCGCGGATCGCCTTGAACAGATCGCCGTCCGGGACCACGCAGACACGCTGGTCCCACGGCTTGTAGCTGGGCGTGAAATGGGTGCCGGCGTCGAAGCCGGCCGGCAGCTGGCGGCGCGCCATCGCGACGATGTGCTGCTTCGCCAGGTCCGGCTTGGCGCGCGCGAAGCGGTACAGGAACATGCTCTCGACGATCACGCGCCAGCGCGTCAGCGCGTAGGCCAGGCGTTCGGGGAACCAGCGTCGGTAGCGGCGCGCGAACCGGTATTCGGAGGGGCGGCTGACCACGTAGGTGGGCGAGCGCTGCAGCATCGTGACGTGGGCCGCGCTGTCCGCCATGGCCGGCACCAGGGTGACGGCAGTGGCGCCGCTGCCGACCACCACCACGCGCTTGCCATCGTAATCCAGGCCTTCGGGCCAGAACTGCGGCTGCACCACGGTGCCGCGAAAGTCCGCTTCGCCGGCGAACTCGGGGCGGTAGGCTTCTTCATAACTGTAGTAGCCGCTGCACATGTACAGGAAGCGGGTGCGGTACTGGCGGCGGGTGCCGGCGTGGTCGGCCTCGATCGTCCAGCATGCGTCCTGGCTCGACCACGCGGCGGCGGTCACCTTGTGGCCGAAGCGGATATGGCGCTCGATGCCGTTGTCGCGGGCGGTGTCGACGATGTAGCTGCGGATCGCCGGGCCGTCGGCAATCGCCTTGCCGGCGGTCCAGGGCTGGAACGCGTAGCCAAGGGTGTACATGTCGGAGTCGGAGCGGACGCCGGGGTACCGGAACAGGTCCCAGGTACCGCCGATGGCATCGCGCGCTTCCAGGATCGCGTAACGCTTGCCGGGGCAGCGCCGCTGCAGGTGCCAGGCGGCGCCGATGCCGGACAGGCCGGCGCCGACGATCAGCACGTCGAACAACGTGTCGTCGGGGGAGGGGGAGGAATCCACCATGGGTGTCTCGCCTTGTTATGATTATTTTTTGAATGTTGACACTCTACATTGTCAAAATTTAGCTGGCAACATTTCTGTGTCACAATGTGAAGATGCCAGCACAACCCACTCCAGCGCGGCCCTATCGCGGCATGTCGCACGACCAACGGCGCGCCAAGCGGCGCGGCCAGCTGGTCGCGGCGGCGATCGCGGTGTATGGGGAGCGCGGGTACCGGCAAGCGACGATCAAGGCGGTCTGCGAGGCGGCCGGGCTGACCGAGCGCTATTTCTACGAATCGTTCGCCAACAGCGAGGAGCTGTTGATCGCGTCATACAACGCGGTCGCGGCGAAGGTGTCCGAGGAGATCACGCGCGCCGCGGCGGCGGCAGGCAGAAGCCGCACCGAGCGCGCACGGGCGATGCTGTGGGCATACTTCAGCGCGCTGCGGAACGAGCCGCGTTCGGCGCGCATGTTTTTGGTCGAGATTCGGGGCGTCAGCCGCGAGGTCGACAAGGCCTTCGATGCCTCGCTGCGGCGGATCGGGCGGGAAGTCGGCAGGATAGTCGCGCCCCCCGGCACCGAACCGGACGAACTGCTGGAGGCGGGGGTGGTCGGCGGCGTGATCCACATAGCGCTGCGCTGGATCGAGGAAGGCTACAGCCCGTCGATCGACACCGTCACCGAGACCGCGCTGCGGCTCGGGATGGTGCTGGCGCGCAAGCCGCGCGCCGCCTGAACTGGCTGGCGGCGGGCTAGGGCGGGCTGACTTCGCGTTCGGTGCGCGGCGCCTGCGGCTGGGTCGCCACATCGCGGCGCCGGAACTGGAAGCCGATTGCCAGCAGCGCCAGCCAGGCCGGGATCAGCCAGACCGACAGGCGCAGTTGCGGGGTCAGGTACATCACGGTCACGATGCCGGCCAGGAAGGCGAGGCACAGGTAATTTGCCAACGGGTAGGCCGGGCTGCGAAACAGCGTGCGCGCCCGCGCCGCGTTGCGGTGCGCGCGAAAACGCAAATGGCTCCAGCTAATCATGGCCCAGTTGATCACCAGGGCCGACACGACCAGGCCCATCAGCATTCTTAATGCCTGGCCCGGCATCACATAGTTGACGCATACAGCGATGCCGGTAGCGGCGGCGGACACGCCGAGCGCGGCCAGCGGCACGCCGCGGCGGTTGACCTTGAGCAGCGCGCGCGGCGCGTTGCCCTGCAGCGCGAGGCCATACAGCATGCGGCTGTTCGCGTACACGCCGCTGTTATAGACCGACAGCGCGGCGGTCAGCACGACGAGGTTGAGGACGGAGGCGACCGCGTTGCTGTTAAGCGCATGGAAGATCAGCACGAACGGGCTGCCGCCGGCGACGACCTTCTGCCACGGGTACAGCGAGAGCAGCACCGCCAGCGCGCCGATGTAGAAAATCAGGATGCGGTACAGCGCCTGGTTGGTTGCGCGCGGGATCGCGCGCGCCGGATCGTCGGCTTCGGCGGCGGTAATGCCGATCAGTTCGAGGCCGCCGAACGAAAACATAATCACCGCCATTGCCATCACCAGGCCCTGGAAGCCGTTCGGGAAAAAGCCGCCGTGCTGCCACAGGTTGGCGACGCCGGCCTCGGGTCCGGCGGTGCCCGACAGCAGCAGGTAGCCGCCAAACAGGATCATGCCGGACACGGCCAGCACCTTGATCACGGCGAACCAGAACTCCATTTCGCCGAACGCCTTCACGTTGACCAGGCTGATCGCATTGATCATCAAGAAAAACGCGAGGGCCGACACCCAGGCCGGGATCGCGGGCCACCAATACTGGACGTAAATGCCGACCGCGGAGAGTTCAGCCATGCTGACCAGCACGTACAGCACCCAGTAATTCCAGCCCGACACGAAGCCGGCCAGGTGGCCGCAATACTTATCGGCGAAATAGCTGAACGAACCTGCGACTGGCTCCTCGACCACCATTTCGGCGAGCTGGCGCATGATCAGGAAAGCGATGAAGCCGGCGGCCGCGTAGCCCAGCAGCACGGAGGGGCCAGCCATCCGGATCGTGTCGGCGATACCGAGGAACAACCCGGTGCCGATTGCGCCGCCGAGTGCGATGAGTTGGATATGCCGGCTCTTGAGGCCGCGTTTGAGTTCGTTGTTACGGTCTGCCATCTGGGCCATGCACGCTGAGCTAAAGCCCGGAATTCTAAAGCATCCAATGGGGGTCAGAGTCAAATTGTTGAGCAACTAGTTGTTCGACACCAAAAATGGGGTCAGAGTCAAATTGTTCGGCAACTAGTTGCTGAACAATTTGACTCTGACCCCACTTTTCGCGAATTGCCGGGCAACTAGTTGCTGAACAATTTGACTCTGACCCTACTTTTGGGGGGCGGTCACGCCGGGGATGTCCTGGGTTGGACGAGGGAACTTGCCTTTGAGGTCGTCGACGCCGGGCTGCGGCTTGGCCGCCGGGCGCAGGTCCTGGCGCTGGCGGCGTTTGTCCGGCGTGCTGATGCCGAGGCGTTGGTCGCGCGCTTCGAGCATGCCGGGCGCAAGTTCGCCGTCCCGGTTGAACGACCAGGCCAGCATCGCGTCGCCAACGGGAATCTTGTCGCCCGGCTGCCCCGCGTGGCCGGTGTTCCATACGTGCCAGGTCTTGCCGTAGCTGTTCATCTTCTGTCTCATCAGCGCGTGCTCGGCGGCGTCCGGGATGCCCGGCGCGACCAGCTGGCCGGACAGGATCTCGCCGTTGTGCGGGTGCCAGAGCTTGCGTTCCTGCGCCGGCAGCGTGTTGTAGAGCTTTTCCGAGATGATGTACTCGATCCCGTTCACGTTCGCGGTCGCCGTATTGCCGTCAAACAGGATACATTGGGCGAAGTCTTCGTTGACCTGGCGGCAGTAGTGGTGCGCTTCGACCTGCAGTTCGGGACGGTCCTTGAGGGGGTGAAAGCCGTCGAGGTAGACGTCGAAGCCGCTGAGCGGCGCCTTGCCCTGCAATACCTTGGAGCCCGCCTCGAGGCCACGCGTCGTGGCCGATTTGGCTTCGCCGGCCGGCGCTGTTTTGGGCGGCGAGGATTCCTGGGCCAGCGCACCGAGCGCGAGTGCTGCGACAGCTACCCAGGCTGCTGCGGGCAGGATTGTTCCGGGTCTCATGATAGCTCCTCGGGTGGAAGAAACCGTCACGCGTGGGCGGGAATCGACGAGCCGACCATAACATAGTCGGACTACGGTTTGCGCACGCTCGCGCGCCTCATCGCGCGCCGCCCGCCGCTTGCGCCGGCAGTGCCTGCTGCTCCGGCGACACCAGCAGCCGGTCGATCCGGTTGCCGTCCATGTCGACCACTTCGAACCGGTAGCGGTCCCAGGTGAAGTGTTCGGACGGCTTCGGGATATACCCGAGCTGGTACAGCACGAAGCCGGCCAGCGTGTGGTAACTGCCGTCGCCTTCCTCGGGAAACGGGGTGGCGCCGCCGACCAGTTCGCGGAAGCGGTCGAGCGAGACGCCCCCGTCCATGTACCAGCTGCCGTCGTCGCGCCGCACCGCGTCGGGTTGCTGCGCTTCGCCCAGCACCGAGACGTCGCCAACCAGCACGCTCATCACGTCGGCCAGCGTTACCATGCCCTGGATGTCGCCGTACTCGTCGACCACCAGCGCCAGTTCGGCACGGTTTTTCTTGAACAGTTCCAGCAGGTCCATCGCGCTGACCGATTCGGGGACGTACAGCAGCGGCTTGACGGCGGCGGCGATGTCGACCCCCGCCAGCGAATGGTTCCTGATCGCCTGTTCGAACAGGTCGCGCGCGTTGACGAAGCCGAGGATGTGCGACTGGTCGTGCCGGTAGACGGGGTAGCGGCTGTACTGGCAACTGGCGATTTTCTCGAGGTTCCGCTCCGGTTTGTCGTCGAGGTCGAGGAATTCGATGTCGACCCGCGGCGTCATCAGGGCTTTCAGGTGGCGGTCGTCCAGGCGCAGCGCGCGCTGCACGATGTCGTACTCGGTCGGCTCGAACACGCCCGCTTCGGTGCCTTCCCTGATCATGCCGGCGATCTCTTCCTCGGTCGGCGTTTCGTCTTTTTGCTGCGCGATGCCTAACAGGCGTGCGATGAGGTCGGTGGTCGCCGCCAGCAGCTTGACGAAGGGCGCCATCAGATGCGACACCAGATGCAGCGGCCGCGCGATCCAGGTCGCCATCTGCTCCGGGTACTGGATCGCAATACGTTTGGGCACCAGTTCGCCGAGCACGATCGAGACGAACGTGATGGCGACCACGACGACGGCCAGCGCGACCTCGCGCGCGTGGCCGTCGAGCCAGGGCGCCAGCGCCGCGAGCGCCGGCGTGAGCTTGGCGGCCAGCGAGGCCTCGCCAAAGGCGCCGTTGAAGATGCTGATCAGCGTGATGCCGACCTGGACCGTGGACAGGAAATTGCTGGGATTGTCGGCCAGTTCGAGCGCGGCCCGCGCGCCTCGGCTGCCGTCGCCGGACAGCTTTTCCAGGCGCATGCGCCTGGCCGAGACCAGCGCCAGCTCCGACATCGAGAACACGCCGTTCAGCAGGATCAGGGCAAGGATGATCAGGATGTCCGTCATGGTGCAACATGGCGCCCGCGTGGAGGACGGGCGTGCGGCCGATGATCGCATGGACGTGGCGAATGTGCCAACGCGCCAAGCACCTGGCGCTGCCCGTGCAGGCGTCGCCCGGGGCTGGCATACTGCTATCCTTTTTTTGGGAGGATGAGATGCTGGCCGCGTTCGCGATCTTGTTGATATTCCAGTGCCTGGGCGAGGGTGTGGTATTTGCCACCGGGCTGCCGATCCCGGGACCGGTGGTCGGCATGCTGCTGCTGTTCGCGGCCCTGGTCGCGTGGCCGCGGCTGTACGGCCTGGTCGAGGATACCTCCGGCGACCTGCTGCGCCACCTGTCGCTGCTGTTCGTGCCGGCCGGCGTCGGGATCGTGGTGGCGGCCGCCAGCGGCGCCGGGTACTGGTGGGCCATCGTGCTCGCGCTGGTGGTGAGCACCTTGCTCACGCTCGCGGTGACCGCGCTGGTGCTGCAGGCCTTGAGCCGGAAAAAGGATAGCCATGTTTAGCCTGGCGGAAATCGGCTCGTTCTGGGTCTACCTGTCGGCCTCGCCGCTGCTGGGCCTGACGCTGACGCTGTGCGCCTATGTCGTGGCGCAGGCAATTTACGGGCGCTGCGGCCTGTCGCCGCTGGCCAACCCGGTGGCGATCGCTATCGCGCTGGTCAGCATCGTGCTGTGGGCCTCCGGCATGTCGTACCAGCGCTACTTTGCCGGTGCGCAGTTCGTGCACTTCCTGCTGGGCCCGGCGACGGTCGCGCTGGCGGTGCCGCTCGCGCGCCAGTTGCCGCGCCTGCGCCGCGCGTTCGTGCCGCTCGCGTGCGCGCTGGTGTGCGGTTGCGCGACGGCGATCGTGTCCTCGGTCGCGGTTGCGGTGCTGCTTGGGGCGACGCCGCAGCTGGCGCGCACCATCGGCCCGAAGTCGGCCACCACGCCGATCGCGATGGCGGTCGCCGAACGGCTCGGCGGCTATCCGGCGCTGACCGCCGTGCTGGTGATCGGGACCGGCATTTTCGGCGCGGTCACGGCGCGTTTCCTGTTCAACGCGCTCAGGATCGATTCGCACGAGGCGCGCGGGTTTGCGCTCGGGGTGGCGTCGCATGGCATCGGCACGGCGCGCGCGTTCCAGGTCAGCGCCGAAATGGGGGCCTTCGCCGGCCTGGGGATGGGCCTGAACGGCGCACTCACCGCGCTTTTGGCGCCGTGGCTGGTGCCGCTGGTGCTGCGCTGGCTGTGACGCGCGCCCATCAGAAACCGTAGGCCTTCTTCATCGGCGTGTTGTCGACCGGCCGGACCGCGGGCCCGGCGTGGTCTTGCGATGGCAAACCTTGCCCGGCGTTTCGGCCAGTCAGGCTGGTTTGCGGGTAAAGGCGCGTACCGCGAAGAGCGCGCTGGCAACGCCGACCACCATCGCGGCAGTGCTGCCCGAGAAGCCGAGGAAGGTGTTCCTGGCGATCTTGCCCGCCTGCGGGGTGACCAGCTGCATGCGCCGCCGCGTCATCTCCGCACCCAGCTCGGACAGGTCGCGCTTGTCCAGCATCAGTTCGGCGCGCGGCAGGGCTTCGGTTTCTTCGTCGGCCACGTGGTGCATCACGTCGCGCATCAGTTCGTTGATCAAGCGGTCGTGCTCCGGATCGGCGGCATCGGTGCGGCGCAGCTCGGCAATGATGCGGCGCATCTCGTCGTGTTCGGGCACGGCCTTGCGCATGAACGGCTGGTCGCCATCGAGCTGGCGCAGCACAGGGTAGAAGATTTCCTCTTCGAGCGCGGCGTGGATTTCGAGCGCGCTGCAGATGGTTTCTGCCAGCGCCTTCTTGACGGTCGGCTTCTTGTCCTTCGTGTACTGGTGGAACGTTACCAGCACATGCGAGTGATCGAAGCGGATCATGTCGGTAATCGTCGGGCTTAACTGTTTTAGCGAAAACATAGTCTTGCTCCTCGATGATGTCAGGCTGACATGGTAAGCCCTGCACGCCGCGCCGCTGTAGGACAGCCGCGCAGCCGCTTGTCAGCAAAGCGCGCAAGCGATGACGGTGCTCGATACCGCGCTGTCGTCGCGCGCCTGGTTCATGCCGGCGCGGCGGGAAAGTGGCCAACGAACCAGCCGCGCGCAAGGCTGGCAACTTCCTCGAGCTTGCCCGGTTCCTCGAACAGGTGCGTCGCGCCAGGGATGATGACCAGCTGCTTTTCACAGCGCATCGCGGCCGCGGCCTGCTTGTTGAGCTCGATTACCACGTCGTCGTCGCCACCGACGATGAGCAAGGTCGGCGCGCGGACCGCGTTCAGCGCATCGCGGCCGGCCAGATCGGGGCGCCCGCCGCGCGAGACCACCGCGGCGATGTCGGCGCCCGGCTCGCCCGCCAGTTGCAGTGCGGCGGCGGCGCCGGTGCTGGCGCCGAACAGGCCGAGCGCGAGGCCGGCGCTGGCCGGGTGCCGGGCCAGCCACGCGGACGCCGCGCCCAGGCGCCTGGTCAGCAGGGCGATGTTGAAACGGTTTTCGTAGGTACTGTCTTCTTCGGGCGTCAGCAGGTCGAGCAGCAGGGTGCCGATGCGCGCTTCCCGCAGCGCGCCGGCCACATAGTTATTGCGCGGGCTGAGCCGGCTGCTGCCGCTGCCGTGCGCAAACAGCACCACGCCGACCGGGCTTGCCGGCAGTTCCAGCATGCCTTCCATCTGGGCCGTGCCGGTTTGGATATGGACCAGTTCCGTTTTGCTCATCGCCGCCTCCGTGGTCGCGTTTGACCACGAAGGCGAGGCAAGATTCCGTGGCCGGGGCGCCTGGATTCAGTCCCGAATCTCGAGCGCCCGGTTCAGGCTCAGCGCCGCGAGCGAGCCCACCGCGCCCGACAGCAGGTACAGGCTGACGTACCCGAGGCCGAAGTTGGCCGACAGTCCCAGCGCGACCACCGGCGCGAACGCGGCGCCGACCAGCCAGGCCAGGTCGGAGGTGAGGGCGGCGCCGGTATAGCGGAAGCGCTGCTGGAAGTTGGCCGTCACCGCGCCGGCCGCCTGCCCGTAGGACAGGCCGAGCAGGAAGAAGCCGACCAGGATGAAGGTGTTTTGCCCGGCCACACCGCCGTCCATCAGCGTGGGCACGAAGGCGGAGAACAGCGCAATGAGCACCGCCAGCGTCCCCAGCGTGTTACGGCGCCCCACCTTGTCGGCGATCAGGCCCGACAGCAGGATGCCGACCGCGGCCAGGCCGGCGCCGCACATCTGGATCTCGAGGAAGTCGACGGTCGGGCGGGTGTCGTACAGCTGGATCCACGACAGCGGGAACACGGTGACCAGGTGGAATAGTGCGTAGCTGGCGAGCGCGGCCAGCGCCCCGATCAGCACATTGCTGCCTTGCTCGCGGGCCAGTTCGGCCACCGGGCTCGGGTCGAGCTCGTGCGCGTCGAGCAGGCGCGAGTATTCGGTGGTCGAGACCAGGCGCAGGCGGGCGAACAGCGCCACCACGTTGATCGCGAAGGCGACGTAGAACGGATAGCGCCAGCCCCAGACCAGGAAGTCGTCCGAAGAAAGATTGCTCATCAGGTAAGCGAACAGGCCGGCCGCGATCAGGAAGCCGACCGGCGCGCCGAGCTGGCCGAGCATCGCGTACCAGCCGCGCTTGTGCTCGGGCGCGTTCAGCGCCAGCAGCGACGGCAGCCCGTCCCAGGAACCGCCCTGGGCCACGCCCTGGCCGATCCGCAGCATGGCCAGCAGCACGATCGAGGCCACGCCGAGCTGGGAGTAGGCCGGCAGCATCGAGATGCCAGCGGTGGACGAGCCGAGCAGGAACAGCGCGATGGTCAGCTTGATCTCGCGGCTGAAGTGGCGTTGTATTGCCATGAAGGCAATGGTGCCGAGCGGCCTTGCAATAAACGCAAAAGCGAAGATGGTGAACGAGTACAGCGTCGCATTGAGGCGGTCGGCGAACGGGAAGAACACCGTCGGGAACACCAGCGCCGAGGCGATCGCGTAGACGAAGAAGTCGAAATATTCGGAGGCGCGGCCGATGACCACGCCGACGGCTATGTCGCCCGGCGAGATGTGGCCGTCGCGGGCATTGATGTTGCGGGCGCCGCTGTGAGGGGAGGTAATGGGAGCGGCACCTGCAGCGCCGTAGGTCGTCGTGCTTTGCATATCTTCGTCTCCATATAAGTCTTTTCTACGGCCTTGCTGACCTTCTGAAAAAAGATGCTTCCCGGAAAGGGGTGGGACAAAACGTCCAATGTGCAGCGACGGCCGTTGGCGTTACAGTAGCATGTTCTCAATCCCATGTAACGTCCTATACAAGCATGATACCTTTGACCGTCCGTCGCGGACTGTTCCTGACCCCGCTTGCAGCGCTGGCTGGCTGCAATACGGTGGTGATGAACCCTTCCGGCGACATTGCTGCGCAGCAGGCACACCTGATCTGGGTGTCCGTCCTGTTGATGTTACTAATCATCGTTCCGGTGATTCTCCTTGTTATCTATTTTGCACGTAAGTATCGCGCAAGCAATACCGCGGCTGAATACGAACCCGACTGGGACCACTCGACCAAGCTCGAGCTGGTGATCTGGGGCGCCCCGCTCCTGATCATCATCGCGCTCGGCCTGATCACCTGGATCTACACCCACAAGCTCGACCCGTACCGTCCGCTCGAACGCCTCGACGCCAAGCGCCCGATCGCCATGTCGACCAAGCCGCTGGTGGTGCAGGTGGTCGCGATGGACTGGAAGTGGATGTTCATCTATCCGGAGCAGGGCATCGCAACGGTCAACGAACTGGTCGTGCCTGTCGACGTGCCGGTGCGCTTCAAGATCACCGCGACGTCGGTCATGAACGCGTTCTACGTCCCTGAACTGGCCGGCATGATCTACGCTATGCCGGGCATGGAAACCGAGCTCAATGCAGTGCAGAACAAGCCGGTGCAGTCGGTCGGCTTCTCGGCCAACTACAGCGGCGCCGGTTTCTCGGACATGCGTTTCGGTTACAAGGGCGTGGCCCAGGCCGATTTCGACAACTGGGTGCAGTCGGTCAAGACCGCCGGCGGCGAACTGAACCGCGCCAGCTACCTGACCATGGAAAAGCCGAGCATCAAGGAACCGGTGCACCGCTACGGCGCCGTCGAACCGGCCCTGTACAACGCGGTGCTGAACCGCTGCGTCGCTGAAGGTTCGGTCTGCGCCAACAAGATGATGGCCGACGATGCCAAGCGCGCCAAGGCCGATGTCGCCATGAAAGAGGTGCCCAACGCCCAGGCCGCGCTTGCCGTTGCCAAGGCCGAGGTCTGCACTACGCCCACCAATTCCGTGAAGAAGTAACCATGCAAGAGCAATTTGATTTGACCAAGCTAATCTTTGGTCGGCTCAGCTGGGAAGCGATTCCCTTCCATGAGCCGATCCTGCTCGGAACCTTTGCCATGGTCGGCCTGGGCGGTCTCGTCCTGCTGGCTGCCATGTTCAAGTTCCGCCTGTGGGGCCCGCTGTGGCGCGACTGGATCACCAGCATCGACCACAAGAAAATCGGCATCATGTACATGATCCTCGGCCTCGTGATGCTGCTGCGCGGCTTCGCCGACGCCTTGATGATGCGCGCCCAGCAGGCGTTCTCGTTCGGCGACGCCCACGGCTTCCTGCCGCCGCACCACTACGACCAGGTGTTCACCGCCCACGGCGTGATCATGATCTTCTTCGTGGCGATGCCGCTGGTCACCGGCCTGATGAACTACGTGGTGCCGCTGCAGATCGGCGCGCGCGACGTTGCGTTCCCGTTCCTGAATAACTTCTCGTTCTGGATGACCGCGATGGGCGCGGCACTGGTGATGGCGTCGCTGTTCGTTGGCGAATT
>JBJMVW010000100.1:0-16747 GCA_045810465.1 Massilia sp. | reverse complement strand
GGTCGCGGTCTTGCCGTAGCTGTGGGCCACGTTCCAGATCACGTACTTCATGTTCTGGGTCCAGTCGGCGCGCTCGACCAGGGTCGAGAAGCGGGTGCCGATTTCGTTCTGGCCGGCGCCGGCCACTTCGTGGTGGTGCACTTCGACCGGGATGCCCATCGATTCGAGGATCAGGCACATTTCCGAACGCATGTCCTGGAAGCTGTCGACCGGCGGGACCGGGAAGTAGCCGCCCTTGACGCTCGGACGGTGGCCGCTGTTGCCGCCTTCGATGTCCTTGTCGGTCGACCACGAGGCTTCGTCCGAGTCGATCTTGACGAAGCAGCCCGACATGTCGATGCGCCACTTGACCGAGTCGAAGATGAAGAATTCAGGTTCCGGGCCGAAGAACGCGGTGTCGCCGATGCCCGACGACTTCAGGAAGGCCTCGGCGCGCTTGGCGATCGAGCGCGGGTCGCGGTCGTAGCCCTTGCCGTCCGACGGTTCGATCACGTCGCACTGCATGAACAGCGTGGTCTCTTCCATGAACGGGTCGATGTTGGCGGTGCTCGGGTCCGGCATCAGGATCATGTCCGATGCCTCGATGCCCTTCCAGCCGGCGATCGACGAGCCGTCGAACGCGTGGCCCGACTCGAACTTGTCGAGGTCGAAGTGAGACACGGGAACGGTGACGTGCTGCTCTTTGCCGCGGGTGTCCGCAAAACGGAAATCCACGAATTTCACTTCGTGTTCCTTAACCAAATCCATTACGTCTGCGGCGGTCTTTGCCATTCGTATCTCCTAAATGAAAAGGGGGTGTCGGCCTGTGGGGCGTGGCCGGCATGCTTACGAGAACTGTAGCACGAATTGTGCCAGCCCTCAGCAATGAGCAAATGCACAATCGATCTTTGGAAACCGGTGAGTTTACTCATAAAATTGGCTTGACAACGGAAGCGTCCAGGCGTGCGCGAGCATTTTGGCGTGCACCATCGCGGTGCGGCGCGCCGCAAGTGCACCAACTTGATGCACGGCGCACCAGCTGCACCGCCGTGGGGCGCTTCCACCTTTCCAACTCATCTTGAATGGAACCGACATGACGACTACCGACCAGATCCTCGCCGAGGCGCGCCAGCGTGCCCCGGGCGAGCCCTACGCGGGCGCGGTGACGCCGGCCGAAGCGTTCGCGCTGCTGCAGGGCGATCCCCGGGCCAAGCTGATCGACGTGCGCACCAATGCCGAGCGCGACTGGGTGGGCCGGGTTGCCGTGCCCGAGGCGCAGCACGCGGCGGTGCAGTGGTCCACCTATCCGGGCGGCGTGCCCAATCCCGACTTTGGCGCGCAACTCGAGCGCGTGGCCGAGCGCGACGAGGTGCTGCTGTTCCTGTGCCGTTCCGGGGTGCGCTCGCGCCACAGCGCGCGCGTTGCTACCGAACTGGGGTTCGCGAACGCGTTCGACATCCTCGAAGGATTCGAAGGCGACCGCGATGCCCAGGGACACCGCAAGACTGTCAGCGGCTGGTGCAAGGCGGGGCTGCCGTGGATCGGGGCCTGATATAAAGGCCTCGCGCGGTTCGTAGGGTGGGCACCGGCGTGCCCGCGCGGATGTCAGCTCTGCGCATGCTTCCCGTCACGCGAGCTAGCGTCCGCCTGGTCTTGTTTTTCTTGTAACCAATGGTATCCTTGGCCCTTTACAGTTCGTAACGGGGGATGCCTGTGTCAAGCTCGATCAAAACCGGTGCCCAGGCTGATGTCGCTCGCCGCGCGCTTGGCGCGGCACTCGTGGCCCTGTGCGCGGGATGCGGCGGCGGGAGCGGCTCGAACGGCAGCGGCGATGCCACTGTCGGCGCCCCGCCGCGCATAGCTGCCATCAGCGTGGTGGCCGGCGACGCGATGGCGGAGGGCAGCACCGATGGCCCTGGCGCCACGGCCCGCTTCGGCAGCCCGCGCGGCATTGCGGTCGACGCGGACGGCAACCTGTACGTAGCGGACCGGCGTAACTGCACGATCCGCAAAATCACCCCCAGCGGGCAAGTCTCGACGCTGGCTGGCTCGCCAGGCGTGCAAGGCCAGGTCGACGATACGGGCAGCGCCGCCCGTTTCATGTCGCCTGGCGGACTTTCAATCGACGCGGCTGGCAATCTCTTCGTCGCGGACGACTTAAATATCCGCAAGGTCAGTCCGTCCGGCGTGGTGACAACCGTGACGACCCTGCCTGTTGGTGCCTCCGTCGATACCCGCAGCATGGGACTGTTCGTGGCCGGCGCCACGGCGGTCGCGGCAAATGGCGACCTGTACGTCACCAACGGCATCGGGACCCGCAAGATATCCGCCGCCGGCACCACGATGGTCGAAGGCGTCGCGACGGCGGACAATATGTTCGGGACCAAAATCGTTCAAGCCCGCGGGATCACCATCGACAAGAGCGGGACGGTGTATGTTGCCGACCTGCAGAACGTGATCAGCAAAATTGGGACGGACGGCAAGCTGGTAGCGGTGGCCGGATCGCCCGGCGTGGTCGGCAGCGCCGACGGCAGCGGCGCCTCGGCCAGCTTTTCGGGTGTTAGCGCGCTGGCCACCGATGCAAACGGCAATGTTTATGCGGCCGACAGCGGTAACAACCTGATACGGAAAATCACCCCGGCCGGCGTCGTGACGACGGTGGCTGGAACGCGTGGTTCCTTCGCCTTGCAGCCGGGCCCGGCCCCGGGCAGCCTGGCCCCGGTTGGGGGCGTCACCGTCGACAAGGGCGGCAACCTGTTCGCGACATCGGGCACTGCCGTGATCAAGGTGTCCCCTCCCTGAGCCAGGGTCACTTCGCCGGCATCACAAGTACCTGCAGGCCGGACGGAAATTCCGGCGAGTGATACACGCGCTGCGTCGCCTTCCTGAAGTCTTCCGGTTTCGCCTTCGGAATATTGGTGAACGTCTGCGGGTTCAGGTCCACCAGCGGGAACCATGAACTTTGCACTTGCACCATGATGCGGTGGCCGCGGCGGAAGGTGTGGTTGACGTCGCCGAGGTGGTAGCTGACAGCCTCGACCTTGCCAGGCGTGAACGGCGCGGGCTTCTCGAAGCTGTTCCTGAATTTGCCGCGCAGCGGATTGCCGCGCACCAGTTGCTGGTAGCCGCCCAGCGTGCGCGATGGCGGCGCCACATCGCGGCCGCGCCGCTCCTCGCCGGCAGCCGGCACTTCCTGCGGATAGACGTCGATCAGTTTGACGACCCAGTCGGCGTCGGTCCCGGTGGTCGACACGAACAGCGACGGCCTGACCGGCCCTGCGATCGTCACGTCCTCCTCCAGCACCTCGCCCTGGTACACCAGCACGTCGGGACGGGAAGCGGCAAAGCGCTGGTCCGACACCATGTATTCCTGCGGCACGCCGGTTGCCGGGTAGCCGATGTAAGGCACCGGCTTGCGCGGGTCGGCCACGTATTCGTCGAACGCGGCCCCTTGCGCCGGCTGTTGCCAGCCCAGCTTGCCGTCGGCGCCGAAGTAAAGCGTTCGCGCCTTGGCCTGCACCGGTGGCCAGGCGCTGTACTGGCGCCAGACGTTGGTGCCGGTTTCGAAGGCGGTGACTTCGGCGATCGGGTTGGCCGGCTTCGCGCCTTTCAGGTGCTGTTCGAAGAACGGGAACTGGAGTCTGGTGCGGAAGTATTCGCCGGTGTTGCTGTCGAACTGGACGTGGCCGAGGCTCTTGCCGTCACCGCGCGCCCAGCCGCCATGCACCCACGGGCCGACCACCAAGCCGCTGAAGGTGCCCGGGTTGTATTTTTTGATCGCCTGGTAGGTGCTGAACGGGCCTTGCGGGTCTTCCGCGTCGAACCAGCCGCCGACCGTCAGCACGGCCGCTTTGACGTTCTTCATGTGCGGCGCAAGGTTGCGCGGCTGCCAGAATTGGTCGTAGCTGTCATGCTCGATGGTCGGCGCCAGCAGCGCGCGCTGCTTGTCGGTCATGGTCGCCAGGATGTTGGACAGGGTCAGGTGCTTGAGGAAGAAGTCGTAGCCGTCGGCCATGCCGTAATCGAAGCCGGTCCATTTTTTGGGCAAGGGGCTCGGGTTATCTTCCACGGTGAACGCCGAGTAGAAGTCGAAATTGGCGGCCAGCATGAAGGCGCCGCCGTGGTAGGAGTCGTCGCCCATGAACAGGTCGGTGATCGGCGCCTGCGGCGACGCGGCCTTGATCGCCGGGTGCGAATCGATGATGCTGGCCGAGGTGTAGAAGCCCGGATAGCTGATGCCGTAAATGCCGGCCCTGCCGTTATTGTTGGGGACATGCTTGAGCAGCCATTCGAGCGTGTCGTGCATGTCCGCGCTTTCCTGGCCTTCGCCGGCCTGGCGGTTGGCGTTGACGTGCGGCGTCATCTCCTGCCACTTACCTTCCGACATGTAGCGGCCGCGTACGTCCTGTTTCACGAAGATATAGCCGGCCTCTTCAAACTCTTTGGATGGGCCGATCGCCTCCGGGAACCATTCGACGCCGTAACGCAGCTCGCCTTGCGCGTGCACGCCGGCGCTGTATGGCGTGCGGTTGATCAGGAAGGGATAGGTTTTCGAACTGTCCTTGGGCACGTAGACCGTGGTGAACAGGTGCACGCCATCGCGCATCGGGATGCGGAATTCGTACTTGGTATAGGTTTCGCGCAGGCTGCGCTTGGCGGCAGCGGGAGCATCTGCGTGCTGGACCTCGAGCGTGGTGGCAGCAACGGCGCTGGCGCCAGAGGCCAGCGTCAGGCACAGGGCAAGGACAGGGAGCGGACGACGGATCATGGTTTCCTTCTGGATAAGCAACCGAATCCGCCAGTGTAAATTAACTAAGGGAAATTTGACACGCCGTTCCGGGGGCAGTCGCGGGGTGGAGCTATTCGGAGGCTGCGGCAGCCGCCCTCACCCGCTGCCGCACGAAGTTGATGTGGCTGCGCAGCCCGTACAGCGCATCGGCGAACGCCAGCGGGATCGAGATCTGGTTGACCCGTTCTTCGATGTCGTCAAGGCGCCGCAGCAGGTCCTTGCACAGTTCGTCGCGCCGTTCGCCGTGCGCGCCCTCGAGCGCCTGCTCCACCGCGCGCAGCTGCCCGTACCAGCGGTACACGCGCGAGCGGATGCGCCACACATACACCGGCGGCACCACTTTCGACAAGGGGATCAGCAGCGCCAGCAGCGGCAGCACCACCACCCACATCCGCTCGAACAGGTCGGCCACCCAGAAGCTCATGTAGCGCTGCAGCAGCGGCGCGCCGTTGGCGTAGTAATGTGCCGCTTCGTGAGCAACCGGGATCTCGGTATAGCGCGGCGACGGAAACTGCCCCTGCTGCTGGAACCAGCCGGGGCGGCTGTGGATGTCGGTGGCGGCCTGCACGAACAGGTCGACCAGCGCCGGGTGCAGGTTGGCGCGCGCGACCAGCGTCGCGGTCGGCGCGATCAGCTGGTAGTCCTGGGCCGGGATATCGCGCCCGAGGTCGACGATCCCGCGCGGCAGCACCACGTGCGACAGGAACGGCAGGCGCCGCGAATAGGCCTCGGCCTGGGTGAAGTCGAACAGGTGCACGCCCGGCGTTTGCAGCAGCATCTGGATCAGCGGCGCCTCGGGCGCGGAGCTGAACACCAGGCCGTCGATGCGGCCGGCCAGCAGTTCCATCGTGGCCTGGGTGTTCTCGTAGGAGGTGATCGTCAGCTCGTTGGGCTCGACACTATTCATGTCGAGCACCTGGCGAAACAGGCGAGGAACGCCGGTGCCCTCCGGCCCGAGGTTGATGCGCAAGCCCTTCAACCGGGTCAGGTTGGCGACCTTCACGCCGTCCCGCAGGAACAGCCAGACCGGTTCGGTGAACAGGCTCCCGAGCGACTCCAGGCCGCGCCGTTCGGCCTGCGCCTCGCTGGTCGAACCGCTCTGCACGAACGCGATGTCGACCTTGCGGTCGACCAGGCGCTGCAGGTTGTCCTGCGAGCCGAGCGAGCGTACCAGCACCACCTCGATGCCGTTCTTCGCCAGCGCCGCCTTGTACTGCTTGCCGAATTGTTCCTGCGCGCTGTTTTCCTGCCCGGTCGCCAGCACCACGCGCCGCGGCGGGGCCGGGTCGACCAGCAGCCAGGCCGCGATCACGGCCGCGACCAGCAACAGCAGCGTCGGCCCGACCGCCACCAGCAGGTCGCGCAGCGAGAAGCTGGTGAACTTGCGCACGCCCGACATTACCCGGTGCATCGGCTGCATTGGCGCCTGTCCCCTGCTCCCGTCAGCGTGCGCACTGCTTGAGCGCGCCCGCGCTGCCGGCGGGCGGCTCGATCATCGGCATCAGGCTTGGCGCCAGCGTCACCAGCAGCTGCACCGGCAGCGCGCTGGTGAAGTCGTAGTTGGCCGAATCCGGGCCGTGCACGTAGGCAGTCATGCTGCCGAAGAAGCGCTCGCCGATATTGAAGACAAAGGTCGCCGAACGGTTCACGTAACGCGACTCGATCAGGTGGCCACCCTTGGCGTACACGTCGAAGCGCTGGTCGCCGGTGCCGGTCTTGCCGCCCACCGCGATCACGCTGCCGTCGGACTGCACGAAGGCGTTCTTGGCGCGCTTGGCGGTGCCGTCCGAGACCACGCCGCGGATCGCATCGGCCACCGCGCGCGCGACCTCGGGCGCCAGCACCTGCTCGTGCGGGCCGCTCTTTGCGTGCTTGACCAGCGTCTCGTACGGGGTGCCTTCGGCGAAGTGCAGCGAATCGATGCGCTGCACCGGCTTGCGCACGCCGCCGTTGACGATGATGCCCATCAGTTCGGCCAGCGCCGCCGGGCGGTCGGCCGACGCGCCCAGCGTGGTCGCGTACGACGGCACCAGCGAATCGAACGGGTAGCCCATCTTCTTCCACTGGGCGTGGATCTTCAGGAAGGACTCCACTTCGAGCAGGCCGGCAATACGCTTGTCCTGGGCGTGCTTGCGGTGCGTCTTGAACAGCCACGAATAGACTTCCTGGCGCTCCTTGACCGAGGCGCCGGTGACTTCGTCCCAGCCGGCCTTGGGGTGGGTGCGCAGGTAACCGACCAGCCACAGTTCGAGCGGATGGATCGACGCCACGTAGCCGCGGTCGGCCAGCGACATGTTGGCCGGCGCGTACTGGTCGTACAGCTTGGCGACACGGTCTTCGTCGACCTCGTTCGACGACGGCAGCGCATCGTGCAGGAAGGCGCCGAACTGGGCCGGCGTCGCCTCGGGCATGATGGTGCGGTGCGCCGCCGACAGCTTGGACGGCGTCGGGCGCACCGACGACAGCAGCAGCGCCACCGCCTCCTGCGGCGTCTTGCCCTTGTACTTGTTCCAGAACTTGGCCAGGAAGTCGCGCCCTTCGCGGTCGGCGAAGCGCGACAGGTATTCGTTACGGCGCGGATCGTCCGCGTCGGCCAGCAGCGCGGCCGACGAGCCGGGCAGCTGGAACATGTAGTAGCGCACCACGTCGCGCATCAGGCGCACGAACAGCAGGTTGGTCGAGTTGCGCAGGCCCTCGCGCACGGTCAGGATGCGGGTGTTATCGAGCTTGCTGAAGTTGCCGAAGGTGTGCACGCCGCCGCCGGTGAAGAACGATTCGCCCGGATTGCCCGAGTACTTGCGTTCGAGCGCGGCGTCGAGCATCGGCGGCAGGCTGCGGTCGGCGCCCTCGGGCAGCGCGCGGAAGTAGTCGACCGCCCACTGCGACAGCCGGTCCTTCGGGTCGATGTTGGCCTTCGCCAGTTCCGCACGGCTCTTGGGGCCGTAGCGCTTATGCAGCTGGTCGATGATGTCGAGGTAGGTGACCAGCGTGCGCAGTTTCGCCGTCGAGCCCAGGTCGAGCTTGGCGCCCTCGTTGATGTCGAGCGGCTGGTCGAAGTTATCGGTCTGCACCCGCAGGTAGTTGACGTCGGCGCCGCGCTCCATCAGCGTGAAGCTGTAGACCACCTTGGCCGGGTCGCCGTTGCCGAGCATGCCCTTGCCGGTCAGGCCGGCCGCTTGCGCCGCCTCCTGGTTGTTCAGCCGGCGCAGCGCCGCGGTGACCGCCTTCTGCGCGTCGGCGTCGAGGGTCGAGACCACCGACAGGTCGAGCCGGTCGACGTTGTACAGGCGCGAGTCGCCCAGCAGGCTGGCCAGGTGGTTGCGCACCGCGTTGGCGGCCTTGCGCGAGACGAAGGTGCTGGGCGGCGGCGCCGCGACGCCCGAGTGCAGCGCCGGTTTCAGCTTGACCGCCAGCGCCGCGTCGCGCAGCGCGGGCGTGATCACGCCGGCCTGCGCCAGCACGCGCAGGTGGCTGTTGGTCAGGGTTTCGAGGTCTTGTTCGCCGGCCCCGAGGTAATAGGCCGGACGGCGCTGCGCGATCATCAGCGACAGCGCTTCCTTGTACGCCATCACCGCGTCCGGGCCCAGGTCCTTGTCCTTGAGCGCCTGGTTCACCTTCGCGAAGTCGCGCCCGTACCAGACCCACATGCCGTCGCCGATGCCATTCACCTCGCCGTAGCCGACCTTGGCCGACAGCGGCACCGTGTTCAGGTAGTCGAGCACGATCCTGCGGCGCGCCCCGGTGGTGTCCTCGCCGCCCTGGTAAGCGCGCAGCGTGGCCGACGCCATCTGGCGCAGCTTGTCCGACAGCGACGTGGTGCGGCCCTCGGCCGAGTGGCGGTATTTTTCGATCTGGGTCGCCAGCGTGCTGCCGCCGGCCACGCGCCCACCGCTGCCCAGGCCGACCGAGTGGATCGACTTGTCGAACACCGCCTTCGAAAAGCGGTCCCACTCGACCGCGGGATTGCGCTTCGGGTAGGTGGTGTCGAGCAGCTCGCGGTTCTCGATGAACAGCAGGCTTTGCACCAGCAGCGCCGGGGCGTCGTCGAATTTTTCGTACAGCCGCTCCGGATAGCGCGCCGTGAACAGCGCCTGCCCGTGGCAGTCGAGGATGTCGAGGCCGACCTTGGTTTTTTCGGGATAGGTCGCGTACAGGCCCATGTCGGCCAGCTCGACCATCTTGGGCGAAATGCGCGCCTGCGCGTCGATCACGTAATCGCGCGTTTTCAGCTTGCCCAGGTAGTCCGGCAGGTTGGCGTAGCCGAGCCGCTCGTCGTACGGGCTGTCGTGCGGGAAGCGGATCGAGTCGCTCGGCCCCTGCGCCATGCGGTAGTTGATCTTTTTGGCCAGCCCGGCGAAGAACTTCGCCTGCATCGTCGAGCTGCGCGTTTCGTGCACCACCCATACGGTGCCGCCGGCCACCGCGGCCACCAGCACCAGCGCCAGCATCGGGGTGATCCGGCTCCGGCGCTTGCCGTTGCCGCTCCCGGACGATTCGGGCACCGGTTCTTCGGGCGGCTGGCCGGGCGTGTCGTCCGACACCACCGACAGCTGCGGGCGGTCCTCGTACACGGGCGATTCCGGCGCCGCCATCGCGGACGGCACAGCGCCGCCGTGGATCGTGGTGGTGGTAACGGAATGGCCACGCAGCTTGCGCACGGCGCGGAACAGGTTTCGGGGACGCCGGATACGGCGGTTACTTTCCATGATGGCTCAACCGGTCTGAATCAATTTTCCTGCAATCCCCGTGACACCTGCTCGCCATCCTTTGGTGCTGGTCTGTTCGAGTGATTGAGGACATCGTAAGTTTGTAAAACGCAAGCAAAACCTCACTCCAGATTTCGCCGCTTGCAAGTACACATTCCACCACATCAACAGCTCTTCCACGAAGCACTGTTCAACAAATTTGATGTTCGGGATTCATTTTCGCAAAAAAACAACGGCAGGGTTAACGCGACGGCAACGACCGCGTTTTCCGATGGCGTGCACGCCTTACAAGGGCTGGTATTCCGCGCCTGCTCGGTCGAGTTCGGCGCGCATCGCGGTGAACGCCGCGGCGACCTGGTCGGGCTCTCCTTTGACGCCCAGCTCGATGTGGCGGCGGGTCTCGGCGTCGCCCACGCTGGGCAGGCTGAACACGCGCACGCCGGGATAGCCGGCTTGCAGCGCCTCCATCAGCGGCGTCAGCGCCGCCTCGGCCTGTTCGTACACCAGCAGCGAGCGTTCGGCGCGCGCCTCCGCGTGGAACAACCCGGCGTAATGGGTGTCGAGCACCCATGCGATCATCGGCCACGCCATGACCGGAAAACCCGGCACGAAGTGGTGGCGCGCGACCGAAAAGCCGGCGACGCGGTTATACGGATTCGGGATCAGCGTGGCGCCCGCGGGGAACTCGGCCATCTTCAGGCGCTGCAGGTTGTCCGGCGCCGCCATGTCGGCCTCGCGGCCGGCTTCCCGCGCGGTTTCGCGGATGCGCTGTTCGATGTTGGCGCGCCCTTCCGGGTGCAGCACCAGCGGCAGCCCGAGCGCGGCGGCGGCGCACTGGCGCGTATGGTCGTCGGGCGTGGCGCCGATGCCGCCGCAGGAAAACACGATGTCGTTCGACGCGAAGGTGCGCTCCAGGGTGGCCGTAATGCGCTGCGGATCGTCGCCGACGAATTCGGCCCAGCCCAGCTGCAGGCCGCGCTCGGCCAGCAGCTCGACGACCTTCGGGAAGTGCTGGTCGCGCCGCTTGCCGGACAGGATTTCATCGCCGATGATGATTAGGCCGATAGCCATGTGCGCTCCTCGATTTATGGAGGAACCAGTGTGCCACGGATTGAAGCCGGCCATCAGCGCTGGATCATTGACGCGGCCTGTCTTGTAGGGTGGGCGGGTCTCCCGCCCACGCGTTCAGGCAGCGCATGAAAACCGGTGCGGCACGACTCAAGCGAATGTTGAACGCGTGGGCGGGAACCCGTGTATGACACATAGACATAGGTAACACTTGTCTAGGGACATGGGTAACACCTTTTATCATCGTTGCACGACCAATAATTGGAGCGTGCGATGGCGTTCAAGGAGTGTTCCCGAATGGAATCTCGTGTGGAGTTCGCCATCTTGGCGGTGGTCCCCGGAGCGAACATGGCTGCGCTTTGCCGAGCTTTCGGCATCAGCCGGAAGACCGGCTACGATGCGCGCCGTCGCTACGAGGAGTCCGGTATTGAAGGGCTGCAGGAGCGTTCGAGGCGTCCGCTGTCGTCACCTAATCGAAGCTCGGCCGAATTGGAGGCGACGGTGGTTGCGCTCCATGACGCCTATCCGTGCTGGGGCGCTCGCAAGCTTCAGGCACTGCTGCCGGAAGGGATAGAGAAGCCGCACCCGAACACGATTGTTGCGATCTTGCGAAGGAATGGCCGGCAGATCCTGCCGCAAGTCGATGCAACCGAGCCTGCGCGCAAGCGGTTTGAGCACGAGGCACCGAACCTGTTGTGGCAGATGGATTTCAAGGGACATTTCGCGCTGACTGACCAACGCGCAGGCCGCTGCCATCCACTGACAGTGCTCGACGACCACTCGCGGTTTTCCGTGTGCCTGACTGCCTGTTCCGGCGAAACTGGCGGCCATGTGCAGGCGGCGCTAACCCAGGCGTTCCACAAGTACGGCCTTCCGGAGCGAATAACTTGCGATAACGGCTCGCCGTGGGGCACGGCCAGGCAGGACGGCTTGACGAGGGTCGAAGTGTGGCTGACGCGTTTAGGCATCAAAGTCAGCCACAGCCGGCCCTACCATCCGCAAACCCAGGGCAAGGACGAGCGCTTCCACCGCACGCTCAAGCGCGAACTGCTGAACCGATTCGGTTTCCATTCAATCGAGGCGTGCCAGACAGCCTTCGACAGGTGGCGCGACCAATACAACCTGATTCGCCCCCATGAAGCGCTTGACCTGAAGGCGCCCATCACGCGCTACGCCGCCAGCGGCCGGCCGTTCCCCGCCAAACTCCCGCCCGTGGAATACGATCCGGCAGACGAGGTGCGCAAGGTTAGAGGAAGCGGCCAGATGCTGTTCAAGAAACGCGAGTTCTTCATCGGTGAGGGCCTGAGCGGAGAGTGGGTAGCGGTTCGCTCAACCCCGGTCGACGGCATCTTCACGGTCTTCTTCTGTGACCGAGAAGTTCGCGACATCGACCTAAAAGCCGGGCGGGTAAAATGAATCTACATGTGTTACCCATGTCCCTAGACAGGTGTTACCGATGTCCCTGTGCTAAACAACCCGCCCACCCTACCTGCAGCGTTATCTTTATTTCGCCCGCCGCAGGTCTTCCAGCGCCTGCAGGCAGTAGTACTGGAACCACAGGCCGGTAAAAATGAAGATGACCACGTACAGCCAGAGCGACAGCACGGCCAGGAACGGGAACAGTACGAACGAGATCAGCGCGCCACCGATCCACGCGATGCCGGGCAGCGCCCCGGCCAGGCCGGACACCGCGCCGATCGCCAGCAGCCGCCCGCGATGCGTGTGCGCCAGTTCGCGCCGCTCGTCGACACTGGCGTAGTCGGCCAGCGCGTCGTAGCTCATCACGCGCGCGGTCAGCCAGCCCCACAGCAAGGCCTGCGCCAGCACCGCCAGCGGAGGAAAGGCGTACAGCGGCAGCGTCACCAGCCACAGCACCGCAAACACCAGGGTCGCCCACAGGTTGACGCCAAGGCTGCCGAGCAGGCTGCCGCCGTGCTTCTGTTCGAGTTCGGGGAACTGGCGCCGGCCGACGTGGCGCGCAATCGCCGGCATCGCGGCCACGCCGATGAACAGCAGCGAGGTCGCGATCATCAGCGGCAGGAGCAGCAGCATCGCCACCAGCGGCACCGCCATCGCCTTGAGCACGCCCAGTCCCAGCATCGCGAGCACGCTGCCGCTGGCCTTGAAGCCGCCGTAGTCGGTGAACACCGCCTGCAGCCAGTCGAGCAGCGGCTGCAGGCCAAGCCACAGCAGGCCGCCCCACAACGCCACCGACAGCAGCACCGGCACCACCGACAGCAGCAGCATGCGGCCCGAGAATTGCGAGCGCAGCGCGCGGCCGTAGGCGATGAGGACGGGGTTCATCAGCTGGCCTTCCCGCGCCCGTATTCGACCATCCGCACCAGGCCGAGCCACTGCTGGCGCCAGAAGCCGCGCCCGTAGTCGCGCCCCCGCCGCGCCACGCCGTCCTTGCCGATCCGCGCCAGCTGGTCGCGCACGCCGGTGGCGACGAAGCCGGGCGCGAAGTGCGCGGTGCGAAACAGGATGTCCCACAACGGCAGCAAGGTGGCGAAATTGCAGCCGCCCAGTGTGCCCTCGCCCTTCGACTCATGCCCGATGCCGATTGCGTGATGGTGGCGGTGGAAGCGCGGCGACACCAGCAGGCGCTCGCCGAGCCAGCCGAAATGCAGCCGCACGTTCGCGTGCTGCAGGCTTTGCAGCGCGCGCGACACCGACACCAGCAGCACGTACTGGGCCGGCGCGACGCCGATCGCGAGCGCGATCAGGGCCAGGTAGATATCCTTCAGGAGGTCGTCGAGCAGGTGGTTGCGGTTGTCGGTCCACAGGTTCATGTCGCGCTGGCTGTGGTGCAGGCTGTGCAGGGCCCACCACCAGTTGAACTGGTGCTCGGCGCGGTGGAACCAGTACTCGAAGAAGTCGAGCACCACCAGGTACAGCACGAAGCTGGCGGCCGGGCTCATTGCCGGCAGCAGCGCCTCCAAATTAAACGGGTGCACGCCCTCGAGGCGCAGCAGACCGGCGAACTGGTCGATCACCGGGTCGAGGGTGAAGAACACGGCAACCGAGAACAGGCCGAGGCGGTGGATCAGGGTGTAGATGAAATCGTTCCAGCGCGCGTAGCTGCTGCCCATCTTCTGGGCGGGTATCAGCGCCTCGAGCGGGCGCAGCACCAGGAACAGCGCGGCCAGCTCGCACAGGCCGGTCAGGAACCACTCGGTGCCTTCGAAGGCGTCTTCGGTGTAGGCCCCGAGGCCGGTGTGGAACATGATCGGTTCGACCACGGTTTCGAACAGCCAGCCCTGGGCGACGCCGAACCAATCGAGGAAATGCTGAATCATTTTGCAGGTATGGAGTAATCCGGATGATCGCGCAGTGTAGCGAAGCAGAAGCCTTTTTGCTTGAGACCGGCAAGCAGCGGGTCAAGCACCGCCGGCGCCCACGGGTCCTTGCGCGACCAGATGCCCAGGTGCGCCATGAAGATGTCGCCATCCTTCAGGTTGTCGAGCGCGCGCTTGAGCAGTACCGCATTCGGGTATGCCTCGCTCGAGGTTTCGTCGCCCGAAAAGCCGGCCTTGGCCCAGCCGACGTGGGCGTAGCCGCACGACCTCGCGGCCGCCAGCACGTTGGGCGAGGTATGCCCACCCGGCGCGCGGAAGTACGGGTCGAGGTGGCGCCCGGTGAGTTCGACGAAACGCTGGTCGACCCGGCGCAGCTCATCGCAGTACTGGCCCGCGGTCCAGCTCAGCTTTTGCCCGGCGTGGGCGCCAAACTGCGGCTTGATCACGACCTTGCCGCCGACTGCGTCGCGCTGCCAGTAGACGTGGTCGAAGGTGTGGGTTCCGAACGCGTGTCCCTCGGCCGCGCGCGCCTTCCAGAAGCCGGCCCACGACGGGTCGAGCGACCAGTCGCCGCGCACCGTCTTTTCGTTCGCGAGGAAGAAGGTGGCCCTGGCCTTGTACTTGTTCAGCGTGTTGGCGATGAATTCGGCCTGGGACTGGCTGCCGGTGTCGAAGGTGAGGTAGACGGTGCCGCGGCAAGCCGCGCCGTCGGCGGCGGGCGCCGCCTGTGTCGATGCCGCCAGCAGCAGTGCCGCGGCGGCGCATGCACGCCGCGCGCGCATCAGTTCCTCGGCGCAGCGTTGGCGAAGAACACGCCGTGCGGCGAACGGCCGACCGGGATCATCCTGACCACCTTGCGCGACGCGACGTCGATCACCGCGACCTTCTTGATCCAGCGTAGCGTGGCCCACAGGGTCTTGCCGTCGCTCGAGAGCTCCATGCAGTCCGGACCGCCCGGCACCGGGATCATGCCCACGTTTTCCAGCGTCTTGGTGTCGATGATGTTGATCGAGTTCTGCACCCGGTTCGACACGAACAGGTGGCGCTTGTCGCCAAACGCGCGGAAGTTGTGGGCGCCCTCGCCGGCCTTGATGCGCTTGACGGTCTGGTGGGTGCGCCAGTCGATCACCTCGACGTAGTCGCTGCCCATGATCCCGACCATCAGGTACTTGTCGTCCGCGGTCATGGTGATGCCGGCCGGGAGTTTGCCGACCGGGATGGTCCACTTGACCGTCGCCGTCGCCAGGTCGATCGCGCTGACCTGGTCGCTGCCCTGCTGGGTCACGAAGGCCAGCGTGCTGGCGGCGTTGAAGGCGATGTGGCTGGGCAGGCGCGGCAGCGGAATGCGCTTGAACAGCGCCAGGTTGGCGCCGTCGTATTTATACAGGTCGACCCGGTCCAGCCGCAGCGAGGCCGACACGAACCATTTCTGGTCCGGCGAAAAGGCGATCTGGTAGGGGTCAAGCACGTCCTTCAGCTTGCGCTGGATCTGCCCGGTGATCGGATCCAGGAAGATCAGCTCGTTTCCGACCGAGCTGGCGACGATCAGCGACTTGTTGTCCGGGGTCGCCATCAGGTGGTGCGGCTCCTTGCCGACTGACACGGTGCCGTGGTCGGCGAACGTGGCCTGGTCGAGCAACTGGATCGTCGCGTCGCGCGAATTGAGCACCACGACGACGTTCGCGTGGACCGCAGGCATCGCCGCCATCAGGCAGAGGCCGGAAAAAATGAGCTTACGAAAACTGCGCAGCATGGGAAGGTATGTTGCCCGAAGGAATAAAACTCATATTCTACGTGGAAAATGTCGCACAAGACCCTGTCCCAACGCATATTTGCCGCGCCGCCGCAACACAGTGGAAAAAGCGTCAATAGCGCATTGACAGGCCATCGACTACAATCATCCGCTCACCTGAACAAAAGGACTACCAATGTCGATCACCACCACGAATTCCGGCCTGCAGTACGAAGACACCGTTGTCGGCAACGGCGCCGAGGCGAAGGCCGGCCAGCACGTGACGGTCCATTACACCGGCTGGCTGCGCAACGACGACGGCACCCCCGGCGCCAAGTTCGATTCGAGCAAGGACCGCAACGACCCGTTCCAGTTCTCGCTGGGCGCCGGCCACGTGATCCGCGGCTGGGACGAAGGCGTGCAGGGCATGAAGGTCGGCGGTGCGCGCCGGCTGGTCATCCCGGCCGACCTCGGCTACGGCGCGCGCGGCGCGGGCGGCGTGATCCCGCCGAACGCGACCCTGATTTTCGACGTCGAACTGCTCGCGGTATAACATGCCGCGCATTTCCACCCGCCTGCTGCTGGCCGCCGCGCTGCTGCCGGCGCTGGGCGGCTGCACCGCGATCGCGGTCGGCAGCACCGTGGTTGGCGCGGGCATGACGGTCGCTTCGACCGCGGTCGGGGCCGGGGTTGCGGTTGGCAAGGGCGTGGTCCATGTGGCCAGCGCGCCGTTCCGCGGCGACGACAAGCAAGAGAAGTAACCCGTAGGGTGGGCAGCCCCCAACATTGAGCATCCCCTCTAAAGTAGTCGTGAATCGCCCGGTTTTACCCTGCCGGTGCGCTAAGATTCGTGGCCTTGCCGAATCGGCAATGCCAAGCAATCAGCAACCACCCACAGGAGTATTCATGAGCTTGCAAGACCAGTTCATCCAGGCCCAGGCCGATTCGAAGAATCTGCCCGAGCGTCCAGACAACATGACCTTGCTGAAGATTTACGCGCTGTTCAAGCAGGGCTCGGCAGGCGACGTGACCGGCGAGCGCCCGGGCTTCACCGACATGGTCGGCCGCGCCAAGTACGACGCCTGGGAGCGCCTGAAAGGCATTTCGCCGGACGACGCGATGCAGCAATACGTCGACCTGATCGAGGAACTGAAGGGCTGAGCCTTCAGGCGGC
>JBJMVW010000099.1:0-4437 GCA_045810465.1 Massilia sp. | reverse complement strand
GCTCGACAACGATCCGCAGTCGAGCCTGATGGACATGCTGCCGGGCGAAGCCGACGACAGCCCGGACGCGCGCGCCGAGCACCACGAAATGACGGCGCTGGTGCGCGACTGGCTGACCAAGCTGCCGGACAAGCAGCGGCTGGTCATCATGCGCCGCTTCGGCCTCGACAACGACGACCCGGCCACGCTCGAGACCCTGGCCGAGGAGATGGGCGTCACGCGCGAGCGCGTGCGCCAGATCCAGCAGGAAGCACTGGTCAAGCTCAAACGGGCCATGGCCGCCCGTGGCGTCGTCCGCGATTCCTTGCTATGATGCGCCCGGGCCGATTCGGCCCGTTTTTCTTTACGAATACCTGGCCCACCACGTCGTTCCCGGCCTCGGCGGCAGCCCGGCGGGAACCCAAGTTCTTAGCGTTCCCGCTGCCGCATTCGCAGCCGTTATGCACGCAAACTGGGGTTCCCGCCTGCGCGGGAACGACGTTGTAGTGGCCGGGCGTTGTTCCCAACTTCTTCATCACCATGCAAGAAACTTTCATCGACATCAAATCGCTCGACATGGACGCCCGCGGCGTCGGCCACCTGGAGAACGAGGACGGCACGCCTGGCAAGGTGATCTTCGTCGAGGGCGCGCTGCCGGGCGAACGGGTCAGCTTCGAAACCCTGCGCAAGAAGAAGAACTGGGAATCGGGCCGCATGGTCACCCTGCAACGCGCATCGGCGATGCGCGTCGAGCCCAAATGCCAGCACTTCGACCATTGCGGCGGCTGCTCGATGCAGCACCTGGAGCCGTCGGCCCAGGTCGCGATCAAGCAGCGCGTGCTCGAAGATAACTTGTGGCACATCGGCAAGGTCAAGGCCGAGACCATCATGCGTCCGATGCAAGGGCCGACCTGGGGCTACCGCTACCGCGCGCGGCTGTCGGTGCGCTACGTGCCCAAGAAGGAGACCGTGCTGGTCGGCTTCCACGAGCGCAGCTCGTCCTTCGTCGCCGACATGAAGGACTGCAAGATCCTGCCGCCGCATATCGCGCGCATGCTGGTGCCGCTGCGCGAACTGGTCCGGTCGCTGTCGATCTACGCCCAGATGCCGCAAATCGAGGTGGCGGTCGGCGAGGAAGTGACCGCACTGGTGCTGCGCATCATGGCGCCGCTCAACGCAGCCGACGAAAAGCTGGTCAAGGCCTTTGCCGACCAGTGGGGCATCCAGTGGTGGCTGCAGCCCAAAGGGCCGGACTCGGCGGCGCCGTTCTATCCGCTCGGCCCCGAGCTGTACTACACGCTGCCGGAATTCGGCATCAGGATGCCGTTCAAGCCGACCGACTTCACCCAGGTCAACCACCAGATCAACCGGGTGCTGGTGTCGACCGCGCTGCGCCTGCTCGACGTGCAGCCGGGCGAGCGCGTGGCCGACCTGTTCTGCGGCCTCGGCAACTTCACTTTGCCGCTCGCAACGCGGGCGCGCGAAGTGGTCGGCATCGAGGGCAGCACCGCGCTGACCACCCGTGCGCTGGAGAACGCCAGGGCCAACGGCCTGTCGGAAAAGACTTCGTTCTCGACGCGCAACCTGTTCGAGGTAACGAAGGGCCACCTTGTGGCGCTGGGCAAGTTCGACCGCATGCTGGTCGACCCGCCGCGCGACGGCGCGATGGCGCTGGCGGCGGCGCTGGCCGAGCTGCGCGAGACCCATCCCGACATGCTTCCGCGCCGCATCGTGTACGTGTCGTGCAGCCCGTCGACGCTGGCGCGCGACGCCGGCATCCTCATCCACCGCGCCGGTTACGTGCTGCGCAAGGCGGGCGTGGTCAACATGTTCCCGCACACCTCGCACGTCGAGTCGATCGCCGTGTTCGAGTTACCCCGGTAAATAGACGCCCGTTAGCACGTCATTCCCGCGGAGGCGGGAATCCATACTGAGCTGGCTCCATACGTTCAGCATGGGTTCCCGCGTGCGCGGGAACGACGGGCATAGCCAAAAAAATACCGGCCACGCGGGCCGGTATTTCGATTGCCTTAAATCTCGGCAGTATCAGTCGCGGCTGCCGGCCGTCAAGCCCAGCAGCTGGAGCAGGGCCTGGAAGATGTTGACGACATCGAGGTAGATCGACAGCGTGGCGGTGATGTAGTTGGTTTCGCCGCCGTTGACGATACGCTGCACGTCGAACAGGATGTAGGCGGAGAAGATGCCGATCGCCAGCACCGAAATCACCACCTGCAGCATGGTCAGGCCGAGGAAGATGTTGGCAAACGACGCCAGGATCAGCACGATCACGCCGGCGAACAGCCAGCTGCCCATGCCCGAAAAGTCGCGCTTGGAAACGGTCGCGATACTCGCCATCACCGCGAACACGCAGGCGGTACCGCCGAACGAGGTCATGATCAGGCTGCCGCCGTTCGAATAGCCGAGGGTGTGGCGCAGCAGCGGCGTCATCATCAGGCCGATGAAGAAGGTAAAGCCGAGCAGCACGGCGACGCCGAGGCCCGAATTCTTGGTCTTTTCGATCGCGAAGATGAAGCCGAAAGCGATCGCCATGAAGATCAGGAAGCCGAAGCCGCCGCGCAGGCCCGGCAATTGCGTCGTCACGCCAATGTAGGCGCCGAGCACGGTAGGGATCATGGACAGCGCCAGCAGCCAGTACGTATTGCGCAGCACCTTGTGCCGCGTGGCCTGGGCTGATGCTACATCGTAAGTATGTTGCATGCTAGGGATCATAAAGCCTCCGGTTCGTCTTTGATGTGCAAGCGTGAGTCAAGGATAGCACCTGCCGAGGTCACGCGCAGGGCCCCAGGCAGATATTTACGAGCGCCACTGTATCACTTTGAGTGGCATAGCTGCAATATCGGTTATGTGGGGGATATATGGTAAAATCAAAGGTTGATTGAGTTCCTAACTTCTCGATTTAAACCTTTCTTTTTATTGGAGTTTTTACATGGCAATCGAACGCACCCTGTCGATCATCAAACCAGATGCAGTTGCAAAAAACGTGATCGGCCAAATCTACAGCCGCTTCGAAGGCGCTGGCCTGAAGGTGATCGCTGCGCGCATGGTGCAACTGTCGCGTGCCGAAGCGGAAGGTTTCTACGCCGTTCACGCTGCCCGTCCGTTCTTCAAGGACCTGGTTGACTTCATGATCTCGGGCCCGGTCATGGTGCAAGCGCTGGAAGGCGAAGGCGCAATCGCCAAGAACCGCGACCTGATGGGTGCAACCGATCCGAAGAAGGCCGACAAGGGCACCATCCGCGCCGACTTCGCCGATTCGATCGACGCCAACGCCGTGCACGGTTCGGACGCCGCTGAAACTGCTGCCGTGGAAATCGCTTACTTCTTCCCGGCACTGAACGTCTACTCGCGTTAATTTAGCTGACAACGCTGTAACCCGCTTGCCCATGCCGTCCCGGCCCGGTGGGCGGGATTTTTCGAAAGACTCAGGAATAATCATGGCAACTCTCACCAACTTGCTGGACTTCGATCCCGCGCGACTCGTCGCTTACTGCGCCGAATTGGGGGAGAAGCCATTTCGCGCCAAACAGCTGCAACGCTGGATCCACCAGTTCGGGGCCAGCGATTTCGACAGCATGACCGACCTCGCCAAGTCGCTGCGCGAAAAGCTCAGGACGCGCGCCGAAGTGCGTGCGCCGGGCATCATCAGCGACCACACCTCGAGCGACGGCACCCGCAAGTGGCTGGTCGACGTCGGCGACGGCAACGCGGTCGAAACCGTGTTCATCCCGGAAGAAACTCGCGGCACGCTGTGCATCTCGACCCAGGCCGGCTGCGCCGTCAACTGCCGTTTCTGCTCGACCGGCAAGCAAGGCTTCAACCGCAACCTGACCGTGGCGGAAATCATCGGCCAGCTGTGGATGGCCGAGTTCGAGCTGCGCAAGACCAAGGGCATCGAGCCCGGTCCCAAAGGCGAGCGCCAGATCACCAACGTGGTGATGATGGGCATGGGCGAGCCGCTGCTGAACTTCGAGCCGACCGTCACCGCGCTCAAGCTGATGCTCGACGATAACGCCTACGGCCTGTCGCGCCGCCGCGTGACCTTGTCGACCTCGGGCGTGGTGCCGATGATGGACAAGCTGTCGCAGGAATGCCCGGTGGCGCTGGCGGTGTCGCTGCACGCGTCGAACGACCCGCTGCGCGACATGCTGGTGCCGCTGAACAAGAAATACCCGCTGCGCGAGCTGCTGGCCGCGTGCAAGCGCTACCTCGAATTCGCGCCGCGCGACTTCGTCACGTTTGAATACTGCATGCTGGACGGCTTCAACGACAGCGACGAGCACGCCCGCGAACTGGTGGCGCTGGTCAACGACCCGCAAGTCGGCGTGTCGTGCAAGTTCAACCTGATTCCGTTCAATCCGTTCCCGGAATCGGGCCTGACCCGTTCCAGGAACCCGCGCATCAAGGCCTTCGCGCAGGTGCTGATGGATGCCGGCATCG
>JBJMVW010000098.1:0-1630 GCA_045810465.1 Massilia sp. | reverse complement strand
CGGCCTTTTTCGCGCGGAACGCGGCTACCGCCTTTTCCTTCACGTGCCCAAAGCCGCGGACCTGCTCGGGCAGGCTGGCCAACACGACCGCATTGATATAGTTCTCTGTGGAAAGAGCAGGCAGAAGCGCTTCGATCATCTGGCGGTACTCGGCGATCAGGGCGCGCTCCATCTTGCGCTCTTCAGTGTAGCCAAAGATGTCGAATGCGCCACCGCGCAAGCCCTTGAATTTGGCCAGCAGGCGGAAGGCGGTCCACATCCACGAGCCGAATTCGGCCTTCACCAGGTGGCCTTTGGCGTCCTTCTTGGCGAACAACGGCGGCGCCAGGTTGAACTTGAGCTTGAAGTCGCCTTCGAACTGGCTCTTGAGCTGCTCGACGAAGCGGCCGTCGGTGTACAGGCGCGCCACTTCGTACTCGTCCTTGTAGGCCATCAGCTTGAAGTAGTACTTCGCGACCGCGGTCGACAGCTTGTTGCCGAGGCCTTGCGCGGTTTCGGCCGCGCGCACACGCGCGACCAGGTCCTGGTAGACGGCGGCGTAGGCGCTGTCCTGGTAGCCGGCCAGGAAGTCGACGCGCTTCTTGACGATGGTGTCGAGCGACTGCGGCATCTGCACCACGATCGCCTGACCCGGCAGCGCGGTCTGTTCGACGCGCTTAAGGTCGAGCGCGGCGCGGCGGCCCCACAGGAAGCTCTTCTTGTTCGAGGCGACCGCCACGCCATTCAAGTCGATCGCGCGCAGCAGGGCCGCTTCCGACAGCGGAATGCGGCCCTTCTGCCACGCGTAGCCGAGCATGAACAGGTTGGCGGCGATCGAGTCGCCCATCAGCGCGGTGGCCAGTTTGGTCGCATCGAGGAAGTCGGCTTTGCTGTCGTCGCCGACGGCTTCGACGATCAGCGCGCGCACCTGTTCGGCCGGGTACTGCCAGTCGGCGTCCTGGGCGAAGGTGCCGGGCGGCTGTTCGTGCAGGTTGACGATGGCGCTGGTACGGCCCGGGCGCATTTTGGAGATCGCGTCGGCGGCGCCGGCGGTCAGCATGTCGCAGCCGAGCACCAGGTCGGCTTCGCCGGTGGCGATGCGCTGGGCGCGCAGGCGCGCCGGGCTGGCAGCGATCTTCACGTGCGAGGTGACCGAGCCATTTTTCTGGCTCATGCCGGTCATGTCGAGCACCGAGGCGCCCTTGCCTTCGAGGTGGGCGGCCATGCCCATCAGGGCGCCGACGGTGATCACGCCGGTACCGCCGATGCCGTTGATGAGGATGTTGTAAGGGACCTCGACGCCAGGCAGGCTTGGCGCCGGCAGCGCGCCCCAGCCGTCATCGGCGCCGTCTTTCGATACGCCGGCTTTGCTCTTCTTCAGCGTGCCGCCTTCGACCGTGACGAAGCTCGGGCAGAAGCCTTTGGCGCACGAGTAGTCCTTGTTGCACGCCGACTGGTCGATCGCGCGCTTGCGCCCGAATTCGGTTTCCTTCGGCAGGATCGAGACGCAGTTCGACACGATGCCACAGTCGCCGCAGCCTTCGCACACGGCTTCGTTGATGACCATGCGCTTGTCCGGGTCGGGGAATTCGCCCTTCTTGCGGCGGCGGCGCTTTTCGGCGGCGCAGGTCTGGTCGTAGATCAGGACCGT